>NZ_JBEZCG010000031.1:0-64507 GCF_040647455.1 Streptomyces sp. NPDC041068
CTCACTCCACCCGAGAACACACCTCCCGTGGCCAGCCGCGCGCACCGCCCCCCCCCCTCGCGGCCCGGGGGCGGGCGGCCGGCGGTGCGTACCGGGGGTGACGTCACCCTCGATCCGCCGCTCGGGCCACACGCCTAGTGCGCCGCGTTCGCCGCCTTCACGAGCGCGTCCTTCGTGACCGCGCCCACGTAGACCTTGCCGTCCTCGGTGACGAGGGCGTTGATCAGGCGGGTCGAGAAGACCGTGCCGGAGCCGAACTTGCCGCTGACCTGGTCGCCCAGCGAGTCGAGCAGCTTCTGCGCGTCCGGCGGCACGTCGCCCGAACCGGCCGTCGGCAGGCCCTGGCCGCCCGGCAGCTTCAGCTCGGCGATGGAGCTCCAGCCCTCGCCGATGACCTTCAGGTCGTTGAGGCCCTCTTCCTCGAACTCCTTGCCACCCTTGTCCTTGAACCCACGTTCGTCGGCGGCGTGCTCGTCGGCCTCGGTGACCTTCGCGCCCTTGGGCGGCGTGAAGTCGAAGGTGGACGCGGACGGCTTGCCGAAGTCGACCTTCGTGAAGCCCGCGTCGATCACGGCGGCGCCGCCGGAGGCCGGGGTCAGGGTGAACTTGAGCGGCGTACCGGTCTTGGCGTCGACCGCGACCGTGATCTGACCGACCGTCGAACCGGACTGCTTGGGCTTGACGACCAGGCGGTACGCGTCGCGGCCCGCGACCTGCGCGGTGCCGTCGACCTTCACGGACGTCGTGTCGTCGACGGCCTTCAGGGCCTGCTCTGCGAAGTCCTTGGGGGTGGCGGGGAGTTCCTTCGCCACGTCCTCGGGCGCGCCCTTGTCGGACCCATCGGACTTGTCGGCACCCTTGCCCGAGGCGTCCTCGGCGTCCGCGGCACCCTTCGCGTGATACGCCTCGTTCGACTTGCTGTCGTACGCCCACAGGTCGTCGCCGTTGTGGATCAGGCTGTACTCGGCGGCGTCGTCCAGGACGGACACCTTCTGCTTGTCGGGGCCGTCGGCCGCGACGCGCAGCGTGTGCGTGCCGGACGCCAGCTCCATCAGCTTGCTCTTGGGGTCGGCGGCCGAGCCCTCGCCGCCGCCGTCCTCGCCGTGGTCCGAGCCGCCGCCACCGGCGAAGCCGCCCGCCATGCCGCCCATCGACGGCAGGCCCAGATCGGTGCTGATCTTGACGTTGCCGGAGAGCTGCTGCGTGTCGGACGCGGCGATCTTCTCGATGAGCTCCTGGGCGGTGATCTTCGGCAGATCCGGGTCGCCCGACGTGGCGAGCGCCGGGACGAGCCCGATGGTCGCCGCCGCCACCCCCGCCACCGCGAGCGGGACCACGTAGCGCGCCGCCTTGCGGCGGCCGGCGCTCAGGTCCCCGGCCTCACTGGTGTCCTGTTCCGGTTCGTACGGTGCCATTGTGTGCCCTACCTCCGTGGTCGGCGGCGGCCTTTTCCCTGTACGTGCCTTCGTCCACCCCGCGCCGCCATTCTCACCCGAATTGGTCAGGAGTGGTTGTCCTTGTTGGACTCCATCCGACCAAATCGGCCAGGAAGAAGCGTCAGACCCCGGGCGCAACTCCACGTACTCCCGCGGGATGACACGAAGCGGCGGCGCCTCCCCCGACCCGTAGGGGGTGGCACCGCCGATCGACAGGGGTGCGCGCCGTGACGCAGGTCACGCGGCCGTGGGTCCGTGGACCTCAGCCCGCGCGGTGCACCACCAGGTCGCAGAGCTCCACCAGCGCGGCCTTCGCGTCGCACTCCGGCAGCGGCGCCAGCGCAGCCCGCGCCTCCTCCGCGTAGCGCACGGTGTCCCTGCGGGCGTGCTCCAGGGCGGGGTGCACGCGGAGCCGGGCGAGCGCCTCGGCGTGCCGGGCGTCGTCGGTGAGGTCGGAGGCGAGCAGCTCGCTCAGGGCGATGTCCTCGGCGAGGCCGAGCCGCGCCACGCGCTCGCGCAGACGGAGAACCGGCAGCGTGGGGATACCCTCGCGCAGGTCCGTGCCGGGCGTCTTGCCGGACTCGTGCGAGTCGGAGGCGATGTCAAGCACGTCGTCGGCGAGCTGGAAGGCGACGCCGAGCCGCTCGCCGTACTGCGTCAGGACGTCCACGACGGTCTCGTCGGCGCCGGACATCATCGCGCCGAACCGGCAGGCCACGGCGACCAGCGAGCCGGTCTTGCCGCCGAGCACGTCGAGGTAGTGGTCGACCGGATCGCGCCCCTCGGACGGCCCCGCGGTCTCCAGGATCTGGCCGGTGACCAGACGCTCGAAGGCCTCCGCCTGGATGCGGACGGCCTCGGGGCCGAGGTCGGCCAGGATGTACGAGGCGCGGGCGAAGAGGAAGTCCCCGGTCAGGACGGCGACGGAGTTGCCCCAGCGCTGGTTGGCGCTGTCGACGCCGCGGCGCACGTCCGCCTCGTCCATCACGTCGTCGTGGTACAGCGTCGCGAGGTGCGTGAGCTCGACGACCACGGCGGAGGGCACGACGCCCGGCGCGTAGGGATCGCCGAACTGGGAGGCCAGCATCACGAGCAGGGGGCGGAAACGCTTCCCCCCGGCACGGACCAGGTGCTGGGCCGCCTCGGTGATGAAGGGCACCTCGCTCTTGGTGGCCTCGAGCAGGCCCTCCTCGACAGCCGCCAACCCTGCCTGGACATCGGCTTCGAGAGCCTGGTCCCGCACGCTCAGCCCAAAAGGCCCGACGACGGTCACGAGAGGTTCTCCTGTCTGCTGACGATCACATGGCGAACTCGGTCGATCATTGGATCTCGGTCGATGACACGGTTTGTCGATGTGTCGCTGCCATCACTCAAGTCAGCGTATCCGGTCGACTTTCGATCACAGCGAGCACCTGCCCGCACAACGGCGGCCGGGCAGAGTGCAATCTCCCCCGGTATGTTCTTGATCAGCCCATAAGACTGACAAGACCGCCCCGCACCAGAAGAACCGTAACGACCGGGAGCAGCCGCTTTGTCCCGTACTACGGCCGAGTACGAGCCGCCCGCAGAGCCGCCGACGGATCCGCCGCCGGGCGACGACCACGCCTTCTTCGGGCAGCCACGCGGTCTGCTCACCCTCTCCGGCCTGGAGGTCTGGGAACGCTTCTCGTTTCTGGGCATGCAGGCCATCCTGGTCCTCTACTTCGCCGATTCCGTCGCGAACGACGGCATGGGGATGGCTCCCGGGACGGCGGCGTCGGTCTCGGCGGCGTACGGAACGCTGGTCTATCTGGTCTCCGTGGCGGGCGGCTGGCTCGCCGACCGCATCCTCGGGTCGTACCGCGCGGTGCTGTGGGGCGGCATCCTCATCGCCTTCGGCCACTACTCGATGGCGGTGCCGACGCCGACCATGACGTGGGTGGGCCTCGGCCTGATCAGCGCGGGCACCGGCCTGCTCAAGCCCAATGTCGCCTCGATGGTCGGCAAGCTCTACCGCACCGAGGACGAGCGCCGCGACGCCGGCTTCGCGCTCTACTACATGGCGATCAACGTGGGCGCCTTCGCGGGTCCGCTGATCACCGGCTGGCTCGGCGACCACAAGGGCTGGCACTGGGGCTTCTCGGCGGCCGCGATCGGCATGACGTTCGGTCTCATCCAGTACGTGGCGGGACGGCGTCACCTCGCCGGGCGCAAGGCGTCCGCCGAGTTCGCGCTGCCTCAGGACGCGATGCGGCGAGCGATCCTCATGATCGTCGCCGGGGTCGTCGTCGCCGCCGCGGTCGCGGGGCTGCTCGCCTCCGTCGGCTGGCTCACGATGGACCGCTTCGTGGACCTGCTCACCCTCATCTCGGTGATCGCGCCGGTCGTCTACTTCGCGGTGATGTTCCGCAGCCCGCGCGTGACGGCCGAGGAGCGCCTCCGCTTGCGCCCCTACGTGGTCCTCTTCCTCGCCTCGGTCGTCTTCAACTTCATCCTGTTCCAGGCGTACTCGACGATGATGCTGCTCGCGTCGACGAACGCGGAGACGTCGATCCTCGGATTCCACTTCCCCGCCGGCTGGTACGCCTCCGCGCTCGGCGCCTTCGAGGTCGCGCTCGCCCCGGTGGTCGCCGCCGTCTGGGCACGGATGGGCCCGCGCCAGCCGCACGCCTCCAACAAGATCGCGTTCGGTGTGATCCTGGGCGGTCTGTCGTTCCTGCTGATGGTCCTGCCCACCTCGGGGCACAGCGGAGACACGTACGAGATGGCCGCCTGGTGGATCGTCGGCTCCTATCTGCTGCTCGGGCTCGGCGACGTCCTCCTGGAGACCTCGGGCATGTCGGCGACGACCAAGCTCGCCCCGAAGGCCTTCGCCAGCCAGACGATGGCGCTGTGGTTCCTGTCCCTCGCGCTCGCCAACGGCATCCAGGCACAGGTGGTGAAGCTCTACGGAGAGGTCTCCAACCCGGCGTACTTCGGCGTGAACGGCGGCATCGCCGTGGTCGCGGGCATCGCCGTGATCGCACTCGCGCCGTGGCTGCGCCGCACCATGCACCCCGTCCACTGAGGGCACCCCGCCCACCGAGGACATCCCGTCCACTGAGGTTCCTCCCATGTCACACCCGAAGATCCGGACCGACTTCCCGTACGAGACCACGCACGAGGACATCCGCGTACCCCTCGCCGACGGGACGAAGCTGTACGCGCGCGTGTGGCGCCCGGTCACCGACGAGCCCGTCCCCGTGCTCCTCGAATACCTCCCCTATCGCCTGAGCGACTGGACGGCGCCGCGCGACTGGCAGCGCCACCCCTGGTACGCGGGCCACGGATACGCCTCCGTGCGCGTCGACGTCCGCGGGCACGGCAACAGCGAGGGGCTGCCCACCGACGAGTACTCGGCGCAGGAGCTGTCCGACGGCGTCGAGGTGGTGAACTGGCTGGCCGCACAGCCCTGGTCGAACGGCAGGGTCGGCATGTTCGGCATCTCCTGGGGCGGCTTCAACTCCCTCCAGATCGCGGCGCTCGCGCCCGAGCCGCTCAAGGCGATCGTCACGGTCTGCTCCGCGGACGACCGCTATGACAACGACGTGCACTACATGGGTGGTTCCGTCCTCGCGGTGGACATGCACGCGTGGGCGGCGACGATGCTGGCCTTCGTGTCGCGCCCGCCGGACCCGCGGTTCGTGGGCGACGCCTGGCGCGAGATGTGGCTGACCCGCCTCGAAGCCGTCGACCCGTTCATCCACACCTGGCTGGACCACCAGACCCGCGACGACTACTGGCGGCACGGCAGCGTCTGCGAGGACTACTCCGCGATCGGCGCCGCCGTCCTCGCGGTGGGCGGCTGGCACGACCCGTACCGCGACACGGTCCTGCGCCTGGTCGAACACCTCCCCGACGACCGCGTACGAGGGCTGATCGGCCCCTGGTCGCACCAGTACCCGGACCGCGGCCTGCCGCCAGGACCCGCGATCGGCTTCCTCCAGGAGACGCTGCGCTGGTGGGACCACCACCTCAAGGGTGTCGACACCGGGGTGATGGCCGAGCCGAAACTCCGCTCCTGGATCAGCGATTCGCATCCGCCCGCGACGGTGTACGAGGAGATGAAGGGCGGCTGGGTCGGCGACCCCGCCTGGCCGTCGCCGAACGTCACCCCCACCGCCTACGCCCTCCAGGGCACCCCTGTCATCGTCGACTCCCCCATGCACACGGGACTGGACGCCGGCCGCTTCTTCCCGTTCGGCAACGACGCCGACCTGCCGCCCGACCAGCGGGACGAGGACGCGAAGTCGGCATGCTTCGAGTTCGAGGTCCCTTCGGAGGTACGCATTCTGGGGCGGCCCAGGGTCACTCTGCGGCTGCGCATGGACGTGCCGTACGGCCAGGCCGTCGCCCGCCTCTGCGACATCGCGCCCGACGGCTCGTCCACCCTCGTCACCCGGGGTGTGCTCAACCTCTCGGCCCGCCACGGCAGGGACCGCGCGGACGCCTGGCCGCTCGGCGCCACCGAGGACGTGACCTTCGAGCTCAACGGCGTCGGTCACACCTTCCCGCCGGGCCACCGCATCCGCCTCGCGGTCTCCTCCGCGTACTGGCCGTGGATCTGGCCGCAGACCGACTCGGCGGGCTTCGCCCTGGAGCCGGTGGGCAGCTCGCTGGAACTTCCGGTGCGCGAGGGCGAATTGGACCCGTCGATCACCTTCGAGGCGCCCGAGCAGTCGGAGCCGCTCGGCGTGGTCTTCCCCGCGACCCTCGACGCACAGCGCCCCGAGCGTCTCGTCGTACGCGATGTCGCCAGGGGAGAGTGGCGCCTGGAGGTCGACCCGCGCTACGGCGGCACGCGCGTGTACCCCGACGGCCTGGAGTTCACCGAGGACGCCCTGGAGACGTACACGATCCACGAGGACGACCCGCTGAGCGCCCGCACCCGCTCGGACTGGACGATCCGCCTGCACCGGCCCGAACTCTCCTGGGACGTGACCGTCGAGACGCACTCGGAGATCACGTGCGACGCGGCGGACTTCATCACCTCGAACGAGGTGGTGTGCAAGGACGGGGGCGAGGTCGTCTTCCACCGGACGTGGGAGAGGCGGATTCGGCGGACTGCGGGCTGACGGGCCAACGGGCCGCTCCGGCCTGCCTAACCGGTCAGCAGACGTTCGACAACGACGGCGATGCCGTCTTGTTCGTTCGACAAAGTCAACTCATCGGCCACTGCCTTGAGTTCGTCGTGGGCGTTGGCCATGGCAACGCCGTGCGCCGCCCACATGAACATGGGGATGTCATTGGGCATGTCCCCGAAGGCGACCGTGTCGGCCGCCGTCAGCCCCAGCCGCTCGGCGGCCAGCGCGAGCCCGGTCGCCTTGGTCACCCCGCACGGCTGGAGCTCCACGGTGCCGGGCCCCGACATCGTCACGGTGGCGAGCGAGCCCACCGCGTCGCGCGCCACCGCCGCCAACTCGTCGTCCGCCAGCGTCGGATGGCGCAGCAGGACCTTGCTGATGGGCTCCTCCCACAGCACTCCGCGGCCGGGCACGCGCACCGCGGGCAGCGTGGGGTGCGGCATCTCGTAGCCCGGCTCGATGAGTGTGAGGCCGTCCACGCCGTCCTGGTCGACGGCCGCGTAGACCTGCCCGACCTCCGCCTCGATCTTGCCGAGCGCGGCCTCTGCGAGCTCGCGGTCGAGGGTCACCGACCACTCCATGCGGTCCGCCCCGGCGTCGTACAGCTGCGCTCCCTGCCCGCAGACGGCCAGGCCGTCGTAGCCGAGGTCGTCGAAGAGGGGGCGCACGCGCGGCGCGGGCCGACCCGTCACCACGAGGTGCCTCGCGCCCCCCTCACGGGCGGCGGCCAACGCCCGCCGGGACCGGTCGGAGACCGTGTCGTCGCCGCGCAGCAGCGTCCCGTCCAGGTCAGTGGCGATGAGTGCATATGCGAGGGGAGCGGCCATGATCCAGAGAATACGGATCCTGGGCCCCACCGGAAGCGGCTTGACAAGGTGCATGTGAGGCTGGTGGCGGCCGGGCCGACTGTGGTTCACCAGAAAGTGGACTCTGCCATTCCGCAACACCGCGTTCCGCGACACCGCATTCCGCAACGCCGGGTCCGGGCGACACACGTCTCACGACGTACTCGTTTGGTAACCACGGGAGACGCATTCCCCCTTGTCACCGCACAGCCAGTAGTTTTGGGCGCGAGTACGTCGCTGAGAGTGCGCACGAGACGGGGGAAGACACATGGGGGGCCATCGGCCGTCGGATTGGCATGTACTTGATCTGGAGAAGGATCCGACGCCGGGTGATCCGCAGCGGGTCCGCAAGCTCGCCAAGGACCTGCACGACTTCGCCGACGACGTCGGCAAGGTACTGCGGGACATCAAGGGGATGGCGGGCGAGGACGCGATCCTGCAGTGGGCCGGGCAGACCGCGGAGGCGTTCACGGAGAAGTTCGAGGACGCGCCCAGCAAGCTGAAGAAGCTCAAGAAGAGCTACGACATGGCCGGTGACGCCCTGGCCGCGTACTGGCCGGAGTTGGAGCGCGCCCAGACGCTGGCGGACAAGGCGCTGGTCAAGGGCCGCGAGGCCCAGGCCGATCTCAGCAGCGCCAAGTCCCGTCTCTCCTCGGCCGATTCGTGGGTGGACAAGGCCGGCAAGGAGGCCGACAAGTACAAGGACGACGGCAGCAAGGGCAAGGACGTGCCGCCGCCGGACCCGGACAAGGTCAAGGCGGCCACCCGCAACGCCGCCTCGGCCGAGAAGGCCCAGAAGTCCGCCCAGGGCGATGTCGACTCGGCGAAGAGCGCGCTGGACGCGGCGAAGAAGATGGCCGAGGACGCGCGCAAGATGCGCGAGGAAGCGGCCGGGACCGCGAAGCGGAAGATCGACGAGGCCTCCGACGCCGGTATCCAGAACCGCAAGTGGTGGGAGGAGATCGGCGACTGGGTCTCCGACAACTGGGACACCATCGTCGCCGTCTGCAAGGTCGTCGTCGCCGTCGTCGGCGTCATCGCCATGATCGTCGGCGGGCCCATCCTCGCCGCGATCGTCATCGTCGCGGGCGCGATCGTGCTGGCGGACACCCTGAGCAAATACGCCAAGGGCCAAGCCACCCTCATGGACGTGGCGTTCGCCGCCATGGACTGCGTCCCCGGCATGAAGGGCATCACCACCGCCGCCAAACTCGCCAAGGGCGTGAAGGGCCTGAAGGCGGGAGTGAAGGGCCTCGGCAAGAACGCCGACGACGCCCTCAAGAGCGGCGCCAAGGGCGCCGACAACCGCGCCGCCGACGCCGTGACGTCCCGGGGCTCCGACCCGATCGACATGGCCACCGGCTTCATGTTCCTGCCGCAGACCGACATCACGCTGCCGGGCACCCTGCCGCTGGCCTTCCACCGCCGCGTGTCCTCCGGCTACCGCACCGGCTGGTGGTTCGGGCCCACCTGGGCCTCCACCATCGACCAGCACCTGGAGGTCCACTCCGGAGGAGTCGTCCACGTCACCGAGGACGGCCTGCTGCTCGCCTACCCCCACCCCGTCGAGCCCGGCACACCCGTCCTCCCGGAGGCCGGCGCGCGCCAGCCCCTCACCCGGCTCGACAACGGCGGATACCGGATCGACGATCCGTACACCGGCCACACCCGCTTCTTCGCCGCGCCCGTCGACGGCGTCGCACTGATCCAGCGGATCACCGACCGCAACCACAACCGCATCGACTTCGACCACGACGAGGAGGGCACCCCGCTCGCCATCCGGCACTCGGGCGGCTACCACCTCAAGTTGACCGTCGACGAGGGCCACATCACCTCGCTCGTCCTCGCGGGCGGCTCGGCGGACGGCTCGGACCTCACCGTCAGGACGTACGAGTACACCGACGGCAACCTCACCACGGTCGTCAACAGCACCGGCCACCCGCTGGTGTTCACGTACGACGAGCGGCTGCGGGTCACCTCGTGGACCGACAGCAACGGCAGCCGTTACGACTACGCGTACGACGCACTCGACCGCTGTGTCGCCGAGGGCGGTGAAGCCGGGCACATCGCCATCACCCTCGACTACGACGGCCGCTCCGCCGACTGGCCGGGCGCCCGCGTCACCACCCTGACGACCGCCGAGGGCGCCGTCACCCGCTTCGTCGTCAACGACAACAGCCAGGTCGTCGCCGAGATCGACCCGCTCGGCGGCACTGTCCGCACCACCTGGGACGAGCACCACCGCCCCCTGTCCCGGACCGACGAGCTGGGGCGCACGACGCGGTACGAGCGCAACGGCCTCGGCCACCCCACTCTGGTGACCAGGCCCGACGGGAGCACCGTCCAGTACGCCTACGACGACGCCCTCGCCCTGCCGACGGCGGCGCGCCTCCCCGACGGGACCAGCTGGCACCGTGCGTACGACGCGCGCGGCAACTGCACGGCCGTCACGGACACGGACGGGGCGACCTACCGCTACGGCTACTCCGCGCAGGGGCACATCACCTCGATCACCGACCCGCTGGACCACACCACCACGGTCGAGTGCGACCCCGCGGGCCTGCCGCTGAGCTCGCGCGATCCGCTGGGCGGCACCACCCGGTGGGCCCGCACCGCGACCGGTCTGCCCCACCGGTTCACCGATCCGCTGGGCCGCACCACCCGCTTCACCTGGTCGACGGAGGGCCTGCTGACCAGCCGCGCCGCCGCGGACGGGGCCGCTGAGATTTGGGAGTACGACGGGGAGGGCAACTGCGTCAGTCACACCGACGCGACGGGCGCCGTCTCACGGTTCGAGTACACCCACTTCGACATGATGTCCGCCCGCACCGACCCCGACGGCGCGCGCTACACCTTCCGGCACGACCCCTCGCTGCGGCTCACCTCGGTCACGAATCCGCAGGGACTCACCTGGCAGTACACCTACGACGCCGCCGGGCGCCCGGTGTCCGAGACGGACTTCGACGGCCGCAGCGTCCACTACACCCACGACGCGGCGGGCCACCTCGTCGCGCGCACCAACGCCCTCGGCGGGCGTGTGGAGTACGCGCACGACAGCCTGGGACGGGTCGTCCGGTCCGACGCCGAGGGCGCGGTCACGGAGTACGCCTACGACCCGGCGGGCCGCCTCGTCCGCGCGACCACCGCGGACAGCACGCTCACGCTGCGCAGGGACGCGGCGGGCCGCCTCGTCTCCCAGAGCACCGACGGACGCGAACTCACCCACGTGTACGACGCGTTGGGCCGCGTCGTCAGCCGCACCACGCCGAGCGGCGCGACGACGACCTGGTCCTACGACGCCGCGGGCAACCGGAACGGGGCGAGCGCCTCGGGCCACGCGCTCCGCTTCGAGTACGACGCGGCGGGCCAGGAGGTCGCCCGGCACATCGGGGCCGAGCTCACCCTCACCCACTCCTTCGACGAACAGGGCCGCCTCACCGCGCAGTCCGTGACGGCGGGCGGCACGCGCCGCGTCCAGCACCGCGCCTACCGGTACGGCGGTGACGGCAGCCTCCTCGGCGTCGACGACCAGCTCTCCGGGAGCCGCAGCTTCGGCCTCGACGCGGCGAAGCGGGTCACTGCCGTGCACGCCGACGGATGGAGCGAGCGGTACGCCTACGACCAGGCGGGCAATCAGACCGAGGCCGCCTGGCCGAGCACCCACCCCGGCCAGGACGCGGTCGGCACGCGCGCCTACGAGGGGACCCGCCTCACGCACGCGGGCCGTGTCCGGTACGAGTACGACGCGTTGGGCCGCGTCGTCCTGCGGCAGCGGACCCGGCTCTCCCGCAAGCCGGAGACCTGGCGCTACGAGTGGGACGTGCAGGACAAGCTCCGCTCCGTGGTCACTCCGGACGGCACCCGGTGGACGTACCGGTACGACCCGCTGGGGCGGCGCTCGGCCAAGCAGCGGCTCGCCGACGACGGCCGTACCGTCGTCGAACAGGTCGACTTCACCTGGGAGGGAACGACGCTCTGCGAGCAGACGACCCGCGCGCGGGACCTGCCCCACGAGGTGACGCTGACCTGGGACCACGATGGTCTGCGGCCGCTGACGCAGTTGGAGCGCATCACCACGCCCGCGGGCGGCAAGGCCTCTTCCGAAGGCCTCGGAGCCACGGGAGCCGTCGGGCTCCTCGACGCCCCCTCGGCCCTCCAGCAGGAGATCGACTCCCGCTTCTTCGCGATCGTCACCGACCTCATCGGCACGCCCACCGAACTCGTCGACGAGCGGGGCGACATCGCCTGGCGGACCCGCAGCACCCTATGGGGCACCACCGCCTGGGAATCGGGCAGCACGGCGTACACACCGCTGCGCTTTCCCGGTCAGTACTTCGACCCCGAGACGGGCCTCCACCACAACTACTTCCGCCACTACGAACCGGAGACCGGCCGCTACGCCACCCCGGACCCCCTCGGCCTCGCCCCCGCGCCCAACCCGGTCTCCTACGTGGCCAATCCCCACACCTGGAGCGACCCGCTCGGCCTCTCGCCCTACCCGTACGGCCAGGGCTTCCCGGACCGGAAGCTGCCCCGCGACAAGCACGGCAACCCCGCGCCCGACCCCGCCGCCGAGGGCTATCCCCACACACAGCTCGGCATCAAGCCGGGCCGGCGCGACCGGTACGCGCAGGCCCGTGAGTTCGACGCGGACGGCCAGCCGGTGCGCGACATCGACTTCACGGACCACGGGCGGCCGCAGAACCACGACAATCCCCACCAGCACCGATATCTTCCGAACCCCACAGGCGGAACCCGGCAGAGGGGCCCCGCCGAACCGCTCGAATGGCCGTGACCATGCCCGACACCTCAGACGCCGGAGACGACATGAACGCCGCGGACGACAGGAACACCGCGGTCACCCTGCGGATCCCGATGCACGCCCCCGGGGGGCGCTTCGTCACTCTCTCCGACGTGCTGGCCCACGTACCCGAGGGGCGCGGGGCGGCCTGGACCTGGCGCGTCCTCGAGTTCACCGGCGTCGGGGAGATGCCGGGCGGCCTCTCCGTCGAGGAGTTCGAGGAGGCCGCCCTGGAGTCCCCTGCCGGGCTCCCCTTCGACTGGCCCGCCCTGCGGGACTTCGCGGGGCGGGTCGAGCAGGTGCAGGACCTGATCCTCATCGCCGTCGAAGAGGGCACGGAGCCCGACCCGGCGGCCCTGGAGGCCATGGACCTCTCCGGCAGCCCCTTCGTGATCGAGGCGGTCGACAGCACGGAGTGGCAGGTGACCGACCGGACGCGGTAGGCGGCGTCGGGGCCGTACGCCGCGGACAGGTGCCCGGCCAGGCGTGGCTTCGGCGTGCCGCGGCTCGTCGCGAGGCGGGCCGCAGGCCGTGGTCGGCGTGGAGCCCCTCCACGCGGCCGCTGCTCATCCTGGCCACGGGTACCCCCACGTAGGCACCGACCGAACCCGGACCCACCCCACCCGTGTCTTCCAAAGAACGCCAAGCCGGAATTGAGCTGCCCATCAAGGCCTATTCGGGCATTACGAACTCTTTGGGCACTGCCGCAACAGGGGGCTCCACACGTAACGTGTGGCACACCCCTATGGAAAGCGAGGCAGGTACGCATGTCCGAGCAGACCCCGCTCGACCCGGCCGCCGGCGACTCCGCCGCCCTCCCCGAGGGTGACCCCTTCGGCCTGCCCGAGGGCGACCCCTTCGGACCCCACAACCTCCCGTACGGCGTGTTCTCCCTGGCCGGAGAGGACGACGAACGGCGCAGGGTCGGGGTGCGGCTCGGCTCGTACGTCCTGGACGCGGGCGCCGCGGCCGCCGCGCTCGGCTCCCCCTACGTCTCGCTCCTCGCGCGGCCCACGCTGAACCCGCTGCTCGCCGCGGGCCGCACCGCCTGGTCGGACGTGCGGCGCGCCCTGACGGCCTGGGTCACGGTCCCGTCCCACCGCGACACCGTGCGCCCCCTGTTGCACCCCCTCTCCGAAGTGACCCTGCACCTCCCGTTCGAGGTCGCGGATTACGTCGACTTCTACGCGTCCGAGCATCACGCGACGCACCTGGGCCAGATCTTCCGCCCGGACTCGCCGACGCCGCTGACGCCCAACTGGAAGCACCTGCCCATCGGTTACCACGGCCGCTCCGGCACCGTCGTGGTCTCCGGGACCGACGTCGTGCGACCGACGGGCCAGCGCAAGGCGCCCGCCGACTCGGCCCCGGTCTTCGGCCCTTCGGTCCGGCTCGACATCGAGGCGGAGGTCGGCTTCGTGGTCGGCGCGCCCTCCACGCACGGAACTCCCGTGCCCCTGGCGGACTTCCGTGAGCACGTCTTCGGGCTCACTCTCCTCAACGACTGGTCCGCGCGCGACATCCAGGCCTGGGAGTACGTCCCACTGGGTCCGTTCCTCGGCAAGTCCTTCGCCACGTCGGTGTCCGCGTGGATCACGCCGCTGGAGGCGCTGGACGCGGCACGGACCGCTCCCCCGGAGCGCACGCACCAACTCCTGCCCTACCTGGACGACTCGGCGGAGTCGGTGGCGGACGAGCCGGGCGGCTACGACCTGCGCATCACGGTCACGCTCAACGGCCAGGTCATCTCCGAGCCGCCGTTCGCCAGTGTCTACTGGACGGCCGCGCAGCAGCTGGCGCACATGACGGTCAACGGCGCCTCGCTGCGCACCGGCGACCTGTACGGCTCGGGCACGGTCAGCGGCCCGGAGGCCGGCCAGTACGGCTCCCTGATCGAGATCACCTGGAACGGCCGCGACCCCCTCGAACTCCCGGACGGCAAGCGGACGTTCCTGGAGGACGGCGACGAGGTCACGCTCTCGGCGTGGGCACCGGGTCCGGGCGGGACGAAGGTGGGGCTCGGCGAGGTGACGGGACGGATCGTGGCGGCACGCTGAGCCGAGGCGCTTGCATCAAGCGCCTGGCACAACGCTCCGGCCGAGATGAACGTGTACTCAGCGCTTGGTACAAGCAGGCGCTGAGTACAGGTCCGGGCCCGGCTCCCCGCCCTGATCACCTCGGGCCGCCTCCTCGGGGACGAACGACGTGAGGGTGGTGGGGGCGGTGAGGAAGGCCCTCGACAGCTCGTGACCTGGTCGGACAGCCCCCTGCCGGGTCAAGTCCGCGAGGCTCGCTCACACGTGCGGGGCACCTTTCCGGGTCCCCCCGACACGCTGGACACCCCGGTGAGACTCCACCCATGGGAGCACTGCTGAGCGTCGAACCCGAGGCTTTTGGGCCCACGTGGCCGGTTCCGCCCAAGGGTGGCTGGACGGCCGACGACCTGGACCGGCTTCCGAATCTGCCTCCGCAGGCCTCGAAGTCCTACGCGGATTCACCATCGACATAGGCCGACAGAACAGGCCCGAGCCCGACGTCGTCGTACCCACCGAGTCGTACCCACCGAGTCGTACCCACCGAGGAGATCCTGGACCCCGGACAGACACGCGTCCCCGCGGAAACCGTGGTGCTGGCCATCGAGGTCGTCTCCCCCGACTCCGAGGCCCGGGACCGCGAGGCCAAGCCCCTCAAGTACGCCAAGGCGGGCATCCGTCACTACTGGCGCGTGGAGAACGACAAGGGCCGCCCTGTGGTCTACGTCTTCGAACTCGACCTCACCGCCATCACCGCTCGGCGGTCGGCACCCAAGGCCCCGTAGCCAGTCCGCTCAGGTCGGCTCCGGTGCCCTCCGGAGCCGACCTGAAGTCAGTCAGACCTACCAGTCCGGCTCCTCGTCCCCCCAGTCCGGCTCCACCTCATCGCTCAGCGGCAGCTCGGCCCCGGCAGACGCATCGCCCCCGGCCACCGGCGCCCCGCCCAGGAACTCCGCGACCACCCCGACCACACCCTCGCCGTACGTCGCCCGCTTCTTCTCGCCGACTCCGCTGACGCCCGCCAGATCGCCCACGGACGTGGGACGCAGCGTGGCGAACTCCCGCAGCGTGGCGTCGTGGAAGATCACGTACGCGGGGACGCCCTGCTCCTTGGCCTGGGCGGCGCGCCAGGCGCGCAGGGCCTCGAAGAGCGGCACCGCCTCCTGCGGCAGCTCGGCGGCGGCCGCCGCGGACTTGGCCTTGCGCTCGCTCTTGGTGGCCCGCGCCGCGGCGGCCCGCTTCGGCTCCTTGCGCAACCGCACCTCGCGCTCGCGGCCCAGGACGGAACCGCTCGTCTCGGTGAGCACCAGCGTGCCGTACTCCCCCTCGACCGCGATCAGGCCCTGTGCCAGCAACTGCCGGACCACGCCCCGCCATTCGGCCTCCGCCAGCTCCTCGCCGATGCCGAAGACGGAGAGCTGGTCGTGGTCGAACTGGATGACCTTGGCGGTCTTCTTGCCCAGGAGGATGTCGATGATCTGGCCCGTGCCGAACTTCTGGCCGCGCTCACGCTGAAGACGCACGACCGTGGAGAGCACCTTCTGCGCCGCGACCGTGCCGTCCCAGGTCTCGGGCGGGGTGAGGCAGGTGTCGCAGTTCCCGCAGGACTGCGCGGCCGCCTCCTGGCCGAAATAGGTGAGCAGCTGGGCCCTGCGGCACTGGGCGGTCTCGCACAGCGCCAGCATCGAGTCCAGATGCGAGGCGGCCCGGCGGCGGAACGCCTCGTCCCCCTCGCCGCCCTGGATCAGCTTCCGCTGCTGGACGACGTCCTGGAGGCCGTACGCCATCCAGGCCGTGGAGGGCAGGCCGTCACGGCCCGCGCGGCCCGTCTCCTGGTAGTACCCCTCGACCGACTTGGGCAGGTCGAGGTGGGCGACGAAGCGGACGTCCGGCTTGTCGATGCCCATGCCGAAGGCGATCGTGGCGCAGACGACGAGGCCCTCCTCCCGGAGGAAGCGGGACTGGTGGGCGGCGCGCGTGCCGCCGTCCAGGCCCGCGTGGTACGGGACGGCCTCGATGCCGTTCTTGCACAGGAACTCGGCGGTCTTCTCGACCGAGTTGCGCGAGAGGCAGTAGACGATGCCGGCGTCGCCCGCGTGCTCCTCCTTCAGGAAGGACAGGAGCTGCTTCTTCGGCTCGGCCTTGGGCACGATGCGGTACTGGATGTTGGGCCGGTCGAAGCTCGCCACGAAGTGCTTGGCGTCCGGCATGCCGAGCCGCTGCGTGATCTCCTGGTGCGTGGCGTGCGTGGCCGTGGCCGTGAGCGCGATGCGGGGCACGTCGGGCCAGCGCTGCCCGAGCACCGAGAGCGCCAGGTAGTCGGGGCGGAAGTCGTGGCCCCACTGCGCGACGCAGTGCGCCTCGTCGATGGCGAAGACCGAGATCCTGCCCCGCGACAGGAGATCCAGGGTGGCGTCGAGGCGCAGCCGCTCCGGGGCGAGATACAGCACGTCGAGCTCGCCCGCGAGGAACTCCGCCTCCATCACGCGGCGCTCGTCGAAGTCCTGCGTGGAGTTGATGAACCCGGCCCGCACGCCGAGCGCCCGCAGCGCGTCCACCTGGTCCTGCATGAGCGCGATGAGCGGGGAGATCACGATGCCCGTGCCCGGTCTGACCAGGGCCGGGATTTGGTAGCAGAGGGACTTGCCGCCGCCGGTCGGCATGAGGACCACGGCGTCCCCGCCGCTCACCACATGCTCAATGATCGCTTCCTGCTCGCCGCGGAAGGCGTCGTACCCGAAGACGCGATGGAGCGTACGCAGCGCGTCGCTCTCCGTCACCTCACCCATGCCACCGATCCCATTCATCGCCCTGCCCCCGTACGTCGCGCTTCGACCACTGCCTCCACGATAGGGCCCCGCTCCGACACCCCGAGAAGTTATCCACAGGCTGGGGGCCGAGCCCGGACATCCCGTGTACCGTCCCCGAACACGCTGCCGCCCGGCACCCCGTCTCACGAGGGGGGCCGGGCGGCAGAGCGCGTACGAAGGAATCCGGCTGAAGGAATCCGGCTACCGGACGAAGACTCCCGCCTGGTTCGCCAGATCCAGGAAGTACTGCGGGGCCACACCGAGCACCAGCGTCACCGCGACGCCCACCCCGATCGCCGTCATCGTCAGCGGCGAGGGCACGGCAACCGTGGGGCCGTCCGCCTTCGGCTCGCTGAAGAACATCAGGACGATCACGCGGATGTAGAAGAACGCGGCGATCGCCGACGACAGGACACCGACCACGACAAGGGCGCCCGCGCCGCCCTCCGCCGCCGCCTTGAACACCGCGAACTTACCCGTGAACCCGGACGTCAGCGGAATGCCGGCGAAGGCGAGGAGGAAGACCGCGAAGACCGCGGCGACCAACGGGGACCTGCGCCCGAGCCCCGCCCACTTGGACAGGTGCGTGGCCTCGCCGCCCGCGTCCCGCACCAGCGTGACGACGGCGAAGGCGCCGATGGTCACGAAGGAGTAGGCGGCCAGATAGAAGAGGACGGAGGAGACGCCGTCCGGGGTGGTCGCGATGACACCGGCGAGGATGAAGCCGGCGTGCGCGATGGACGAGTACGCGAGGAGCCGCTTGATGTCGGTCTGGGTGATCGCGACGATCGCGCCGCCCAGCATCGTGATGATCGCGATGCCCCACATGACGGGCCGCCAGTCCCAGCGCAGGCCCGGCAGGACCACGTAGAGCAGACGGAGGAGCGCGCCGAACGCGGCCACCTTCGTCGCCGCCGCCATGAAGCCGGTGACCGGCGTCGGGGCGCCCTGGTACACGTCCGGGGTCCACATGTGGAACGGCACCGCGCCCACCTTGAAGAGCAGCCCCGTCACGACCATCGCGGCGCCGATCAGGAGCAGCGCGTCGTTGCCCATGGTGTCGGCGAGCGCCGGGTCGATGGTCTTGACGTTGCCCTCGACGACGTTCGCGATCGTCGCGTACGACACGGAGCCCGCGTAGCCGTAGAGGAGCGCGATGCCGAAGAGCGTGAACGCCGAGGCGAAGGCGCCGAGCAGGAAGTACTTCACGGCGGCTTCCTGCGACATCAGACGCTTGCGGCGGGCGAGCGCGCAGAGCAGGTACAGCGGCAGGGAGAAGACTTCCAGCGCGATGAAGAGCGTCAGGAGGTCGTTGGCCGCCGGGAAGACGAGCATGCCGCCGATGGCGAAGAGCGCCAGCGGGAACACCTCGGTGGTGGCGAACCCGGCCTTGGTGGCGGCCTGTTCGCCCTCGCTGCCCGGAACGGCGCCGGCCTGCGGCACGAACGAGTCGACGCTTCCCCAAGCTCTCAACTTCGTTCGAGCAGGGGATACCCCACCGCCGTGCGCCGCCGGGTCCAGGCGCCGCTCGGCGAAGGTGAAGATCGCGACGAGCCCGGCCAGCAGGATCGTGCCCTGCAGGAAGAGCGCGGGTCCGTCGACCGCGATCGCACCCATCGCCGCGATCTGGGCCTTCGTGGTGCCGAAGCCGCGGGCGGCGAGCCCGACGACGGCGGCGAAGGCAGCGGCGAGTGCCACCACGGAGACGAACAACTGCACGTAGTAACGGGACTTGCGCGGGACGAAGGCTTCGATGAGCACTCCGATGACGGCCGCGCCGATGACGATCAACGTCGGCGACAGCTGCCCATACTCGATCTTGGGCGCGTCGATCTTGTCGATCGGATCGGCCGCCATTGTCCACAGGCTGTGGACGGCTGATGCGCTCACTTGGCCGCCTCCACCTCGGGCTCGGGGTCCTTCTTCTGTACGTCGGACATGGTGTGCTTGACCGCCGGGTTCACCAGGTCGGTGAGCGGCTTCGGGTAGACCCCGAGGCCGATCAGGAGCGCGATCAGCGGGGCGACGACGACCAGTTCACGCACCCGCAGATCGGGCATGGCCGAGACCTCCGCCTTCACGGGGCCCGTCATCGTCCGCTGATAGAGGACGAGGGTGTACAGCGCGGCGAGCACGATGCCGAGGGTCGCGATGATCCCGACCACCGGATAGCGCGCGAACGCGCCGACCAGGACCAGGAATTCACTCACGAAGGGCGCGAGCCCCGGCAGCGAGAGCGTCGCGAGACCACCGATCAGGAAGGTGCCCGCGAGGACCGGGGCGACCTTCTGCACGCCTCCGTAGTCCGCGATGAGGCGCGAGCCGCGGCGCGAGATCAGGAAGCCTGCGACCAGCATCAGCGCGGCGGTCGAGATGCCGTGGTTGACCATGTAGAGCGTCGCGCCGGACTGGCCCTGCGAGGTCATCGCGAAGATGCCGAGGATGATGAAGCCGAAGTGCGAGATCGACGCGTACGCCACCAGGCGCTTGATGTCGCGCTGGCCGACGGCGAGGAGCGCGCCGTAGATGATGCTGATCAGGGCGAGTACGAGGACGACGGGCGTCGCCCACTCGCTCGCCTCGGGGAAGAGCCCGAGGCAGAACCGCAGCATCGCGAACGTGCCGACCTTGTCGACGACGGCCGTGATCAGTACGGCGACGGGGGCCGTGGACTCCCCCATCGCGTTCGGCAGCCAGGTGTGCAGCGGCCACAGCGGCGCCTTCACCGCGAAGGCGAAGAAGAAGCCGAGGAACAGCAGCCGTTCGGTGTTGGTCGCCATGTCGAGCGAGCCGTCCGCGCGCGCGGCGGAGATCTCCTGGAGCGAGAAGTTCCCCGCGACCACGTAGAGCCCGATCACCGCGGCCAGCATGATGAGGCCGCCGACGAGGTTGTAGAGGAGGAACTTCACGGCCGCGTACGAGCGTTGGGCCGAGGCGTTCTCGTCGCTGCCCGCGTGGGCGCGGTCTCCGAAGCCGCCGATGAGGAAGTACATCGGGATGAGCATGGCTTCGAAGAAGATGTAGAACAGGAAGACGTCGGTGGCCTCGAAGGAGATGATCACCATCGCCTCGACGGCCAGGATCAGGGCGAAGAAGCCCTGGGTCGGCCGCCAGCGGGACGACTTCGTCTCCAGGGGGTCTGCGTCGTGCCAGCCCGCCAGGATGATGAAGGGGATCAGGAGGGCGGTGAGCGCGATGAGCGCGACGGCGATGCCGTCGACGCCCAGTTCGTACCGGACCCCGAAGTCCTTGATCCAGGCGTGCGACTCGGTCAGTTGATAGCGGTCCCCGTCCGGGTCGAACCGCACGAGCACGGTCACGGCCAGGGCCAGCGTGGCGAGCGAGACGAGCAGCGCGAGCCACTTGGCGGCGGTCCGCCGGGCGGCCGGGACGGCTGCCGTGGCGATCGCGCCGACCGCGGGCAGGGCCGCCGTCGCTGTCAGCAGAGGAAAGGACATCGGTATCAGACCGCCCTCATCAGCAGGGTCGCGGCGATGAGTACCGCAGCGCCGCCGAACATCGAGACCGCGTAGGAGCGGGCGTAGCCGTTCTGCAGTTTGCGCAGCCGGCCGGAGAGGCCGCCGACCGAGGCCGCCGTGCCGTTGACGACTCCGTCGACCAAGGTGTGGTCGACGTAGACCAGGGACCGCGTGAGGTGCTCGCCGCCGCGCACCAGGACGACGTGGTTGAAGTCGTCCTGGAGCAGGTCGCGGCGGGCGGCGCGGGTGAGCACCGAGCCGCGCGGGGCGGTGACCGGAACGGGCCGGCGCCCGTACTGGACGTAGGCCAGGGCGACGCCGATGACGAGGACCACCATGGTGGCGCCCGTGACCGTGGTGGCGCTGAGCGGCGAGTCGCCGTGGTCGTGGTGGGTGACCGGCTCCAGCCAGTGCATGAAGCGATCGCCGATGCTGAAGAAGCCACCCGCGAAGACCGAACCGAAGGCGAGCACGATCATCGGGATCGTCATGGACTTCGGGGACTCGTGCGGGTGCGGCTCGTTGCCCTCCGCGTCCGGCTGCCAGCGCTTCTCTCCGAAGAAAGTCATGATCATCACGCGCGTCATGTAGTACGCGGTGATGGCCGCGCCCAGGAGCGCCACCGAGCCGAGGATCCAGCCCTCCGTGCCGCCCTTGGCGAAGGCGGCCTCGATGATCTTGTCCTTGGAGAAGAAGCCGGACAGGCCCGGGAAACCGATGATGGCGAGGTAGCCGAGCCCGAAGGTGACGAAGGTGACCGGCATGTACTTCCTGAGGCCGCCGTACTTCCTCATGTCGACTTCGTCGTTCATGCCGTGCATGACCGAACCGGCGCCGAGGAAGAGCCCGGCCTTGAAGAAGCCGTGCGTCACCAGGTGCATGATCGCGAAGACGTAGCCGATGGGGCCGAGGCCCGCGGCCAGGATCATGTAGCCGATCTGGGACATCGTCGAGCCCGCGAGGGCCTTCTTGATGTCGTCCTTCGCGCAACCGACGATCGCACCGAACAGGAGCGTGACCGCTCCGACGACCGTGACGACGAGCTGGGCGTCGGGCGCGGCGTTGAAGATCTCGCCGGAGCGGACGATGAGGTAGACACCGGCGGTCACCATCGTGGCGGCGTGGATCAGGGCCGAGACCGGGGTCGGGCCCTCCATCGCGTCGCCGAGCCAGGACTGCAGCGGGACCTGGGCGGACTTGCCGCACGCGGCGAGCAGCAGCATCAGGCCGATGGCGGTGAGCTTGCCCTCCGACGTCTCACCCGTGGCCTCCAGGACGGGCCCGAAGGCGAACGTCCCGAAGGTGGTGAACATCAGCATGATGGCGATCGACAGACCCATGTCGCCGACCCGGTTGACCAGGAAGGCCTTCTTCGCGGCGGTGGCCGCGCTGGGCTTGTGCTGCCAGAAGCCGATCAGGAGGTACGAGGCGAGACCGACGCCCTCCCAGCCGACGTACAGGAGGAGGTAGTTGTCGGCGAGCACCAGAAGGAGCATCGCCGCGAGGAACAGGTTCAGGTAGCCGAAGAAGCGGCGGCGCCGCTCGTCGTGCTCCATGTACCCGATGGAGTAGATGTGGATCAGGGTGCCCACACCGGAGATCAGCAGGACGAACGTCATCGACAGCTGGTCGAGCTGGAAGGCGACGTCCGCCTGGAAGCCCTCGACGGGGATCCAGCTGAACAGGTGCTGCGACAGGGTGCGTTCCTCGGCGCCCTTGCCGAGCATGTCCGAGAAGAGCACCACGGCGACGACGAAGGAGGCGGCCGCGAGCAGCGTGCCGAGCCAGTGGCCCGCGCGGTCCAACGCCCGCCCGCCGCACAGCAGTACGGCCGCTCCGAGCAGAGGCGCCGCGACGAGCAGCGCGATCAAGTTCTCCACTTTTCAGCGACCCCTTACAGCTTCATCAGGCTGGCGTCGTCGACCGAGGCCGAGTGGCGGGAACGGAACAGCGACACGATGATCGCGAGCCCGACCACGACCTCCGCGGCGGCGACGACCATCGTGAAGAAGGCGATGATCTGGCCGTCGAGGTTGCCGTGCATCCGGGAGAAGGCCACGAACGCGAGGTTGCAGGCGTTGAGCATGAGCTCGATGCACATGAACACCACGATCGCGTTCCGCCTGATGAGCACGCCGGTCGCGCCGATCGTGAACAACAGGGCGGCGAGATAGAGGTAGTTGACGGGGTTCACTTCGACGCCTCCTCGGTCCGCCCGATGTCGGTCCGCTTGAGGTCGGGCCGCTCCAGGCGATCGGTGGAGCGCTGCTCCAGCGCCCGCAGGTCGTCCAGGGCCTCGTCCGACACGTCGCGGATCTGGCCGCGCTCGCGCAGCGTCCTGTTGACCGTGAGCTCCGACGGGGTGCCGTCGGGGAGCAGGCCCGCGATGTCCACGGCGTTGTGCCGGGCGTAGACACCCGGGGCCGGCAGCGGCGGCAGGTGCTTGCCCTCGCGCACGCGCGCCTCGGCCATCTCGCGCTGGGTCTTGGCACGCTCCGTGCGCTCGCGGTGGGTCATCACCATCGCGCCGACCGTGGCCGTGATGAGCAGGGCGCCGGTGATCTCGAAGGCGAAGACGTACTTGGTGAAGATGAGGGACGCGAGGCCCTCCACATTGCCGCCGGCGTTCGCCTTGCCGAGGCCGTTGAACTCCTTCACCGAGGCGTTCCCGATACCCGCGAAGAGCAGCACCGCGAAGCCGAGGCCGCACAGGGCGGCCAGCCAGCGCTGCCCCTTGATGGTCTCCTTCAGGGAGTCGGCGGCGGTGACGCCGACGAGCATGACCACGAAGAGGAAGAGCATCATGATCGCGCCCGTATAGACGACGATCTGGACGATGCCCAGGAAGTACGCGCCGTTGGCGAGGTAGAACACCGCGAGGATGATCATGGTCCCGGCCAGGCAGAGCGCGCTGTGCACGGCCTTCTTCATGAGGATCGTGCACAGGGCACCGACCACGGCGACCGTGCCGAGCACCCAGAACTGGAAGGCCTCGCCGGTGGAGGTGGTGTAGGCGGCGAGCGTCATCGGCCGACCACCTTCTCCGACGCGGGCTCGCCGTCACCGAAGTCCGCGGCCGCCTCCTGGGGCGTCTCCCCCTTGGAGAGGGCGACTTGGGGGACCGTCCCCGGCGCCGCCTCGGTCACCAGGCCTCGGTAGTAGTCCTGCTCGTCCATGCCCGGGAAGATCGAGTGCGGGCTGTCGACCATGCCCTCTTCCAACCCGGCGAGCAGCTGCTCCTTGGTGTAGATGAGGTTCTCGCGACTGCTGTCGGCCAGCTCGAACTCGTTCGTCATCGTCAACGCGCGCGTGGGGCACGCCTCGATGCACAGGCCGCACAGGATGCAGCGGGCGTAGTTGATCTGGTAGACGCGGCCGTACCGCTCGCCGGGCGAGTACCTCTCCTCGTCCGTGTTGTCCGCGCCCTCCACATAGATGGCGTCCGCGGGACAGGCCCAGGCGCAGAGCTCACAGCCGACGCACTTCTCCAGGCCGTCCGGATGGCGGTTCAGCTGGTGCCTGCCGTGGAAGCGGGGAGCGGTGGTCTTCTGCTGCTCCGGATACTGCTCGGTCAGCCGCTTCTTGAACATGGCCTTGAAGGTCACGCCGAAGCCCGCGACAGGGTTCTGGAACCCCTGCTTCGATTGGTTCGATTCGTGTGACTCCTGGTTCGACTCAGCCATCGGACGCCTCCTTTCCGTCACTTCGGGTTCCGTCACTTTGAGTATCCGGCCCACCACTGACAATCAACTCCCGCTCCTGGCGCGAGCGTCGGCGCGGGACGGGCGGCAGGCTCTGCCCCGGCAGCGGCGGCACGGGGAATCCACCGGCCATCGGGTCGAAGGCGACCGGCTTCTCCTCGGCGGCGGCTTCCTTCTCGCGCTTGTCGCGGAAGATGTCGACGACCACGGAGAGCAAGAGGAGTGCGATGACCCCGCCGCCCACATAGAGCGCGATCGAGGTGAAGTCGTAGTCCTCGTTCCGCATCGCCCTGACCGTGGCGACGAGCATCAGCCAGACGACCGAGACGGGGATCAGGACCTTCCAGCCCAGCTTCATCAGCTGGTCGTAGCGCACGCGTGGCAGCGTGCCGCGCAGCCAGATGAAGAAGAACAGCAACAGCTGGACCTTGATCACGAACCAGAGCATCGGCCACCAGCCGTGGTTCGCGCCCTCCCAGAAGGTGCTGATCGGATACGGGGCCCGCCAGCCGCCCAGGAAGAGCGTGACCGAGACCGCCGAGACGGTGACCATGTTGACGTACTCGGCGAGCATGAACAGCGCGAACTTGATGGAGGAGTACTCGGTGTTGAAGCCACCGACGAGGTCGCCCTCGGACTCCGGCATGTCGAACGGCGCGCGGTTGGTCTCGCCGACCATCGTCACGATGTAGATCAGGAACGAGACGGGCAGCAGCAGCACGTACCAGCGGTCGGCCTGTGCCTCCACGATCGCCGAGGTCGACATCGAACCGGAGTAGAGGAAGACCGAGGCGAAGGCCGCGCCCATCGCGATCTCGTACGAGATCATCTGCGCGCAGGAGCGCAGGCCGCCGAGGAGCGGATACGTGGATCCGGAACTCCAGCCGGCGAGCACGATGCCGTAGATGCCGACGGAGGCGACCGCGAGGATGTAGAGCATCGCGATCGGCAGGTCGGTGAGCTGCATCGTGGTGCGCTGACCGAAGATCGAGACTTCGTTGCCCGCGGGCCCGAAGGGGATCACCGCGATCGCCATGAAGGCCGGGATCGCCGCGACGATCGGGGCAAGGATGTAGACCACCTTGTCCGCGCGCTTGACGATCACGTCTTCCTTGAGCATCAGCTTGATGCCGTCCGCGAGGGACTGGAGCAGTCCCCAGGGGCCGTGCCGGTTGGGGCCGATGCGCAGCTGCATCCAGGCGACGACCTTGCGCTCCCACACGATGGAGAAGAGGACCGTCACCATCAGGAACGCGAAGCAGAAGACCGCCTTGAGGGCGATCAGCCACCAGGGGTCGCGGCCGAACATGGACAGGTCTTCCGCCGCAAGCGGCACCACAGTGTGCGTCACGACGTCACCTCCGGGGCCTCAGTGGACTCCGGCAGGACCGCCGGGCCGATGCGGACGAGGTCGCCGGGGTGCGCGCCGGTGTCCGAAGTGACGCCTCCCCCGGTCGAGTTCAGCGGCAGCCAGACCACGCGGTCGGGCATCTCCGTGATCTGGAGGGGCAGTTCGGTCGACCCCGCGGGACCGGAGACGGCGAGGGTGTCGCCGTCCTTCACGCCCGCCTCGGCCGCCGTGGCCGCCGACACGCGCGCGTGGGCGGCGTGCCGCGTGCCGGCCAGCGCCTCGTCGCCGTCCTGGAGGCGGCCCTGGTCGAGCAGCAGCCGGTGTCCGGCGAGCACGGCCTCCCCCGCCGCGGGCCGCGGCGGCTGGGACCCCGTCTCCAGGGGCTCGGTGGCATGCGGTCCGTCCCAGGCGCCGAGCCGCTCCAGCTCGCGGCGCAGGGTGACCAGGTCGGGCAGGCCGAGGTGGACGTCACCGGCGTCGGCCAGCATGTGCAGCACGCGCGCGTCGGTGGGCGCCAGCCTGCGCGTCATCTGGTCGGGCTTGAGCGCGGCGTCGAACATCCGCACCCTGCCCTCCCAGTTGAGGAACGTGCCGGGCTTCTCGGCGACCGCGGCCACGGGCAGGACCACGTCGGCCCGCTCCGTCACCTCGCTGGGCCGCAGCTCCAGCGAGACCAGGAAGCCGACCTCGTCCAGCGCCTCACGCGCGCGTGCCGGGTCCGGCAGGTCGGCGACCTCGACACCCGCCACGAGAAGAGCGCCGAGTTCGCCGGTCGCGGCGGCCTCGACGATCTGGCCGGTGTCGCGGCCGTAGCGGTGCGGGAGTTCGGCGACGCCCCAGGCGGCGGCGACCTCGTCCCGCGCGCGCGGGTCGGTGGCCGGACGCCCGCCGGGCAACAGCGAGGGCAGCGCGCCCACCTCGATGGCGGCGCGCTCGCCGGCCCTGCGCGGGATCCAGACCAGCCGTGCCCCGGTCGCGGACGCGGCGCGCACGGCCGCGGTGAGCCCACCGGGCACCGCCGCGAGCCGCTCGCCGACCACGATGACCGAGCCGTCGCCGCGCAGCGCCTCGGCGGCCTTCGCCCCGTCGTCCGCGAGGCCGACGCCCGCGGCGAGCGCGTCCAGCCACTCCGTCTCGGTGCCGGGAGCCGCGGCCAGCAGCGTGCCGCCCGCCTTCTCCAGGCCGCGGGTGGCGTGCGTGGCGAGGGAGAAGGTGCGCTGGCCGTGCTTGCGCCAGGCCTTGCGCAGCCTCAGGAAGACGCCGGGCGCCTCCTCCTCGGACTCGAACCCGGCGAGCAGGACGGCGGGCGCCTTCTCCAGGAGGGCGTACGTGACGCCGCTCCCGTCGAGGTCCCTGCCCCGCCCGGCGACGCGCGCCGCGAGGAAGTCGGCCTCCTCGCTGCTGTGCACGCGCACGCGGAAGTCGATGTCGTTCGTGTCGAGGGCCACGCGCGCGTACTTGCTGTACGCGTAGGCGTCCTCCACGGTGAGCCGGCCGCCGGTCAGCACACCGGCCCGGCCGCGCGCGGCGGCGAGACCGCGGGCCGCGACCTCCAGGGCCTCGGGCCAACTGGCGGGCTCCAGCTCGCCGGTCGAGGCGTTGCGCACCAAGGGAGTGGTGAGCCGGTCCGGCTTCTGCGCGTAACGGAAGCCGAAGCGCCCCTTGTCGCAGATCCACTCCTCGTTGACCTCGGGGTCGTCCTGCGCGAGGCGCCGCATGACCTTGCCGCGCCGGTGGTCCGTGCGGGTCGCGCAGCCGCCCGAGCAGTGCTCGCACACCGAGGGCGAGGAGACCAGGTCGAACGGGCGGGAGCGGAAGCGATACGCCGCCGAGGTGAGCGCGCCGACCGGGCAGATCTGGATGGTGTTCCCGGAGAAGTACGACTCGAAGGGATCGCCCTCGCCGGTGCCGACCTGCTGGAGGGCGCCCCGCTCGATGAGCTCGATCATCGGGTCGCCCGCGATCTGGTTGCTGAACCGGGTGCAGCGCGCGCACAGCACGCACCGCTCGCGGTCGAGCAGGACCTGCGTGGAGATCGGCACCGGCTTCTCGTACGTCCGCTTCTTGCCCTCGAAGCGGGAGTCCGGGTCGCCGACCTGCATCGCCTGGTTCTGCAGCGGGCACTCGCCGCCCTTGTCGCAGACCGGGCAGTCCAACGGGTGGTTGATGAGCAGGAGTTCCATCACGCCGCGCTGCGACTTCTCCGCGACGGGCGAGGTCAGCTGCGACTTCACGACCATGCCGTCGGTGCACGTGATGGTGCAGGACGCCATCGGCTTGCGCTGGCCCTCCACCTCGACGATGCACTGGCGGCAGGCGCCCGCGGGGTCGAGCAGCGGGTGGTCGCAGAACCGCGGGATCTCGATGCCGAGGAGTTCGGCGGCCCGGATCACCAACGTCCCCTTGGGGACGCTGATCTCGATGCCGTCGATGGTCAGCGAGACGAGGTCCTCGGGCGGAACCGCCGCCTCCCCGCCCCCGGAGGGAGCGCTATTAGTGGTCACTGTCATGCGTTCACCTCCGTGGTGCGGGAGGGCCGGTCGGCCCAGAGAGTCGACTTGGCCGGGTCGAAGGGGCAGCCCCTGCCGGTGATGTGCTGCTCGTACTCCTCGCGGAAGTACTTGAGCGAGGAGAAGATCGGCGAGGCGGCGCCGTCGCCGAGGGCGCAGAAGGACTTGCCGTTGATGTTGTCGGCGATGTCGTTCAGCTTGTCGAGGTCGGCCATGACGCCCTTGCCGGCCTCGATGTCGCGGAGCAACTGCACGAGCCAGTACGTCCCTTCGCGGCAGGGAGTGCACTTGCCGCAGGACTCATGGGCGTAGAACTCGGTCCAGCGGGTCACGGCCCGCACGACGCACGTCGTCTCGTCGAAGCACTGCAGCGCCTTCGTGCCGAGCATCGAGCCGGCGGCGCCCACGCCCTCGTAGTCGAGCGGGACGTCGAGGCGCTCGTCGGTGAACATCGGCGTCGAAGAGCCGCCGGGCGTCCAGAACTTGAGCCGGTGCCCGGCCCGCATGCCGCCGCTCATGTCGAGCAGCTGGCGCAGCGTGATGCCGAGCGGGGCTTCGTACTGGCCGGGGTTGGTGACGTGCCCGCTGAGCGAGTAGAGCGTGAAGCCGGGCGACTTCTCGCTCCCCATCGACTTGAACCAGTCCTTTCCGCGATTGAGGATCGCGGGAACGGATGCGATGGACTCGACGTTGTTCACCACAGTGGGGCATGCGTAGAGGCCCGCGACGGCAGGGAAAGGGGGACGCAGTCGCGGCTGGCCGCGGCGGCCTTCGAGCGAGTCGAGCAGCGCGGTCTCCTCACCACAGATGTACGCGCCCGCGCCCGCGTGCACGGTGAGTTCGAGATCGAGTCCGCTGCCCAGGACGTTCTTGCCGAGGTAGCCCGCCGCATAGGCCTCGCGCACGGCCTCGTGCAACCGCCGCAGCACAGGGACGACTTCACCGCGCAGATAGATGAAGGCATGCGAAGAGCGGATCGCGTAGCACGCGATGACGATGCCCTCGATGAGGGAATGCGGGTTCGCGAAGAGGAGCGGGATGTCCTTGCAGGTCCCCGGCTCCGACTCGTCGGCGTTGACAACTAGATAGTGCGGCTTGCCGTCTCCCTGCGGAATGAACTGCCACTTCATCCCGGTGGGGAAGCCCGCGCCGCCGCGGCCCCGCAGGCCCGCGTCCTTCACGTACGCGATGAGGTCGTCCGGCGCCATGGCGAGCGCCTTGCGCAGGCCCTCGTACCCCTCGTGGCGCCGGTAGGTCTCCAGGGACCAGGGCTTCTCCTCGTCCCAGAAGGCCGAAAGGACCGGCGCGAGCAGCTTCTCGGGGCTGGTCTCGTTGTTGATCTCGGCTGCCAAGGTCATCACTCCCCCTCCTCGGCGGTCGGTCCGGCCGGGTGCGCCGGGTCGGACGCCGAGGTCTGCTGCGGTGCGTCGTGCGAGCTGAGGTGCTCGGCGGCCGCCTCGTCCTGAGGGGCTCCCTCGCGCGGGTGGACCACGCGCGGCTGCGCCACCTCGCCCTTGGCCAGGCGGAGTCCGATCAGCGAGGCGGGGCCCGCGCCGCCGCTCGCGTCGACGGCGCCGGGCCGCTCGTCCGGGAAGCCCGCCAGGATCCGGGCGGTCTCCTTGTATGTGCAGATCGGCGCCCCGCGCGTGGGCTCGACCTGGACTCCCGCGCGCAGGTCGTCGACGAGGCGCTTGGCGGACTCGGGGGTCTGGTTGTCGAAGAACTCCCAGTTGACCATCACCACGGGGGCGAAGTCGCAGGCCGCGTTGCACTCGATGTGTTCGAGCGTGATCTTGCCGTCCTCGGTGGTCTCGTCGTTGCCGACGCCGAGGTGCTGCTTGAGCTCGTCGAAGATCGCGTCGCCGCCCATGACCGCGCACAGGGTGTTGGTGCAGACACCGACCTGGTAGTCGCCCGAGGGCTTGCGCCGGTACATGGTGTAGAAGGTCGCGACGGCCGTGACCTCGGCCGTGGTCAGACCGAGCACATCGGCGCAGAACTGCATGCCGGTGCGGGTGACATGGCCCTCCTCGGACTGCACCAGGTGCAGCAGCGGGAGGAGCGCGGACCGCGACCCCGGGTAGCGGGCGATGATGTCCTTGGCGTCCGCCTCCAACCGGGCCCGCACATCCGACGGGTAGTCGGGGGCGGGGAGTTGGGGCATGCCCAGGCTGACGCCCGCGCCCTGCTCTGAAGGAGTGGTGGTCACCGGTCGACGCCTCCCATCACGGGGTCGATGGACGCGACGGCGACGATGACGTCGGCGACCTGGCCGCCCTCGCACATCGCCGCCATGGCCTGCAGGTTGGTGAAGGACGGGTCGCGGAAGTGGACCCGGTAGGGGCGGGTGCCCCCGTCGGAGACGACATGCACGCCGAGTTCGCCCTTGGGGGACTCGACAGCGGCGTACGCCTGTCCGGGCGGGACCCGGAAGCCCTCGGTCACCAGCTTGAAGTGGTGGATGAGGGCCTCCATGGAGGTGCCCATGATCTTCTTGATGTGGTCGAGCGAGTTGCCCAACCCGTCCGGCCCGAGCGCGAGTTGCGCGGGCCAGGCGATCTTCTTGTCGGCGACCATGACCGGGCCGGGGGCGAGCCGGTCCAGGCACTGCTCGACGATGCGCAGCGACTGCCGCATCTCTTCGAGGCGGATCAGGAAGCGGCCGTACGAGTCGCAGGTGTCCGCGGTCGGGATGTCGAAGTCGTAGTTCTCGTAGCCGCAGTAGGGCTGGGACTTGCGCAGGTCGTGCGGGAGACCGGCCGAGCGCAGCACGGGGCCCGTGGCGCCGAGCGCCATGCAGCCGGCGAGGTCGAGGTAGCCGACGTCCTGCATACGGGCCTTGAAGATGGGGTTCCCGGTGGCGAGCTTGTCGTACTCCGGGAGGTTCTTCTTCATCTGCTTCACGAACTCGCGGAGCTGGTCCACGGCGCCCGGGGGCAGGTCCTGGGCCAGTCCGCCCGGCCGGATGTACGCGTGGTTCATCCGCAGGCCGGTGATGAGTTCGTAGATGTCGAGAATGAGTTCACGATCACGGAAGCCGTAGATCATGATCGTCGTGGCGCCGAGCTCCATGCCGCCGGTGGCGATGCACACCAGGTGCGAGGAGAGGCGGTTGAGCTCCATGAGGAGCACGCGGATGATCGAGGCGCGGTCGGGGATCTGGTCCTCGATGCCGAGGAGCTTCTCGACGCCGAGGCAGTACGCCGTCTCGTTGAAGAACGGCGTCAGATAGTCCATGCGCGTGACGAACGTCGTGCCCTGCGTCCACGTGCGGTACTCGAGGTTCTTCTCGATGCCCGTGTGCAGATAGCCGATGCCGCAGCGGGCCTCGGAGACGGTCTCGCCCTCGATCTCCAGGATCAGCCGGAGCACGCCGTGCGTGGACGGGTGCTGCGGCCCCATGTTGACGATGATGCGCTCGTCGTCGGCCTTGGCCGCGGACTGGACGACCTCGTCCCAGTCGCCGCCGGTGACTGTATATACAGTCCCCTCGGTCGTCTCGCGGGCGGAAGCATGGGAAGTTCCCTGAGTTGCAGACATCAGCTGTACGACCTCCGCTGGTCCGGAGCCGGGATCTGGGCGCCCTTGTACTCGACGGCGATACCGCCGAGGGGGTAGTCCTTGCGCTGCGGGAAGCCCTGCCAGTCGTCCGGCATCATGATCCGCGTCAGCGCCGGGTGGCCGTCGAAGATCAGACCGAAGAAGTCGTACGTCTCGCGCTCGTGCCAGTCGTTGGTCGGATAGACCGCGACCAGCGAGGGAACGTGCGGATCGGCGTCGGGCGCGCTGACTTCGAGCCGGATCAGCCGGTTGTGGGTGATCGAGCGCAGGTGGTAGACGGCGTGGAGCTCGCGGCCCTTGTCGCCGAGGAAGTGCACCCCGCTCACGCCCGTGCAGAGCTCGAAGCGCAGGGCCGGGTCGTCGCGCAGGGTCTGGGCGACGCGGACGAGGTGTTCGCGCGCGATGTGGAAGGTGAGCTCGTCGCGGTCGACGACCGTCTTCTCGATCGCGTTCTCCGGGAGGAGGCCCTGCTCTTCGAGTGCCCCCTCCAGTTCGTCGGCGACCTCGTCGAACCAGCCGCCGTAGGGGCGCGAGGAGGCGCCGGGCAGCGTGACGGTCCGTACGAGCCCGCCGTAGCCGGAGGTGTCGCCGCCGTTGTCGGCGCCGAACATGCCCCTGCGTACGCCGATGACCTCGCCGGACTCGCCGCGCGGGGCGGGTACGCCGTTGCCGTTCGGGTGCTCGTCGTGCGAGTCGTGCGAGTCGCTCACCGCAGCAGCCCCTTCATCTCAATGGTGGGGAGCGCCTTGAGGGCCGCCTCCTCCGCCTCGCGGGCCGCTTCTTCCGCGTTCACGCCGAGCTTGGAGCCCTGGACCTTCTGGTGGAGCTTGAGAATCGCGTCCATCAGCATCTCGGGGCGTGGCGGGCATCCTGGCAAATAGATGTCAACCGGGACAACATGGTCCACACCTTGCACAATCGCATAATTGTTGAACATCCCGCCTGATGATGCGCAAACCCCCATGGAAATGACCCACTTGGGGTTGGGCATCTGGTCATAGACCTGCCGCAGCACCGGCGCCATCTTCTGGCTCACCCGTCCTGCCACGATCATCAGGTCCGCCTGGCGCGGTGAGCCGCGGAAGACCTCCATGCCGAAACGCGCCAGGTCGTACCGCCCGGCGCCGGTCGTCATCATCTCGATGGCGCAGCACGCGAGGCCGAACGTGGCGGGGAACATGGATGACTTGCGCACCCAGCCCGCGGCTTGTTCGACGGTCGTCAGCAGAAAACCGCTCGGCAGTTTCTCTTCGAGTCCCATGCTCTATGGCCCCTCAGACCTTTAGTCCCATTCCAGGCCGCCGCGCCGCCATACGTACGCGTACGCGACGAAGACGGTGAGCACGAAGAGCAGCATCTCCACGAGCCCGAAAATCCCCAGCGCGTCGAAGGTGACGGCCCAGGGATAGAGGAAGACGATCTCGATGTCGAAGACGATGAAGAGCATCGCCGTCAGGTAGTACTTGATGGGGAATCGCCCACCACCGGCCGGCGTCGGCGTCGGCTCGATGCCGCATTCGTAGGCTTCGAGCTTTGCGCGGTTGTACCGCTTTGGACCGATAAGCGTGGCCATGACCACGGAGAAGATCGCAAAGCCTGCCCCGAGGGCTCCCAGCACGAGGATGGGCGCATAGGCGTTCACGCTCCTCGCTCCTCTCAGTCGGCACTGACTGTTGGCGGTTGCGTCGGACCAGGCCCTGAATCCCATCGAAGATCGCTTACATGTGAAGCAGGTCACAAGCCCAACTGCCCCGCATCTTATGCCCGGCGGTCTGTGATCTGCGACACGGGGTACGACAACGGCTTTGTGATCTCCACCACCTGACGAAGGATCATGAAGTCGGATGAGCGGTGATCTTCGTACGCGAAGCGCCTGAGTGATCACCAGAGGTGACATCTCAGCTCGTCATGCCTGGTCGAAGCGGTGTCGCCCTATCAAGATGTGGCCGCTGCAAGCAAATTGGCGCTGGACACGATCACTTGATAGAGGAGCCGCGTTCACACTTTGGCGGCAGGGGTGTGGACGGATGTGGACGCGTGCGCCGATTCACGAGCGCGTCGAACCCCGGCCGAGGGGTACTCGAAAACTCCGGGAGATCTCGGGGAGGTCTCAGCGAGGTCTCAGGGAGACCCCCCGAGGGGCACCGGTGTGACCTGTGCCACACAGCCCGTCGCGCCGAATAAACCGGGCTTGGCCAACCGGCTCAACCGGTGGTAGACCGAGGGCAATTCGGACGTATCGCAGAAAACCCATGATCACAGGCGTGATCAGCGCTGTCCGCATTGCCCGTTACGGCGTCAATAAAGAGCGACACGCCCGGGATTCGGCCGCGAGAACCGCAACTGTGGCGCAGCACACGTTTCTTGAAGGGAACCGTGAGTCCCTGATAGCGGTTGTTCTCATGTCCCACACCGCTCACATACCCAGCCACCGGAAGCCCCGTCGCAGCGCCACTAAGGTCGCCCTGCGCGCCGGAGTTGCCGGTGGCGTCCTCAGCACCCTGGCAGTGGCCGCGGCGGCCGGTACGGCGAACGCGGCCGAGCCGGTGACCGAGACCATCGAGATGCCCACGCTCTCCACCGATCTGTCCGCGCAGATCGCGCAGTCGGCGGACGCCACCCAGCAGGCCGCCGACACCTACGAGTCGCGTGCCGAGCAGGACGCGGCCGCCACCAAGGCCGCCAAGCAGGCCGCGGAGGACCAGGCGCAGGCGGAGAAGAAGGCCGAGGCGAAGCGCAAGGCCGAGGCCGCCGCCAAGAAGAAGGCGGAGGAGGAGCGCGCCTCGCGTTCCGCCGAGCGCACGAACCTCACCACGCAGTCCGGCGGCGGCTCCTCCGCGAGCACCTCCGACTCGGTGGCCCCGGCCAGCGGCAGCGTTGGCACGGTCATCAGCTTCCTCAAGGCCCAGCTGGGCGACGCGTATGTGATGGGTGCCTCGGGCCCCAACGCCTGGGACTGCTCCAGCCTGGTGCAGGCCGCGTTCAAGCAGGCGGGCGTGAACCTTCCGCGCGTCTCGCAGGACCAGTCGGTCTCCGGCACGCCGGTCTCGCTCTCCAACATCCAGGTGGGCGACATTCTTTACTGGGGTGGCGCGGGCTCCGCGTACCACGTCGGTGTGTACATCGGTAACGGCCAGTACCTGGACGCCGCCAACCCCAGCAAGGGCGTTGTCATCCAGGACCTGTCGGGTTACCCCGCCTCGGGCGCCGTGCGCGTCCTCTGAGGGCCGTACACAGGCACACGACGAAGGGCCGGAACCCCAGCGGGGTTCCGGCCCTTCGCGCGCTCTCAGCGCCGCCTCACGCCCTCAGCGCCGCCGCGCGGCCTCCCGGAACGTCTTGCGTACGGAGGGACGGTCGACCCACATCGTCAGGAGCGTCGTCCCCAGGGCGGCCCAGAAGAGCGTGGTGGGCAGCCCGCGTTCGGTCCACGGCACCAGGGTGAGCAGCAACGTGCACGCCATCACGGCCGCGGACTGCCCGGCGGCGAGCCGCGCCCATCCGTCGCGGCGCAGCAAGGAACGCACGTTCAGGCGGACGCCCTTGCGCCGCCGGTGGAACCGCAGCGCCGCACCGAGCAGCCAGATCACGGTGAGCGGAACCAGGTCCCACAGCCGCTGGCCGAGGGCGAGCGGCAGCTCGCGCGGGGTCTCGCCGTCCGTCGTGAAGAGGTCGAGGCCCGAGGCGATGAGGGCGAGGCAGAACAGGGCGAGCCAGCGGGTGCCGCGCAGCATCCGGTAGGTGGCGGCGTCGAGCTGGGCCCGCATGTCCGCCGACTCCGGGGCGACGGCGAGCGCGTCGGCATACAGGTCGGCGGCGTCGGCGGCCCGGACGCCCGGTGCCTCGGCGGCTCGACGCGTCTGCCCGCTCAGCGCCTCCGCATGGGTCGGGTCGAGCCGCAGGATGGCGCGCTCCATCGCGTCGGCCGTGTCCGCGTCCCCGGAGAGGTCCGCGATGAACAGCGCCTTCTCGTACGGGCCGATCTCCTCGGGGGCGAGCCGGATCGCCTCCTGGACCAGCTCCCTCGCCTCCCCCGCCACCGCGTCGATGTCCGCGGTCTCGATGCGGCCGGTCCCGATCTCCTGGCCACGGCGGACGATGTTCCGCCGGAAGAGGAGATCGGCGAGCATCGAGTAACTGCCCCAGAAGTGCGGGCTGAGCCGGATCGCCGTGCGCAGCGCCGCTTCCGCTTCGTCGAAGCCCCGGCCGCTCAGGCGCAGCGCCTGCGCGTGCACGAGCAGCACGTTGACGTTCTCGGGCGTGAGCCGCAGGGCCCGCTCGGTCGCCTCCAGTGCCTGTTGCGGGCGGTCGGCCCGCAGGTGGCAGCGGGCGAGCTGCTCCCATGCCGCGACGTCGTCGGGCTCCTCGGCGAGCCGCCGCCCGAGGAGCTCCACCGCCTCGTCGTGCCGCCCGAGGGACACGAGTCCCTCGGCCCGCTCGACCGCCTGGTCCAGACTCATAGCTTCCGCTTCTTCTTGAGGTACGTCACGAGGTCGTCGTAGGTGCCGCCCTCGTTCGCGTACATCGCCACGTTGCGGGCGGACGCGAACCAGGGGTCGGCGGACGGCACGGTCTGCTTGACCGCGCCGAGCAGGTCCTTCATGCCGATCATGCGGACGGTGCCGGTGCGCGCCGAGTCGAGCAGCGCGCTCTCGGCGGCCACCTCGCAGACATGCGCGAGGTCGGCACCGGAGAGGCCTTCGGTGGCCTTGGCGAGCTTGCCCAAGTCGATGTTCTCGATGGGGCGTTCGCGCAGGTGGTAGCGGAGGATGGCCTCGCGGGCCGGGGCGTCGGGCGGCAGCACGAGCAGGGTGCGGTCGAAGCGGCCGGGGCGGCGCAGGGCGAGGTCGACGTCCCAGGGAACGTTCGTGGCGGCGAGCACGAAGACGCCCTCGTTGGCCGCGGCGTCGACGCCGTCGAGCTCGGTGAGCAGCTGGTTGACGGTGTTGCGCATACCGCTGCTCTGGGTGCGGCTGCGCTTGCCGCCCAGGGCGTCCAGCTCGTCCAGGAACACGACGCAGGGGGCCTGGCGGCGGGCGGTCTCGAAGACCTCGTGCATGTTGCGTTCGGAGTTGCCGATCCACATGTCGAGCACGTCGTTGACCGACACCGACAGGAAGCCGGCGCCGAGTTCACCGGCGACGGCGCGGGCGATGAAGGTCTTGCCGCAGCCGGGCGGCCCGTACAGGAGCAGTCCGCCGCGCAGGCTCTTGCCGTACAGCTTGCGCAGTTCGGGGTTGCGCAGGGGGGCGAGGAACGCGGCTTCCAGGCGGTCCTTGACGTCCTGCATGCCGCCGACGTCGGCGAGCCGTACGGCACCGGGCGCCGCCGTGTCCTCGACGTCCCACGCCTCCGCGTCGCCGGGGTCCCCGCTGCCGTCCTCGGCGAGCGGCGCCTCCACGAAGCGGGGCGGAACGGCGTCGCCGACCTGGTCCTCGGCGGCGTGCCAGTCGAAGCCCTGCGGCGCGCCTGGAGCCTGTGACCCTGGCGCGGCGGGCGCCTGCGGCTTCGGCTCGGCGGGAGCCTGCGGTGCCGGGGGCATCCCCATGGCCCGGCCCATCAGCTCCCGGGCCTGGGCATCGCCCGGCGCGTGCTGGAGGGCGATTGCCACCTCGGCCACGGCGGCGTCGACGTGCCCCGCGTCCAGGAGCAGTTGGGCGAGGTGCAGGCGGAGCGGTACGTCCTGGGGCGCCGCCGAGACAGCGGTGCGCAAGCTGACTATGAGGGGGGAATCGGCCGACATGGCGCCCACTGTACGAAGCGGGCGCCACTGTCGAGCAGGCGGGCTCAGGCTTCCACGGCCAGCTCCCCCATCGGCCCCCAACCCGCGTTCGGGATGTCGGCGTTGATGATCTCGGGGGTGGCGGCGATGAGCCCGGCCATCGTCTCCAGGCCCGCCTTGAAGTGGTCGGACTGGACGTGCACCGCGCCCGCCTCGGCGTCCCGGAAGCCCTCCAGGAGGACGTACTGGTTCGGGTCGTCGACGCTGCGCGACCAGTCGAAGAAGAGGTTGCCCTCCTCGGCGCGGGTGGCGGCGGTGAACGCGGCGGTGCGCTCCAGCCAGGACTCGGCGTGCTCGGGGCGGACGGTGAACTTCACTGCGATGAAAATCATCCGTCCACCCTGCCTCTGACCAGGCACTCGGACCAAATCGGGCGATTGGGCCCCTGGCGCGACCGGCGGCTTGGGCACGACCGGCGCCTTGGGCGCGACCGGCGCCTTACCGGCCGCGACGCCGACGGCCGGCCCCGCCGCCCGGCTGCGCTCGACGTGCACCACACCGCGATCGAACCGTCCCGTCCGTCCGGCATGCGGCGGGACGTGCGAGTTGGTCACGGCACGGCGAGCCCTCGCGACCTCGCGCTGATCACACAACGCCGCGGCACACCTTCGGGGCGAAGACGTCGCCCCGAAGTCGCCCCGAAGGTGATGCGCACCAGTGTCACCGGATCCGAAGCCGACCGCCTTGAATCATCATGAACGCGGAGCCACCTTGCTCAGGCCGTTGATGACACGGTCCATCGCGTCGCCGCCCGTCGGGTCCGTCAGGTTCGCCAGCATCTTCAGCGTGAACTTCATCAGGATGGGGTGGGTCAGACCGCGCTGGGTGGCGATCTTCATGACCTTCGGGTTGCCGATGAGCTTCACGAAGGCGCGGCCCAGCGTGTAGTAGCCGCCGTAGGTGTCCTTGAGCGTCTGCGGGTAGTTCTGCAGCGCCAGTTCACGCTGGGCGGGGGTGGCACGCGCGTGTGCCTGCACGATGACGTCCGCCGCGATCTGGCCGGACTCCATGGCGTACGCGATGCCCTCGCCGTTGAAGGGGTTCACCAGGCCGCCCGCGTCGCCGACCAGGAGCAGGCCCTTGGTGTAGTGCGGCTGGCGGTTGAAGGCCATCGGCAGGGCGGCGCCCCGGATCGGCATCGTCATGTTCTCCGGGGTGTAGCCCCAGTCCTCCGGCATCGAGGCGCACCAGGCCTTGAGGACCTCGCGCCAGTCCAGCTCGCGGAAGGCCTTGGAGGAGTTGAGGATGCCGAGGCCGACGTTCGACGTGCCGTCGCCCATGCCGAAGATCCAGCCGTAGCCGGGCAGGAGCCGGTCCTCGCCGGGCCCGCGCCGGTCCCACAGCTCCAGCCAGGACTCCAGGTAGTCGTCGTCGTGGCGGGGCGAGGTGAAGTAGGTCCGTACGGCGACGCCCATCGGACGGTCCTCACGGCGGTGCAGGCCCATGGCGAGCGAGATCCGCGAGGAGTTGCCGTCGGCCGCGACGACGAGCGGGGCGTGGAAGGTGACCGGGGTCTTCTCCTCGCCGAGCTTGGCGTGCACGCCGGTGACGCGGCCGGTGCGGTCGTCGATGATCGGGGCGCCGACGTTGCAGCGCTCGTGCAGGCGCGCGCCCGCCTTCTGCGCCTGCCGGGCCAGCTGCTCGTCGAAGTCGTCGCGCTTCCGTACGAGGCCGTAGTCGGGGTAGGAGGCGAGATCCGGCCAGTCCAGCTGCAGCCGCACACCGCCGCCGATGATGCGAAGGCCCTTGTTCCGGAGCCAGCCCGCCTCTTCGGAGATGTCGATGCCCATGGACACGAGCTGTTTGGTGGCGCGCGGAGTCAGGCCGTCGCCGCAGACCTTCTCCCGCGGAAACGCGGTCTTTTCAAGGAGGAGTACATCGAGCCCGGCCTTCGCCAGGTAGTACGCCGTCGTCGAACCGGCGGGCCCGGCTCCGACGACAATTACGTCCGCGGTGTGTTCGGAGAGGGGCTCGGTCACGGCGGGTTCTCCCCAAGGCTCGAAATCTGTGTGCCGACCGGCACGGGATATGGGCAGTCTATGAGGCGGTACTGATCAGCCAGCCGAAGGGCCACACGTGACCGAGCAGACCGAGACCCTGCCCGCGCTGCACCTCCCCGAAGTGCAGCTGCGCGTCCCCACCCATGAGGACGCCTTCGTCTGGCACAGGCTCTTCGACGACCCCGAGGTCATGGAGTTCTTCGGCGGCGCGTCCGCCGAGCTGTCCATGTACGAGGAGCTGACCGCCCGGCAGCGCAGACACGACGCCGAACTGGGCTACTGCCTGTGGACGTTGCTCGACCCCGCGGGCGAGCCGATCGGCTTCGCGGGCGGCCAGCCCTGGCCCCGCCCCTGGGGCCCGACCGGCGAGATCGAGATCGGCTGGCGGCTGGCCCGCTCGGCCTGGGGCAAGGGGTACGCGACCGCCGCGGCCCACGCCACCGTCGAACGGCTGCGCGCGGTGGGCGTGCCGAGCGTGGTGGCGATGGTCGTCGACGGCAACAAGCGCTCCATCGCGGTGACCCGGCGGCTCGGCATGGAGCGCGCCGAGTCGTTCACCACTCCCCCGCGGATCCCGGGCGTCGAGGCGTCACGGCGCACGGCCCACTGCTTCCGGCTCACCCTGTAGCGGGGCTACCCTGCCCGTACGGCAGGGGGTGACATCTGTGCGCAAACCGCCCGAGACGCCGGGGCCACCCGAGACGCCGGGGCCACCCGAGACGCCGGGGCCACCCGGGACGCCGGGGCCACCCGGGACACCCGATGTCCGTGTGCCACGGCTGATCGGCCTGATGGCGGCGGACGCCCGCGAGGCCGCGGCCCAGCACGGCGTGCGGCTCGTGGCGCCCGACCGCCCCGGCTTCCACGACGTCGTCCTCGACTACGTCGTACGCCAGTACCCACCGCCCGGCGCCGAGGTGCCGCACGGCGCCGCCGTCACCGTCTGGTGCGACCTCGGCCCCGGCGAGGCCGAAGGCGGCGCGGGCGTGCGCGAGCCGCGTCGCCCGGGGACGCCGGGCGGCGGACTGCGCAGGGAGCTGGACGAACCGGACCCCGAGGTACCGGCGGTCTGACGGCCACCGCCGCGGACCGCGGACGCGTCAGTCCGTCAGCCGCCAGGTGTCCAGCGCCGTCGCGTGTGTCTTCGCGCCCTCGCCCGCGGGCCAGAAGTCCTCGCGCCACGAGAGCTGGATCGCGTACTCCGTGCCGTTCTGGGCGACGTAACTCTGGTTGATGGCGTGGATCTTGCGGCCCGCCTTGTCGGTGTACGTGTACTCCCAGAGCGCACCGTCCCGCCCCTGGAAGGTGTTCTCCTCCATCCGCACGCGCTCGTAGTCCGACTTGTCCGGCGCGGACTTGGTGTGCTTCTCGATGTTCGTGAAGTTCTCGTACGAGGTGTAGGGCGCGTCCGTGACGACGCCGACGAGGAACTCCTCGCGCCCGGTCGACCCCGCGTACGTGATCTGCCCGGGGCGCTCCGGGTTCACGGACTTCCGGGTCCAGCCCTCGGGCGCCGCGAAGGAGAACCCTTCGGGGTCCGTCACCAGCTCGGAGCCGTCGGGGACTTCGGGCTCACCGGCGACTCCGGCGCTTTCGGTGGGCGCGGGGCTCGCCTCCGGGCTCTGCGAGGCCACGGGGCTCGGGCTCCGGCTCGGCTCCTCGGACCGGCTGACCGAGGGGTTGTCCTCCTTGCCCTTGCCCTCGGCCTCGTCGTCACCGCTGTTCTGCCAGAGCAGGACGCCGGCCGCCGCGCCACCGCCGACCAGGAAGGCACCGGCGATGGTGGCCACCCAGATCCCGGCGCGGTTGCGGGGCTTGGCGGCGGGGGTCTGGTGGCCGAGGTGGACGGTGTGGGGGCCGTACGGCGGGGTGGGCAGGGCGGCCGCCTGGGTGGGCAGGGCAGCTTGAGGGGTGGCGGCGGGGGTGCCTGCCGGGGGCATGCCCACGGGAGTGCCCGACGGAGAGGTGCCGGGCGGAGGGGTGCCGGGCCCCTGGGGCGTGCCCTGCCCCGGAGACTGCATCGGCGCCGGCATCGGCGGCACCGCCTGAGCCAGGCCCTGAGCCCCGCCCCGCTGACCCACCATCTGCAGCAGATACGGCGCGAGCAGCACCGCGGGGAAGATCCACAGCATCCCGAAGAGCAGCATCTCCGGGACGCCGAGCCCCGCCTCCACGCCGCCCGAGCCCGCCGGCCCGCCGGAGCCGCCGAAGCCCGAACTCCCGTCGAAGGCCTGGCCGGAGACCTCGACGCCGATTCCGCTGAACCCGGCGAGCAGCAGGACGAGCCCGAAGAAGACGCCCGCGGCGATGAGTTGCTCGCCACGGCCCGCGCAGCGCCGTGCCGCGAGCACGCCGAGCGTCAGCGCGCAGACCAGGCCGAGCGCCAACGCCCCTACGATCGCCCAGTCGTTGGTGACGTCCCCCAGTTCGGAGAGGCCGAAGGAGCCGCTCTCCTGACCGCTGCCGTACATCGAGCTGCTGCCGCGCACCGAGGCCTCCGCGCCCGCGCCCCAGCCGATGCCGAGCGCCGTGACCGCGAGGTTCGGCAGGATGAGCAGCGCGACCAGGAGCGGCGAGATGTCCGCGTCGTCGAGGTCGGTGAGTTCGGCGAGGTCGTCGACCTGGGTCAGGCTGATGAAGGCGACGACCGAGCAGAGCACGAGTACGACGGCGAGGGCGCTCAGCGCGGTGCCGGTGGCCCGGACGAAGGCCTGCGCGGCGGGTCGCGCCGTCCTTCCCCAAGCTCCCGGCTCCGCTCGAGCAGGGGAGACCCCACTGACCAGGTCGTGGCGGTGCAACACCCCGCAGGAGACGGCGAGTCCGAGCACCAGGGCGCCCAGCGCGGCGAGCACCGGGGACGACGAGAGTTCGACGCCCTCGATCTCGGGCTGCGCGAAGAGCGAGAGCACCAGGACGCCCACGGTCACCGACAGCGCGACCCGCACGGCCGCTTCGAGCCCCGCGGTGCCGCCGCCCTGTCCGGCACCGCGCGCCACCAGGCGGTTGCGCAGGACACGTACGCCGATGAAGAGCGCCAGGATCCACAGCACGGTCACGGTGAGCGGGACGAAGTGCAGGGCCGCGGTGCCTTCGAGGGCGGACTCCGACGCGTCGGAGCCCATGCCCGTCCCGAGGCCGCCGTCGCCGTCGGAACCGCCGAAGGTCGGCCGCTGCTCACGGCCCGTCAACTCGAAGCCGCCGCCGACCGATTGGAGCAGCAGCGCGAGCGCGATGCGCAGCCGGTCGGTGAAGTCGACGACGACCTCGTCGTCCTGGCCGTACGCCGGGATCGCCAGGGACATGGCCCCGATGAGCAGCAGCGCCACCGGCCAGAGCGCGGCCTGCAGGGAGCCGGCCCAGTCCCCGCGGAACGTACGCCCGAGGAAGGCGCCGACGGGTGAGGGAGCCGTGGGGCCGGGGGTGTAGGCGGGGGGAGGCGGAGAGGCGGGGACGGCGGGAGCCTCAGCCGGGGCAGGCGGTGTTTCCTGTGCTGCCTGCTCCGGTAGGCGCTCTTTGCCGCACTTCATGCAGAAGCGGGCCTCTTCAGGAGCGGGAGCCCCGCAGTGTGGGCAGTACGACGCCATCGAAACGCTCCGTCGATCCGGGAGTTCACCAGCAACACGGCCGACCCGTAAGCACCGCATAAAGAAACGGCCGGGTCGTATCAACGGACACATCTTGCCCGGTGGCCGGTTCCCGTCGGCACGGGATCCCTGTTCTCAACTGAAGCGTTACGCGGCGCCGTTCGCCCGGCGCGGGATCAGGCCTGCTTGAACCCCCGGTGCAGCGCCACGACGCCGCCCGTCAGGTTCCGCCAGGCCACCTTCGACCAGCCCGCGTCCTGCAGCAGCCCGGCGAGCGACGGCTGGTCCGGCCAGGAGCGGATCGACTCGGCGAGGTAGACGTACGCGTCCGGGTTCGAGGACACCGCGCGCGCGACCGGCGGCAGCGCCCGCATCAGGTACTCCTCGTAGACCGTGCGGAACGGTGCCCACGTCGCGTGCGAGAACTCGCAGATCACGACCCGGCCGCCGGGCTTCGTCACGCGGTACAGCTCGCGCAGCGCGGCGCCCGTGTCCTGGATGTTGCGCAGCCCGAAGGAGATGGTGACGGCGTCGAAGGTGTCGTCCTTGAACGGCAGTTTCGTCCCGTCGCCCGCCGTGAACGGCATCCAGGGGTGGCGCTGCTTGCCGACCCGCAGCATGCCCATGGAGAAGTCGCAGGGCACGACGTACGCGCCGGCCTGCACGAAGGGCTGCGAGGAGGTGGCGGTGCCCGCGGCGAGGTCGAGGACCTTCTGCGCGGGGCGCGCGTCGACGGCCTTGGCGACGTGCTTGCGCCAGGAGCGGGCCTGGCCGAGTGAGAGCACGTCGTTGGTGAGGTCGTAGCGTTCCGCTACGTCGTCGAACATCGTGGCGACTTCGTGCGGCTGCTTGTCCAGGGAGGCTCGGGTCACCCTGCCTATTGTGTCAGGCCGAGGTTTCCTCGCCCGCGGCGGGCATTTCGCGGTTGCGTCTGCCTCCCTCGTACGGACTCGGGGCGGGTGCGGGTTCGCCGTGGTTGATCGCGCAGTTCCCCGCGCCCCTTGACGGGGCGCCCCGCACCACCCGTCAACGAGCTCGGTACACCAGGCGACCCGCGATGACCGTCGCCACACACGTCGACGCCCCACGTCGCACCAGCTCGGCCCTGTCCGCCACGTCGAAGACCGCGAAACGGGCCGGGCCGCCCGCGGTCAACGGCGGAAGCAGGATCAGCGGACTCGGCGACAAGGACGGCGGGCCCGGCAGCTGTGGCGGGCGTTGGCCCACCGCGAGGCCTGCCCTGCGGACGGCGTCGAGGACGGGCCTGGCCCGCAGTTCGCCCGCGATCGCCACCGTGCCGTGGGCCAGGAGCCGCTGAACGCCCCGCCGGGCGCCGGCGCCGAGCCGGGACGGGTCGGCACGGAAGATGGCGGCCGCGCGCTCGCCGCCGATGGGCTCGGTGCCGAGGGCGTCGGCCTCGCGCGGGTCCGGGTGGTACGTGGCTTCGAGGAGCTCGGTCCCGTACGGGTTGAGCAGCCCCGACGTGAGGATGCCGGGCCAGCGCCGGACGCGGGCGGCGGGGTGCGCGGCGGCCAGTTCCTCGTACGGGCCGACGGCTGCGATGGTCGCGCCGTCGACCAGGACCGCCGTCTCCGGAGAGCGCTCGGCGACGTGAAGTGTCAGCAACAGGGCCTCAGTTGGTGGCGAGGAGCTTCAGCTCCGGGTGCGCCGTGCCACCCTCGATCGCCGTGGACGAGATGTGCGAGGCGACGCGGTCGTCGACCGGGTCGTTCGCCGGGTCGTCGTGCACGACGAGGTGCTCGTACGTGGTGGCGCGCTGGGCAGGGACGCGGTCCGCGGTGCGGATCATGTCGATCATCTCGCGGAGGTTCGAGCGGTGCTTGGCACCGGCCGACGAGACGACGTTCTCCTCCAGCATCACCGAACCGAGGTCGTCCGCGCCGTAGTGCAGGGTGAGCTGGCCCGCCTCCTTGCCGGTGGTCAGCCAGGAGCCCTGGATGTGCGCGACGTTGTCGAGGAAGATCCGCGCGATGGCGATCATGCGGATGTACTCGAAGATCGTCGCCTGGGTGCGGCCCTTGAGGTGGTTGTTCTCGGGCTGGTACGTGTACGGGATGAAGGCCCGGAAGCCTCCGGTCCGGTCCTGCACGTCGCGGATCATCCGCAGGTGCTCGATGCGCTCGGCGTTCGTCTCGCCGGTGCCCATGAGCATGGTGGAGGTCGACTCCACGCCGAGGTTGTGGGAGATCTCCATGATCTCCAGCCAGCGCTCGCCGCTCTCCTTGAGCGGGGCGATGGCCTTGCGCGGCCGGGCGGGGAGCAGCTCGGCGCCGGCGCCCGCGAAGGAGTCGAGGCCCGCGGCGTGAATCCGCTGGATCGCTTCCTCGACCGACACCTTGGAGATCCGCGCCATGTGCTCGACCTCGCTCGCCCCCAGGCTGTGGATGACGAGCTGCGGGAAATCCTTCTTGATCGCGGCGAAGTGCTTCTCGTAGTACTCGACGCCGTAGTCCGGGTGGTGACCGCCCTGGAACATGATCTGGGTGCCGCCCAGCTCGACGGTCTCCGCGCAGCGGCGCAGGATGTCGTCGAGGTCGCGGCTCCAGCCCTTCTTGGTGTCCTTCGGGGCGGCGTAGAAGGCGCAGAACTTGCACGCCGTCACGCAGACGTTCGTGTAGTTGATGTTCCGCTCGATGATGTACGTCGCGATGTGCTCCGTACCGGCGTAACGACGGCGGCGCACGGCGTCCGCGGCGGCGCCGAGCGCGTGCAGCGGGGCGTCGCGGTAGAGGACGAGCGCCTCCTCGGGGGTGATCCGCCCGCCTGCGGCGGCACGGTCGAGGACGGACTGGAGGTCGGCCTTCTCGGTCACCGGAGGTCCCTTTCGTAAGGGTTGCGGACGTACCGGGCCAGCCTACGCCAGCCGTTTCGGCCGCCTGACGTCAGGCGGTGTACGCCCCGAGCAGCAGCCCCACGAACGCCCCGCCGATCAGGAAGGGTCCGAACGGGATCGCCGTCTTGCGCCCGGCGCGGCGGGCGACGACGAGCGCGGTCCCGTACACCGAGGCGAGCAGGAACCCGGCGAAGGTCCCGAGCAGCACGGCGCCCCATCCGTACCAGCCGAGTACGGCGCCGAGGGAGAGGGCGAGCTTCACGTCGCCGAAGCCCATGCCGTTGGGGTTGATGAGGAAGAGCACGAAGTACGCCCCGGCGAGCGCGAGGGCCCCGTACAGCGCGCCCAGCCACGAGCCGCCGTGCTCGGGCACCAGCGCGGCGCCGCCGAGCAGCGCGAGCGAGGCGGCGGCGAGCGGCAGCGTGAGGACGTCCGGCAGCCGGTGCACGGTGAAGTCCACGACGGCGAGCAGCACCCCGAAGGGCGCGAGCACCAGCCATACACCGAGCTCGGGCCGCGGGCCGGTGGTGAGGGCGAGGGCGGCGCAGACGAGGGCGGTGGTGACGACGGTGCCGGAGGTCCGGGGGCCGTAGCCTCCGCCGTCCCGGCTCCGGGCGAGCCCGACCCAGGAGGTGAGGGCCTGCCCCTCGGGGGTCTCACCCCGCCACCCCTCACCGGCGGGTACGGACAGCCGGTAGGCGGCGCGCGGCACGAAGAGCCCGGCGAGGGCGCCCCAGAGGGCGCCGCCGAGGACGAGGGTCAGCAACACGGTCAGCCTCTTGGTGCGGGGGTTCGGGTGGGTGGGTGGGAGAGATCCGCCGCGAAGCGGCGGTCCAGGGCTCCCACCGACCCGCGGACGACGCGACTACCCCACGGCGGTGAGGCCACTGCGCCACGTGGGAAGCAGTTCGTCCAGCAACGCTTCGGTCCTGGGCGGCAGCCCCCTCGCTCCACTCCGAGCGACGAGATCCGCCGCGACCTGCTGAAGCCTCGCAGGATCCTCGGTCGCATGCGTGGCCCGAAGCAACTCGTTCCACAGCCGCTCATCGCCCGGCGCGGAGCCGAGCGCGGCGTTCAGCGCCTCGATCGCCTTCTCCGCCCGCCCCTTCTCCTGGTGGAACTCGCAGAGCGCGAGCCCGATGTCCGCGACGAGGAGCGGCAGCTGCGCGTCGATGATCTCGTGGGTGAGCCACCCGTACCGCCCCTGGGGCCGGTCCGCGAGCAGCGGCCCGCGCACAAGGACCAGCGCGTCGGTGAGCATCCGCCCCCGCACCGCGCGGTTGCCGGCGCCGCGTCCCTGCGTGGCCTCGTGGTAGAGCGAGCGCAGCACGTCCAGGTCGGAGACGACGGACTTGGCGAGCGTGAGCCGCCCGGTCCGGTCGGCCCGCAGCCGCGGCGATCCGTCGGGTTCGGTGCCGAGCCACTCGCGCAGCCGCTCGACGAGCGCGTCGCGCACGTCCTCGGTGACGCCGCGCGGCCACAGCGCGGAGGCGAGCACACGCGGGTGCACGCCTTCGCGGTGCAGCAGCAGAAGCGCGAGGGCCTCGTGCATCAGCGCGCTGCGGTCGCCGTCGGGCGTGTCGAGGCCGATGATCTCGTACGTACCGACGAGGCGGGCGTAGACCGCGGGGCGCCCCTGCTCGGTGACGTCGACGAGGAACGGCGGCGCGGCGGCCGCGGAGCCGTCGCCGGGCCCGGCGGGGCCGCCGGAGCTCTCCGGGTCGGCCTCCGTGAACAGCTGGACGACGGCGCGCTGCTGGGCCTCGGGCAGCGTCTGGGCCGCCAGTTCGAGACCGAGCAGCGGGGCGAGCAGCTTGCCCTCGCGGGTGATCTCCATCTGCCAGGCGGCGCCGGGCAGGTCGCCGGACTCGGCGCCGACCAGGTAGCCGATCCCCAACCGGCTCGCCTCGGCGGCCAGTTCGGCGAGCTTGACGGCATCATCGCCGCTCGGCTCGGCGGCGAGCAGCACGAGGTGCGGGGCCCAGCGGGTGTGCTGGGCGGGTCCGGTGCGGCCGGTGAGCACGGAGTCGTGCCCGGCGGCGCCGAGCGCGCCGCGCCGCTGACGGGTCTCGGCCTCCATGGTCTCGATCAGCGCCTCGACGTCCTCCAGGTGGCGAAGGCGGTTGGGCGCGAGCGGGGTGAGGTCCTGGCCGAAGCCGACGAGGGTGATGGTCATGCGGTCCGACCAGCCGTTGGTGGCCAGCTCGGCGGCGACCGAGGCGAAGACGGCGGCGCGGTCGGCCTCGCTGCCGCTCAGCGAGACGATGCCGGGCACGGACTCCAGGTTGAGGAGCAGCCGCGAGTCGTCCAGGGTGCCCAGGCTGACGAGGCCGGGGTAGGGCGCGGCGGTGTCCACGTCCTCGTACCGCTCGGCGTCGGTGCGCGAGAGCATCCAGAAGGTCTGGTCCTGCCCGAGCTGCCAGGGCGCGGGCGGGCGCCCCGCGGGCTGGGCGAGCTGGAGATGCAGATCTCCATTGCTCAGCCAGGCCGCGTACACGGTCGGCAGGGCGCGGTTCTCCTCGGCGAGCGAGGCGGCGAGGCCGCGCAGCGACAGGTCCAGGAGGCGTACGCCGTCGGGGTCGGCGCCCACGAGCAGCGCGTCCTGCGCGTCGGCGGCGGCACCGGTCGGGGTCTGCGGCTGCATGCCGCGGCGCCCGCCGACGGCGCCCATGGCGGACTGCCACAGGGCGTGCCGACGGCGGCGGCCGAGGGCGCCGAGCAGGCCCGCGGCGAGGAGGGGCGCACCGAGGAGGGCCTCGGGGAGCCCGAAGTCGAAGCCTTCGGAGTGGCTGCCGGTGGTGGCGGAGGGAGCTTCGGCGGCGGGCCGGTCCGGGGTGGCCGGGGCCTCGGGCATCGCGGGCTTCTCGGGGGTGCCGGGGCGCTGCTCGGGAAGGACGATGTGCGCGGTGTCGCGGTCGACGGAGGACCCGCCGCCCTGCTCCTGGCTGCCGCCGCCCTGCTCCTGGCTACCGCTTCCCTGTTCCTGGTTACCGCCGCCCTGGTCGCCGGTCCTGGAGTAGTCGGAGATCTGTTCCTTGACGTCCTCGGAGACCTTGGGCGCCTCGTCGGGCATCTCGACGAGCTCGCCGCCGTGCGCGTCCGCGGGCATCTCCATGATCCAGCCGGGCCGGATGAGGCTGGCCTCGGAGAGCCGGGAGCCGTCGGGCTGCTCGCGGTCCTTGTTGAGCTGGTAGATCTCCTTGTACCGGCGGCCGTCGCCGAGGTGCCGCTCGGCGATCTCCCAGAGGGAGTCGTGATGACGTCCCTCGGGGGGCTGGATCCGGTAGTACTTCGTGTCCCCGTCCTTGGCGTTGCTACCGCCGCCGGCGTGCGCGGCGGCCTGGTCGGCCTGGGCGGCGAGCGCGTCGGCCGCGGTGGCGGCGGCCTGCTGCTCCTGCCCGAACAGCCCCGGGGTCTGCTGGGCACTCGCGGCGCTGGCGGGCTTCTGGTTCCCCTCCAGGGACTGCCCGAACTGCGAGAGCCCCGGCGCGAAGCTGGCGGCGGTGGCGCCCACGAGCAGCAGGGCGGCGACGAGCTGGCGGGCCAGCATCTGACTGCCGCCCGCACCCGGCACCCGGCTCGGGATGCCGACTCCGGAGAGCGCGGCCTTTATCTCGACGAGTACGCAGGCGGTGAACTGTGCCCAGGCGAACCAGACGACGACGGTCAGCACGTTGATGAACGTGCTGACGGTGATCTCCTGCTGCAGCCAGTTCAGCGAGGGCGAACCGCTGGGCAGCGGCCACCCCACGAAGTACACGAGGGCTCCGGGCACGCCGACGAGGAGCACGGCCAACGCGACAAAGGCGAGGAAGGCCTTGACGAAGTCCCCGACGGAACGACGGCGCCGCGGCAGGGGCTGCGGCGTCCGGTTCCGCGGGGACTGCGGGTTCGGCGGGCTCGTCGAGCGTGAGGTGGTGCGCGCCATGGCGGGTGTCCTGGGTTCCTGTGGGGAGGAGCGAACGGAAAGCGAATCGACTACTGAACAACTACTGAAACGACTACTGAACAACTACTGAGGTGACTACTGAGGTGATGGTACGGAAGGTGCCGAAGGGCAAACAGGGGCGGAGCCCAGGACCCTGTCCCGATTGATAACGGCTCGCACCAAAGGCCCGATTAACGCACGGGCTCCGCGCGTCACAGTTCCGGTACGGAAGCACTCCGGTTCCGTCCGATGCCCCACTGCCACACTGTGACCTGGCCGCACACTGGAACAGGCCCGGCGAACAGCCGACGACAGGGGGAGAGGACTCATGGGCAAGGGAAAGAGCGACCTCGCGGTACCGCTCACCGACCTGGAGGACTACGGCAGCCGGCTGCGCTCCATCAAGGACCGCATGAACCGCACCAAGAAGATCTTCGAGTCCTACCGCGACGACATAGGCGACGGCGGTGTGTACGACTCCCTGGAGGACTTCGAGTCCAACTGGGAGGACGGCCGCGAGGACATCGGCCAGCAGCTGGACCAGCTGGCGGACCTGTCCGACGCGGTCGTACGCGAGTTCAAGAAGCTGGACGACGACCTGGCGAAGAAGGTGAACGACGCGGTGAAGATGAACGAGGGCAAGGGCGGCGGGAAGGGCAAGGACGGCGGTAAGTAACCGTCGTTGCGGTGTCAGCGGTTGATGGACTGGATCTCCTGGACGTTCATGTCCTGGGTCGTCTCGAAAATGCCGTCCGGGAAATAGCCCTTCGCTCCGCCCGTGCCTCTCCAGGAGATTTCCCAGGTGATCGACGCCTTCAGCTCGTACGGCTGACCACCCGTGGCACGGAGGTAGTTGATGCCGCAGGGCGGCTCCTCCCCTTCCCCGCCGATGGCCAGGGCAGCGGTGGGCAGTGACACAGCAGCCGTCACGAGCAACCCCAGAGCTCCACGCGCGGCATGTCGGCCGAGGCTCACTTCTGGCGACCCCCTCGTTCCGTCTCCACGGTCGAGGTCTGCCACACGCCGTCGGCGCTCTCGTCCAGCCGTGTGCGGTACTGGACCTTCGGGTCGTCGCCTTCCGGCGTGCCTTTGCCCCTGCCCGTCCTGGTGTTCCGGGTGAAGGCCTTGGCCTCGTCCACGCAGTAGAAAAGGACGCCGAATCCTTCGTTGCCGATGTGCACTTCGGGATTGAAGACCCGCACGCTTCCCTTGAGGCTGAGGCCCTCGTAGGTCTTGACCCACTTCGGCGCGGACGCACGGGCCGCACCCGCGCTGAAGAACTTCAGCGAACTGTCCTGAGGGCTGCCCACGATGATGGCGGCGCACCCGGCCCGCAACCGCTCCTTCCCGTCGTTGAGAATCGCCTGCAGCTTCGGATCACTGTTCGTCCAGCCCTCGAAGTTCGCCTGGAACGTCTTGGGCAGCGTGATCGCCGCCCCCTTCTGAACCGCACGCGGTCAGTGTCAGCGCCACACACGTGGCAAGGACGGCTACGACGAGCCGGGCAGGGCGGCGGTTCACACGGGGCTCCCGGAGGGTGGGGTGCGCTCAGACGAAGCCGACGCTATCCACCATGTACCGGTGATTTCAGGGACGTTCTGTCAACCTCTGTGACTGGTGAGGCACATGGGACAGTTCAGTCGGAAGTCACTCACAGCGGGAAACCGTCGCCCGATCCAGACATGAATCGGCGTACGGCGATGCGCAGTTGTTGGCAGGAGCCACGAGGAGCTCCCCGACTCCGCGACACCTCGCCCGCCCCGAAGTCGACCACGGCCAGCAGCAACCGCACCTGGCATAGGCGGAAACTCATCACCAATACGTGTGATCAACCGACGCGCGAGGAGGCGCCCCCAGCCCTCACCGGTTGCCCCCCACCACCACGAGGGCCCCGAACCCCCCACAACCCCCTTCCGTAGCATGGCCACTCCAGCGATCAGGGAGGGGCAGACCCGATGGACGAGTTGGGGCCGGACGACGGGCGGGAGATAGCCGGGTATCGGCTGCGGGCCCGGCTCGGTGAGGGCGGGATGGGCGTCGTCTATCTTTCGCACACCCGCGGTGGACAGCCCGTCGCCCTGAAGGTCGTGCGGCGCGAGTACGCCCAAGACCCCGAGTTCCGGCGGAGGTTCACGCAGGAAGTCGCCTCCGCGCGGCGCGTCCAGGGGGCCTACACCGCCCCGTCCTCGACAGCTTCACCGACGGGCCCGAGCCCTGGCTCGCCGTCAGTTACGTGCCTGGACCTTCGCTTTCCTCCGCCGTCACGCACAACGGGCCCCTGCCCCTGCCCACCGTCCTGCAACTCGTCGGCGGCATCGCCGAAGCCCTGCAGACCATCCACGCGGCGGGCGTCATCCACCGTGACCTCAAGCCGTCCAACGTGCTGCTCGCCTCCGACGGGCCCCGCGTCATCGACTTCGGCATCGCCCGCGCCGCCGACACCACCGCCCTCACCGGCAGCGACGTACGGCTCGGAACCCCCGCCTACATGGCCCCCGAGCAGGCCATGGGCGGCGACGTCACCCCGGCCCTCGACGTCTTCGCGCTCGGCCTCGTCGCCTACTACGCCGCCACGCGCCGGCACCCCTTCGGCGACGGCACCTCCCACGCACTGCTGTACCGCATCGTCTCCAACGAGCCCGATCTGTCCGCCTGCCCGGAGCCGCTGCGGGGACTCATCGGCGCCTGCCTCGCCAAGGATCCGGCCTCGCGTCCGACTCCGGAGCAGGTCGTGGGCGCGTGTGCGCAGCTCGCCGGGACGGGGGGTCTGGCGCGGCAGGAAGGGTGGTGGCTGCCGCCCGCCGTCGCCGAGCAGATCGCCGAGCAGGAGCGGACGGTGCGGTTGCTCTCCGGGACCGGAGGGGCCTCCGGTTTCGGCGGGCCCCCTGCGCCCGCCCCGGCCGCCTCCCCTCCGCAAGGCCCCGTCCCCGTCACCCAGCCCGGCCTCGCCCCCGGCGACGCGTACGCCGCCGCCGCGCCGACCCGGCCCGGGCACTCCCCCGGCGCCTTCTCCCAAGCTTCCTTCGCGGCCTCCCCGACGCAGCCCGCGCAGTCCCCCACCACTCCCACCGCCCAGCGCCGCCGCACTCCGCTCGTCGTCGCCCTCGCCGTCGTCGGCGTGCTGGCCGTGGGAGGCGGTTCCTTCGCCGCGTACAAGCTCATGGGTGACGACAGCGGCGACTCCGGGAACAGCGCCTCGGGCGATCGCTCCGGGTCGGGCAGCAAGCAGGGCGGCAGCGACCCGAGCCGTGACGGCAAGGAAGAGACGGCCCCCGGAGCCGGCGGTCAGGCGCCGAAGACCGCCGCCGGGTGGCAGGTGAGCGCTCAGAACAAGAACCTGGTGCTCCGTGCGCCGAAGTTCTACCCGAACGCGAAGGACGTCGGCAGCGACACCCTCTGCCAGCCCTCGGACGTCACGACGCTCGACATCAACGACCTCGACGTCACCATCAACGACAGCCGCGCCCCGGGCTCGGGGCCCTGGCTCTCGTACACGGACTGCCCCGATCCCATCAGCCGCAACGGCATACGGCTCGCGGACCCGAGCGGCGCCTTCGGCATCACCACCGAGCGCCGTCCCACGCCCGGACAGTGCCGCGGCACCGCGCAGGAGGGCTCGCTACCCAACCCCATCCCGTTGAGCAAGATCAGGGACGACTCGGTCCTCAAGGCCGGAACCGGCATCTGCATCGAGTCCACCGACGGACCGCTCACCCACCTGTGGATCACCAAGGTCAACAAAGAGCCGGAGAACGACAATCTCCGCACGTACGTGGTGACGGCCACGCAGTGGAAGCCCGAGTGAGGTCGGCTTCGGGGCAGGGCCCGGGGCGGTGGAAGCACCGCCCCGCCCGCCTCAGCCGACCTCGTTCTCCGCGGCCGCGCGGCCCTTCACGGTGACGTCCCCGCCGTAGAACATGCCAGTGAACACCGGGCTGTAGGTCATCTGGACCTCGACCTCGACCTGCTGCGCGTTCGCCGTCACGCAGTGCGTGTTGGCCACGTCCGAGGCGATCAGACCGGCCTCCTCGACGAAGGCCCTGACCCGCGCGCCGCAGTTCTCGTAGTTGATGGGAGCGCCCTTGGCTCCCTCGTAGATGCCCTCGGTGTCCAGGTCCTGCGCGGCGTAGCGCGCGGCCTGCTCCGCGATGTCCGCGGCGCGCTCCCGCTTGGAGATGGAGAGTCCGCCGTCGATCACGAACGCGGAGAGCGTGAGGAAGACGATCGCGAAGATGATGACGGCACCGGCGCCCGAGCCCCGGTCGTCGAGGCGCTCGCGGCGGGATGCGATCCAGTCGCGTACGACTCCATGGCACGGGCGCTTCACGCCGACCTCCGGTACGGGTCCAGCGGAGAGCTGAAGCTGGCCTCCAGCGTCGTGGGGACGTCAAGGCCCAGCATGGCCAAGCCCTTGACCTGGCAGCTGACTTCGACCGTGAAGAAGGGGTCGACGTCGGGGTCGAAACCCTTGCTCTTCTGGACAACGGACACCGGGCCCGAGCAGACGTCCGCGAGGTCCGCCTGCGCGGCCCTCTTGGCCTCGGCCAGCGCCGTGCCGTGCTCCTTCTGGATCGAGCCCGCTCGCGCCGCGTCCCGCGCCGCCCCGTCGATGGCTCCCCGGCCGTCGACCAGCTGGCCGAAGGCGACGAGGACCAGGATGAAGAGGATCATCACCGGGGCGAGGATCACGACCTCGACCGTCGACAGACCCCGCTCGTCGCAGCGGGCGCGCAGGGAGCGCGCCCAGCTCCGCACGGCGGACCGTACGTCGCGCATCAGCCGTCCTCCTCGACGAACCGCTCCACGGGTCCGGACGACTGCGCGTGCACGTTGAAGTCCAGTCCGGGGAAGACCATGGGCACCTTGGCCGTGATCTCCACACCGACTGTGTTCGGTTCGGGCTGGATGGTCTTCACATTCGGGTCGATCACCAGCTGCGGACCGAGCTGGCGGATGTAGGCCTCGGCCACGTCGCCCGCCTCGCCCCGCCATCCGCCGGGGTTCTCGTCGGCCATGGCACGGGCCTTGCGCGCGCCCGCCTGCGCCGCCGCCTGGGCAACGTGATCCGCGAAGAAGTACAGCGCGAACTGCACCGTCGCGAAGATCATGAAGAACAGCACCGGGGTGAGCAGCACGAACTCGATCGCGGTCATGCCGGATTCGCCGCGGGTGGAGGCGGCCTCCACCCTGCGGCGTACGAACCCGCTGAATCCGCGCGAGTCCCGCGCTCGATCCCTGTGATTCCTCATGGCGTCAGATACCGGTCTCGGTGATCGTCGGCTCAGCAGGTCTTGCCCGCGTCAGCGCCCTCGATGCACTCGCCGACCTTGGACGCGCCGCCCTTCAGCGCGCCGTTGATGATCGCGGCGACCACGCCCACGATCGCCACGACGACCGCCGAGATGATGACCCACTCGACCGCGGACGCACCGCGGTCCAGCTCGCCGGAGCGCGCGCGCTGCACGCGGCCCTTCAGGAAGGTCACGAGGAAGTCGACAGCCGGGTGACTGAAGTTCCGTCCGTTCATGATGAGTTGTCCTCTCAGATGTGGTGGGGGGAAGAAGCGCCGACCCCCGTTGTCGCCGGCGCCACCTAGACCTGGAACACGCGCATCGCCGCCGGGAAGATGAGGAAGACCAGGAAGCCCGCGCACAGCAGCAGCTGTGCGACCAGCATCGACTGGGATTTCTCGCCCGCGCTGCCCTCGATCTCGGCCAGCTCGCGGTGTCGCATCGTCTCCGCGCGGGAGGCGAGGGACTCGCGCACCTTCGCGCCGTCGTCCGCCACCAGCGCCAGAGACGCCGACAGGTCCTTCAGCTCTTCGACGCCCAGTTCCTCACCGAGCGAGCCGAGGGCCTGCCACTGGCTGACGCCGGTGATGCGGGCGTCGGCCAGAGCGCTTCGGATACGTTGCGTCGCCCATCCGTCGGAGACTTCCGCCGCCGCCATGAGCGCCTCGGGGAGACCGCGGCCGCCCGCGAGGCTCATCGACACCAGGTCCAGATAGGCGCCGATGACACGGCGCAGATCGCGCCGCTTGTCTGCCGCGTCCCTGCGTACTTCCAGGTCCGGCAGGAAGAAGAAGAGCGCGCCGAACATCAGCGCGAGCCACACCGGGATGATGGGGCTGCTGCCGAAGCCGAGCGTCCAGACGACGGCGAAGAGGAACGGGCCGAAGAACACGCCGACCGCGGCGAGCAGCACCTTCGTCGCCAGGAACTTCTCCCAGCTGCGGTCCAGGACCGCGAGGTCGGCCCGCAACGACCGCTGTTCCCAGCCCTGTTGGAGGTAGAACTCCGCGACCCGGGCACCCACCCGCCCGCGCATGGTGCCGAACCGGCCCGGGCTCTCCGTGTCCGACGTCGCCCGGTGCGACTCGTACGCCGCGCCGCGCGCCCGCATCGCGTCGATGCGGGCGACCGTCGCGACCGCACTGCGCTTGGACGGCATCAGGGCACGGACGAGGGCGAAGATGCCGAGGCCGAGCACCGCGCCGATCACTATCGGCATCGTCAGGCTCATCGACGTACCCCCTCGGAGGAGTTGGTGTAGCCGGGCAGGCCCTGCTGGGCCTGGGGCGCGCCCGGACGGCCGAACTGGGGCACCTGGCCCTGGCCGCCCGCCGCCGGGTCGCCGCCCGCGCCGCGCGGGCGGACGAACTGCACGCCCGGCTCGTCCTTGACCAGGAAGCGGTCCGGCGTCTCCACCGTCGACAGCTTCCGCAGCCACCAGAAGCCCAGCGCGAACAGCGCGCAGACCATGGCGAGCACGACCTGGCCGACCGCCGTGCCGTACGGCGCGACGAACTCGCGGTTGAAGATGGACAGGCCGAGGACGAACGCGATCGAGACCGCGACCACGATCTGGACGGAACGACGGGTCGACGCGCGCTGCGCCATGACGCGCTGGCGCATGTCGACCTCCTCGCGCGCCGACTTCGCGAGCGCGCCGAGCACTTGACGCAGGCCGGGGCCGCGCAGCTTGGCGTTGAGGATGAGCGCCGCGACGATGATGTCCGCCGAGGCGTCGTCGATCTCGTCGGCGAGGACCTGCAGGGCCTCGGGGAGCGGGGTGCGCGCCCGCAGTCGGTCCACCAGCGCGTCCAGGTGGGGGCGGAGCACCGGCGCCGCCGCGCGGGCGGATGCGGGGATCGCCTGCTCCAGGCCGACCGCGCCCGCGATGGTGTCACGGAGGGACTCCGTCCAGGCGGCGAGCGCCTCGACGCGGCGCATCTGCGCGCGTTCCTCCGCCGCGCCGCCGAAGAGCTTGTCCCAGAAGAAGACGAGGATGCCGGACGCGATGCCCGCCACCGCCCAGCGGGTCAGCAGGAGCACCACAAGGCCCACGCCGATCGCGGCCGAGCCGCGCTGCCCGACGAAGCGGATCAGTTCGCTCGCGCGCTCGCTCGCCTTGTGCTTCTCGTGCTCGGGCTTGGCGGGCAGACCGCGGATCGCCACGGCGAGCAGCGCGAGACCGCCGCCCGCAGCGATGCCGCAGCCGAGCGCGTACAGGACGGGCAGCGAGAACAGCCCGCCCATGGAACCGAGGCCGCCCGCAGCGACCGTTGCGTTCATGTCGTGCTCACCCCCATTGCCCGGCGGGGCGGTAGCCGAATGCGGCCAGGTCGTCCATGCAGGCGATCGGCGCGTGCGCGACGACCCTGCCGTCCGGTGCCTCCGCGAAGACCTCGCTGGACAGGACGCGGCCGTCGACGCCGTTGACCTCGCGTACGGAGGTCACCATGCGCTGGAGCTTGCCGCCGGACTGGTAGTTGTTGCGCCGCTGGATGAAGACGACGAAGTTCACCGCTCCCGCGACGAGCATCTGGCTCGCCTCGATGGGGAGGCGTTCCGTGGCCTGCAGCGCGTACGTCGAGATGCGGTTGAACACCTCGCTGGAGCTGTTGGCGTGGATCGTGGAGAGCGAGCCGTCGTTGCCCTGCGACATCGCGTTGAGCATCGTCACGATCTCGTCGCCGAGGACCTCACCGACGATGACGCGGGAGGGGTTCATGCGCAGCGAACGGCGGACCAGCTCCGCCATCGAGATCTCGCCCTGGCCCTCGGAGTTGGGCAGGCGCTCCTCGAAGGCGACGACGTTCGGGTGCAGGTCGGCGAAGGTGTCGAGGCCGAGCTCCAGGGCACGCTCGACGGTCACCAGGCGCTCGTGCGGCGGGATCTCGTTGGCGAGGGCGCGCAGCAGCGTCGTCTTTCCGGCGTTCGTCGCGCCCGCGATCATGATGTTCTTGCGGGCCCGGACCGCGCAGGCCAGGAAGTGGCCGATCTCCGGGGTGAGGGTGCCGTTGCCGACCAGGTCGGACATGAAGACCTTGCCCATGCGGGCGCGGCGGATGGAGAGCGCGGGGCGGCGCGTGACGTCCATGACCGCCGACAGACGCGAGCCGTCGGGCAGACGCAGGTCCAACTGCGGGTTGGCGGAGTCGAAGGGGCGGGACGACAGGCCCGAGTAGGCGCCGAGCACCTGGATGAGCTCGACGAGCTCCTCGTCGGTCTCGGCGACCGGTTCGGCCTTGGTCTCGCGGCCGTCGGCGTATCCGACGAAGACCTGGTCGCAGCCGTTGATGTCGATGTTCTCGACCTCGGGGTCGTCGAGCAGCGGCTGCAGCCGTCCGACGCCGAAGAGCGCGGCGTGCACGGCGGCCGCGTACTGCTCCTCGGTCTCCGCGTCGAGCGGGGTGCGCCCGGCGTTGATCTCCGCGCGCGCGTACTCCTCGAGGATCTGCGCGATGACGGCGCGGGCGTAGTGCCGCTCGTCCTCGCCCGACATCGGGGTGACGCCGGAGACCTGGTCGAGGCGGCGCTGCTCGGCGATGCGGTCACCGGCGTCCTGCCGGAACCGCTTGACGAGCTGGTGGTCGACGGACGTGCTCATCGGCCCGCCCCTGGATGCTGCGGCTGCTGCGCGACGGGGTTGGTCCAGGCGGCGCCGTACTGCTGGTACAGGTCGACGGTCACCTTGCGGGCCGAGCGGATGAGCAGCGACTTGTCGAGCCGTCCGCGCTTGCGGCCCGCCAACTGGTCGGCGCCCGCCGGGTCGTCGGCGAGGGTGCCCACGACGCGGGCGCCGGTCTGCGCGGCCGCCAGCATCTCGTTGACCTGGTGGACGAGCTTGGCGGATGTCGACGGGTCGGCGATCAGGATGACGCCGATGAGCGGCTGGGCGAGCGTGGCGGCGCCGCGGCCGCCGCCGTGCAGCTTGGCCGCGAGGGCGGCGGCGCGGTCGCGTACGCGCGCCAGGGCCTCGGGCTCGGTGCGCGAGACGAGCAGGACGAGCGCGGCCTGCGGGAAGAGCTCGACGGCCGGGGTGTCACCGCTGACACGGCCGCAGTCGGCGATGACGTCGGCGGGCGCGTGCGGCGAGTCGGCGAGCTGGGAGAACGCGCGGCCGAGGGTGGGCCAGAGCCCGGCGAGCCCCGCGGCCTGCTCGGCCACGCCGAGCCCGACGAGGACTTCGAGGCCCCCGCTCAACGGCTGGACGTGGTCCCAGAGTTGGTCGGGCACGAGGCCGCGGCGCGCGGTGGCCGCGATCGACAGCATGCCCGTGTTGGGGTTGAGCGGTCCGCCGTGCGCGGCGGCACTGCGGTAGACCAGGTCGCCGCCCGCGGGGTCGGTCTCCGCGACCAGCACGCGGCGCGGCCAGACGGCGGCGAGCGCGACGGCGGCGGTGGTGACGCCGGGGGACCCCTTGTCGGCGGCGAGAGCGATGAGCGCCATGTCTCTTGTACTCGCCTCTAGTTGCCGTTGTCGGAGACGCGGGCGACGACGACCTTGCCCTCGGACGCGGCGCTGGCGAGGGCCGCGACTTCCTCCTGCGGGACGACGAGCGTGATGCTCAGGTTGCCGGTGCTCACGGTGGCATCGCTCTTGTCGGCGACGGTGTTCACCTTCGCGGAGGCGACCAGCGGCGTACCGGAGGTGCCGCTGCTGCCGCTCGATCCCTTGCCGGTGGAGGTGCCGGAGACGACGGGGAAGGCGGAGACGGTGTCGCCGACCTTCAGGTCGGAGGGGTACTGCCCCTCCTTGAGGGAGAGGCCCACGGAGGCCTTGCCCGCGGGCAGCCCGCTCTTGGCGCCGAACATCTCGCCGACGGCGACGACGCCGCCGGGGATGGTGCTCTTGGCCTTGAGCTTGGCGAGGGCGCCGCGCTGCTCATAGGGGATGTAGTTGATGGAGTCGTCCTCGGCGACCATGACGCCGGTGATGTTCTCTCCGTCGACCACGGACTCCCCGGCCTGAATGGGCTTGGTGATCTTCACGACCTCGATGCGGTCACCGGCGCGCAGCACGAGCACGGTGGCGCCGAGGGCGCCGACGAGGATGAGGAGGACGGCCAGCGCGGCGAGTGCCGGTTTGCGCTCGCGAGGCGGCGCGGGAAGGCGCTCACCGACTCCCGGCTGAGCCGGTGCGGCAGAACGGTTGTTGCCCGCCCCCGTACGCTCCTGGATCTTCACGCAACTGCTCCCCGCACGCCCAAGAAGATTCGGTCAATTCCATCATTTACGACACCGGCGACTCTCTCGCCCGCCTCGGGCGGGCTATTCAGCCCCAGGCTCAGTGTCAAGTCATCGCACCGTATCAGCAGCACATAAGCCCCTCAAGGCGCGTTAAAGATCGCGAAGCTCACACCCCTCATCGTTATCCACGCGCAATCCGGGGCGTTCGGTTGCACTGCCGTTCCTGGGCTTCAGGGAATGGGCAGAGTGTGCGTACGCGAAGAGGGATGGTTTGCTCAATAGGTGGCGCGGACAAGGGTGATGGGGTCGCTGATGGGCACGTGCCGCGATCGCCAGCCTTCAGGGGGACGTCGGGCGGGGCGGCGCTGGTTCCCGCCGTCACCGAACACCCCCCACTCCTCCCCACAACCCGTGCAACCCCGACCACGGGAACGGACCGACGTAACCCGCCAACTGCTGCCAAATCGCCTTCTGTGGTGGGATACGAGGCAAGGGTGTACATAGGTGGCCGCGCGAGGGGACGACGGCGACACAATGAACCCACCTCGCGCATTCCCCCTCTCTCTTTTCAGCGCGAGGGGAACCGTGCGGGATCGTTGAACGGCTAAGCAAATGCCGTTCAGGGCGCCTCAGTTGCCCATTCTGGTCCGGACCTTTCGCGCGCGCAGTACAAGCACGCAGCACAAGCACGAATACCGCAATTCCTGCCGTACGAAAGAGAACACAACCCCCCATGAGAACCTCCGCACGCAAGACCTCCGTGGCCGCGGGCCTCGCCGCGGCCGGCGCCGCCCTGGCGATGGTCGCCACCTCCGCGCCCGCCGCGCACGCGATCATCGGCGGCACCGAAGTCTCCAACGACGCCTACCCGTTCATGACCGCGCTCCTGGCGAAGGGTCCGGGCAGCGCGCTCGACCGCCAGTTCTGCGGCGGCAGCCTGGTCACCCCGGACACCGTCGCCACGGCGGCGCACTGCCTGGTCGACGACGCGGGCAAGCCGGTCAAGCCGAAGTCGCTGCAGGTGGCGGTGGGCCGCACGGTCCTGTCCGCCAAGCAGGGCCAGATACGCAACATCGCCAAGGACGGCGTGTTCGTGCACCCGCGCTACCTCAAGGGCCAGGAGGCGTACGACGTCGCCTTCCTGCAGCTGGAGAAGCCGGTCCGCGGCATCTCCCCCGTCGCGCTGCCCACGCAGGGCACGGACGCGCTGATCCGTCCGGGCCAGAAGGCGACGGTCGCGGGCTGGGGCAACACGGACACGGAGCTGCCCCACACCCCGGACCGCCTGCGCCAGGTGAAGGTGCCGATCCTCTCCCACGCGGAGTGCAGGACGAGCTACAAGGAGTACGACCAGAAGGTCAACTTCTGCGCGGGCGTCGAGGCCAAGGACTCCTGCCAGGGCGACAGCGGCGGCCCCATATTCCGCAAGGTCCCCGGCCGCCAGGCCCCGATCCTGGTCGGCGTCGTCTCCTACGGCGACGGCTGCGGCGCGCAGGGCGCCCCCGGCGTCTACACGTCCCTCAGCTCGGACAAGCTGTGGAAGACGATGGGTGAGTCGGCTTCCGCGAAGAAGGTGAAGAGGGCGCTGAACCGGCGCTGATTCGGTGACGGTCGACGCCTGACGGTTCCGGGGCGCCGAGTGCTTGCACCGGCGCCCCGGGCTGCGGGGCCCGGAACCGTCGACCACCCCTCGTCGCGGGAGCCGCGCGCCTTGACGGCGTCAGACGATGTCGGACGCCACGGCAACAGCGACGGGTGCCCGATCGCCCAGCGTGCCGATGAGTGAATCCAGCGGAAGGGACTGCCACCACGAGGAGAAATCTTCTCCCTCGCTTCCGCGGAACCACCATTCCTCGCAGTCTCCGAGGGCTTCGAGCTCCCCGGTCACCTGGTATCGAACTTCGCAGGACACTTGCGTGTGACTCTCGTGCTCCCCAGAGGAATCCAGGGTCTCGAATTGCCGCGTCAGGTTGACGACGAACAGCGGCTGCCCGGTCAATGAATTGACCCCGTACTCGAACAGACACCCGTCGACGTCCGGCCCCTCCGGCACGGAGAAATCGATGCGGGCGAACTCGGCGAAGGAGTGCAGAGCCGCAGCGAGCGGACCCTGCTGTCCGACGGGCTCTGCCCCCAGGAGCCCCTGAAGCCGCGCGGCAGCCTCTTCGACGCGGAGCGGGTTGGGCATGGCTTTCCCTTTCCGTGATGGGACCTCAGGGTGGCCAAGGCCCTGATGCCCGCGTCGGAGGCCCCGTCGACCAGCGCACTCTGCGTCGAATTGACGTCACCCTGGGCGGAGTTCCGGGCCTTCATGCCCTTGATGTCACGGAGGACTTTCACCGACATCGTCGGCGAAGTCGTGCAGATCCTCGGCAAGCCTGCGCACCCGCTGCGGATCACCCGGCGTCGGATCCTTCTCCAGGTCCAAGACGTGCCGACCCGGCGGCCTTCCTACTCCACAAAGCGGAACGTGGAAGTCACCGCATCGAAGATGTCGAAGAACGAGTCCGCGAGGTCCAGGATCTGGCTGCTGCCCGAGACCAGGGCGACCTTGCCCTCCTGGCCGGGGACCGGGATGAAGGTCTGCATCAGGACGACGCGGATCGTGCGGTCGTCGCCCTGCACGGAGATGTCCTCGATACCGTGCGTCCGGGCCGCGAGGCCGACGCCCGGGATGTCGACCGTGGTGACCTTCCGCCACGCGTCGCCCTCCCGCTTGGCCTCGCGGACGCCGAGCTGGGCGACGATGCGCTCGGGGTCGGTGGGGAGCACGTCGCCGTTCGGGGTGCGGGCGCCGACCAGGGAGACCGTGACCGAGCCCGTGACCGGCGTATCGCCGCCGAAGCTCTCCGCCATGCAGCCGCAGTACAGCGCGCCGGACTGCCAGGCGTCCTTCGATGCCTTGCGCAGGAACGCCTCGAAGGTGTCCCGGTGCGGGGCCAGCTCCGGGCGGGCCCGGACGCGGTCGTTGATCATCTGCCGGATGGCGGCGTCGCGTGACTCGGGGCGCACGTCGAACTCCCACCACGTCTCCGGCACCTTGATGCTGAATCCGCCGCGCGCGATGGTCTGCGGTGCTGTGTAGCGGGCCATGGCTGGCACCCTCTCCGTCCCCCGGTCGTCCCCCGGTCCGGCTGTTCTCCGGCCGCCAGCCTACGGGGGCCGCTCCCCGGCCACTCGTGGGTGGCCCCGTCGGCCTACTCGCCGGTGGCCCCGTCGATCCGCTCCCTGAGCAGGTCGGCGTGGCCGTTGTGGCGGGCGTACTCCTCGATCATGTGCGTGAGGACGTAACGGAGCGAGTACGTGTCGTCGCGGAAGTCGACGGTGGCGTCGAGGGAGTCCATGGCGTCCACGACGGCCCGGGAGCGGGCGCATTCGGCGTGCCAGATCTCGAAGGCCTCGTCGGCGTCGGCGTCGGCCACGTCGAAGTCGGCGTACTCACCGGGCACCCGAGTCTGCCAATTGGCCCTGACAGCCTCGCCGTTGAGTACGTTGCGGAACCAGCTGCGCTCGACTTCGGCGAGGTGCCGCACCAGGCCGAGCAACGACATGTCCGAGGGCGGCACGGCCCGGTCCTTGAGCTGCTCGGCGGTCAGCCCCGCGCACTTCATCGCAAGGGTTTCGCGCTGGTACTGGAGGAAAGCGGTGAGCGAGACGCGTTCATCAGCGGCGGCGTGCGGGGGTTCGGTCCTGGGGCGGGGGGCGGCCACGCGGGCGGCTATCTCGGACATCGGGCCATCATGCCGACGCGCGGGACAGCGCCGCTCAGATTTTATGGCCCGCCCTTCGCCACCCGAGACCCGCCCCGCGCCACCCGAGACCCGCCCCACGTCACCCGAGGCCAGCCCCTCGCCACCCGAGGCCCGCCCTTCGCCGTCGCGCCGAAGTCGCTCCGTCAAGCCCCGGTAAAAGAAGATGCATGCTGCACGCTAATGACCTCAAAGTTCTCGCCAAGTCCCCCTCCTCGGCTTGGCCCGGCGAAGGACGACGGCCGACGATCTACGGGTCCCACGTGCGCTCGTGCCCTCCGGCACCGGCCTCGTACCCGGCGATCACACAGGGGAACCGGTCCAACACATGAGTGACCTGCGGCTCGACGGGACGGTCTTCGAGGAACTCAAGAAGACGTTCTCGTCGGTGAGCGACCGCATGGACGCGGCACGCCGCACCCTGAAGAACACCGACGGCTCGGTCGTCGGCACCGGGAAACTCGCCGAAGACGTCCAGGAGTTCGCCGACGAGTGGGGCTACGGCGT
>NZ_JBEZCG010000032.1:0-60870 GCF_040647455.1 Streptomyces sp. NPDC041068
TCGATGAACTCCCGCCGGGCCGCTTCCTCTTGGCGTACGGCGAGGCGCTGGGCGCGTTCATACCCCTCGGCGAAGGCGTCCACCGCCTGCTCCGCGACGGCGAGGACGCTGTCCGCGGGGGCGTTCCCGCACGGCCACGCGGCCCGGGTCGCCGCCAGGTGGGCGGCGACCAGTCGCCGCAGGCCGTACCCCTCCTCGGCCGCGCGCTCGCCCAGCGTGCGGCGCGTGTCCAGCTCGTCGCGGGTCAAGCGGCGCCCGGTGGCGGAGGCCGCGGCCAGCAGGTCGGCGTATCCGTCGAGGTAGTCCTCGGGGGCTCCCGCGGTCACGGGCGTCGACTGGCGTGCGGGGAAGGGCCCTCGTCGGAACCGCCGAGCGTGCGGGTCCTGACATGGGCCGCCTTGATCTCGGCCCAGCGGTCGGCCTGTTCGGGGGTGAGCGTGCCGCGCAGCTCGGCCAGTTTCAGCAGGTTGGCCTCGGCTCCGTCGGTGAGGGTCTGGGCCTCGCCGGTGTAGTGGTCCTCGACCACGGCGGCGAGCTCGGCGTCGTTCATGACGGGGTCGATCCGGGCGACGATCTTGTTCATGTTGCGGTACGAGCCCTGGAGCCGGAAGGCCGGTTCGGTGCGGGTCTCCTCCGACTGGCCCGCGGAGGCGATGTAGGCGGAGTTGACCGCGAGGACGGTGGCGCGCGCGGTGAGCAGATGGCCCAACACGGCGACGACGCGCTCCAGTTCGGCCGGGGCACAGGGGTGGGCGAGCCGGTCGGGCCGCGCGGTGGGGTCGTTCTCCGCGAGGCGGATCAACAGGTCGAGGTCGGCGCGGTCGCGCCCGGCGAGCGGAGCGAGGATCGGGTGCGCGGTGAGGGCGTTCTCGACGAAGCTCGCGGCGAAGGCGTCCTCCTTGCCGGTCAGTACGTCGCCGAGGTTCCACACGTCGGCGCGGTTGGCGAGCATGTCGGGGACACGGAAGCGGGCGCCGGACTCGGTGTAGGGGTTGCCCGCCATGCAGACCGCGAAGCGCTTGCCCCGCAGGTCGTACGTGCGGGACGTGCCGTTCCAGACTCCTTCCATGCGGCGCTGGGCGTCGCACAGGGAGATGAACTTCTGCAGCAGCTCGGGCGAGGTGTGCTGGATGTCGTCCAGGTGGAGAAGGACGTTGTTGCCCGCCTCCAACGCGAAGTTGACCTTGTCGACCTCCTGGCGGGCCGTCGCGTTCGGGGCCTCGGCCGGGTCGAGCGAGGTGACGCCGTGGCCGAGGGCGGGGCCGTTGACCTTGACGAGGACCAGGCCGAGGCGGTCGGCGACGTACTCCATGAGGGTCGTCTTGCCATAGCCGGGCGGGGAGACGAGCAGCAGGAGTCCGCCCGCCGCGCCGAGTTGCTTGTCGAGGCTGTCGCCGACGAGGGGCAGGTACACCTCGTCGATGAGGCGGTTGCGGACGAAGGAGGACATGACCTTCGGCCGGTACTCGTCCAGGCGCAGTCGGTCCCGCTCGGCGGCGACGAGTTCGGTGCGGCGGGCCTGGTAGGCGCGGAACCCCGGGACGGAGTTCGCCCTGAAGTCGTGTGTGCGGGCGAGGAGTTCGTCGAGGCGCACCGTGAGGCGGCGCTGCTCGATGCGCGGATGGGTGCCGAGGAGTCCGTCGACGGTCTCGGTGAGCGCGGCCGCGCTGTCGTAGCGCTCAAGGCCGGGGCAGAGCTCGACGGCGACCGCCTCGGGCAGGTCGTCGACGCTCTCGCCGGTCGCGGCCGCGTACGAGGACAGCCACGCCTCGACCAGCTGGCGCCGCGCGGCGAGGTCCTCGATACCGGCCAGGTCCTCCTCGTACGCCGAACTGTCCACGGCGCGGCGGAACTTGTCGAGGAACGAGCGGGTGGACTTCGACGTGACGAAACCGGCGGGCCCGGTGGTGAGCTCATCGAAGAGGTATGCGGCGGCCGACTCGCCCGTCCGCTCGGCGAGTTCGGCGCGGAGGTCGTCGATGGCGGGCACGAGGCCGAAGGCGTCGCGGGCGCGGGCCAGCGACACCGCGCGCCGCGTCCACAGCTCGCGCTCGTGCGGGTCGGTGGCATGGGCCCAGAACAGCTGGGCGGCCGCGCGCGCCTCGGGGGTGTGCCGCAGCAGGCCCGCGCCGGTGTGCAGGCGCAGGAGCGCGCCGAGGAGGAGCGTCGCGTCGTGGTCGTGGACGCCGCGTTCATACCCTTCGTCGTACGCCGCTTCGGCTGCCGCGCGTACGAGTGCGGGCAGGCCGTCGGCGGCGTTGGCGGCGTTGGCGGCGTTGGCGGCAGCGTCCAGGAGTGTTTCGGGGCCGTGCTCTGCCAGAAGGCGGGCGGCGAGGTGTTCGGCGCGGTAGACATCCCCCGTCTCGGAGGGCAGGAGCTGGTTCCAGTAGGGGCGCAGCTCGGCGAAGGAGGGGTCGGTGACCGGCGCGCGGTAGTCGGTGCCGGTCAGCGCGAAGACCATGCCGTCGCCGTCCGTGGCCGGGACGAGCGTGAGGTCCAGGGGCCGGGTGTTGACCGCGAAGCGGTGGCGGCCCAGGCAGATGGTGTCGCCGCCGTCCGCGTACAGCTCGGTGCGGTCGCGCAGCGAGCGTGCGGCCTCCTGGCGGGCGGCCTTGAGGCGCCCCTCCAGCTCCTCGGCCCTTACCTGGTCGTCGAGTTCGCGCAGTTCGTCGATGGTGCGGCGCACCTTGCCGACCATCGGGTCGGAGGCGAAGTACGTGCTGATCTCGTCGGCGGAGGCGAGCGCGGCCAGGCGGCGCGCGACGGTGTCCAGGACGCGGGCGGCGGACGTGGCGAGGCGTTCGGCGTGCCGGGCGCGGGTGTCGGCGAGGGTCTGCTTGCGGGAGGAGAACGCCTCGTACACCTCGGCGCGCTTGCTGTCGAGCTCGGCGAGGAACTCGTCCGACTCGGCGAACCGCCCTTCCAGGTCCTCCAGTTGGAGCAGGAGGCGGGCGAGCTGGTCGTCGCAGGACTCGGGGGTCGTCGCGACGGCGAGCGCCCCGGTGACGGCCTGGCCGAGCAGGGAGAACTCGGCGGCGAACTCGGCCCGCCCCTCGTGCGCGGTCAGGTCGCGGCGGCGGGCGTCCAGCGTGGCGCGGGCCCGGTTGACGCCCGCGAGGACCTCGGCGACACGCTCCAGGACGGCGGTGCGGACGGTGGCGTCGCCGACGTCGAGTCCCGCGACGACCTCGGTGACGGTCCGCAGCTGTTCGGTGAGCTCCTGGAGCCGGTCGGCGAGAGGCCCGGCCCCGGCCGCCGTGGTGAGGACGTCGGCCTCCGCGGTCAGCCGCTCGATGTCGGCGTGGTGCGCGGCGAAGGCGTCCGGCCGCTCCAGGAACGCCACGGCGCGCTGTCCGGCCGACGCGATGTCGCCCGCCAGGTCGTCGGCGAGCGCGTCGACGCGTGCGACGTCGGCGTACCGCATGTCCTTCAGGGTCAGCAAGTGTCCCTGGGCGCGGCGCAGTTCGGTGATCCGCTCGACCCATTCGGGCGCGGCGCGCGGGGCCTCCCCGCGGATGCGGCGGACGAGCGTGGCGATGCGCGCGGCCGCTTCGGCGAGCGCGTCGCCGGCCTGCCGGGTCAGTGTCTGCACGGTCGCGAACTCGCCGATGACCTGCTCGGCGGTGGCGCGCACGGCGTCCAGCGGCGTCCGCAGGTCCCCCACCTCGGCCTCGCCCAGCCAGTGGTAGGAGTCGGCGGCCCGGACGCAGGACGCGGCGAGCGTCTCGTAGACCTCGGCGGTGGGCGTGGTCCCGGTGACGGCGCGGGCCACGGAGAGGCAGTCGGAGATGCCCCGGACGAGGTCCGCGTTGCCGATGCGGGCGATGGGGTCTCCCCTGCTCGAACGGAGGTGAGAGCTTGGGGAAGGTCCGTCCCCCGCCGGGCGGGACGCGGCGTAGGTGTCGGAGACGTACGGGGAGTCCCACAGCTGCAGCGGGTGCACGCGCGTGGGTTCGTCGGATCCCGCCCGCAGCACGACGAGGAGTCCGTCGTCGAAGAGCGCGTACCCCTGGCAGGACAGCGGCGTCGCGATTTCCTTGCGGATCATGTTGTACGGCAGGAGCAGACTGCGGCCCGCCACGCGCGCGTGGAAGACGAAAAGGACGTCCTCGCCGTTGGGCGAGCGCACCGCCCCCTCGAACTCCAGGCCGTCGGTGTCCAGCGCGTCGAAGGTCTTGTACGTCCCCGTGGCCAGGCAGTAGCCGCCGGGGAAGACGATGCCCTGGTCCTCGGGCAGCCGGCGGCAGGCCTGGCCGATGCCGTCGAGCCGTACGACGGTGCGGGTGAGGGTGTTGAAGACGAGGTGGCGCCAGGCGCCCTCCTTGTAGGGGCGCACGCGAAGGAGGATCAGCGCGCCCACGCGCGCGTGGGCCACGTCCGCGTCGGCGAGGGACTGCAGCGGCTCGTCGACCGGCTCCTCGTACACGCCCCGACCGGTCCCGGTGTCGTCCTCGGTCTTGACGGTGAGGGTGCCGCCGACGGTCGCGACGTAGATCTCGCCGCCGATGGAGATGTGCGGGTGACGGCCGAGGACGTGGTCCTCGCGGGTGGCCTCGGTCCACGCGAAGTCGTGCGACGGTGGCAGGACGTGGTCGCGCTCGCCGCGCGCGTCGAGGAACTCGGCCCGCCCTTCGGGCGACAGCGTCCAGCGCAGGACGCGGATGTCGTCGGCCTTCTCGCCGGTGCGGAAGACGGCGAGGACCTTGCCTTCGACGTGCCGGAGCCGGAGGAGACGGGCGTTGCGGAAGTAGCGGAAGAGGGCGGCGAATTCGCGGACGAAGGCCGGGTCGTCGAGGAGTCCGGGCACCGCGTCGCCGGGGAGCCGGTTCAGGTCGCGGTCGTAGAGCGCGAGGACGTCGCCGACCGCGGTCTCGGCACTGCCGCGGAGGGCGCCGTCGAAGCCGAGGGAATCATTGACGCCGAGGAGCAGGGCGTCGCCGACGGCAATGACGTCGCGCGGCGCGCACGGCTGCTCGGTGCGGATGCTGTCCGTGCCGGTGAGCGTGAGCTCGGTGGAGCCGAAGGCGGCGACGCGGCGGTCGTTGAGGGCGGTGGCGCGGTCGGCCAACTCCCTTGCCTGGGCGGCGAGACGGTCACGCAGCACCTCGTACGTTCCCGCGTCCAGACCGGTCCCGCTGTCCATGTCCGGCTCTCCCTTTTCTTTCTCGGTCTCGTACGGTTCTGCATCACGTACGTCGTACGTGTCGTACGTGTCGTACGTGTTGTGCGCGTTGTGCGTGTTCTGCGTGTAGTACGCGTCGTGCGGAGGCCGGGGCCGCTCACCCCCGTGGAGCGGTCCCGGCCGGTCTGTGTCAGCTCTTGAGCGAGCCGTTGGCCAGTGAGGCGTCCTTGGGTGAACCGTTCTTGGGCGAGCCGTTGCCGAGCGCGCCGTCGAGCTCGGCGAGCGGCATGTCGGCGATGCCCAACTGTCCTGCCTTGTCGAGCAGTTCACTCAGCCGGGCGGACTGCTCGCCGCCACCCTTCATGAGCTTCGTCAGGAGGGCGGAGACGGTCAGGTTCCGCACGTCGGACGTGGAGACGGAGCCGAGCAGACGCGTCAGGTCGTCGGTGAAGCTCGCGGTGCCGTCCAGCCACGGTCCGGCCAGGGCCTGCGCGGTCTCGGAGTTCCGCACGAACCCGTCGACGCTCTTGCCGAGCGAGATCGACGACACGAGGCGGTCGAAGAAGACCGACTCGCCGCCGACGATGCTGATGTCGGCGTTCTCCAGACCGGTGGCAAGGACGGTGGCCTGCGCCTCGGCGACCTGGCGCTGCACCTCGATGCCGGCGAGGCGGACGTCCTTCTCCGCCTCCAGGCGCAGGCGGTACTCCTCGTGGGTGCGGGACGCCTCGTCGAGGGCGGCCATCGCGGCCGCCTTCTCGGTCAGGCCCGCGGCCTCGGCCTTCAGCTTGGCCTCGACGCCCTCGGCCTCCGCGCGCATCCGGGCCTCGGTGGCCTCGGCCTCGGCGCGGCCCGCCTTCTCGACGGCGTCGGCCTCCTTCTCGCGGACCTGCACGGCGGCCAGGCCTTCGGCGGCGCGCTCGGCCTGTACGCCCTCGGCGAGGCGCAGCTTGGCGCGCGCCTCCAGGTCGGAGGCCTTCAACCGGGCCTCGGCGAGGGTGAGTTCCTCGGCTGCGCGGTGCGTGGCGGCCTGTTCGGCGGCCTCCGCCGCCTTGATGCTCTTGACCAGGCCCTCCTGGGCCTCGGCCTCGGCGGCGATGACGACGGCCTGGCGCTCGCGCTCCGCCTCCTCCACGGCGCGCAGCTTCTTGATGGACTCCTCCTGCTCGGCGACCGTGCGGTCCACGGCGACGCGCTCGCGGACGACCTCGGCGATCTCCCGCTTCTCCGCCTCGACCTCCTTCTCGGCGGCGATCCGCGTCAGCTCGGTCTCGCGGTCGCGGGCGATGACTTCGAGGAGGCGGTCCTTCTCGATGCGCTCGTTCTCGATGGCGATGACCCGCTCGCGGTTCTTCTGCGCGACGGCGACCTCGCGGGCCTGGTTCTCGCGCTGCACGCCGAGCTTCTCCTCGGTGACGAGAAAGGCGCCCTGTGCGCGCAGCCGCTCCTCCTCCACCACCCGCGCCGTCTCGGCCTCCTCACGGGCGCGTACGGTGTCGACCTCGCGCCGCTGCTTGATCTCGGCGTCGGCCTGGCGGCGCTCCAGCTCCAGGATGGCCTCGCGCGCGTCGACGTTCTGCCGGGTGATCTCCTTCTCCTCGTTGCGCGTGTACTCGTTCGTCCGTACGTGCTCGACGGCCGTCAGCTCGGTGATCTTCCGGATGCCCTGGGCGTCCAGGATGTTGGACGGGTCCAGCTGGTTCAGCGGCGTCTGTTCCAGGTGGTCGATGGCCGCGTCCTCCAGGCTGTAGCCGTTCAGATCGGTGCCGATGACCTGGATGATGCGGTCCCGCAGCTCGTCGCGCTTGGTGTAGAGGTCGGCGAAGTCCATCTGCTTGCCGACGGTCTTCAGGGCCTCGGAGAACTTGGCGTTGAACAGCTCCTGCAAGGTGTTCTGGTCGCTGGCCCGCGCCGTCCCTATGGCCTGCGCGACCCGGATCACGTCCTCGACGGTCTTGTTGACGCGTACGAAGAACGAGATCCGGATGTCCGCGCGGATGTTGTCGCGGCAGATCAGACCGTCGCGGCCGGTCCTGGTGATGTCGATGGTCTTCACCGAGATGTCCATGACCTCGGCCTTGTGGAGCACCGGCAGCACGACCTGCCCGGTGAACGTCACGTCGACCTTCCGCATCTTCGAGACGATCAGCGCCTTGCCCTGCTCGACCTTGCGGAAGAGACGCGTGACGACGAGCAGCAGGGCGACGACGACGATCAGGACAGCGGCGACGGACACGCCGATGCCCAGGGTGATGGCATCCATGGTGAAGTCCTCAAGATTGCGGGGCGGCGAGGCCCGATGAGCGGTGGTGCGGGCAGTCCCGTGGCGATACGTGCCGCCGGCAGCTAAGCGGCGCTGGGGCGGCGGCCCGGGTCGAGCGACGCCTGGTAGGGCGCGACCCAGAAGAACTCCCCCGTGTCGTCGTACGCGTACAACAACGCACTGCTGCCGGCGGTCAGCGCGCCCTCACGGGCCTGCGGGTCCTGCCGCACCTGGACGACGGCGACGGCACCGTCCTGGGCCGCGACCTCCGCCTGGCCGAAGCGCGCGTCCACACGCCCGGTGCGGATGGTGCAGACCGAGCCGATGAAGTCCTGCAGGGACGGCCCGGGTTCGTCGGGAAAGAGCCGGGCCAGGGGGCGCACGAGAGAACGCGCCGCCCACCACGAGAGGGGCAAGGAGACGAGCAGCAGAGCAAGTTCGGCGGCGAGCCGACCGAACCCGGTGAGCTCGGCCCGGCCGATGAGCACGGCTCCGGTGAGGGTGCTGAACCACGCGACCACGACGGCCATCGACACGGCCACGGAGACCGGCACACCGCCGAGCCCCGCGGCGTCCAGGTCCACGTCCGCGTCGAAGCCGTCCGCTTCGGCCCCGCCGAGGACGACGAGCAGCCAGAAGCCGAGGACGACCACCAGGGCGGAGGTGAAGACGACGGCCGGAAAACCAGCGGCGGCTTCCACGAACTCCCGCATCCGCCATCCCCCTTCACGTCACGCACCCGCAGCTCCGGCCCCGGCACCGGATCCGCTTCCGCAACCCGGCACCGGGACCAGGCCCCCGTTTCTGCCACGTCCATCCTGACCCGGGAGAGGGCCACGGGTCATTGCCGATTTCCGGCAGTCTTAACGCGTTGTTGATGCCGGGCGCGGACGCGGCTCAGGGAGGCCCGGGCCACGTGGCCCGTAGCCAGAAGTTGACGCCGCCACCAGGGCCTTGCCCGAGGCTGCGCGGATCGTCCTGGGCCGCGTGCCCCTGGCCGGCCGGCCACTCCTTCACGTGATGCTTGATGAACACGTGGTCGGCGCTGTCCGCGCCGTTCGCGGTGCGATGACAGAGCGGGCTGTCGCCGGCGCGGTCCGGATGGTGAGAGAAGTGGCAGACCTTGGTCTCGTACCGCTTGGTCATCAGCTTCTCGCCGCAGCCACCCAGCAGCGTGCCGCACCAGAAACGGTCCGTTCCGAACTCGCGTCGGAACTCGTCCAGGTTGTGCGCCTCCAGGGGCAGGATGACAGGGCGGTCGGAGTCTCGGCCGCCGAGCACAGCCGTCCGGACAGCCGGGTGTCCATCTGCGGCACCTTCGTTTCTCCGGCAAAGACGGTCAACCAAGGGAAAGTGCCAGCGAGTTGATACGGGATTCGGGCGGTGCGTCCTGGAACCACTCGTTGTCGAAGTGTTCCATCTGCTTCACGGCAAGTCCGATTCAGCGTTCGCGACGCAGTGAGATCCGTACATTCTTGTCGTCGTCACGGCTGAGGAAGAGACCTGAGCCGTTCACGCCGGTGTAGAAGGGAAAGTCGGTACCGACGCCGAGAACCTTCGGCTTGCCGGTGGGGGTGGTGAGATCGACCTGGGCGGCGACCGGCTCGGCGCCGCTGGCCGCGGAGTCCTCCTCGACCACGCCGTAGGCGGTGCCGTCGTCCTGGATGGAGCTGAGCAGGATCGTCTTGCGGTTGCCGTCGCCCTGCAAGCAGAGCCCCTTCTTGCGCTTCAGATCGAAGGCGACCGGCCCTGCGGCGAGGTAGCGACCGGAGGGCGAGGCGACCACCGGGTAGTCACGGGTGGCACCGGATTCGAGCACTCCGGAGTCCGTCGTGCCCTTGTACCCGCAAGCCATGGCAGCCTGCGGCTCACCCGAGCGCAGATCGTGCACCGACCACATCGGGGCGACATCCGCCCCGTACTTCCCGCCTCGCTCCCACTCGGCCAGGAAGAGTCCGTCCGTGACGCCGTACACCTCACCGTTGGGGGAATCGATGATGCCCGTCTGTGCCTCGACTCCGGTGGGGCGTACGTCGTCGCTGAACCAGCGGTCCGGCACTCCGAAGCCGCCCCCGCCCATCGCCACCAGCGGTCCGTCCGCGCCGGCCGCCATGACCCGGCTGCTGGAGCAGGCCACGGCCTCCTCACACTGGGGCAGCAACTGGTTGGGCTCCTCGTACGCAGTGATCTTCCCGGTGGTCACGTCCACCGCGTGCGACGAACGCGGGAACATTCCCTCCTCCCCCCAGCCCACCAGCAACCGCCCACCGTCTGCGCTGACCGTCACCTCCCCGGGGTCGGCGGACACCGGCACGTCGATCTCCCGGAGCGGCTTCACCGCGGAGCCCGAGGCGCCCGCCGGATACACCGCGAGACGGACCACCTCGGCGCCCTCGTGCAGATCGTCCTTGCCGCGCATCCCGTGCGCATACGCAACGACATAGCCATGTCCGCCCTGCTCCATGCCGACTATGTCCGGGATCTCCGCGTCCTCTCCCGACTCCGGGTCGCCCGCGGCGCCTTCTACCGGGGTCGGAGGGTTCCACGGGGCCGAGCTCCATCGCACCTGGCCGCCGCGTGCGTCCCTGACCTTCACCGTGTAGCCGTCGGACGCGGCATACATCATGGCGACCGACGCCGATCGAGGCACCACCGTGACAGGCAGCGTGCCCACCGACTCAGGTACCCAGTTCAAGGTCTCGTCCCAGCCCTTGGCCCCGTCGTACGCCGCAGGAACAGCCAGCTTGGCCAGCGGTTTCGCCGCGGAGTTCGCCTCAGGGACCCCGCCATTGCCCTTTCCGTCAGAGCTGCCCGAGCCTGAGCAGCCAGCCACCATGGTGGCCATCACCACGACCCCGAGCATCGTCCTTGTCGCCCGCATCCCCTGTGCCCCTCCCCGACGATCAGTGTGCGCGGAGGTTACCAACCGTCACGCCCCGCCCAGGACTTGCGGCAGGTCCCCTCACCACTGCCGCCGGGCACACGACCTTGGCGCACCGTCGGCTCATGGCGCACAAATCCAGCCAGGTCAGAGCCGGGGGCATGTCCGCTCTTCGCCATCGCCGTGCGTCATGCGGCCGATCGGGCCAGGTCGGCCGGGCTTCCGGCTGACACGAATTCAGGCGACGGTGGGCCGAATCGCGCCACCGGGCGCCCAACTGCGTTGCGCCTGCAACTCGCCATGGGAGAGGATGTTCGACACGCTACGTGGCGTGAGTGACGCATGCGGTTTCAGTGATGAGGGAACTGCCGCGGCGCACCACACAATTCGGGGTGGGGTCATGAAGTTCGACATGGGGGAAACGACTCTCGCGGTGCTGGGAAAGAGCACGGTGGGGTCCAGTGACGATCTCGGCACGCTGATTCATCTGCTGGTGCAGGCGGCCGAGCCGCTGGAGGGCAAGTTCAACGGGGCGGGCAAGGCGACCTTCGACTCGTTCAAGTTGCGTGCGGACGAGATCACTTCGGATCTGAACGGCGCGCTGTCCTCGATCCTGGGCGGGCAGGCCGGAATGGACACCGCGTTCGGTTCCGGCGATCAGGAGCAGGCCGACAACGCCCACCAGAACATGGGCGCCGCCAACTTCCAGGCCGCCCGCTTCTCCGGCTGACCTTCCGCTCACACACTTCATTCGGGTTCTCAGGGGGACTTCTCGTCATGGCAGGAAACCAGGACCGCCGCTCCTACGACACCGGCGCTTCCGGCGACGTACAGGGTGGTCTGCAGATCATCATCGGCCAGTTGGAGCGCGTCCTGGGCGACCGCGACCGGGCCGTGAAGGCCGCGATGGCCGACTATCAGGCCGACGGTGTCTCGGATGAGTACCACGGCAAGGAAGTCCGCTGGAACAAGGCCGCCAACGAGGTCCGCGACATCATCCGCCTGGTGCGCGGCACGCTGGAGAAGAACGACGGCACCGCGCAGACGACGATCGCCAAGGCGCGGGCCGCGGTCGACAACATCGGCTGACGGCCGCGACGAGGTGCGGGGCGGGGCGGGACAACGGGGATCGGCAGGGGGTAGGACATGCCTAAGTGGGACATCGATCCGGCCGGGGTGGGGGTGGTGACCTCCCGTGTCGGCGATGTGCTGGACGCCTTGGACAAGATCGTCAAGACGTACGGCGAAGAGCTGGAGGGTGCGGCGAAGACGTCCGGGACGGTGGCTCCTGGCGGGGCGAGCGCGGGCGGTGAGGGAGGGCCGATGGGCCTGGTGGCCTCGGCGCTGACCGAGTTCATCGCGGGTACCGCACAAGAGCTGCAGTTCATCGGCGCGCGGGCCGGCAAGTCGATCAATGGCGCGATCAACGCCACGGCCGCCTACCGGATGGGGGACCTGGAAATGGCGGCGCACACCCAGCAGCAGGCGGCTGCCATCATCGACGCGGACCTGGACATGCCGGGCGGCTTGACGCGAGGCCACCTGTGATCGATCCGGCCAAGATTCCCCAGTTCACCGGGGACCTGGGGCAGTTGGAGCACCACACCGCCGGGCTGCGCAAGGCGGCCGACGGCATCCGGCTGGCGGGCGATGCCGCGCACAGCCGCTTCCAGGGTCTTTCGGCCTTCTACGACGCTCCCGAGGCCGACGACCTGTTCGCCTCGACCGCCCCGGTGCGTGACGGCGCCGACGCCTACGCCGACAAGGTGGCCACGGTCGCCGAGGCGCTGACGGAGTACGCCACAGCCGTCAGGCCGATCGCGGAGCGGCTCAAGCACCTCAAAGCACGGGCCACCACCTTCGTCAGCAGCATCACCGACGACAGCGGCAAGGTCGACGACGACTGGCGCAAGGACGACGGCAAGCTGGCCGAGTACGACACCTTGTACGGCGACATCATCGAGGCCACGACGGCTTTCCAGGCGGCCGAGGTGGCGGCCAACAACAAGATCACGGCGCTGGTCGGCGGCACCCGGTTCGTCATGGAGTCCGACGGCCCCATGCTGCGGCACCTCGGGGACGTGACCTACGGCTACACCGCCGACGTCCTCAAGAAGATGGACCAACTGCCTTGGGGCGCCCCCGAGTCGAAGAAGCGCGAGGGCCTGGACTGGGTCAGCCACCAGGTCACCAGCTTCACCGAGGGATTCCTCGTCGACGGCGGCTGGGAAATGGTGCAAGGCCTGGTCACCCTGGCAGGCTTCAACGGCTCCGACGCCCAGGAGCAGGCCTGGAATGGCCTGGGCCTGCTGGCCACCGGCGTGGCCGTCACCGCCACCCCCCTCGTCGGCGACCGGTTCTGGCGCACCCCGGCCAAGGACCTCCCGCCGGTGTTGCGCGATGCCCGCACGGCGATGACCGAGACGGGCAAGGCGTTCGTCGCCTACGACATGTGGGGCAAGAACCCCGCCCGCGCCTCCGGCACCGTCACCTTCAACGTCATCACCACGGTCTTCACCGGCGGAACCGGTGCCGCGGCCAAGGGCGGGGCGGCGGCCCGGACCGCAGCGGTCGTCGGCAAGGCCGCCAACGCCGTCAACCCGATCACGTACCTCGCCAAGGGCGCCAAATTCACCGGCGTCACCGTCCGCGATGTCATGGCAACCCTCAAGAACACCCGCAGTGGCGCCTACGTGGAAATGGCAGGCGGCGCCTACCGGTTGCCGGACCCGAACATGCCACTGCCCACGCGCGCCGCCGGGGTGCCTGAGCACGCCATGCCGTTCGTCGACGCCGAGGGCAAGGTCGTCTACCTGGACACCAAGACGTTTGCGGTACTGGACGAGCACGGCAAGGTCATCCAGCGCGCCGACGAGGTGCAAGCCGAGGGAACGGCTGCAGAACGTGCCGCCGAACAGGCCGAGAAGGCGCCTCAGCGGGAGCCGGTGATGGCCGGCACCGGAGAGAGGCCAGCCGGCACGGTCGGCCGCGCTGGCGACGACCTGCCCGCTGGCACAGTCCAGGACATCTCCAGCAGGACCAACAACGGCGGACCGGACGGCCACGTTCCCGACTCGGGGCGTGGTGCCTCTGCCAGCCATGAACCGCCCGGTGAGCCGTTAGGTCCTGCCCCTTCGTCATCCCATGGCGACTACAGCACAGACGTTCCTGGTCACGGATCCGATGGATTGCCCCCAGGCTCCGAACCCACGGCCTCCAGCCACTTGGAGGCCGGCGCCCGCCCTCAGTCGGAGGCTCACACGTCGGGGACACACGAGAACGGGTACTCCCCAGACCAGCCGAGCGCCGACACTCTGCCCCCACCGGGCCCAGGGGAGAAGGTTCTTGGTCACCTTGACGACCACCGGGTGACACGCGGGAACGGACTCATCACCCACGTCGACGGCCGTGCAGTATCGGACTACCTGGACGACGTCGCTCGTGATCGTGGCGCGACCTATCGTGCTGCGAAGGAAGCCAAGGCCTTCCCCCGGAAGCAAACGGGAGCCTGCGTAGGCGCCGTGGTCGATCTTCGCACGGGCACGATCATCGAAGGTATCAATGGCAAGGCCGACGCCATCATCCCGCTCGACAAACTGCATCCGACACTCGCAGCACGATACGACGACATCGGAACGCCACCACCGCATAACGATCACCCTCTGGGGCACGCCGAGGTCAAGGCAGCCAACGAGCTACTCTGGGAACGCACAAAACTAGGGCTACCTGACGGGGAATCAGCACTTTCTGAGATGCGGGCCTCTGTCGAGTTTCCCTATCTGACGGACAAAGCCACGGGCACCCCCGGGCGACCGGCACCATTCTGCGCGAACTGCAATTTCATGCTCGATGGCATGCCTAGTAGCCACGGGCGATTCACCGGATACCCACCGAGCGATGAGAACTGGACCCCATGAAGAATCCCACTGCGCGAATCGATATCGACGATCCAGAAGTAGATATGGATGACGCACAGCGATTGCTCTATCGGGGCCAGTGCTTTACCGGCGAGGTGGCCGAGTACCTGGGAGACAAGCTGGTCAGCCTGGACAACTACACCAATGGAACGCAGGACGGCCTGTCGCGCGAGTGGTACGAAGACGGCACCATCCGCTCCGAGGGGATGGTGCGCATGGGCCTTCCCTGCGGAGAGTTCAAGGAATGGCACCCGAACGGAACACTGGCCTCCCGTAAGGTCTTTGATGACGATGGCCTGACGCTCCGCGAGGAGTTCAAGTGGGACAAGGACGGCCAGCCAACCAGGAGTTGGCGCCTCGAGGATTGACCTGATCGAGGAAGCGCCCCGCCCGATCTCCAACATAAAAGGCCGGATTTCATCAGCAGTCCCTACACGATAGACAGCAGGCATACGTGGCAGCCCAGGATTACGACAGCCAGTTGCTGGAGTCGGTGTCGGTCCGGCGTCGGCGGCTTCGCGACGCCCTGTTGTTCGGGTCCCAGCGGCAGCGGCGGTCCGTCGATGAGCGGTTGGGGAAGGTGTTCGCCGGAGTGGTGATCGGGGCCTTGTTGTGTGCCGGGTGTGTGGGGTGGTCGTTCATTTCGCACCGGCTCATCGGGAAGGGGCCTTACAGCTCTTCCGTGCCGTCGACCTCGCCGTCCACCCCGGCCTCCTCGTCACCCTCCGTGACTCCTTCTTCTCGATGATAGGTTCGAACGCGTGATATCTGCGGGGCCGTTGAGCCGCACGAGCGGTACGAGTCGTACGGCCTTGAGCCGCGTCACCCTGGTCGGAGAGCAGCGGCGGGTGGATCTTGTCCTCCCTTCGCAGGAGCCCGTCGGGCTTCTGTTGCCCGAAGTTCTGCGGCTGCTGGACGATCGGGCCGACGCCCGGCCGATGGTGCGGCATCTGGTGACCGCGGACGGCTCGGCCCTCGCGCACGACAGCACCCTGGAGTCGGCCGGTGTGCCGGACGGTGCGGTGCTGCGGCTGGTGCGGGCAGAGGACGCGCCGTCCGCGCCGGTGGTGCACGACGTCACCGATGAGGCCGCCGATGATCTGGACGAGCGGGCCTGGCGGTGGCAGCCCGCCGCCCGGCGCGTGGTGGCCGGTCTTGCCACCGTGGTCTGGGCGCTGGTCGCCGGGGTGTTGGCCCGCGGTGAGTTCGAGCCGGCCGCCGTGGGCAACGCGCTGCTCGGCGCCGCCGCGTTGGCAGCCCTCGCCGGAGCTCTGTTGGGGTGGACGCGGCGGCTCGGCCTGGCCGCCACCCTGATCGTGACGGGCGGCTCCCTCGGCGTACTGGGCACGTGGACGCTCGGCGAGGCCCATGGCTGGTCGGGGGCGGTTCTGTTGGCCGGGACCGCTGCGAGCGTCGCCCTCACGCTCCTGCTCCTCGGCCGGTTCTCTCCCCTGGGCCGCGGCGCGCTGATCGGCGCCGGAGCCCTCGTCGGATGCCTCGTGGCGTGGGAAACCGCCGTGGCCCTGCAGGACGGTGCCGGGACGGCGCGCGAGCAGGCCCGGGTGGGTGCGCTGCTCGCCGTCACGTCCGTGGTGGTTCTAGGCGTGCTACCCCGGCTCGCCCTGATGGCGTCCGGCCTGTCCGGGCTCGACGACCGGCGCTCGGGCGGTGTGTCCGTGAGCCGGTACCGGGTGGGCACCGCATTGACGGCGACCCATCGAGGGCTGGCCCTGGCCACCGTGGTGCTGTCCGCGTCGGCGGCTGCGGCCGGGGTGATGGTGCTGCGCGCGCCGACCGCGTGGACCGTGCTTCTCGCGGCCGTCACCGCGGTGGTGCTCGCGTTGCGTGCACGGGCCTTCCCACTGGTCGCCGAGGTGGTGGGGTTGTTGGTCGCCGCGGCCGTCGTCACGGTCGCGTTGGTAGTGGTGTGGCTGGAGCGGGCGGCAGCCGCGGGGCCGCTGGCTGTCCTGGTGGCCCTGGCGCTGATTCCCCTGGTGGTGCTGGCCGTTCAGCCTGCCGAGCATGTGCGGGTGCGGCTTCGTCGTATGGGTGATGTGCTGGAATCGGTGGGTGTGATCGTGATGCTGCCGCTGGTCATCGGGGCGTTCGGTGTGTACGGGCGCCTGCTCGACACCTTCGCGTAGGGATGTTCGGCATGGCTCAGGGAAGTGACTGGCAGCGGGACGTACTGCGGGAGTTGGGGGCGAGCGCCACCCCGGCGGTCGAGCCGACGGCGGCACCACAAGCAGTGGAATCGGACGCTGCCGTGGCCCCCCGGGCTCAACCTTCGAGCCCGCCTCTGCCTACGCCCGGCGGCGTGCGTGACCCTCGCGTTCCACTGCAGGCACCCGAATCCGTACCGACCGTCGATCCACGCCTGGCCCTCGCGCTCGGCAGCCCGCAGCACGGTGATTCCGCGGTCCGACGCACCGGACGCTCGCTCCGCAGGCTGACCGCATCGGCCGGACAGGAGGTCGCCGAGCAGACGCGGCTCGCCCGCGAGGTGCAACAGCCGGTGACCACCGGCCGGGTCATCGCCGTGACCTCGATCCGCGGTGGGGTGGGCAAGTCCACGGTCTCGGCGCTGCTGGCCCGGACGTTCAACCACTACCGGCACGATCCGGTGCTCGCCCTGGAGGCCGACGCCGCCCTGGGCACGCTGCCGGTGCGGCTCGGCGCGCAGTCGGTCCGCTGGTCGTGCGCGGATCTGGCCCGGCTCCTGAGCCCCGCGATGCAACTCACCGACGTCACCGGCTACCTGGTGCCGGTCGCGGACGGCGGGTGGCTGCTGCCCGCGGGCCAGGGCCGGGTCGGAGCCCCACTGGACGTCCCCACCTACCGCACCGTCACGCTGGCTCTGCGCCGCTATTTCGCGGTGACGGTCGTGGACTGCGAGTCGCTGCCGGGCGAAGTGGCACGTACCGCGATGGACACCGCCCACGCCCGCGTCATCGTGGCGCCCATGACCGCCGAGGGTGTGAACGGCACGCGCGTGGTCCTCGACTGGCTGGCCATGCTGCCGCACTCCGCTCTGGCCACCACGGTCGTCGCGCTCAGTGCGAACTCCCCCGATACGACGCTCGACTTGAAGACGGCCGCCGCGCACCTGCGGGAGACCGGAGTGGCCGTGGTGCCTCTCCCCTACGACCGTCATCTGGCCCAAGGAGGCCCCATCCACACGCGCATGCTGGGCCAAGACTCCCGCGAGGCGGCCGTCCACCTGGCCGCCGAGGTGATGCGGCGGGCGGTGCGAGTGCGATGACCAGACGCCTCATCCACCGCCCGGCCCGCAGCACCCGGCCACTCGCCGCCGCCCCGGAGCGCACCATCGAGCCGCCCCCCAACCTGCCCGAGGGCAAGATGGGCAACGCGGCGACCGCGCTGCTGCCGATGGCCGGCGTCATGGGCTCGGTCGTCATGATGACGGTCATCCGCAACAGTCAGTTCGCCGCCGTCGGCGCGATCGTCCTCGTCTTCGCGCTGCTCGGCGCGGTGGCGCTCTTCCTCTCCCAGCGCGGCAAGGCCCAGCGCACCCGCCGTACCCAGCGCGAGCGCTATCTGGAGTACGTGGAGGAGCAGCGCGAGGAACTGGGCGCGGCCGAGCGGGAGTTGCGGCAGCGGGCACGGGTCCTCAATCCGCCGCCCGCGGCGCTGTACGACCTGGTGCGCGACCCTGCCAGGCTGTGGGAGCGGCGCCGGCCGGACGCGGACTTCCTGCGTGTGCGACTGGGCACCGGCGACGTACCCGTACAAGCTCTGGTCATCGGCCAGAACTCGGCGGGCGGGGTGCTCACCCCGCCCGACCCGTTCATGCTCAATGAGGCCCGTGCCCTGCAGCACCGGTTCGCCACTGCGAGTGACTTCCCTCTGATGGCGCCCCTGGACCGGGCGGGCAATGTCAGCGTCATCGGCGACCGGGACGGCGTGCTGCGGGTGGCCCGCGCCCTGCTGATCCAGGCCGCAGTGACCCACGCCCCCGACGACGTCGCCATCGCGCTGGGCGTACCCGGCGACCGTCTTCCCGAGTGGGAGTGGGCCAAGTGGCTGCCCCACGTCCTGGACACGCACCAGGACGACGGGCCCCTCGCCGCCCGGCGGATCGCCCCCGACCTCGCCCGGCTCGCCCGGCAGTGCGCCCCGGATCTGCGGCGCCGCGCCTCGTACGCGGCGGAGGTGCGCCGTGGGCTCTCCGACCGTCACGCGCTGCGCATGTCCGACCGGCTGCTCGCCGTCAGCGACTCCTACGGCACCACGGCCACGGAACTCCCCCGCCCGGACACCGCCGTTGACCTGGCGAGCATGGGCGTGACCGTGCTGCACCTGCTGGAGCAGCAGGTGCACGAGCCGGACCAGGTCAGCGTCCGCATCACGGTCGACGGCGACCAAGTGAGCGTCCAGGACCTTCGCACCCCCGACGCGCAGCCAGGGCACGGCACCGCCGACGAGATGAGCACGGCGGGAGCCGAGGGGCTGGCCCGCATGCTGGCCCCGCTCCGGCTGTCGGCGGAATCCGCCGCCGAGGGCACCCCGATCTCCGGGCCCGTGGACTTCCCCGAGCTGCTCGGCATCCAGGACCCGGCCGCACTCGACCTGACGACGCTGTGGGCGCCGCGCGGGGAGCGCGACTTCCTGCGTGTGCCCATCGGACTCGACGACCGGCACGAGCCGGTGCTCCTCGACCTGAAGGAGTCCTCCGAACTCGGCATGGGCCCGCACGGGTTGTGCGTCGGCGCGACCGGCTCCGGCAAGAGCGAGCTGCTGCGCACCCTCGTTCTCGCGCTCACCGCCACGCATTCGCCGGAGGACCTGGCGCTCGTCCTGGTCGACTACAAGGGCGGCGCCACCTTCGCCCCGTTCACCGAACTCCCGCACGTCGCCGGAGTGATCACCAACCTGGAGAACCAGGCGGGGCTCGTCGAACGCGTCCACACCAGCCTGGCCGGCGAGGTCAAGCGGCGGCAGCAGGTCCTCAAGGACGCCGGGAACGTCGCCGACATCGGGCACTACGCGGCGTTGCGTGAGACACGACCGGACCTGGAGCCCCTCCCCCACCTGTTCGTCGTCATCGACGAATTCGGCGAACTCCTCACCGCCAAGCCGGACTTCATCGACCTGTTCCTCTCCATCGGCCGCATCGGCCGCTCCATCGGCGTACACCTGCTGCTGTCCAGCCAGCGCATCGAATCCGGCAAGCTCAAGGGCCTGGAAACCTATCTTTCGTACCGCCTGGGCCTGCGGACCTTCTCCGCCGACGAGTCCCGCACGGTCCTCGACACGACGGACGCCTTCCAGCTGCCACCGCTGCCGGGCTTCGGCTACCTCAAGGTGGACACATCGACGTACGAACGCTTCAAGGCGGGCTACGTCTCCGGCGCCTACCGCGGCCCCTCCCGCCGTGCCGAGGCGGACGAAGAGCCCCTGGCCTGGGCCTACCCCACCTACAACGGAATCGCGGGCACGCAGGAGACCGCACCCGAAGACGAGCCCGGCATACGCGAGCGGGAGACCGGCCCGACCGTCCTGTCGACCATGGTCGCCCAACTCTGCGCGGCCGCCCCTCCGGTCCGCCGCATCTGGCTGCCCCCGCTGCCCGACGCGATCACCCTCGCCGCGGCCGCCGGGCCCGTCCAGGCCTCCGAGCGCGGCCTGCACCTCGCCCATCGGGGCGGCGCGATGCAGGTGCCACTGGGCGTCCTGGACGCCCCGGCCAGGCAGTGGCAGGCGCCCTGGTTTCTCGATCTGACCGTCGCCGGTGGTCACGCGGCCGTCATCGGCGGCCCACAGTCCGGCAAGACCACCCTGCTGCGCACCCTCGCGCTCTCCCTGGCCCTGACCCACACCCCGGCCGACGTCGCCGTCTACGGCCTGGACCTGGTCGGCGGCGGCCTGTCCGCCCTGGCCGGTCTGCCGCACGTCGGCGGCATCGCCGGGCGCGCCGACCATGAGCGCGCCGCGCGCACCGTGGCCGAGGTCCGCGCCCAACTCGCCCTCCGCGAAGAGCTCTTCCGCACCCGCGGCATCGACTCCGTCGACCAGCTCCGCCGCCTGCGCGCACGGGGCGCACTGACCGAGTCGGCCCAGCTGGGCTCCACCGACATCGTCCTGCTCGTCGACGGGTTCGGCGCGCTGCGCGACGAGTTCGCCGAACTCGACGACCCCGTCGCCGAACTCCTCAAGCGCGGCAGCGGCTACGGCATCCACATCGTCGCGGGCATGCTGCGCTGGAACGACGTACGCATCGCCACCCAGTCGATGTTCGGAACCCGCGTCGAGCTGCGCCTCAACGACCCCTCCGACTCCAGCATCGACCGCAAACTCTCCGAAACGCTCACCCCCGACACCCCGGGCCGCGTCCTGACCGATGGAAAGCTGTTCGCGCAGGCCGCTCTGCCCCGCATCGACAGCCTTCCCGCCGTCGACGGCCTGGGACCCGCCCTGGAGAGCGCCGCGCGTACGGTGCGCGCCGGATGGCACGGCGAACTCGCCGCACCAGTACGGGTGTTGCCCACCGAACTGCCCGCGGCCGAACTCCCCTCACCCGCCACCGAGCCGACCCGCATCCCGCTCGGCGTCGACCAGGACGCCCTCGCCCCCGCACACCTCGACCTGTTCGGCACCGACCAGCACCTGCTGGTCCTCGGCGACAACGAGTGCGGCAAGACCAACCTGCTGAAGCTGATCACCCAACAGCTCACCGCCCGCCACGGCGACAAGGAACTGGTCTTCGGCGTCTTCGACCCGCGCCGCGGCCTGCGCGGCCACATCCCCGAGCCCTACCGCGGCGGCTACGCCCACAACACGAAACTCGCCGCCGCCCTGGCCACCGGCATCGCGGGCGAACTGGACAAGCGCCTGCCGGAAACCGCCGACCCCGACGCGATCGCCGAGGGACCGACGTTCAGCGGCCCTCGGATCGTCATCCTCGTCGACGACTACGACATCCTCACCACCGCGGGCCAACAGCCCCTGGCCCCCTTCCTCCCCTACATCTCCTCCGCCCAGGACATCGGCCTGCACTTCGTCGTCACCCGCCGCGTCGCCGGATCCTCCCGCGCCCTGTACGAACCCTTCCTCACCACCCTGCGCGAGACCGGCACCACCGCCCTGCTCATGACCGGCGACCGCACCGAGGGCCAGCTCTTCCCGGGCCTGTACGCCTCGGCGCAGCCGCCGGGACGCGGCACCCTGGTCCGCCGAGGCCGCCGTCACCAGCTCATCCAGACCGCCCTCGCCGAAACCGAAGACACCGACGCGGAGACCCAGCAGCCGTGACCAAGGACGTCATCGCCCTCACCCCGAAGATGCCCGACACCTGGGCGCTGCTGGCCGGACTCGCCGCGGGCGGCCCCGACGCGGAACTGGCCACCGCCGCCGGCACCGACGCGGTCATCCAGCTCCGCGGCCCCGGCGGGCGGCCCCTGGTCTCCGTCGAAGCCCCCGTACTCGTCCATGTCCCGGGCGAGGCCCAGCGCCTCCTCGGCGCCCAAGTCGCCGCCCCTGACGGCCCGTTCTGGTGGACGGAGGCCCGCGCCTCCACCGCCATCGCCGAAGCCGAACGCCTCGCGGGCTCCGTCTGCGGCCGCCTCACTCTCCTCCTCGGCGGCACCACCTGGCCCGCGGAAGCCGCTACCACCGAAGTCGTCCCACCCCCTGCCGATGTGACGGCACTCCCCGCCCCGGCCGAAGCCCAGCCCGCGGTGGACGTCCTCACCGACTCCACCGCCGTCGTCCTGCACGACCGGCCGGTCCTCGCCCTCACCACGTGGCTCTCCGACATCTTCCGCACCACGGCCCAGTCAGGGCTGAGCCTGCAGATCGTCACCCCGCCCCACGTACGCCTGAGCGCACCCGCCCGCGCCACCCTGGCCAGGATCCCGAACCGCTGGGTCGTCCAGGACCCCGATCACGGCTACTACGACGGTCTCTCGGGCGCGGTCCTGAGCTGGCAGAACGGCACCTTCGCCCCGAACCGCAGCGCCGACGGACAGACCTCGATGGCCAAGGCCTTCACCGCCATCGCCCCGCCCGCCGACCGCCAACTCATCGTCGCCCTCCGCACCGTGCACCGGGCCGACGAACGGCTCATCCTCGGCCGGGCCCTGGAAACCGCCTGGACCCACCTCACCGGCGCCCCGCCTGCCGGCTGGGGCACCGCCGAACCCGTCAACCTCCCCTGGTCCACCCGTCAGCTGACCGACCTCGCCCGCGACCGCGCCCCGGCCCCCACCCACCTTCTCGCCGTCGGCCACCCCGACCGCCCCGCCATCGGGAACCACCGCATCACCCGCACCGCCGGCGGCGTCGAGGAAGACATCACCCTCACCCTGGGCTACGGCCCCGGCGAAACCCCACCCCTCGACGCCATCACAACCCTGGCCGAAACCCTCACCGCCGAGCACGACCTCGCCACCATGCTGGTGTCCCTGCGCCGCGCCCGCCGCGACCTCACTGCCCCGCCCCACTTCGAGGCGCCGCCCATCCCGCTGTCTTTCACGCTCGGCCCCGAGGACGTGCACGACATCGGCCTCGACCATGCCCGCCACCCACCGCTCGGCCCGCGCCCCGTCCAACTCGGGGCGCCCACACGGCCCGCGCTCCACTATGCGCTGGGCGACGGCACCGACCCGAAATCCTGGACCGCACTCCAGCAGCTGACCCGACACCTCAGAGCCGCCCAGGCTCTGCCATAGTCACCTCGGCGCATCAGGCCACCCCGGGGAGACCGGGCGGAGCCAGACGCGCCAGACGGTGCGCCGCAGTCCGAGGAGCGCCATGACCCGGTTGCCGCCGAGCTCCTCGCGCGTACGCCGTTGTCGAAGCAGAACCACTCGGCACTGGCCTGACCCACCACAGCCACATCCAACGAGCGCTCGGATTCGTGTCCGTCAGCTCTTGCCGCGCTCCACCCACTCGTCCACAGCCCCCTGCTCCGTCCGCCCCCGCAGATCCACCCGGCGGATCTTGCCGGAGATGGTCTTGGGAAGCTCCTCCGTGAACTCGATGCGGCGGATGCGCTTGTAGGGGGCCAGGACCGAGCGGGTGTACTGGAAGATCGCCTCCGCCGTCTTCTCGTTCGGTGACCAGCCCTCGGCCAGGACCACGTACGCCTTCGGAACCGCGAGGCGTACCGGGTCCGGAGCCGGGACCACCGCGGCCTCGGCCACCGCCTCGTGTTCCAGGAGCGCGCTCTCCAGCTCGAACGGGGAGATCTTGTAGTCCGATGCCTTGAAGACGTCGTCGGCCCTGCCCACGTACGTGATGTAGCCCTCGGCGTCGCGCGAACCGATGTCTCCTGTGCGGTAGTAGCCGCCCGCCATGACCTCGGCCGTGCGTTCGAGGTCGCCGTGGTAGCCGACCATCAGGCCCACCGGGTTCGCGCCCAGGTCGAGGGAGATCTCGCCCTCCTGTGCGCCCGGCTCGCCGGTCACCGGGTCGAGGAGTTCGACCGCGAAGCCCGGCGTGGGGCGGCCCATCGAGCCCGGCTTCAGCTCCTGGCCGGGCGAGTTGGCGACCTGAACGGCCGTCTCCGTCTGTCCGAAGCCGTCGCGGATCACCACGCCCCACGCACGGTTCACCTGCTCGATGACCTCGGGGTTCAGCGGCTCGCCCGCGGCGACGACCTCGCGGGGCGGCGTGCGCAGCTGCGTCAGGTCCGCCTGGATGAGCATGCGCCACACCGTGGGCGGGGCGCAGAACGACGTCACTCCCGCCCGGTCCATCTCCGCCATCAGTCGACCCGCGTCAAAGCGGGAGTAGTTGTGGATGAAGACGGTCGCCTCCGCGTTCCACGGCGCGAACAGGTTCGACCACGCGTGCTTGGCCCAGCCCGGCGACGAGATGTTCAGGTGGACGTCGCCGGGCTTCAGGCCGATCCAGTACATCGTCGCCAAGTGGCCTACGGGGTACGAGACATGGGTGTGCTCGACGAGCTTCGGGCGTGCGGTGGTGCCGGAAGTGAAGTAGAGCATCAGCGGGTCGTCGGCGAGCGTGATGCCGTCGGGCTCGAAGGTCTCGGGGGCCTCGTCCACACCTGCGTACGAGATCCAGCCCGCGTCGTCCGCTTCACCGCCGGCGCCGGTGTCGCTCCCGGCGCCCACCACGATCCGCGTGTAGTCGCCCGGCACGTCGTCGAACTTCGCGGTGTCCTCGGGGCGTACGACCACGTGCCGGGCGCGACCGCGGCCGATGCGGTCGCGCAGGTCGACCGGGCCGAGCAGCGGAGTCGCCGGGATGACGACGGCGCGCAGTTTCATCGTGGCGAGGGCGATCTCCCAGAGCTCGACCTGGTTGCCGAGCATCACCACGACGCGGTCGCCTGCCCTGACGCCCTGCGCGCGCAGCCAGTTCGCGGCGCGGTCCGAGCGCGCCGACAGCTGGGCGAAGGAGAAGCGGGCCTCGTCGCCGTTCTCCTCGACGATGTGCAGCGCGGTCCGGTCGTTTCCGTCGGCGATGACGTCGAACCAGTCCAGCGCCCAGTTGAACCGCTCGGGACGGGGCCAGGCGAAGCCCTCGTACGCGGCGGCGTAGTCCTCTCGATGCCGCAGGAGGAAGTCCCGCGCGGTACGGAACTGTTCCGTGGCATTCGTCCCGGTCCTCGTCATGTGCACCCCTCGTCGATCCCGCTGCCCGTGCCCTGCTGCTGTGTCCTGCCCGTGCCCTGCTGCTGTGTCCTGCCCGTGCCCTGCTGCTGTGTCCTGCTGCTATGTCCTGCTGCTGTGACATGTTGCTTTGTCCCGCTGCCGTTGAACTCGTGGCTGCGCGTGCTGCCTTACTCATTGCCGGACGCTACGTGACATCGTGTAATTCGTGATGCGGATCTCACTACCCCCGTACGGGGGTGTCCCCAGGTGAGTCACAGGGTGAAAGGGCGAACGGGTGTCGGGCGAAAGGGCATCGGGCCAAAGGAGGTCGGACCAAAGAAGGTCGGACCCAAGGGTGTCGGCTGACGGCGGTGAGACGGTGGAGATGCGAGCCGCTCTGCTGCGGCTGCGCCGCTGCACGGGGCTTCCGGTGGCCTTCGGTGGGCTCCTGGAGGGCGGCGGCGCGCTCGAAGGCCCGCGCAGGGTGCGGATCGGCGAACTGAGCGGCACGGCGACGCGCGCCCTGAACGGCCTCACCATCTCCTCCGGCAACGGCCTCGGCGGCAAGGCCGTCGCCCTGTCACGGCCGTGCGCCGTCACCGACTACCACGTCTCGCGTCACATCAGCCATGAGTACGACGCCGCGGTCGCCGCCGAGGGCCTGCGGTCGGTGCTCGCGGTGCCGGTCGTGGTGCGCCGCCGGGTGCGCGGCGTGCTGTACGGCGCGCTGCGCGCGGCCCAACCGCTCGGCGACCGGGCCCTGTCGGCCGCCGTGGCCGCGGCGCGCGACGTGGAGCAGGCCCTTCTCGTACGCGATGAAGTGCGGTCGCTGCTCGCGGCGGCCCGGGAGCCGGTGGCGAACCCGGGGGCGTGGGAGGAGGTCCGCGAGGCGCACGGCGCGCTGCGGGCCCTCGCCCCGCGTGTGACCGACCCCGCTCTGCGGGCCGAACTCCTAGCCGTGTGCGGCCGGTTGGAGTCCGCGGCGACGGTCACGGTGCCTGAGCCCGAGCATGCGCGCGCCGTCGCGCTCGCGCCGCGCGAGGTGGACGTCCTGGCCTGCGTCGCCACGGGTGTGACGAACGCGGCGGCGGCCGAGCGGTTGGGGCTGCGCCCGGAGACGGTGAAGGGGTATCTGCGGTCGGCCATGCGGAAGTTGGGGGCGCATACGCGGTTGGAGGCGGTGGTGGCGGCCCGGCGGGCGGGATTGTTGCCGTAAGGGGAGCACGGAAACCGGGTCACGGGTCACGGGTCACGGGTCACGGGTCACGGGTCACGGGTCACGGGTCACGGGTCACGGGTCACGGGTCACGGGTACCGAAGCACGCATCACGCGTCCACGACGACCCCGAAGCGAATGTCGTACGAGGACGACGTCTCGGCGATCCGCGCAAGCATGTGCTCGGCCTCGCGGGTCAGTTCATCGCGCTGGGCCCGCGTGGGCCGCCCGAACGGTTCGATGGTGAGCACGGCCGCCCCGCTCTTCGCGTCCTCCTCCAGCCGCCACAGCCCGGCGAGGAACCCGTCGAGGAGGAAGACGCAGTAAGCGAAGTTCCCCTTCCACGTCCGGCCCTTGTACTCGGCGGGGACGACGCGGGCGCGGTCGGCGTGGGACAGGAGGAGGTTGTCGTACTCGGGCAGGAAGCGGGGCGGGGCCGGGGTGTCCGCGTCGGGGCGGGGCGCGTCGGGCAGGTCGAAGAGCTCGACGCCGCTCTCGTCTCGGAACGTACGCAGTCGGGGCCTGAGCCGCTCGAAGACCTCCCTCAGCCGGGTGAGGCGGGCCCAGGTCTGCATGTCCTTGACGGAGGCGGGGCCGAAGGCGGCGAGGTAGCGGAGGGCGAGGGCGTCGAGGGCGGGCAGGGCTCCGGGCACGACTCCGGGCGCAGCTTCGGGCGCGGCTTCGGGCACGACTCCAGGCACGGCTCCAAGGACGGCGGACCCGGCACCGGTATCGCTCCCCCGCCCCTCCCCGATCCACTTCTCCACCGTCGTCAGAGCCACCTGCCCGCTGCGCCGCCACAGCCCCCGAGGCGTGACCTGGACGAGCGGCAGCGCGCACCGCGCGGCGATGGCGAGGGACTGTGGGTCGGCGTCGGGCCACCGGACGAGCAGCACCTCGCGGAGCTGCTTCAACGTACGGGGCTCCGCCTCGACGGCCGCACGGGCGATCCCCGCGAGCTCCTCAAGGTCGACGCCGACCAGCCCCTTGCGGAACACGCTCAGTTCACGGTCGAGGGCGACCTGCGCGAGGGGCCGCAGCGTACGGGCGTCGGCGGCGGTGTGCAGATGGATGGTGGACCGCAGGGTGACCATGCGAACCAGTTCGCGCGACTCCAGGAGCGCGGAGAGCTCGGCCGGGTCGAAGCCGTCCAGGCGCGCGGCGAGGGCGTAGTAGGGCGGCTTGACGTTCTGGGCCTGGAGTCCGACGAGATGGGCGACGGCGTCGGCGACGGAGAGGTCGCGGTCCCGGGAGCGGCGCAGGAGGAGCTGCCGGTCGAGGGTGGCGCGGTTGAGGGAACGCGCGCTCAGCACAGGACTGGCACCGGAGGTGCCGACGCCACCGGCGGCACCCGAGCCACCGGCACCCGCCGTGCCCTTGTTCGTCTTGGTCATGCCGGGCACGCTAGCGAGGCTTGCGGACACATACGGTCCGCAACGCATGAGCACGTACTCACTCCCACGCACCACCCACACTCACGACTCACGACTCACGACTCACGACCGGCCACGCCCGCGTCGCGCCATGGCCACGCTCGCGCCTTTTGGGACGTATATCCTGCTCCGTGGCCACCTAGACAAACGTTCGACATGGAGGTGCCGGCATGGCTGACCGCCGAGCCCGTCCCGCACCGACCGCGAGAAAGCACGCGTGGCGGCGCACGACGCAGCCCCCGGCGGCACCGCCGTCCACGGACGCACGCCCCGCGGGACCGGCGAAGGCCACCGCGCGCGACGACGCGGACAGCGTCGTCCAGGCCGCGCTGTACCGCGACGGCGTCCGCGTGGCGACTCCGGCCTCCCTCGCGGACACCTACCGCGAGCTGCGCGAGCAGCCGGACGGCATGGCGTGGATCGGCCTTGCCCGCCCGACCGAGCAGGAACTCCTGTCCCTGGCCGCCGAGTTCGACCTGCACGAGCTGGCGGTCGAGGACGCGATGGAGGCCCACCAGCGCCCGAAGCTGGAGCGCTACGGCGAGACGCTCTTCGTCGTCCTGCGCGCCGCCCGGTACCTGGACGCGCCCGAGGAGGTCGACTTCGGCGAGCTGCACGTCTTCGTGGGCCCCGACTTCGTCATCACGGTCCGGCACGGCGCGGCCCCCGACCTGTCCGGCGTACGCCGCCGCATGGAGGAGACCCCCGACCTCCTCAAGCTCGGCCCCGAGGCAGTGCTCTACGCGATCCTCGACGCGGTGGTCGACGGCTACGCCCCGGTCGTCTCCGGCGTCCAGAACGACATCGACGAGATCGAGACCGAGGTCTTCCGCGGCGACCCCGAGGCCTCACGCCGCATCTACGAACTCTCCCGCGAAATGGTCGAGTTCCAACGCGCCACCCGCCCCCTGGTCGGCATGCTGCACGCCCTGATGGCAGGCTTCGCGAAGTACGGCACGGACGAGGAACTCCAGCGCTACCTGCGCGACGTGGCCGACCACGTCACGCACACCAGCGAACGCGTCGACGGCTTCCGCCAGGCCCTGGCCGACATCCTCACGGTCAACGCGACGCTGGTCACCCAGCAGCAGAACGCGGAGATGCGGGCGCTGGCGGAGGCGGGCTTCGAACAGAACGAGGAGATCAAGAAGATCTCTTCGTGGGCGGCGATTCTGTTCGCACCCACACTGGTGGGAACCATCTACGGCATGAACTTCGAGACGATGCCCGAGCTGAAGTGGGCGGCCGGGTATCCGTTCGCGATTCTGCTGATGGCGGTGGTGTGCGTGAGCCTGTACTTCATGTTCAAGCGGCGGGATTGGCTGTAGCGGGGAGCCGCAGGACTTGATCGCAAGTCCCGCCTGTTCGCCGTCCGGCCCGGAGAGTGGTACAGCCACTTGTTCGTGATCGGGCGAGGTCGTCGGGGACGTCCTCGGGAACCACACTGATCAGAGCGTCGACGGCCCGCTCGCCCCTCGCCCCTCACCACCAGCCGTACGCCCTACTTCGGCGCCCGGAAGCCGCCGATCTTCCGCTCGAGCAGTTCGGCCAGCCGCAGCGGGGTGCGGTCCTCGAACATCGGGCCGATGAGCTGTACTCCCACCGGCAGACCCTCGGGCGACCGGCCCGCCGGTACGGCGGTGGCGGGCAGGCCGGGCATGGTGGCCAGACCGGCCCAGACGAGCTGGTCGAAGTACGGGTACTCGACGCCGTCGATGGCGATCAGGCGTTCTCTCGGGTCGGGGTGGTGGTCGTGCGGGAACGCGGGCGTGGGCGTGATGGGGCACACCACGGCGTCGAACTCGGCGAAGAACCGGCGCCAGCCGTGGCGGTGGAGCTCGCGGCGGCTGTTCGCCTCGATCCAGTCGCTGTGGCTGCACACCATGCCGCGCAGCATCGCCGCATCGAGGCTCTGGTCGTCTGCGCTCAGTGCGGCGGCGCGGGTCCGCAGCTGCTCGTACGCTTCGACAGGAAAACGTGCGACGGAGCCCGAGAACAGCAACTGCCTGTAGAGCATCGCGGCTTCGGTCAGATCGGGCAGCAGCGGACTGTGCCGTTCGACGCGGGCGCCGCCGTCGACAAGCGCGTCGGCCACCCGGCCCACGCCCGACCGCACGGCGGACCCGGTCGGAATGATCGGATGCTCGTCGAGGACCAGGACCCGGAAGTCGCGGAGCCGTTCGTGGCGTGCGGGCGGCAGCGTCAGGTGGTATGCCGCACCGAGCGTCAGCGGATCCGGTCCGGCCATGACGTCGAGCAGGAGCGTGAGGTCGCGAGCGGTGCGCGCCATCGGGCCGACGACGGCGAGGTCCTGCTCGACCGGCAGGGCCGGACCGGGCGGCGGGACCATGCCGCGGCTCGCCGCAAGGCCGAGTGTCGGCTTGTGCGCGTAAATGCCGCAGAAATGCGCGGGGGTGCGCAACGAACCGGCGATGTCGGAGCCGATGGACAGCGCGCCGAATCCGGACGCCAGGGCCGCCGCCGAGCCGCCGGAGGATCCGCCCGACGTACGACGGTGGTCCCACGGGTTGTTGGTGGTGCCGTAGATCTCGTTGAAGCTCTGGATGTCCTGCAGCCCCAAGGGCACATTGGTCTTGCCGAGGACCACCGCGCCCGCGGCCTTGAGCCGTGACACCTGTACCGCGTCCTCGGGCGGCATGTAGTCCCGGTGTTGCGGTATGCCCCAGGTCGTGGGCAGGCCGGCGATGTCGTACGACTCTTTGACCGTCACCGGAATGCCCAGCAGGGGCCGGTCCTCGCCGCGGGCGCGCGCCTGGTCGGCATCGCGCGCGGCGGCCCGTGCACGGTCGAAGTCCGGCACACAGATCGCGTTGATCGCCTTGTCGTCGCGCTCGATACGGGCAATCGCCTCGTCGGTCAGTTCCGCCGAGGTCACTTCACCGGCACGCAAGGCAGCCGCGAGTTGTTCGGCTGTCGGAAAATTCCACTCCATGAATCCGACCGTATGGGCCTGTGGAAGAGGGCACGAAATTCCACTTCGCACAACATTCCACTTCGCACAACGGGGGGCATCTCAACATCCGTCTCGAGATGCTCAGTTCGAGGGCGAGAGCTCTGCGGGCGCTTCGTGGTCCAGCGGGGCGGTGTCGAAGCGGCGTCTCACGTACGACAGGTCGGCCAGCAGCCCGGTGGAGGTCACCCGTCGAGGGCCCTCGCTCCGTACCAGGTGTTCGATGGGCAGGGAGCCTGTGCGGTCCCAGCGCAGTCGGCCGCTGGAGTCGATGTAGCTGCGGGTCTCTCCGTGGTTGTCGGGGTGCAGGCAGTAGGGGATGTCGAGGTAGCCGGACCGGAAGGCCTGCAACAGGGCCTTCCCGATGTCCCCGTCGAGGTTCAGCACCGCCTCGACCAGGGCCGCCGCCTCCTGGTACGTCTGGCTGTCGGCGACAGTGTCCGGGGGGCGGGGCGAGGCGCGCCGAGCGGCCTGGCCCGCGTGCTCCAGGGCGCGCACGTTCTCCTCGATGGTCGGGATACGACGCGATTCGGCCTCCGTCTTGACGATGAGCCGCTCGGCGCCGCTGGCCACCGCCAGCTCCGCCGCAAGGCCTAGCAGCCGGTACGCCCCTTCGGCTGTCTGCGGGTACAGCCCCATGTAGGCGTAGACCACGACGTGCCAGTCCTCGGTGGGCAGCAGTTCGGCGCAGAGCCGACGCAGCGCGGCGACCGCTTCCCTGTCCTGTTCGGCGTGGGTCTGCTGCGCGTAGCTGACCGAGACGCTGCGCACGCCGTGCTGGACGAAGAACAGCGCCTCCAGCACGCTGATGGCGACCAGCTGGCTGGGCGGGCAGAGCTGCCCGAGCATGCAGCCGCCGAACGTCTCCAGGTGCGGTTCGATCCCGCTGTCCCGCAGTTGGGCGAAGAGCCGGACGCTGTCCTGCCAGTTGGTGACGGACTCGGCGAGCGGGGTGCGTCCGTAGGGCAGGCAGTACGAGACCGGCCCGCCCTCGCTGGCGCCGAGCCGCAGCGTGGCCAGGGCCCGGAAGATGTCCAGCGGCGCGGCCGAGCCGTGCCGGACTTGGACCGGGAAGTCAGGGCCCCAGGCGTCGCCGAGCACCCAGGCGGTGGTCTCCGGTTCATGGCTGACGATCGGGTAGCCGTTGAGGTCGATGCCCTCGCGCAGCGCGGTCCGTACCGCCTCGAGATGGCCGACGCGCGTATGGGCGTCCAAGGTGATGGTGCCGACGGTGGCGGCGTCGGCCCGCTTGGTCGCCAGCAGCCCCTCCCGCATCGCCCGGGGGCCGCTGAACCCCATACGCGGCTGGACCACCAGCCGGCCGCTGCCGCCCCGTGCCCGCACGAACTCACCGAAATCAGCGGTCATACGCCTCGTGCCTGCCCTGAGATCGCCGGTGTCTGCTCCGCGGCCCGCACCTGCTGTTCCGAGCCGGCCGGCGGCTGCCCCACGACGGCGGGTGCCGCTCCGGGCAGTGCGCCGATGAAGTTCCGCAGGGCGGCCACCGGGTCCCCGCTGTCCTCGAAGACCGCGTCGAACCCGGCGGCCATCAGTTCGCGGGCGCGCGTGCCCGCCACGTCGTCGGTGACGCCCAGCTTTCCGCCGATCACGACGGGCGTGGCGGAGAGCGCCCGCAGGTCGCGCAGCTGCCGGATCACCCGCATCCCGTCCTGGTGGCCGTGGCCGTTGACGCTGCTGATGACGACCACCGCCGGGTCGATGGCCTGGACCTCCGCGAGCAGCAACTCGTCGGGGACACACGGGCCGAGGTTCACCACGTGGTACCCGAGCTCCTCGATCAGAAGCTGCAGGAAGACCAGGTTCCAGGTGTGGGCGTCGGAGGCCATCGAGGTGACCACGACGGTGAAGTCGCGCCGGTCCGGCGCCCCGACCTTGGGAACAGGTGTCCCACCCCTGGGAACGGGTGCCTCACCCCTGGGAACGGGTGCCTCACCCCTGGGAACGGGTGCCTCACTCATCCCGCCCCACGCGTCCATAGGTCCGCACGTGTTCGATGCGGGAGACGGATACCACCTCGTCGCCGCGGACGACGACCTCCGTGGGCGCGGGCCTGCCCAGGAACATCAGGAGGCTGGCGGTCGGGCCGTAGGCGCCGGTGTTGGGCACGGCCACCACGTCGCCCGGGGCGAGGGCGGGCACCTCGACCTCCCGGGCCAGGAGGTCACCCGGAGTGCACAGCGGACCGGCCAGGCTGGCCTTCTCCGTCTCCGCCTCCCCGTCCGTCTCCCCGTCCGCGGTCCGGCCCTCGACCGTCACGGAGACCGGAAGGATCCGGCCGAGGCCCGACATCCCGCCGAAGGTGTTGATGCCCGCGTCGAGGATGACGAACTTCCGCCCCCGGCTGACCTTGACGTTGCTGACCGTGGCGAGCAAGGTGCCGCTGTCGCCGACGAGATAACGGCCGGACTCCACGGCCACCCGAGGCGCGCCCTGCCGCCATTGCGGGAAGTGTGCGTCGAGAGCGGCTTCGAGCTCGGCGCGCAGCCGGGGGTAGGCGGCCCGCTCCCCGCGCTGCCCGTACGGCACGGCGAACCCACCGCCGATGTCCAGCAGACGCAGCGGGACACCGAGGTCGTGCTGTGCCTGGACGGCCACCTCCAGCGTGTGCTGGAACTCCCCGATCAGCGCCGCTTCGTCCTTGGCGTTGCTCTGCGAGAACAGATGCAGGCCGACGACGGAGGTGCCGGGGACCGCGCGCACCTTGTCCGCGATCGAAGCCAGCGTCTCGCTGTCGATGCCGAACTGGGTGGGCTTGCCGGTCATCCGGATACCGGTACTGGCGCTCGCCGTCGCGCTGTTGATGCGCAGCAGGCAGTCGGCCACCGTCCCGTGCGCGGTGGCGGCCTCGCCGATGTGTTCCAGGTCCGTGAGGGATTCGGCGGAGAACATCCGCACCCCGGCGGCTATCGCCTCGTTCAGTTCACCGGGCGTCTTGCCGGGGCCGGTGTAGAGGATGTCCGACGGGGGGTACCCGGCCTCGAGGGCCGCCGCCAGTTCACCGGTGGAGCTGATCTCGGCCTTGCAGGCCGGACCGGGTCCGGTGCGCAGGGCTCGTACGAGATCCACATGGGGGTTGGCCTTGAAGGCGTAGAAGATCTCGGTGCCTTCGGGCAGTTGGGCGGCCAGGTCCCGGCGTGCCGCCTCGACCCGGTCCAGGTCGTAGACGTAGCACGGGGTGCCGTAGCGTCGGCCCAGCTCCTCAAGGGAGGTTCGGGCGCTCACTGGTTCTCTCCGTCCAGCAGGGCGGCCAGCTCCTGGCGCGCGTTCTTCCCGTGCAGGGTGAAGGGGAACTCGGACAGCACCCGGACGACGGCCGGGATCTTCGCCGGTTCCAGGCGCGCTATCAGCTCGTCGGTGATGGTGGGGACGTCGAGGTCGGCCTCGACGAAGAGCGCGAGGTCGTGCCGGTCGGTGGGCGCGAGCGCGGCGGCGGCCCGGACTCCGGGGATGTCCATGGCCGCGCTCTCGATCTCCAGCGTGGACATCCGCAGGCCCTTGCGCTTGAACATGTCGTCGCGGCGGCCCTCGAAGTACAGGTAACCGTCCTCGTCCAGGCTTCCGTAGTCGCCCGTGTGCAGCCGCGGGGCGCCGGTGGCCGGGTCGGTGCGGAAGGTGCGCTCACTGACCTCGGGGTTGCGCCAGTAGCCGCTCATCACATGCGGGCCCTCGGCGACGATCTCACCGGTCTGGCCGGTGGGGACGGCCGCACCCTCGGGGTCGAGGATCAGCACGCGGGTGCCGGGCAACGGCAGGCCCACCGCGGTGGGGCGCTCCGTGTCCTGCTCCGGGGGCATCACGGTGATGCGCTTGGCCTCGGTCTGGCCGTACTGGCGCACCACCCGCGCTCCGGGGAAGTGTTTGCGCAGCGCGTCGATGGTGCTCTGCGGCAGTGCGGCGCCGGTGTTGGTGAACATCCGTACCGGGGGCGGCTCTTCGCGGTCGCGGCGGGCCAGTTGCGTGATGATCGTGGCCAGGGAGGGGACGATCGGCACGACGGTCGCCCCGGTCTCGCGCATCCGCTTGAGGAGGACGAAGTCGGACTCCCCGTCGGCCAGTACCACCTCGCAGCGGGCCACGCAGGTCATCAGGACCTTGTAGAGGCCGTAGTCCCAGGACAGGGGGAAGCGGCAGAAGACGACGTCGTCGCGCCGGTAGCCCAGGGCCCGGGTCAGGGCCCGGGTGGCGAAGACCACTTGGCGGTGCGGGCTGACCACGGCCTTGGGGGCGGCCGTGGAACCGGAGGTGTAGATCAGGGCCGCCACGTCGTCGGGGTGCGCGGGCGCGGCTGCCGGACGCGGCGTGGCAGCCGGCTCCTGTCCCTCCGTACGCTCGAGGTCCGCACAGCGCCGGGTGACATCGGCCAGCACGTCGGCGAGCTCGTGCACCGGCGCGGCTCCCAGCTCGCGCAGCGGCCCTGCCGTCCGTGCGTCCCCGATGATCAGCGCGGGTTCGGCGTTCTCCGCGACCGACCTCAGGTGGAACGGCTTCATGACCGGGTTGAGCGACACGAAGACCGCGCCGCTGCGGGACGTGCCGTAGAACATGGCGACCAGTTCACGACTGCTCGGGAGCTGCACCAGTACGCGGTCGCCCCGGCCGACGCCGTGGGCCCGCAGCCAGTCGGCGAAGGCGTGGCTGAAGGCGGCCAACCGCCGGTAGCTCCACGCACCGTTGGCGTCCCGGATCGCGGAGGCGTCGGGCACTTCCGCCGCGGCCTCGTCCAGCAGGGCGTGGATGAGCCCCGCCTCGGGGGCCGTCCCGGCGTCCCCGGTGGCGTCGTGGCGGATCGAATCGGAGTGGCTGTCCAACGTGCTCTCTCACTGTGAGGGTGTCGGGAAGGGAAGTCGGGGGGCGGAGACGGGGACGGGGACGGGTGTCGGGGCGGGGACGGGTGCGTCAGGGGGTCTTCGTCAGAGGGTCCACGTCAGGGCGCTCCGAGCGGGTGGGCGTCCCGCTGGTAGAGCACGAACGGCTGCCCGTCGGCCGCGGTCTCGGCGCTCAGCACCGTGCCCACCAGCAGGGTGTGATCCAGCAGCGGCACCTCTTGGGCGGTGCGGCACACCACCGCGGCCACGGCGTCGGTGAGCACGGGAGCGCCGTCCCGCATCACATGACCGACGCCGTCGAACCGCAGGCCGGGGTCGGCCGTGGCGAACCGCTGCGCCAACTGCCGCCGGTGCCACGGCAGAACGTTGACCGCGAAGGTTCCGGCGGCACGGATGTCGCGCAGCGTCCTGCTTTCGGTGCGCAGGGACACCGCCATGGTGGGCGGCTGGTCCGTCAGGGAGAACACGGCCGTCACCGTGCAGCCGACGGGGGCGCCCGAAGCGGTGGCGGTCACCACCGTCACGCAGGTGGCGAACCGCGTCATGGCTTCCTTGAAGTCCTCGCGGGAGACCGGCTCGTGGAGGGCCGGGCCGGGGTGGACCGCGGCGCCGTCCCCGCTCACCGCGCGACTCCGTTCGCCGGTGCGAGAGCCCGCTCGAGGGCCCGGCGGTCGATCTTGCCGTTGGCGTTGAGCGGGAAGCGGTCGAACGGGGTGAGCGTGTCCGGGACCATGTACGAGGGCAGGGCGGCGCGCACCGCCGCGAGCAGCCGCTCGGGGTCGGAGTCATCTCCCGTGCAGGCAGCGGCGAGAGCGCTGTCGCCCCGGGGCTTGGGGATCGCCACCACGACGGCGTCGCGCACCCCGGGCTGGGCCCGCAGCATCGCCTCGATCTCACCGAGTTCGACGCGGTAGCCGCGCACCTTGACCTGCTGGTCAAGGCGGCCCAGATGGACCAGGCCGCGATCGCGGACACGGACGCGGTCCCCGGTGCGGTACCACAGCCGCTCGTCCGGTGGCGCCGATTCCTGGACCACGGTGGCCCGTTCACCTTCGTAGCGCAGAAAGCGGCCCACGTTGTCCTGCGGCGCCAGATAGCCGGGGAACCGCTGGACGCCGCGGACGCACAGCTCTCCCTCCGCCGCGGGTCGGCCGTCCTCGTCCACCACCAGCTGCTCAAGGCCGGGGTAGAGGTCGCCGATCGGCACGGTCTCCCCCGCTTCCTCCCGGATCTCGGTGCCGCCGGGCAGCCGGAACTGGGTGCAGCTGAGGGTGAGTTCGGTGGGCCCGTACAGGTTCTCCAGCACGCTGCCCGAGGCGGCCGCGGTCCAGGCCGCGGCCTGGGCGGCGGTCAGCGGCTCTCCGCAGAACAGGCTCCAGCGCAGCGTCGGCATGGAGTCGGGAGCAAGTCCGCGCAGCCGCATCGCGAAGGAGATCACCGACGGCACGGAGAACCAGTGGGTGAGCCGGGCGCGGTTGACGTACCGGACCGGTGCCAGCACATCGCTCGCCTCGGGGACGACGAGGGTGGCGCCCGAGCCCCAGGCCGCGAACAGGTCGAAGACCGACAGGTCGAAGGTGAGGTCGAAGGTCTGCGACAGCCGGGATCCGACGCCCAGCTCGTACCGCGGAATCACATGGTCCAGATAGGCGCTGACGTTGCGGTGCTGGATCGGCACGCCCTTGGGGGTACCGGTCGATCCGGAGGTGAAGAGGATGTACGCGACGTCCTCCGGGCCCGGATCGGCCGGCGGGGGCGCATCGGCCCCTCCGGTCGCGAACGCCGGGTCGGCCGCGTCGAACGCGCACACCGGCGCGGGCAGTTCGGCATCGGCGCGGTCGGAGTCGGCAAGGACCAGGTCGAGCCCCGCCGCGGCGGTGACGGCGGCGTTGCGCGCGGCCGGGAAGGCCGGGTTGAGGGGCACCACCGTGGCGCCGATCCGCTGGGCGGCGAGGTAGCCCGCGTACGCGGTGAGGGTACGGGCGGCCAGCAGGCCCACACGGGCCGGGCGGGTGGAGCCGACGTCGAGCAGTGCCGCCGCGAGCCGCCCGGCGAGGGCGTCCAGCTCCGCGTACGTGTGGGCCTCGCCCGCCACCTCGAGGGCGACCGCGTCGGGATGGCGCCGCGCCGTCCCGGCGAACCACTCGTACAGGTGGCGGGGGGTGCCGTCAGCCGTCATGGGTGGTGCCGCCTTTCGTGTCCTCCAGGCGCTCGACCGCGTCCAGTACCGCGGTGAACGCCTTCTCGACCAGGGCCCGTCGGGGCCGGCCGCGCTCGGCGGAGGCGATGGCGAAGCGCACGGCACGCGGCAGCTCGCCCCACGCGGCGGCTGCCTCGGCCGCCGCCGCCGCTTCCTTGTCCCCGGCGGCGGGAAGCAGCGCCAGGCGGTGCCGCTGATGCCGGGAGGCCGTCCATACGTCGTCCGCGTGCCGGGCCAGCGCGCCGTCGTCCGCGCACAGGCGCTCGGCGACGCAGCGCAGCGCGGGGGCCGTGCCGTGCACCCAGGCGCCCTGTTCGGCGTCCGCGGCGGCGTCGGTGGCCGCGCCTGTTTCCGCCTCTGTTTCCGCCTCTGTTTCCGGGTCGGTGACGACCAGCCAGCGGTAGCCGGTGGGCGACGGCAGGTCGACGGGCAGGCCCAGTGCGTAGCGGTCACGGTTGGCGGCCTCGGGGGTCATCCCCTCCGGTGGCGTGGCCAGGCGGCGCAGCCCTTCGTCGTCGAACTGCCCTGAATAGGGGGCCTGTTCGCCGTGCGGGGTCAGTGCCTCGAAGTCGTCGCGGACCGACCACATGTCGTCCGCGTCGCGCTGGACCAGCAGCCAGTGCGGGGTCTCGCTCCGCTCGTACGCGGGGGACCAGGGAAGGAAGCGGGTGTTGCCGACGAGCAGGACCCGGCCGTGCCGGTCGAGTTCGGCCGTCAGCGCGGCCCGCGCCTCGCTCCAGTCGGGGGCGCCTCGGTACGCCAGGGCACGGCCGGAGCCGTCCCTGTCCACGCGGGTGTGGTGCGAGAAGGCCAGACCGCCCTCCGGCGGGTCGGTGCGGACCGACAGCCGGACCGCGGCCGCGAGGTCCCGGGCGATGTCCGGGTTCCCCGCCTCGAGGTAGGCCACCAGGTTCGCGGTGTAACAGCTCAGCTCCATGGGCTCGCTCACGGGGCCTCCTGAGGGGTAGGTGCTGCGGGCAGTTCGGCGAACGCGCAGCTCAGTGGTACGGGGGACTGCTCGCGAAGACTGACCCAGCGGTAGCCATCCCAGGTACCGCGCCGGGTGAAGGGACGCACCCCGATGGCCCAGGGGCGGCCGGAAAGGCCGGTGCCCGCGGCCTTGACGCAGGACTCCTGAACGGTCCACACCCAGGCGAACTCGGTGGCGCGCGAGCGTCGCGCCATCGGGTCGAGCACCGCGGCGTGCTCACCCAGGCAGCGGCGCAGCAGGGAGTCGGAGAGACGGTCGGGCGGGTACTGGACGTCGACGCCGACCGCGTGGCCCCACGCGGCGCAGGCAGCGCCGGTGTCCTGGTCGTGGGAGACGCTGATGCCGATCCGGGGCCAGCCGGCCAGCTCGGGCCTGCCGTGGTGTCCGTGGACCACGTCCGCGGCGGCGGCCTCGGGGAACCGCGCGGCCAGCACGCGGCGCAGCGCGCTCCGGCCGAGCAGACGGTGGCGGGCCCGCCACGCGGGCAGCCGCGCGGCGCCGGCGCGGTCATGGGCGGTGAGCAGCCCGGGTTCGGGGTCGCCGGTCTGTGTGGCGACGTGGATGCCGGGGGCTGCCTGGAGGGGTTCCGGGGGCGTACGGGTCATGGCGCAAGACCGTTCAGTACGGCGTCGAGCCGGTCGGCGACCGTGTCCAGAACGGTCTCGGTGGTGCCGCCGCCGATGCCGAACACGGCCGCCTCCGCGCGGAGTTCCTGTACTCCCCCGCGGCCGAAGCCGTCCGCGCCCTGGAGCTGGGCGCAGGTGGCGAGGACCCGTTCGACGGTGGCGCCCGACGCGGCCTTGAGCACCGCGGCGGCGGTGGCGTCGCGGTCCGTGGCGATCGCGTCGCACGAGGTCGTCCAGAGCGCGTGGAGAGCGCTGATGTGGACGGCGCATTCGGCAAGGCGTTGCCGCACGCTCGCCGAGCGGCTCAGCGGCACCTCGTCCACCAGCCTGGCGCGCAGCCGTCGTTCGGTGTCGGCGAGCACTCTGCGGCACAGCGCGATGGCCCACGCGGCCGAGGCGAGGCGCTCGACGGAGATGTGCCGGGCGAACATGGCCAGAGCTCGGCCGGGGCGACCCAGCAGGTGGTCGCGGGAGAGGGTGACTTGCGAGAGGCGGAGATGGCCGACTCCGGAGCCCTGGAACATCGCGGTGTCGGCCGGTTCGACGGTGACGCCGGGCGCGGCAAGCGGCACCAGTACCCAGGTGAAGGAGGTGAAGTGCCGACCAGGGCGATGGCGGGCCAGCACCAGGGCGTAGTCGGCGGACAGCGCGGAGGTCACCCAGCGCTTGGTTCCGTCCACGACCAGGTCGCCGCTGCCGTCGCCGAGTTCGACGGTGGTGGAGAGTCCTGCGAGGTCCGAACCCGCTGCCTCATCGGTGGCGGCGAGCGCCAGCAGCGTCGTGCCGTCCACCGCCTCGGTGAGGGTCCGCTCCGCGAGTGGGGTGGTGGCGTTCTCGGCGAGCAGCGGCACGGCCGTGGCCAACTGCACGAGGAGCGCAAGGACCAGCCCCTGAGGGCCGCGTGCGTCGGCCGCGGCGAGCAGCCGACGCAGCGTCAGCGGGTCGAGGCGGCCGGTCGGCTGCTCTCCGTAGAGCTCGGTGAGCAGGCCCGCCTCGGCCAGGGCGGCGAGGGCCTCCCTGGCTCCTGCCTCGGCCGGCAGCCCGACGAGCACGTCAGACAAGGCGGACCTCCGGGTCGAGCAGGGCGAGCTTGCCACCCGCTTGGTGGAGCCGGTCGTTGTTGTAGTTCAAGGCCGCCGACCGCAGGTCGCGCAGGGACCGCTCCAGGCCTGTCGGGCCGCTCTTGAGGTAGCCGTGGCGCAGCCCGACCGCGTCGATCAGGTCCTCGACGGCCCGGTGGCACTCCTCGGACGCGGTGATCTTCAGCGCGTTGATCTGGAGCTGGTAGCGGGGGCGGGACAGGTCGTCCCCGTCCGCCCGTACCTGGAGGTACGTGGCGGCGGTGTGCCGCATCAGGGCGTGCACGGTGTCCAGGCGCTGGCGGGCCCGGGACAGCCGGGTGAGGAGCAGCTCGGAGTCGAGGTTGGCGCTCTTGCGCCCGGCGGGGCTGCGCAGCATCCGCAGCACCCGGGACAGGGCGCCGCTCGCGGTGCCCAGCCAACTCGCCGACCAGCCCAGGTGCGCCAGGGGGCCGAAGGTGTCAAGGACGATGTGGCGGAACTGGCCGTGTTCGCCGATCACTTGATGCTCCGGCACCCGGCCGGTGAGGTGGAGCGCGGTGCTGTGGCTGGCCCGCATGCCGAGCGGGTTCCACTCCCCCGACGGCTTGATGTCGAGCTGGTCCCGGTGCGCGTACACCAGGGAGACCTCGTTGGGCGACCGGGAATCGGGGCTGCGCATGGTGACGAGGAAGCCGTCGGCGTGCAGCCCGCCGGTCACGATCGGTGCGAACCGGTCGATGTCCAGCCAGCCCGGCTCCGCGGTGAGTTCGGCCTCCGCCGTCAGCAGGTGGCCGCCCTTCCCGGCTTCGGTGGTCACCGACGCGAGGTAGGCACGTCCCGCGGCGATCTGCGGAAGGAGCTCACCGGCCAGCCGGTCGTCGGCGTGGTCGACGATGCCCGCCACCTGCTGGCAGTGCATCGAGAAGATCATCGCCACCGACATGTCGGCCCGGCCGAGAGCCATGCTGACGTCGAGCATGTCGTCCAGGCTGCCGCCGAGCCCGCCGTGCTCCGTGGGCACCATGAGCCCGAGCAGTCCGGTGGCGCGCAGTTCGTCCAGGACGGCGACCGGGAACTCGGCCGCCTCGTCCGTGGCGTCCGCGTGCTTCTCCGCCAGGGCCCGGACCTGTTCGACGGCCGCGGCCAGCTCGGGACGCACGCCCTGCGGAGCCGCCACGACGCCGGTCATCAGGCGTCCACCGCCGAGCCGGACTGTTCCCCCGTCGCGGCGTGGACCGCGCTCCACAGCTTGCCCGCGGTGCTGAAGGTCTCCTCCGTGAGCAGCTCGTCCGGCAGCTGGACGCCGAAGGTGTCCTCCACCGCGAACATCAGCTCGATGGCCTGCATGGAGTCCAGGCCGTAGGTACGCAGCGGGGTCTCGTCCGTGAGGGGTCGGTCATGGAGATACGGGAGGAACGGGGTGAGCAGTTCGATGAATCGCGGGTCCACGGGAGGTCCGGCGCCTTTCGCGAGGGAGGATTCGGCTATGCGTCGCGCTGTGCGCGACGCACCAGTTCGGTGAGGTCGGCGAGGCGGTGCAGCTTTTCGGGCACCAGGTCGGAGGGGGCGAACTCCACCTCGTACGAGGTCTCCAGCTGCTCGACGATCTCGACCATGCGCAGCGAGGTGAACGCCGGCAGTGCGGTGAGGTCGTCGTCGGGAAGGAGTTCCGGCGCCGTGCCGAGGACGGAGGCGACGACGGCGCGCACGGCGGCGTGGAGCGCCTGCGCGTCGTCGCCGTCGCCGGGCCCCGCGGAGGGCGCCGGGCTCGGGGCGGCGGCGAAGAGCTCGGTGTCGGCGCGGAGCGCGTCCGCGGCCCTGGCGAGCAGCTCGGGCGGTTCGGCGCGGCCGCGGGCGACCCGTCGGTAGGCCAGGTAGGCGTGCTCCACGACGCTGTCCCACCGGGCCAGGTGCTCGGCGACCGACGGCGGGAGCTCCGTGCCGTCGAAGCGGTACCGCGCGTGCAGCCGACGGGCACGGGCGAGCAGCCAGGTCTCCAGGGTGAAGCGGTCCAACGCCTCGACGCGGTCCGGGTGTTCGGTGAAGCGTCGTACGTAGTCCTCGCACCGGCGCGCGTAGTCGTCGGCGGGCTCGGCGCCGAGCGCCACCGGTTCGGGCGCGGGGCCCGGCGGCTTGGGGTTCAGCCACACCACTTCCGCGCCCTCGGGCAGGGAGTCCACGAGGGCCGCCAGCTCGGCACGTCCGTAGCGCAGCCGTTGGGGGCGGGCCCGGCCCCACTGGGTGTCGTTGTGGTACGCGTCCTCGATCGCGAGCCCGTCGCCGTCGGGGCCGTCGCCGTCGGGCCCGACGAGGAAGCTGTGCTCGACGTGCTTGGTGCCGTGGTACGGCACCCAGGGCAGGTGGTAGGCGTCGGCGACCACGTACACGGGCTCGGTCACGGCCGCGAGTTCCGCCCCGGGCACGCGCTGCCGGTGGTCGGTGGCCACCAGGCCCAACAGGTCCTCGGCGTCCGCGAGATGGTCGGCGAGGGTGGGCTCGGTGCTGGGCAGTGCGCCCTCCCCCGGACGGGGTGCGAAGCGCAGCCTGGCGCCCAGCCTGAGGTGGGTGCCGGCGCCGTGGTACCGGTCGGCGAGCAGGGCGAGGTTGGCCTGCAGGCAGTCCAACAGCTCCGCGTGGACGGCGGGTTCGGGCACCTCGACGACATCGGGGACGACGGGGGCACCGGGATGGCCGGACGTGCCGAGAGGGGCGCGCTCGGTCATTCGGCCCCCTCCGGGAGCTCGTTCACCAGGGCGATGAGGTCCTGAACCGTCTTCAGACTGCGGCCGGTGAAGAGGTCGTCCGGCAGTGCGGCGCCGAACTCGTCCTCCATCCGCGTCAGGATGCCGAGCAGCCCCATGGAGCTGACCTTCAGCAACTCGCCGTCGAGCGGCTCGTCGTCGGGCAGTTGGCCCGGTTCGAGGTCGGCGCGGGCTTCGGCGATGACGATGCTCTTGACCGTCTCGGCGACGGCCTGGCGATCCGCCCGCATCACGCCTCGCTCCAGGAGGGCAGGTCCACGACCGTGAGCACGGCGGCGGAGCAGATCCAGCCGGGGCCCTGGGACGTCATGAGGATGTTGTCGCCGGGCTGCAGCTCCCCGGTCCTGGCCAGGTGGTCCAAGGTGAGGAAGATGTCCGCGCCCCCGGAGTGGCCGACCTTCTTCCCGTACTCCGCGCACAGCCGCTCGGCCGGAATTCCAAGGGGCCGCAGAAGTGCCTGGTCGACCATTCGGGTGTCGACGTTGATGGTGATGACCTTGGATATTTCGGCGGCGGTCACATCGGCGTCGGAAAGGGATTCGTTGATGACGTCGAGGTCGAACTTGAAGAAGGTCTGGAAAAGCTGCGCGAAATCCATGACGTTGTCGACGAAATACTGCGACCGCTCACCCATGTTGAAATGCTTGGCGGCTTCCCCGCGCGGCGGGAGAAGTGATTCCTCGCCGCGGTGCCACTTCTCGATCTCATGCAGGGTGCCGGAGTTCAGGGAACGCACCTTGACGAATCCGCCGGTGCTGTTGGCCACCGCTGCCGCGGCACCGTCGGAGTAGATGGAGGAGGTGCCGAAGTCGTTCCACCGGTTGAAGAGCGGGGTGGTGAAGTTCGACGCCGTGGTCAGCAGCACATTCTTCCGGCGGGCGGCACCGGTCAGCTGCCCGATTCCCACCTCAAGGGCGCCGAGGAGCCCGTTGCAGCCCTGGTGGACATCGAAGGAGGGGATGTTTCCCGCACCCAGTTCGCGAAGGATGTAACCGGGCGCGTAGGCCCCTTCGGGAACCTGGTAATAGACGCTGCCGTGAACGTGCGCGTCGATCGCGGCGACGTCGGCCGCGGACCTCTCGATGGCGTTGCGCGCCGCGCGAACGGCCATGTCAACGGCGGGTTCATCACCGGCTACATAGGTCCCGACGAGGCCGGCGGCGGTGAACTCACCGAGCTGGTACTCCCCGATGCCCGGAGCATCCTCGGTGGCCACCCATGTGGGCAGGTACGTCCCGATCGAGTCGATGTAGACATCCTCAACCCGCATTCCGGAATCCTTTCGGTACGGTCGCTTGGAAGAAAGAGAGAAATGAACTTCGGCGCGGCACTACGAAAGGATTTTACGCATACGGAAGGTCTGGATAAGACCCCGTTGTGAAACCCCTGCCCCGTCTCCAGAAAATGTTCCCCCGTGCCCGAATACGTCGGCGACTATCGCCCAGCTAAATATCTTTCAGACCTTCGTGTCAAGGCCTGACGGAAGCGGCACGAAGGCCCGGCCGACGGCCGCGGCAGCCATGCGCCAAAACCGACCACAGACCGTGACCAGCACATCGACGACAAGGGCGCCCACACCCCGAATTCCACACCCAACGGCACGGCACCACCCTTACCCTCAGTGATCGTTTACGCGTTGTTCAGCAAACCGCACCCTCCTGTGATTTCAATCACAATTGGGTACGAGGTACGCTCTGGCGCTCCCGAGTTGAGGAGGAACGTTGGCTGCGTACATTCACCCCGACGCGGAGGTGGACGGCAAAGCATTGGTCGGCGAAGGAACTTCGGTCTGGGCCCTGTCCCATATCCGTGAGCACGCCTCGGTGGGCCGGAACTGCAACATCGGACGCGGCGTGTACATCGGCCCGGGGACGACGCTGGGAGACGACTGCAAGGTCCAGAACCACGCCCTGGTCTACGAGCCCGCGCAGGTCGAGGACGGCGTCTTCATCGGCCCCGCGGTGGTGTTCACCAACGACACCCACCCGCGCGCCATCACCCCCGACGGGCGGCACAAGCGTGCCGAGGACTGGACGCCCGTCGGTGTGACGGTCCGTCACGGTGCCTCCATAGGTGCGCGGGCGGTCTGTGTGGCCCCGGTGACCATCGGCAGTTGGGCCACTGTCGCGGCCGGTGCGGTGGTCACCAGGGACGTCCCCGACCACGCCCTGGTCGCCGGAGTGCCGGCCCGCCGGATCGGCTGGGTCGGACGCGCCGGAGTACCGCTCGAGGACCAGGGCGAGGGCCGGTTCCGCTGCCCGGACACGGGCGAGGGCTACACGGAACGGGACGGTGCACTGCACCGGGACGACAGCTGAGCTACCGGCGCGGCAGGGCGTTCATGCAGGCGAGCAGCGTACGCGCCTGCACACTCAGGTAGTTGCCGTGCCGGAGCAGCTCCCCCAGCTGAGCCATCGTGAACCACGCGCAGTCCGCGGGTGGTTGCACCGGATGGGCGTCGTCCGCCTCGACCACCAGGTGCCGCGACACCGCGTTCAGGAACCGTCCGCCCTCCTCCGAGTGCACCGCGTCGTACCGGATCCGGGAGGGGTCCGCGGCGAGCACGTATTCCAGCAGCGGCGGCTCGACGGTGTGGTTCTCCGGTACGCACTGCACCGTCGGCCCCAGCTCCACCGTCTGCCGGAATCCTGGCTCGGCCCGGGCCCGCATCAACACATGCGTCACTCCGTCGAACTCCCGTACCACAAAGGCGACTACGCCCGGTCCCGTGGGCTCGAACAGCGGCTGGCTCCAGCGCGCCACCTCGCGGCTCCCGGCCTGTACCGAGACGGCCACCACGCGGAAGAAGCGGCCGTCCGGACGCGCGATCCGCTCGGCGTCGCGATGCCAGCCCTCCGTGTCGCGCAGCGGAATCCTGGACACCTCGATGTCCCGGTCGCTGCGCTGCCCGGTGAACCAGCTCTGGAGCTCCGGGGTGGGGTGCAGCGCGCCCTCGCCACCCTCCTCACGGGGCAGGAAGGGGGTCAGGCAGGACAGCACCGTCCGCGCGTCCATGTTGACCACGTTGTCCCGGGCAAGCAGCTCGTTGAGCTGCCCCAGCGTGAGCCACTGGAAGTCGTCGCCCAGCGGCACGTCCTCGTCGGTCTCCACGAGCATGTTGCGGTTGTTCTTGCGGTAGAACCAGGAGCCGTGCTCCGACTGCAGCACATCGGCGATCACCCGGCCGCGGCGCGGCCCGACGAAGTGCTCGATGTAGCGGACCGCTGAACCGCGGTGCACCCGCGTGTAGTTGCTGCGCGTGGCCTGCACCGTCGGCGAGAGCTGGAGCAGGTTCGGGTTGCCCGGCTCCATCTTGGCCTGCATCAGGAAGTGCGGCACCCCGCCGAAGTCCTTGACCAGGATGCCCAGGATGCCGACTTCCGGCTGCCGGATGATGGGCTGGTCCCAGTTCCCGTAGGGGCCGTCGGCCGAGGTCACCCGGAGCCCGTCGACGCTGAAGAAGCGGCCGCTGGAGTGGACGAGGTCGCCGGTGTCGGGCGCGAAGCTCCAGCCGTCGGCCTCCGCGAACGGCACACGTTCGACCTTGAACGGGTGCGCCCTGCGCCGCCCTTCGAGCCATACGTCGAACTCCTCGGTCGGCATCAGCCCTTCGTCGCGAGCCCGTGCCGAGGCCAGGAGTCGTGCGGGGAGCTCGGGGTCGTCGGCGGGCCGCAGCACGCCGGACGGGAGCACCGCGGTCATGCGGCATCCCCCTTCCGCTCCTTGAGCGGCTTCCACCAGCCGGGGTTGTCCCGGTACCACGCCACGGTGTCGGCGAGCCCGCGCTCGAAGGACACCGCGGGGGCGTACCCGAGCTCCTCCCTGATCTTGCTGTCGTCCAGGGCGTAGCGCAGGTCGTGCCCCTTGCGGTCGGCCACCTGCCGCAGCAGCCCCGCCGGTGCGTCGCACAGCTCCAGGAGGGCGTCGGCGATCTGCCGGTTGGTCCGCTCGTTGCCGCCGCCGACGTTGTAGACCTCGCCGGCCCTGCCGCCGGTGAGGACCAGCTGGATCGCGGCGCAGTGGTCGGTGACGTGCAGCCACTCGCGGATGTTGGAGCCGTCGCCGTACAGCGGCACCGACTCACCCGCCAACAGGTTGGTGGCGAACAGCGGGATCAACTTCTCCGGGTGCTGGTACGGCCCGTAGTTGTTGGAGCAGCGGGTGATGGACACGTCCAGGCCGTGGGTGCGCCAGTAGGCCCGTGCGATCAGGTCGCCGCCCGCCTTGGACGCCGCGTACGGCGAGTTGGGCGCAAGCGGCCACTGCTCGGTCCACGAGCCGCTGGTGATGGAGCCGTACACCTCGTCGGTGGAGACATGCACCACCCGCTGTACGCCGCTGCGCAGGCATGCCTCAAGGAGCACCTGGGTGCCGGTGACGTTGGTCGTCATGAAGGCGCTGGGGTCGTCGATGGAGCGGTCCACGTGCGACTCGGCCGCGAAGTGCACCACGGCGTCATGGCCGGGGAGCAGCTCGAGGAGCAGCGGCAGGTCGCAGATGTCGCCGTGCACGAACTCAAGGCGCTCGTGCTGGGCCGGGAGGTTGGCGCGGTTGCCCGCGTAGGTGAGCTTGTCGAGCACGGTCACGCGCGCCTGCTCGTGGCCGCCGTAGCCGCCGTCGAGCAGGGTGCGGACGTAGGCGGAGCCGATGAACCCGGCGCCCCCGGTCACCAGGATCCTCATGCGGCCACCTCGATCCTGCTGTGGTCGCCCACGATGAGCTGGTGGGGTCCTTCGGGCGCGGCGGACCGGCTGACGCTGGCCTCGCGTCCGATGACGGAGGCGCGCACCGGGCCGACATCGCGGACGCTGGCGCCCTCCAGCACGATCGTGTCGCTGACGTCCACACCGCTCAGCAGGCAGTCACGGCCGGCGGCGGTGTGCGGGCCGACGGAGCTGTCCTCCACCAGCGCCCCGGCGCCCACGATCGCCGGGCCGATGATCCGGGAGCGCACCACCCGCGCCCCCTCCTCGACGACCACGGCACCGATCAGCTCGCTGTCGGCGTCGACCTCGCCGCACACGGACGGCTTCAGCCGGTCCAGGAGCTCGCGGTTGCACGCCAGGACGTCCTCGACCCGTCCGGCGTCCTTCCAAAAGCCGCTGTAGGTACGGGCGGTGACCTCCGCCCCCTGGGTCACCAGCCACTGGATGGCGTCGGTGATCTCCAGTTCGCCGCGGGCGCTGGCCTCGATCGCGGCGACGGCCTCGTGGATGGCGGGGGTGAAGAAGTAGACGCCGACCACGGCGAGGTCGCTGACCGGGTGTTCCGGCTTCTCCACGAGCCTGAGCACCCGGCCTTCGGCATCGACCTCGGCGACGCCGAAGGCCCGCGGATCGGCCACCTTGTGCACCACCAGCTCGGCGGCGGGCCGGTTGTTCCGGAACTCTTCGGCGATGTCCGCGACGCCCGAGGTGAGGACGTTGTCCCCCAGGTACATCACGAAGTCGTCGTCGGCCAGGAAGTCCCGGGCGATGGCCACGCAGTGGGCGAGGCCGCAAGGGGCCTCCTGGGGGATGTAGGTGAGCCGGACCCCCAGTTCGGAGCCGTCGCCGAGGAGGTCGGCTATCTTCTCCGGGCGGTCGCCCACCACGATGCCGATGTCGGTGACGTCCATGGCCCTCAGCTCCTCGATCACATGGACCAGGACGGGCTTGTTGGCCAGCGGTATCAGCTGCTTGGGCCGGGAATGGCTGAAGGGCCGCAGGCGGAGGCCCATGCCCCCGGACAGCACCAGTGCTTTCATCGGAGGTCTCTCCTCAGAGGGTCAGGAGGTGGTCAGGACAGGGTGGACAGGACGTCGCGCAGCGCGGCGATCACCTTGTCCTGGACGTCCGTGGGAAGCGACGGGTACATGGGCAGGGAGAAGATCTCGTCGGCGAGCGCCTCGGTGACCGGCAGGGATCCCTTGGCGTACCCGAGGTGGGCGAAGCCGGTCATGGTGTGCACCGGCCACGGGTAGCTGATGTTCAGGGAGATGTCGTACGCCTTGAGCCGCTCGATGATCTCGTCACGCCGGGGATGGCGCACCACGTAGACGTAATAGACGTGCTCGTTGCCGTCGTTGGTGGTGGGCAGCTTGAGGTCGGTGAGGTCGCCCAGGCCCTCCTCGTAGCGGCGTGCGACGGCACGCCGGCCGTCGACGTAGGCGTCGAGACGGGTCAGCTTGCGGCGCAGGATCTCTGCCTGCACCTCGTCCAGACGGCTGTTGTGGCCCGGGGTCTGGACGACGTAGTAGACCTTCTCCATGCCGTAGTAGCGCAGTCGGCGCAGGGCGGCGTCGACCTCCTCGCTGTTGGTGATGACCCCGCCGCCGTCGCCGTAGGCGCCAAGGACCTTGGTGGGGTAGAAGGAGAAGGCGGCGACCTCGCCCATGGTGCCGGCGAGTTGGCCGTGGTGGCGGGCGCCGTGCGCCTGGGCGCAGTCCTCGACGATCGCCAACCCGTGCTGTTCGGCGAGGGACTTGAGGGGGGCCATGTCGACGCACTGCCCGTACAGGTGAACCGGCAGCAGGGCCTTGGTACGGGGGGTGATGGCGGCGGCGACCTGGTCGGTGTCCATCAGGAAGTCCTCCTCCCTGACGTCGACGAAGACCGGGGTCGCGCCGGTGCCGTCGATGGCGAGGACAGTGGGGGCCGCGGTGTTGGAGACCGTGATCACCTCGTCGCCGGGGCCGACGCCGACGGCCTGGAGCGCCAGCTTGATGGCGTTGGTGCCGTTGTCCACGCCGGCGCAGTGGCGGACGCCGTGGTAGGCGGCGAACTCCTCCTCGAAGCCGCGCACACTGGCGCCGAGCACCAACTGACCGGAGTCGAAGACCGTCTCGACCGCGTCGAGGATGTCCTTGCGCTCGTTCTCGTACTCGGTGAGGTAGTTCCAGACGTACGTGGTCATGGGGAGTGGAACCTCCAAGGTCGTGGGACGTGGAACCTGAAGGCTCCGGCAGGCAAAGGTGAGTTCGGGAAAGGGTGTGCGAGGGCGCCGCGGGACGGCCGCGGGAGGCCGGCGAGGGCGGGCGCCGCTCGCACGAGGGGTCGGTGGGTCAGGCGGTGGTGTTCGACACCCACGTCTCGATGAGGTCGCAGGCCTTCTCCACACCGCGGTCGGCGCGCACCCGGGCACCGAGTTCGGCGGCGCGCTCGGCGTACCCCGGGTCGGTGACGACCTCGTCGAGGGCGGCGCGCAGTTGCGCGCCGGTGAGCTTCTGGAACGGGATGGGTGCGGGGGCCACTCCGACCTGGGCGAGCCGGGCCGCCCAGTAGGGGCCGTCGGCCCAGCAGGGCACGGTCACCTGGGGCACCCCGGAGCGCAGCACGTCCGCGGTGGTGCCGAAGGTCGCGCCGTGGATGACGGCGGCGACCTGCGGGAACAGCCAGCCGTAGTCGACCTCCTGCACCCGCAGTTCGTCGTCGGGACGGTCGCCCTCGGGCCCGCCGACGACGATGAGGCGGCGCCGGGCTTGCCGTACGGCCTGCCGGACCAGGTCGAGGGTCTGTTCGCCGTACACCGGCCAGGCGCTGCCCAGCGCCAGCACGATCGGCTTGGAGCCGGCGGCGAGGAAGTCCACCAGATCGGCCTGGTGTTGCTGTTCCGGCCGCTCCCAGGACCAGTAGCCGGTCACGTGGACGCGCTCGGGCCAGTCGGACGGCGGGGGCAGGAAGTGGGGGCTGTACGGGTAGAACACCGGCTGCTGGTGGCCCAGTTGCCCGACCGGGGACTTGGACAGCTTGGGCAGCCCCCTGCGGGTGCGGAACCGGTTGACGGCGGGACGGTTGAACGCCCATTCCATCTGGGCGGCCATGCCGTGGGTGAGCCGGGTGTAGGCCGAACCCAGCGGCAGGTCGGGGGTCTTGTAGGCGCGGAACTCCCGGGTGGGAGTCATGGGCCACCACGAGACGGTGCCCCAGGGCACACCCGGTCCCGCGTAGCCGATGCCGCGGGTGATCAGGTTGCTGAGCATGAAGTCGGCGCCCTGGGCGTTGTCGTACATCCGCTCCAGCGAGTCGGCGACCTCGTCGACGCTGGGGCGGGGCATGGCCATCGCGGTGCGGATGGACGAAGGGCTCTTCCGGATGGCCTTCACGACCGCGGGCGTGGCGAAGTAGTGGGCGCCGCTGCCGGGTATCTCGCGGAAGTTGAGCCCTGCTTCCTCCACCATGGCCTTGAAGTCCACCGAGGTGGCCAGGTCGACGTCGTGGCCGCGGGCACGGAGCCCTGCCCCCAGCGCGACAAAGGGGTACACGTCGCCGCGCGTCCCGAACGTCTGCAGTGAAACCTTCATTTCGCCCTCTGCAAGTTCTTGTGGTACCACTGCGCGGTTTCGCGCAGGCCGTCCTTCAGGGATCTCGGTGCGAAGTCCACCAGGGAATGGAAGGCGTCGAGATCCAGTGCGCGCCGGGAGGCCCCGACGGGCTTGTCGGGATCGATCCTGACCCTGCCGGCGTCACATCCGGCGGCCTCCGCCACGAGATGGGCGAGGTCGAGGATGGAGACCGACTCCTCGGTTCCGACGTTCAGCGTCTGGAACCGGCCGTCTTCGACCATCTTCAACACGGCGAGCACCAGGTCCTTCACGTAGATGAAGGTCCGGGTCTGGCTGCCGTCTCCCCAGATCTCGATGTCCTGCTCGGAGGCGAGCTTGCCGAGCATGTTGGGGATGACGTGATTCGTGGTCGTACCGAAATCGTCACGGGGACCATACACATTGGTCGGGCGCGGTGTATAGATCTTCATCCCGTACTGCTCGCGGTACAGGTCCGCAAGCACCTCGGTGAACATCTTCGACAGCCGGTAGCCGTTCGGCGTGTACTGCATGTGCCGACGGTGGTCGTCGTCCTCACGCACCGGGGACGTGCTCTGGTACGAGTAGATCTCGGCCGAACTGAGCAGCACCACATCGGCGATTCGCCGGTCCCGGGCGAGGTTCAGCACATGGGACAGCATGCGCATGTTCTCGTCCAGCATCCGTCCCGCCTGCTGGAGCAGGAACTCCATGTTGCCGTCGAGGGTGGCGCAGTTGATGACGGCGTCGATGCGCGGCACGGCCTCGGTGGCGGCGAGCAGGGCCTCGTGGTCCAGCAGGTCCACCCGCAGCAGCCGCAGCCCCTGGGCGGCGGGGAGTTCGGCGAGGACCTCGGGCCGCTCGCCCCGGTACAGGCAGAGCACCTCCGCGCCCCTGTCCAGCAACTCCTCGACGAAGTGGGAGCCGACGAAGCCGAGCCCACCGGTCACCAGAACGGTGCGGCCGGACCAGTAGTCCGACGCCATGTCAGCCACGCCCCAGGTACGCCTCGATGGCGTCCGCGGCCCGGCGGGCGCCGCCGCCCGCGCGGACCTGCCGCCCCATCTCCGACACCCGCCGCCGGATCTCCGGGTCCTCGGCGGCCTTCAGCACGGCGGCGCGCAGCGCCTCGGGGGTGGCCTCGGTGCGGGCGATCCGCAGCCCCAGGCCCAGTTCGGCGGTCCGACGGGCCGTGAAGTCCAGCTCGACGGACTGCGGTACGGCCACCATCGGGGTGTCGTGGTGGAGGGACTCCATCGCGCTGCGGACTCCGGCATGGGTCACGAAGACCCGTGCGTGCTCCAGCACGGCCGTCTGCGGCACATGGCGATGGACCTCGAAGTGGTCCGGGAGCTCGCCCAGTTCGGCGGGGTCGACCCGGTGACCGGTGGCCATCACCACATGCCAGGGCAGGTCCGCGAACGCCTCGGCGCAGGCACGGTAGAAGTCCGGCCGCTCGTTGAAGACCGTGCCCAGGGCGATCAGCAGCACGGGCCTGCCGTCGGCCGGCGGGTTCCAGGGCTTCTGGGTCGAGGGGTCGACCAGGCCGGCGCCGACGAACACGTACCGTTCGTCGAAGGTGTCCGCGGCGGGCTGGAACTCCTCGGCGAGGAAGACGACGTTGAGGTCCTCGGCCGCGGCGAGGAAGTCGCCGGGGCCGGGTGCGGAAAGCCCCTGTCCCAGCCGGAACTCCGCGAGCTCCGTGCCGAACTGGATCAGCGCCGGGTGCTGCGGGTCGAGTGCCGGGAACTCCTCGGCGAGCGCCTGGAGCACCGAGAAGTGCTCGTTGGACGCGAACATCGGCACCGACTGGGCGGCCGGGCGCTTCCACTTCTCGGCGAGCGCCTTGCCCGCGAAGTTCATGAGCGCGTCGTACACCACCAGGTCCGGCAGGTCCGCGGCGAGCTCCGCCTCGGCGGCGGTCGCCGCGGCGATGTTCTCGCGGAGGTGCTGCAACGGCCCCTGGGCCATCTCGTCGGCCGACATCTCGGCCGGCGCGCTGCGGTCCGCGGGCCATACGGAGGTGTAGCGCACGGCCTCGGCGCCGGTGGCGGCCACGCGTTCGGCGAACTGGTCCGTGGTCACGTAGGTCACCCGGTGGCCCCGCCTCACCAGGTCGGCGACGACGGACAAGGTGGGGTTCACATGCCCCTGATAGGGCGAGCCGAGGAACGCGATGTGGTGCTTCACTGAGACGTACTCCTATTTCAGGTGTTTCGAGGCGGCCGAGTCTCCTGGCCGCCGGGTGCCGTCAGGGCCGGTCAGACCGTTTCGGTGAGCCATTCCTCGACGGCGCGTGCCGTCGATCCGGCGCATTCCTCGACGATGGTGAAGTGGTTTCCGGGCACGTCCCGCACCATGTGGTCCAACTTCCAGGTGACGCGCAGCATCGCGCCGTCCTTCGTGGTCCCGGACGGCCCCGGCATCGCTTCGGTGGCCCGCACCACCAGGGTCGGCGTGGCGATGGGCTCCGGCCGCCAGGGGCCGAGGATCCGGTGGTAACCGCCCATGGCGGTGAGCCGGTTGTCGTTCATGATGTCCCCGCCGAGCTTCGCCTCGCGGTCGAAGACCACGCCGAGCATGGCCGCCGCCACGTCGTCGTCGGCCGTGTCCTCCGGCCAGGGCACATCCAGCAGCACCAGCGCGGCGGGACGGACGCCGAGGCGCTCTAGCCGGGCCGTGGCGGCGTGCGCGATCTGGCCGCCGGCGGAGTGTCCCACGAGTACGAACGGGTCCTCGCCCGCGGCCCGCTGCACCGCATCGGCGTGCAGCTCCGCGAGCGCCTCCATGTCGGCGGGAAGGTGCTCGCCGTGCAGGAACCCCGGCTGCGGCAGCACGGTCACGTCCCGCCTGCCGCGGAAGTGCTCGGCGAACCGCGTGTACTGCTGGGGCCCCGCCGTGGCCACGACCGCCGGCAGGCAGAGCAGCCGGGGACGGGCCTCCCCGGCCGCCAGCCGCACGGCGGTCGGGACGTGGTCGGCGGCGGTCGCGGCGTCGAACGTCGGGCGCAGCACCGACGCGGCCGTGATCAGCTCGTTGCCCGCGACGTGCCGTCCCTCGGCGTGTGCCTGCCGGAACAGCGCGGTGACGCCGCCCGGCTGCGCGCTCCGGGTGCTCCCCGTGCCCGCGCCGTCCGATGACCTCGTTCCGGCCCCGGCCGGGCCGCCGTCCGCGTCCGCCGTGTCGGCCTCGGCCAACTCCCTGAGCAGATAGGAGACGACGGCCGAGGGCACGGTGTACTCGAAGAGGAACGCCGTCGGCAGTCGCAGCCCGGTGGCCACGCTCAACCGGTTGCGGAGGTCCACCGCCATCAGGGAGTTGAACCCCGACTCGAAGAACCCGCGGTCCAGTTCCACCGTCTCCGGTGCGGTGTGGCCCAGGACCGTGGCGGTCTCGGCCCGCACCAGGTCGACGACGACGGAGGTCCGCTCCGTCTCCGGGAGCCCCGCCAACTGCCGGGCCAGGTCCGGTCCGACGGGAGCGCTGCCGCCCGCGGCGGCCGTCCGCCTGGCCGGAGCACGGCGTACGGCGACCCGTACCCCTTCGCCTGTCCCGACTGCCGCGCCGGACTCCGCCACGAGGTCCGTGACGTCCCGGCGCATCAGGGCCAGCGTGTCCACCCGTGCCACCGGCGCGCCCGTGGTGTCGGCAAGGGTGACGGCGAGCGCGTCCGGCTTGGCTCCGGCGATCCGTACGCGCAGCGAGGTGGCACCGACGGCCTGGAGGGCGACACCGCGCCAGGAGGACGGCAGCCACAGAGCCTCGACGTCCCGCTGCGCTTCGTCCTCCCCCTCCGTGCCGTCCTCGGCGTCACCGAAGGCGGCACGGGCGGCGAATCGGGCCGCGTCGAGCGCGGCGTCCAGCAGCGCGGGGTGGAGGCCGAAGCCCGCCGCCTCCGTCTCCCGCTCCTCCGGCAGGGCCACTTCGGCGAACACCTCGTCGTCGCCGCGCCACAGCGCCTGAAGCGCGCCGGTCGTCTCGACGGGCACCGCTCCCATGGGGACCGTGACGGCTCCGGCCGGGGGCCAGGGGGTCACATCGGCCGTGTCGGACGCCTCAGCGGCGTCCCCGGTCGTAGCAGCATCAGCGGCCAGCACACCGGTCGCATGCCGCGTCCAGACGGCTCGGACCGCGTCGTCGGCGTGCTCAGGGGCGTGCTCCGGGCGCGCGTAGACGCTGATCGCCCGGCGACCGGCGGCATCCGGTCCGGCGACTCTCACCCGCAGCTGGACGGCGCCCTGCGCGGGCAGGATGAGCGGGGCGTCGAGCGTCAGTTCCTCCAGCGCCTGGCTGCCCACCTCGTCACCGGCACGGATCGCCAGCTCCACGAAGGCGGTGCCGGGTACCAGTACGGCCCCGTCCTCGCCCACCGACAGCTCGGCGAGCCAGGGGTGCGCCGACGCCGACAACCGACCGGTGAAGACGACCTCGTCGGAGTCGGGCAGTTCGACCGCCGCGCCGAGCAGCGGATGCTCGGTCGGGAGCAGACCCACCGCGTTGAGGTCACCGGTCACCGCGGGGTCGACCTGGATCCAGTAGCGCCGGCGTTGGAAGGCATACGTGGGCAACTCCACGCGGGTGGCGCCGGTTCCGGTGAAGGCCCGCGTCCAGTCGACGCGTACACCGTGGGTCCAGGCCTCGGCGACCGAGGTCAGGAAGCGGTCCAGGCCGCCCTCGTCGCGCCGCAGCGAACCCACCACCACCGTGGGCCGCTCAACGCCCTCCAGTGCCTCCTGCACGCTCATCGTCAACACCGGATGCGCGCTCACCTCGACGAACGCGCCAAAGCCCGCACCGGACAGCGCGCCGATCGACTCCTCGAAGCGGACCGTCTGGCGCAGGTTGCGGTACCAGTAGCCCGCGTCCAGCCCGGTGGTCTCCACGGGCTGTCCGGTCACCGCCGAATAGAACGGCACCCGAGCGGGCTGAGGAGTGATGTCGCCCAGGACACGGGCCAGTTCGTCCTCGATCAACTCCACGTGCGAGGTGTGCGAGGCGTAGTCCACCGGCACCCTGCGCGCACGCACACCCTCGGCCTCACACGCGGCGAGGAGCTCGTCCAGGGCGTCCGGCTCACCGGCCACCACCGTGGAGGAGGGGCCGTTGACCGCCGCGATCTCCAACCGGCCGACCCAGCCCTCCAGCCGGGACTCCACCTCGGCCAGCGGCAGCGCCACCGACATCATCCCGCCACGACCCGCAAGATGCTCCGCGATGGCCTGCGAGCGCAACGCCACCACCCGCGCACCATCACGCAACGACAGACCACCCGCCACACACGCGGCAGCGATCTCACCCTGCGAATGCCCCACCACGGCCGAGGGTTCCACGCCCATGGAGCGCCACACCTCGGCCAGCGAGACCATCACCGCCCAGGACACGGGCTGGACCACGTCCACCCGCTCCAACGACGGCGCACCCGCCACCCCACGCAGCACGTCCACCAACGACCAGTCCACAAACTCCGACAGAGCCGCCGCACACTCACCGAGCCGCTCGGCGAACACCGGGGAAGCGTCCAGGAGTTCCACGCCCATGCCCGCCCACTGCGCACCCTGACCCGGGAACACAAACACCACCCGGCCACGAGACCCAGCCGACGTACCCCCGGCAGGACCGGTCACCACACCCGGGGCACTCTCCCCACGAGCCAGCGTCTCCAGGCAGGAGACCAGACCGTCCCGGTCCCTGGCGACCAGAGCGGCGCGGTGGCCGAACTCCGTACGTCCGGACGCCAGCGACCAACCCACGTCGATCGGGGACAGGGCCGGGTCAGCCTGGAGGTGGGAGAGAAGTCGCGCGGCCTGGTCGCGCAGCGCCTCCGCACCACGTGCCGAGAGCAGCCACGGCAGCGCCAGAGGCTCGACGGGGTCAGCAGACGCCACCGCCGACTCCGACTCCGACTCCCACTCCGGGACCTGCTCCGACTCCGGCGCCTGCTCCAGGATCACGTGCGCGTTGGTGCCACTCACACCGAAGGACGAGACGCCCGCACGACGCGGACGACCCTCGACCTCCGCCCACTCACGCGACTCCGTCAGCAACTCCACCGCACCCGCCGACCAATCCACCTTCGACGACGGCTCATCGACATGCAGCGTCCGCGGCAACACACCGTGCCGCATCGCCAGCACCATCTTCATGACACCGGCCACACCGGCGGCAGCCTGCGTATGACCGATGTTCGACTTCACCGAGCCGAGCCACAACGGGCGGTCCTCCGACCGCTCCTGGCCGTACGTCGCCAACAGCGCCTGCGCCTCGATCGGATCACCCAGTGTGGTCGCGGTGCCATGGGCCTCGACGGCGTCCACATCGGTGGTGGAGAGCCGCGCGTCGGTCAGCGCCGCGCGGATCACCCGCTGCTGCGATGGGCCGTTGGGCGCGGTGAGACCGTTGCTCGCGCCGTCCTGGTTCACCGCCGAGCCGCGCACCACCGCCAGCACCGGGTGACCGTTGCGCCGCGCGTCCGACAGCCGCTCCAGCAGCAGCATGCCCGCACCCTCACCCCAGCCCGTACCGTCCGCGGTGTCCGAGAAGGCGCGGCAGCGGCCGTCCGGGGACAGCGCGCGCTGGCGGCTGAACTCCACGAAGAGGCCGGGGGTGGACATCACCGTGACGCCGCCGGCCAGGGCAAGCGAGCACTCGCCGCCTCGCAGCGCCTGCACCGCCAGGTGCAGCGCCACCAGCGACGAGGAGCAGGCCGTGTCGACGGATACGGCGGGCCCTTCCCAGCCGAAGGTGTAGGAGAGCCGACCGGAGACGACGCTGGCCGCGCTGCCGGTCGCCAGGTATCCGTCCGACTCCTTCGGGGCGCGCTGGAGCAGCGCTCCGTAGTCCTGGCCGTTGGTGCCCGCGAAGACACCGGTCCGGCTGCCCTTCAGCGACCAGGGGTCGATGCCCGCGCGCTCAACCGCTTCCCAGGCCGTCTCGAGGAGCAGCCGCTGCTGCGGGTCCATCGCAAGGGCCTCACGAGGGGCGATCCCGAAGAAGGCGGGGTCGAAGCCCGAAGCGTCCGGCAGGAAGGAGCCCTCGCGTACGTAGCTCTTGCCGATGCGGTCGGGGTCCGCGTCGTAGAGGCGCTCCACGTCCCAGCCGCGGTCCGAGGGGAAGTCAGCGACGGCGTCGCCGCCCGAGGCGAGCAGCTGCCACAGCGCGTCGGGGGTGTCGGCGCCGCCGGGGAAGCGGCAGCCCATCCCCACGATGGCGATGGGGTCGTCGTCGGTCGCGGCGTTCGCGAAGGCGGGTCCGCCCGCGTGCGTATCGGCGGGTTCCTGTCCGGCTCCCGTGAGCTCGCTCCCGAGGTGCTGGGCGAGGGCGGTCGGCGTCGCGTAGTCGAAGACCAGCGTCGCCGGCAGAGCGAGGCCAGTGGCGGAGACGAGCCGGTTGCGCAGCTCGACCGCCGTCAGGGAGTCGAAACCGACGTCCTTGAACGGGCGCTGGCTGTCAACCGCTTCGGCCGTGGTGTAGCCGAGCACCGCGGCCGCGTGGTCGCGGACCAGGTCCAGCAGCAGCTGGTCCCGGTCGGCCTCGGCGAGCTCGCTCAGTCGCCGGGCCAGGGCCGAGCCGGGGGCGGCCGTGTCGGGGCCGACGGTGGTGGTGGAGGAGGCGAAGGCGGGGGCCGCGCTCTCGGGAACCGTGGGCACGAGGCCGCGCAGCAGCGCCGGGGATTCGGCCACGCCGCGCAGCACGGCGAGGTCCAGCCGTACAGGGATCAGGGCGGGGCGGTCGACCGCCAATGCCGCGTCGAACAGCGCCAAGCCCTGCTCGGCGGAGAGCGGCAGGACGCCACCGCGGGCCATCCGGGCGAGGTCGGTGTCGCTGAGCTGTCCTCCCATGCCCCGGCGTTCGGCCCACAGCCCCCAGGCCAGCGAGACCGCGGGCAGGCCCTGAGAGCGGCGGTACTCGGCCAGGGCGTCGAGGAAGGCGTTGCCCGCCGCGTAGTTGCCCTGCCCCGCACCGCCGAAGGTCCCGGCCGCGGCGGAGAAGAGCACGAAGGCTCGCAGATCGAGGTCGGCCGTCAGTTCGTGGAGCTGCCAGGCGGCGTCCACCTTGGGGCGCAGCACCGTGTGCCACTGCTGAGGGTCAAGGGTCTCCACAAGGCCGTCGTCGACGACTCCGGCCGTGTGCACGACGCCGATCAGTCGTTCCCTGACCGAGTCGACGAGGTCCGCCATGGCGGCGCGGTCGGCGACGTCGGCGGCGACCATGCGCACGGACACACCGAGTGCCGAGAGCTCTTCGGACCAGTCGGGGTCCGGCCCCGAGCGCGAGACCAGCACCATGTCGCTGACGCCGTGCGCCGTGGCCAGGTGGCGGGTGACCAGCCGCCCCAGACCACCGGTGGCACCGGTCACCAGGACCACGCCGTCGGTCAGGTCCGGGCGATCGGTCGACTCAGCGGGCGCCTCCGCGGATGCCTCGGTGGATACCTCCGTGGATGCCACGGCGGGTACCTCCGTGGGTACCTCCACGTGCTGGAGACGAGCGACATACGCACGGCCGTCGCGGACCCGGATCTGCGGCTCGTCCGCCGCGGCCCCCAGGCCGATACGTATGGCCTCCTCATCCAGCCGGTCGGCGGTGAGGAGGACGAACCGGCCGGGGTTCTCCGACTGCGCGGAGCGCACCAGGCCGCGGATCGGCTCGGATATCAGATCGGGGGCGTCGGTGGCCACGACCAGCTGCGTCGAAACCGCCCGCGGATCGGCCAGCCACGCCTGGAGAGTGCCAAGGACCCGCTCTCCGAGGGCATGGACGCGCTCGGGGACATTCAGCTCGGGGACATTCAGCTCGGGGACGGACAGTTCGGGGGCAGACAGCTCCGGGTCAGACAGTGCGGAGTCGCCGCCCAGCGTGAACACGCTGAAACGCGGCATCTCGCCGCTCTCCCGCGGCTCGTCCCACTCGGCGTGGAACGCCCAGTCCTCCGCAACGTCCGCACTGGCAGCGGGCTCCCAGGCGACCTCGTACAGAGCCTCTTGGCGCACCGACGCCCCACCGAGGTCCGAGCCGCGCTCGACCGCCGTGTCGGCGTGATCCTCCAGCCAGTAGCGCTGGCGCTGGAAGGCGTACGTGGGCAACTCGACGCGGGTGGCGCCCGTGCCCTCGAAGAACGCCGACCAGTCCACGGCGGCGCCGTGCACCCACGCCCGTGCCAACCCGGTCACCAACGAGGCAGCTTCCGGACGACCGTTGCGCAGCACCGGCACGAACGCCGACTCCGGCGCCGTCTCCGCACCCATCGCACTGAGCACCCCGTCCGGGCCCAGCTCCACGAACACCGACACACCCTGCGCGGTCAGCGACGCCACACCGTCCGCGAAACGCACCGCCTCACGCACGTGCCGCACCCAGTACTCCGCCGACCCCAACTCCCCCGCCGACGCCACCGAACCCGTCAGGTTCGACACCACCGGAATCTCCGGGGCGGCGAAGGTCATCGTCTCCGCGACCGCCCGGAACCCGGCCAGCATCGGCTCCATGCACGGCGAATGGAACGCGTGCGAAACCACCAGCCGCTTCGTCTTACGCCCCAACCCGCGCAACCGGTCCGCCACCGCCAACACGGCATCCTCATCACCCGACACCACCACCGAGGTCGGCCCGTTGATCGCGGCAATCCCCACCCGGCCCTCGAACTCGGCCAGCAGCGGCCGCACTTCCTCCTCCGAAGCCTGCACCGCCACCATCGCACCACCCGCAGGCAGCGCCTCCAT
>NZ_JBEZCG010000033.1:0-55700 GCF_040647455.1 Streptomyces sp. NPDC041068
TGCGGCTGGGGTTGGCGTTGTGCTCGGTGCTCCGTGCGCACATACCCCCGCGTCCCCTCGCGTCGGCTTGGCGCCTGCGGGTGGGTGGGGGTGCGACCTCCACCGGTCGCGGGTGGGTGGGGGTGCGCCTTCCACCGGTCGCGGGTGGGTGGGGGTGCGACCTCCACCGGCTGCGGGTGGGTGGGGGCGCGCCTTCCACCGGTCGCGGGTGGGTGGGGGTGCGACCTCCACCGGCTGCGGGTGGGTGGGGGTGCGCCTTCCACCGGTTGCGGGTGGGTGGGCGACCTCCACCGGTTGCGGGGCGGCTTCCAGCGGCTGCGGGGGAGGGGATCCCCCCGGGGCGGCGATGAGTCCCCGTCACGCCCCCAGCAGGCTTTGGCCGCACACTCGGATCGTTTGGGCGTTCATGCCGCCCTGGGCCAGCCAGGACGTCGCCTCCGCCACGTCCACGGGGAGGCCTCCCTGGGCGAGGGAGTTCATGCGGCGGCCCGCCTCGCGGATGAGGGGCGGGACCGCTGCCGTCATCCTCGTCTCGATGAAGCCCGGCGCCACCGCGTTCACCGTCACGCCGTGCTCCGCGAGGGCGCGCGGGGCGAGGGAGTGGACCATGCCGATGATGCCCGCCTTGCCGGCCGCGTAGTTCGTCTGGCCCGCGTTGCCCGCGATCCCGGCGATCGAGGCCGTGGCGACGATGCGGCCGCCGGGGCGGATCGTGCCGGTCTTGAGCAGCGTGTCCGTGGTGGTCAGGACCGCCGCGAGGTTGACGTCGAGGACCGAACTCCAGCGCGCCGCATCCATGTTGGCCAGCTTGCGGTCACGTGTGATGCCCGCGTTGTGGACGAGGATGTCCAGGCCGTGCTCGGGCAGCGCCGCCGTGATGCGTTCACCGGCGTCGGGCGCCGTGATGTCGAGGGGGAGTGCCGTGCCGCCGAGGCGGGCCGCCACGCGGGCCAAGTCCTGTTGGGCGGACGGGATGTCGAGGACCGTCACCTTGGCTCCGTCCCGGGTCAGGATTTCCGCGACCGCCTCGCCTATGCCCCGTGCCGCGCCCGTCACCAGGGCCGTGCGGCCGGCCAGGGGGCGGCTCCAGTCGGTGGGTGCCGCCACCGCCTCCGCGGGGCCCGTCTCGATCACCTGGCCTGTCACGTAGGCCGACTTGGGGGAGAGGAGGAAGCGGAGAGTCGACTCGGCCGTGCCGATCGGGCCGGGGACGCGGACCAGGCACGCGGTGCGGCCCCGGCCCAGCTCCTTCGCGAGGGAACGTACGAAGCCTTCGAGCGCCTGCTGCACCGCCGACTGATGGTGGTCCGCCGGGTTCAAGGGGGCGCCGAGGACGACGATCCGGCCGTTGTCCTTCACCTTTCGTACCACCGGGTGCAGCTTCGCGTGCACCTCGGCGAGGGCGTCCGTGGTGGCGACTGTCGTTGCGTCCAGGACAACTGCCGTGGGAGCGAGGGGTGTTGTTGTGGTGGGCTTGTTGCCCATTGATTCGAGGAGTGTCAGGAGGTCCTGCGCGTACGGGGAATCCGACGTCGTCAGCAGCAGCGACTCGCCGCCCAGCCCTGGGCTGTCGGGCGACCAGCGGCGTAGTCGCGTCGGCTGCGGCAGGCCCAGGCGGCGGGTCAGGAAGCGGCCGGGGGCTGTCGCGGTGAGGGTCAGGTAGCGGTCGGCCATTGTCCAACTCCCGGCTCGGTCGTAAATTTACTTCTGAGTAAGGTTACTCAAGGGTCAGGAGATGGTCGAGGCATGAGTCTTCCCTCTTTGCGCCGGGTCGCCGTCATCGGTGGCACTCGCATTCCGTTTGCGCGTTCTGACGGGCCCTACGCCACCGCGTCGAATCAGGACATGCTGACTGCCGCTGTCGATGGGCTTGTTGAGCGGTACGGGTTGGAAGGGGGCGCGAGCGTGGGGGAGTTCGTCGCCGGTGCCGTGCTCAAGCACAGCCGCGACTTCAACCTCGCCCGTGAGGTCGTCCTTGGGTCGCGGATCGATTCCCGTACGCCTGCCTATGACCTTCAGCAGGCCTGCGGCACCGGACTCCAGGCCGTCGTCGCCGTCGCCAACAAAGTCATGCTCGGGCAGATCGAGTCCGGCGTCGCGGGCGGCTCCGACACCGCGAGCGACGCACCGCTCGGCGTCAACGACGAGCTGCGCAAGACGCTGCTCGCCGCCCGGCGCGCCAAGAGCGTCGGCGGGCGGCTGCGGGCCCTCGCGCGGGTGCGGCCGGGGCATCTCGTGCCGGACGTCCCGCGCAACGCCGAGCCGCGGACCGGGCTCTCCATGGGTGAGCACGCCGCCGTGACCGCGTGCGAGTGGGGCATCACGCGCGCCGCCCAGGACGAGCTCGCCGCGCTCAGCCATCAGCGGCTCGCGGCCGCGTACGAACGAGGGTTTCTCGATGATCTCGTCGTGCCGTTCAGGGGACTTGAGCGGGACCAGAATCTTCGGCCGGGGACGAGTGTCGGGCAACTCGCCCGCCTCAAGCCGGTTTTCGGGGTTGCGGCCGGCGGGGCGACCATGACCGCCGGGAATTCCACCCCGTTGACCGACGGCGCCGCCGTCGCCCTGCTCGGCAGCGACGAGTGGGCCGCCGAGCGCGGCCTGGAGCCGCTCGCCCATCTCGTCGCCTGCGAGAGTGCCGCGGTCGACTTCGTCCACGGCGATGTCGCCGGAGGTGAGGACGGGTTGCTGATGGCGCCCGCGTACGCCGTGCCGAGGATGCTGGAGCGGGCCGGGCTCGGGCTCGGGGACTTCGACTTCGTGGAGGTGCACGAGGCCTTCGCCTCGCAGGTGCTCGCCACGCTCGCCGCCTGGGAGAAGCGGGGGCTCGGGGCGGTGGACCGCGAGCGGCTCAACGTCGCCGGGTCCTCGCTCGCCACCGGTCATCCCTTCGCCGCCACCGGGGCGAGGATCGTGGCCACCCTCGCCAAGCTCCTCGCCGAGCGGGGGCGTCCCGGACGCGGGCTGATCTCCATCTGCGCGGCGGGCGGGCAGGGCGTCACCGCGATCCTGGAGAGGGAGTGAGCGCGGAGAGTGACGTGCGTGTGCGGAGAGTGACCTGGTGTGAACGGGCGCGGGGTGTGGCCCGCGCTTAGGGTGAGCGGGGGGCACACCCTGGGAGGTTGCCGTGCGCGGAGCCTGTGCAGTCGCCGGCGTCACCGTACTGGTCGTCGTGGGAGCGGGCGCGCCGGGTCTTGCCTCGGCCGCCGCCGCTGACGGCGAGGGAAGCCGACGGCCCGATCTGTCGCGGTTCTACACGCAGAAGATCAAGTGGTCCGCCTGCAGGGGCGACACCGAGGCCGCGGCGGAGGCCACAGGCCACGCCAAGGACGTCCGCTGCGGTCACGTGACCGTCCCCCTCGACTACGCGAAGCCCGCGGCGGGGACCGTCGACGTCGCGATGATCCGGATGAAGTCCAGCGCGAGCGGCAAACCGCGAGGGTCCTTGCTGTTGAACTTCGGCGGGCCCGGCGGCGCCGGTGTCTCCGCGCTCGCCGGGTCCCAGAAGGAGTTCGGCTTCCTCAGCAAGGGCTACGACGTCGTCTCCTTCGACCCGCGCGGCGTCGGCCTGAGCGAACCGGTCAGCTGCGGCGACGCCGAGGAGGACGCCGACCCCACGGCCGAGGGAGGGGAAGCGGACGACGCGGCCGCCGTCCTGGAGCAGTTGCGCAAGGTCGCCGAGGAGTGCGCGGCCAAGTCCGGGCCCGTCCTTCCGTACGTGGGGACCGTCAACGTCTCCCGGGACATGGACGTCATGCGGCAGGCACTCGGCGACAAGAAGCTGAATTACCTCGGCTTCTCCTACGGGACGCGGCTCGGCGCCGTCTACGCCGCCCAGTTCCCCAAGAAGGTCGGGCGGATGGTGCTCGACGGCGTGGACACCCTGACCGAGCCCGTCGCCGAGCAGTCCCTCGCGACCGCCGAGGGACGCCAGACCGCCCTCGACAACTTCCTCGCCTGGTGCACCGGGAACGCCGGGTGCGTCTTCGGCACGGACGCGCGAGCCGCGCGGCACGGCATGGTCAAACTCATCCAGGACATGGACGAGATGCCTCTGCGGTCCATGGACGGCCAGGAGTTCACCGGGCAGGACGTCGTCGGCGTACTCAGTCAGGCCCTCTACAGCCGCCAGGCCTGGCCCGCGCTCTCGCAGGCCCTGGGGGCGCTGCTCGCCGACGGTGATCCCCGCGCGCTGATCCGGATGAGCGGTGGGCTCGCGAACGGGGTGCGGGGCGCTGGTGCCGACGACGTGCCCGCCGACAACATGGCCGCCGCCCTCATGGCCGTCAACTGCGCCGACGACCCCGACCGGCCCGACGCCGCCCGCATCGAGAAGGAAGTCGGCAGACTCCAGGAGGAGTTCGAGGAGGCGTCGCCCGTCTTCGGCAGGTCGATGCTGATGCCGGTGCTGCTCTGCTTCGGACGGCCCGCGGGCACCAGCTACATCCGTGACGACGTACGTGATGTGAAGACGCCGAAGCTGCTGCTCGTCGGCACGCGCGGCGACCCCGCCACGCCCTACCGGTGGACCGAGGAGACCGCGCGGCGGCTCGGGTCGCAGGCCGTCGTCCTGGACAACAAGGGCGACGGGCACACCGGGTACCTCGGGTCCAAGTGCGTGCAGGACAAGGTGGACGGGTTCCTGCTGTACGGGGAGACGCCCAGGAGCGGGAGTTCCTGCGCCGCCGAGTGAGCCGTGGCCCCGCCGGTCAGTCCGTCAGGTTCAGCATCGCCTTCTCGTCCGGGGTGTCCTGCGGGGCCTGGTAGACCACCATGCGCTGGCCGCCCGTCCTCGCCAGCTTCATCACCTCGTACGTGAGGGTCATCGCGCCCACCTTCGGGTGGTCGAAGGACTTGACACCGCCGCCGCGCTCGCACACGTCGTACTGCTCCCAGATGCGGGCGAAGTCCGGGGATTTCAGGAGGAGTTCGCCGACCAGGGTCGTCAGCTGGGGCGAGTCCGTGTCGGTGCCGGATATCGCGCGCAGGTGTGACACCGACTTGGCGACCGTCTCCTCCCAGGGGCGGTACAGCACGCGGCCCACGGGGTGCAGGAAGAGGTAGCGCAGGACGTTGCGCTTCTCGGCCGGCCAGTCCCACAGGCCCGGGAGCAGTGCCTTGCCGGGGGCGTTGGCGGCCAGCATGTGGCTGTGCCTGCTCACCACGTACGCGGGCAGCGGGGCCAGCGCGTCCAGCATCCGCAGGGTGGAGTCGCGGACCGTGTGGTCGGCGGTGGGGTGCGGCTCGGTGAGGCGGCCCGATGCCAGCTCGGCGAGCTCGTGCAGGCGGTCGTGGGCATCGCCCGTGAGGCGCAGGGCGCGGGCCAGGGCGTCGATGACACCGGGCGACGGGTTGGTCTCGCGGCCGCGCTCCAGGCGCGTGTAGTAGTCGACGCTCACCCCGGCGAGGGTCGCGAGCTCCTCGCGGCGCAGGCCCGGCGTGCGGCGGAACCCGGTACCCGCGGGGAGGCCCGCGTCGGCGGGGGTGACGCGGGCCCGGCGGGCGCGGAGGTAGCGGCCGAGTTCCGTGCCGTGGGCGGCGGCCTTGGGGGCCGGGCTCGTCGTGCGTTCCGTCATGGGGGCATTGTCCCTGGTCGGAGGTGGATGTGGGGGGCCGTGTCAGGGCCAGGAACGGGGCGGTCTCCCACTGGGGAGGGCTTCGGCGGATCGTGAGCGAGGCGTTGATCTTGCGCTGCCCGGCCTTGCCGCCCCGCGGCGCTTTCCCCGCCACCCGCCCGTCACCCCGCGATCCCTCCCACCGTAGGAGCCCTCTTGTCCGCCGTCCTCGCCCCGAGCCGTGAGCAGCGTCCCCTCGCCTCACCTCCCTCCCGGTCCTCCGCCACCCTCGCCCTCCTCGCCGCCCTCCTCGGCTTCACCGTCATCACCATCGACGTCACCGCCGTGAACATCGCCCTGCCCGACATCCGCGCCTCCCTGCACGGCGGCATGGCGGGGCTGCAGTGGGTCGTGGACGCGTACACGTTGATGTTCGCCGCGCTGATGCTGTCCGCCGGCGCGCTCGCCGACCGGGCGGGGGCGAGACGGGCGTACGCCTGGGGCGTGGGGCTCTTCACCGCCGCCTCGCTGGCCTGCGCCCTCGCGCCCGGCATCGGCACCCTGATCGCGGCCCGCGTCGCCCAGGGCGCGGGCGCCGCCGTCGTGATGCCCGCCTCGCTCGCGCTGATCCGGCAGGCCTACGACGACCCGCGCCGCCGCGCCCGCGCCATCGCGCTGTGGACGGTGGGCGGTTCGGCGGCCGTCGCGGTCGGCCCCGTGCTCGGCGGCGTCCTCACGGAGACTGCGGGGTGGCGCTCCGTCTTCCTTCTCAACCTCCCCGTGGGCGCGCTGATCCTCGCCCTCCTCTCCCGCGCCGACCGCTCGCCCCGCCGCCCCGCGCCGCTGGACCTCGCGGGCCAGGCGACGGCCGTACTGACCCTCGCGGGCCTCGCCTTCGCCGTCATCGAGGGCGGGCACCTGGGGTGGCTGAGCGCACCCGTCCTCGCGGCCTTCGCCGTGGCTCTCGCCTCCGGATACGCCTTCTACGCCGCCGAGAAGCGGCACCGCGCGCCCATGGTCCCGCTGTCCCTGCTGCGGCAGCGCCAGGTCGGCGTCGCCCTCGCGGTCGGCTTCGCGGTGAACGCCGGGTTCTACGGCGTGACCTTCCTCCTCGGCCTCTACTACCAGCAGTTGCGCGGCATGTCGGGCATCGAGGCGGGCCTCATGTTCGTGCCGCTCGCCGCGTTCATCACCGGCACCAACCTCGTCTCGCCGCGCGCCGCCGAGCGGTTCGGGCGGCGCAAGGTCATCGTCATCGGGCAGGCGATCCTCGCCCTCGCCATGTTCGCGCTCGTCCCGCTGACCGCCGACACGCCGCTGTGGCTCGTCCTTCTGCTGCTCGTACCGACCGGGCTCGGCGGCGCGTTCGCCGTGCCCGCGCTCACCGCGCAGCTCATGGACAGCGTGCCCGGCGAGCGCGCGGGCACGGCCTCCGGTCTCCTCAACTCCCTTCGCCAGACGGGCGGTGCGATGTCCGTGGCGTTGTTCGGGGCGTTGCTCGCGGGCGGTGGCAGCGGCGGGGGCGGTGGCACGGGCTCCGGCTTCTCGGTGCCGGGGATGCACACGGGGCTGGTGGTCGTGGGGCTGACGCTGTGCGCGACGACCGCGCTGGCGGCTCGGCTGCTGCCGAGGGACTGAAACCGCCTTCCAACACGGTCCTCACAGGTCCCTGACATGCGGCTGCCAGCGTGGTTCCGGTACGGGATGCGACGGCGGGAGCGGGACTGCACATGGCGGCACGGAGTCACAGGAGAGGGGCCTTCGGCGGACGGGGCCGCAGGGCGGGGCTCGCGGCGGGGGCCGCCACGGTCGCGCTGGGGACGGCGGCGGCCGTCCCCACCCTCGCTTCGGGCAGCGAGCCGGTGCCGGTGTCCCTCGCGCAGCCGGTCGGCCGGGTCACGTACGACCTGGGCGACCAGGCCTTCGTGCCCGGGGCGCCGTACGAGGGGAAGTCCGAACTCGCCGCGGTGGTGCACTATCCCACGGCCTCCGGTACTCAGAAGATCGCGCCCGGCAGGCACCCGCTGATCGTCGTGCAGCACGGGCTGTGGGCGACCTGCGCGGACCGCCCCGCCCAGAGCGGACTGAAGAAGGCGGAGAAGGCGCGGGCCGCCGCGGAGAAGGCCGGTGACAAGGCCGAGGAAGCCCGGCAGCAGAAGATCGTCGAGAAGATGAACGCCCGCCTGTGGGCCTGGCCCTGCCGCCCCGGTGTCGCCCCGCTGCCCAGCGCCTCCGGCTACGACTACCTCGCGAAGAAGCTGGCCCGGCAGGGCTTCGTCGTGGTCTCCATGGGCGCCAACGGAATCAACGCGACCAGCGGCGGCCAGGCCCCGGCGGTGTACGAGGCGCGCGCCCGCCTCATCGACAGGCACCTGGGCATGTGGAGCCAACTGGCGGCGGACAAGGGCCCCTTGAAGAGCAAGCTCAAGGACGCGCGCACGGGCAGGCCGAGCAACGTCTCGTTCGCGGGCCGCGTGGACCTCGACCGCGTCGGCACCCTCGGTCACTCCATGGGCGGCGGAGGCGTGATGCAGCACGTCTCCGACAAGCGCCACGGCCACTGGCCCAAGGGCGTGCGAGTGAGGGCGGCCCTCGGCCTCGCGCCCACCGCCACCTGGGACAACGAGCCGGTCACCAAGGTCCCGCTGGCGGTCCTGTGGGGGACGTGCGACCAGGTCAACACCGGTGAGTACGTCAAGTGGAACAAGGGCAGGAACAAGGCGCCGCTCCATGGCATCACCCTCACCGGCGGCAACCACAACTACTTCAACACCCAGTGGTCGCCCAGCAGTCGGCAGGTGGCCGGTGCGGACGACGCGGTCTCCGGCAAGCGGCGCGGGCACTGCGTCTCGCAGGACGGCAGGAACGAGGAGCACCGCGCCCTGGACGAGACCGCCGAGCGGCGGATCGCCGCCGGGTACACGGTCGCCTTCTTCCGCCGCTATGTGAGGGGGGACGCGTCGCAGGACGCGCTCCTGCGCGGCGAGAAGGAGCTGCCTGGGGTGGAACGGGGCGTGGTGGACGTGGAGTTCGTCAAGCCGCAGTGATGGGGGCGCCGGTCGCGCTACGTTCGGAGCGTCGGCTGTAGGCGTACGTGCGGAATCGGGGTGGCGGTCATGTCCGGGACCCGGCGGGCCGTGATGTGGACCGTCGCCGTGGTGGGCGCGTTGGTCGCGGTCGGGCTGACGCTGGTGGCGGTCCTGGTGGACCTGGACACCGCCGACCGGGCGGCGAGCGTCGTGGGGGCGGTCACGGGTCTGGTCGCACTGGGCTTCTCCGCCTATGCGTTGGCGAAGCCAGGTGGTGGCCATGAGGTTCATGTCGTACGGGCCCGGGGGCGGGGCGCGGTGGCGGCGCGCGGGGACGTGTCGGGGAACGCGTTCGGGGAGAGGAGCAGGGCGGTCGGCGGCCCGCAGCCGCCGTCGGGCCGACGCTCACCCGGTGGCACCGTCTCCGCCCGCGGCGACGGAGCCGTGGCGTCCGACGGCAGCGTACGCGGGAACGCGTTCGGTGACGGAAGCGAGGCCGAGACGCGGTGAGTTCGGCGGCAGATGGTGACGGCGCGGGGGACGCTCGTCAGGCCCGACGGCAGCGAGTCGACGTACGCGGTGACGGGGCGATCGGCGCCGGAGGTGCCGTCACCGGCAACGCCATCGGCCCGTACAGCAGCGTCACGCACACGCACATGCACACGCACGTCGAGCGGCAATTCATCGTGCAGCAGGCCGAGCCGCCACCCGCCCGACCGCCCCAGGCCTCCCCCGAAGAGGTCGACGCCGCGCTGGCGCAGTACGCCACCCGTGTCCGCGAGTGCTACGGCCGCCTCGACCTGGAGGTCCTGATCCCCACGGAGGAGGGCGATCACCCGCCGGTTGAGCTGAGCGCGGTGTTCGTGCCGCCGCTCGTGCGGGCCGACCCGCCGCCGGTCGAGCTGCCGCGCGACATCGTCAACCGCCTCATGGAGTCGGGGGAATGGCCCGCGGATCTGCTGCCACCTGGCCTTGAGCTCGACCCGCAGACGCTGGAGCGCGCCCGGCGGGCCTACATGGAACGCCCCGTGCGGGAGGTCCTCGACGTCCTCGCCGCCCCCGACGCGGACCGGACGGTCCTGCTCGGCGACCCCGGCGCGGGCAAGTCGACGCTGGCGCACCACGTGGCGCTGGCGCTCACGGGAGGCGTACCGCCGGGGCCTCTCGGCCTGCTGGAGGGCCGCGTCCCACTGGTGGTGGCGCTGCGGGAGTACGCCGCGGAGCCCTGGCGCGACCGTACCTTCGAGGACTTCTTCGACCACCTGCACACGACCAAGGGGCTCGCGCCGCCCCGCGCGGTGCTCGGCCAACTCCTTGCCGAGGGGCGGGTGGTGGCCGTCTTCGACGGGCTCGACGAGCTCTTCGACCCCGCCGCGCGCGAGCAGGTCAGCCACCGCATCGCCGACTTCGCGAGCCGCCACCGGACGGCCGGGGTGCGGGTGATCGTGACCTCGCGCGTCATCGGCTACCGGCGCGGCGTCCTGGAGCGCGCCGACTTCGCGCACCACATGATCCAGGACCTGAGCGTCGCGCAGATCGGCCGCTTCGCCCGCCAGTGGTACGCGACCGCGTGCCCGCACGACGTCGAGCGCGCCGAGCGGCTGTGCCGACGACTCAGGGAGGCGGTCGACCACTCGCGCCCCGTACGCGAACTCGCCGGCAACCCCCTCCTGTTGACGATCCTGGCCATCATCGGCCGCCGCAGGGAGCTGCCCCGCGACCGGCAGGGCGTCTACCGGCACGCGGTCGCCGTCCTCGTCGCCCACTGGGACGAGCACGCCAAGCACCTGCGGGTGCCGGCCGACGCCGAGGCCCTGTCGTACCTCGGCGACGAGGACCGGCACGAGCTGCTCCGCCTCGTCGCGCGCCGCATGCAGGACGGCAGGGGCGGCATCGCGGGCAACCACATCCACACGGACGAACTCCTCGTCGCGTTCAAGGAGTACCTGTGCCAGCAGTACGAACTGCCCGTACCGCAGGCGGTGTCGGCGGCGCGGACCATGGTCCGGCAGTTCAGGGAGCGGAACTTCATCCTGAGCCACTACGGGGGCGGGGTGTACGGGTTCGTGCACCGGGCGTTCCTGGAGTACCTGGCGGCGGAGGACATCGACCGGCGGTACACGCGCTACCGCGAGTGGGGGCAGGGGGAGTTCGTCGAGGAGATCTTCGCGCGGCACGCCGACGACCCGGCATGGCACGAGGTGCTGCTGCTCCTGGTCGGGCAGATCGGGGAGCCGGAGGCCGCGGCGGCGATCGACAGGCTCCTTGACCTGCACCGGCACCGGAGCGGCTGGCACGACATGCGGTGCCTCGTCCTTGCCGTCCGGGCACTGGCGGAGGTGCGGCGGATCGGGCCGCTCGCGGCGCAGAGCCGGGCGGTCGTCGACACGGTGATCGCGGAGCTGGAGGCGGTGGAGCCCGACAGCCACCGCCTGCCCGAACTGGCCGATGCCATCGCCGCGTTCGGTTCCTTCGCGCCCCACTGGAGCGGGCGGCCGCGTCTCCTGCGGTGGTTCCATCTGCGGGGGCAGTACGCGCGCGCAGCGGAGCTGTCCGTACGCATCGCCTGCGCGCTGTACGCGGGAGACGCGCCGCACCGGGTCATGGCAGTGCACGGCCACACCCCGGAGGTGCAGGTCGAGGCCATGGAGCAGTTGGCGAGGCGGTGGGGCGGCGAGGCCACCACCTGGGAGATGATCCGCGGGCGGGCCGTCGCCGACCGAGCCTCAGAGAGCCGGAAGTCCGCTCTGCAGCTCCTGATCAAGCACCGCTGGGACGAGGCCGCCACGCGCGATCTTGTGAGGGAGCGGGCGGTCGCCGACCCGAGCGAGTGGGTGCGCGAGGCCACGCTGTCGGCGCTCGCGGCCGACCTGTCGTACGACGAGGCCGAGACGGTCGCCCTGATCCGGGACCGCGCGACGGGCGACCCCCATCGGCTGGTCCGCGCGGATGCGCTGCGGTCACTGGCCCGGTTGCGGGCCGAGGGCGAGGAGACCCTGCGGCTGGTCCGCTACGAGGCCGCGTCCGCGTCGGAGCCGGGGGTGCGGTCCGCCGCTCTGGAGGCGCTGTATCTGCAGTGGGAGTCGGATCCTGCCACGCGCGCGCTGATCGCCGACGCGGCCGTCCACGACTCCGCGTCCCACGTCCGGCGCACCGCGCTGCTCCTGCTGCACCGGGGCTGGGGCGAGGAGCCCGCCACCGTGGCGATGCTGTACGACCGTGCCGTCTCCGACCCCGCCGAGTTCGTCCGGGGAGGGGTGCTGGACTTCATGCTGGCCGACTGGCGCAGCGACTCCCGGGCCCGCGAGTTGGCGTACGACCGCTTGCGCCACGACTCTTCCGTGTACGTACGCCTGAGTGTGCTGCGGGTGTGGAGCACGGGCTTCGGCGAGGGCGACCCCGCGTGGGAAGAGCTGCGCCATTGCGCGCTTCACGACGAGGACGCGGGGCTGCGCAGACTCGCGCTGCTCGTCGTGGGCCATCAGGCCGGGTTCGACGCCGCCGCGCGGGAACTGTTGCGCGACCGCGTGCTCAACGAACCCGACGACAGCCCCCGGGCCCTCGCCCTGCGCATGTTCACGCGGCTCTGCCACGCCGAGGAGAGCACCTGGGAGTTGACCCGGGAACTCGCGGTCGAGGCGCCCGACTGTGCCACCCGCGAGGAGGCCTTGGACCAGCTGGCCCGGTTCCGGGTCGCGGACCCCGCCACGTGGCGGCTGATCAAGGAGCGCGCCGTCGAGGACCCGGACCAGGTGGTCCGGGCGGAAGCCGCGTGGCTGCTGGCCGGTCGGGACGATGCGGGGGAGTTCCTCCGCACCCGCGCCGTCGAGGACCCGGCCGCCCCGGTCCGGCGCGCGGCTCTGGAGGCGTTCGGCTGCCTCCCCGAGTCGGCGGTCGGCGGATGGGAGACCATCGCCGGTCTCGCGACCGCGGATCCCGACGAGGGCGTACGCCGTCTCGCCCTCACCCTGCTCGGTGCCCGGCGCGGTGCGGACCCCGGCACACGCGACCTCCTGCGCGACCGCGCCCTCACCGACGCCGAGCCCAAGATCCGCCGCTCGGCGCTGCGTTGGCTGGCGGTGGTCGACCCGGACGACACCACCGCCGAAGCGGCACGCGACCGGGCCGTGGCCGACCCCTCGGCCGACGTCCGTATCGCCGGGCTCCGTGTGCTGGCCTTCGGCTGGCCCACGCACCCGGCGACGCTGCCCCTGCTCCACGAGCGGACCGGGGCCGACGCCGACCCGGAGGTCCGCGAAGAGGCCGTCCGCGCCCTCGCCGCGGCGGAGGCGATGGTGCCGCTTCAGGGTCGGCTCACGTGAGGATCTGTGGCTCAGCCCGAGGTGTTGGTCGCCCAGATCGGCTTTCCGGTGGAGTCGTAGATGACGATGTTGCCGTCGTCCTGCACGGAGAGCGTCGCGCCGAAGTTCCCTGCGGTGTCGGAGTTCCAGATCCGCTTGCCGGTGGCGTTGTAGACGGCGAGCACGCCGTCCGTCTCGAAGGCGGCGGTGTCGCCGTTCGGGTAGACGCCCTCGGCCTGCCAGGCCGCCTTGCCGTTGCGGTAGACGACGAAGTTGCCGTCCTCCTGAAGCCGCAGCAGGGTGTCGCCGTCACCGGAAGTCCAGGCCTGGTTGCGCCTGATCGCCGTCCTGGGCTGGAAGTCCGCGTTCGCCATGTCGTACCCCCTCGCTACGGCCTCGGGGCGGCTCCCCGGGCCACCAGCCACGTTAGTTCTGCGGGCCTCGGGGCCCGCAGGGCCGATAACGCCGACTGATTCGCTCTCGCTGCGAGGTGGCGGGGGTACGGGGGAGGCTGCGGTGCCGAAGTGGTGGTGCGAACGAGCCCGGAGGGACCGCGCGACCGTCTCGCCTCGGTCAGCAACTCCCTTGCTGTGCAGGTGAATCTGGCGCGTGCGGGGTGTTGTGGGCGTACGTGAGGAAGTGCGTCCAGGAGGTGGGCGTGACGGAGAAGGTGGGGCCGTCGGGGTTCTTGGAGTCGCGGATGTGGATGGCGTGGGGGCGGGTCGATAGCTCTATGCATGTGCCGCCCTCGCCGCCGCTGTGGCTGGACTTCCGCCAGGGGTACGCGACTTCGAGGCACTCGCCTCCCTCGCCCGTGCTGTAGCTGCTCTTGAACCAGCCGAGTTCCGTGTTGTTCATGGTTCTCCCAGCATCTTCTCGATCAGTGCCAGCGACTCGTAAGGCGTGAGAGCCTGAGCCCGGATGATCCCATAGCGTTCGCTGAAGATGCGGACTTCCTCTGGATCAGTGATCAGCCGGGGGTGCCCATAGATTTCTGTGTACGCCACCTGCTGCCGCCCCTTGGGGTTCATCAAGGTGAACGTACCGTCCAAGGCCGGGTGTTCTGGTCGGTCAGTCGGCATTACCTGGATCTCTACGTTCCTCATGCGGCCCACGCTGAGCAGCCTCCGCAACTGTTCTTGCTGGACTGGCCATCCACCAGTGGGGCGTTGCAGCACGGTCTCTTCCAGAACGTAGCTGAAGGTCGGTGCTGGCCACCGATCGAAGATCTGCTGGCGTGCCAGACGATCGGCGAGCCGTTTCTCGATCGTCTCCTCGTCCAACAGGGGGCGCCGCTGAGTGAAGGTAGCTCGAGCGTAGGCCTCGGTCTGGAGGAGCCCATGCACCGCTTGGGCGCCGTAGTTGTGCAGTGCGACGGCTTCCGCTTCAGCCCGCGCGTAATCCCTGAACCAATCCGGATGCCGAGTCCGCGCCTTGGCCTGCGCCTCCCGAACATCATCAGCCGCAGCCGCCAGCACCCCCCTCGCGTCCAGCAACTTGTCCACCCTGACCAGAAACTCCGGCTGCGGCGTCCGCACCCCCCGCTCCATGGACGAGATCAGCGCCTCCCCGCAGTGCGCCACCTTGCCCAGCTCCCGTTGGCTCATCCCTGTGTGTTCGCGCAGGACCTTGATCTGCTTGCCCAGCGCACTGAAGAGATGGGCCGTGCCGTCCGTCTGGGAAGGCCGTTCCGGTCGTTCCTCGTGGTTGCTGATCGCCATGCCCGTACCGTCCTTGCGTGGTCACGGTGGACGCCTCATACAGCCAAGCCGCCGTACTCATACACGTACCCGGCGTCGCGGCGTCGTACCTGGTCAGCGTAGAACCGACCGACCACGCTCAGTGACATGAAAACGCAAATCTCCACCCCCCAGAACGAGTTGAAGGAGCCAGGCGGCGCCCCCCGCACCTTCCGCCAACTCCTCAGCCCCACCCCCAGAGGCGCCCGCCTCGCCCGCCGCCTCACCGCCCACCAGCTGGAAACCTGGGGCATCCCGTACGGCAGTGCGCTCTCCGAAGCCGCAACGCACATCGTCGCCGAGCTCGCGGCGAACGCCGTCACGCACGGCCACGTACCCGGCCGCGACTTCGAGCTGAGGCTGGCCCGCCGAGGGCCGAACACGCTCCGTATCGAGGTCGCCGACGCCCGGGGCGACCGTCGGCCGAAGCGCCAACAGGTTGCCCCCGACGCCGAGTCGGGCCGAGGCCTCCGCCTCGTCGACGCGCTCGCCGACACCTGGGGCGTCACCGACCGCACCGTAGGCAAGACCGTCTGGGCAGAACTGCGTGACGAGCCCAGGGGCTGAGCAGGGGCTGAGCCGGGGCTCCCGCAGAAGACGACCTACCGCACATCAGAAGACGCAAGCTTCACGAAGTGCTCCACGGCGTCCCGCGCCTGCGCGCCCAGCGCATCCAGTTCGGTCTCGCCGGAGGCCGTATGCACCCGGGCCGTCACATGGTGGGCGTGCCGCGCGGCGTCGATCATCGCCTGGCTGCTTGCCACGAGCTGGACGCGGAACAGGGCGTGGAGGGCGCGTGAGCGAAGGCGGTACGCCTCCATGCGGGCTTCGAAGCAGGCGGGGCTGTCCGGGTCCTCGAACGCGCGGTACCAGCGGTCGTGTTGGCCCCGCCTGAACTCGGTCTCCGCCCCGGCGAAGTCGCTGTACACGGCCATGCGCTCCACGCGGAGTTGCTGCTGGGCCGCGAAGACCTGGTCGCGAGCGGCGGCTCTGCGTTGGAAGAGATGGGTCATGGCAGCGCCGAGCAGAGTCCCCAGGACTGCGATCAAGGTCGCGAGAACACCGTCCACGGGGGTAGAAGACCATAGGGCTACCGCCGGCGCACCGTGAACCGGACCTCGTGGACGGAGTTCCGTGCACCCGGCGGCGGCTGCACCCGCCCCGCCGCATCGGTCGCGCGGGAGCGGACGCTGTGCGGGCCCGGCGGGAGCGAGCGCCGCAGGGAGAAGCCCTGCCAGGTCGGGTCGGCGCCGAGGACGTCGAGCGCTGCCGGTTCCCACGGGCCGCCGTCGATGGAGAGGTCGAGCCGGACGACCTCCGTCGTGCTCCAGGCGCGGCCCCTGAACACCGTGGAACCGCCCGTGAGTTCCGCGTCCGGCGACGGCGACAGGATCTTGCTGCTGACATCCACTTCGCGTACCGGCTGCGGGCCTTCGGCGCCCGGCACCGTCCGCGTATAGAACGTCGTCGTGAACATGTGCTCCGGCCGCTCGTCCGTCAGGACGATCCGGGTCAGCCATTTCACCGAGTTCGTGCCGAACATGCGCGGCACCACCGCCCGCAGCGGATACCCGTGCCGGGTGCGGAGCCGCGCGCCGTTCATGCCGTGGGCCAGGAACACCGAGCGGTGGGCCGTCTCCAGCGGCAGGTCCTTGACGTACGAGAGGTCGTCCTCGCCCTGGAAGGAGCCCCTGTCCGCGCCCTCGAAGACGACGTGCCGGGCCGACGGCAGCGGGCCCGCGCGGTCCAGGAGGGCGGCGAGGGGGAAGCCCGTCCACTCCACGTTCGCCACCGCGCGGGTCGGGGTGTCCGGGCGGAACGGGCTGCCGAAGCACTCGTGGACGGCCGTCAGCTGCTCGGCGGGCAGGTCCAGGAGCGTGGGCAGGTCCAGGCGCAGGGGGCGTTCCACCAGGCCTTCCACCGTCAGCGTCCAGGTGGCGGTGTCGATCTCCGGGACGCCCAAGTGTGTGCGTACGAAGAGGTTGTCCACCGGCGTGACGAAGTCGGGGCCGGGTGCCGGATCCGCGCGGGAGGGGTCGTTCGGGGGCGGCGTCAGCGGTGCGGTGGGATCCGGTGGCGTGGACGGTGCGGTGGGATCGGGCGGCGTGGACGGTGCGGTCGGTATGGACGGTGAGGTCATCGTTGCTCCCCCTGCGCCGGTTCTCCGAGTCCTGCGGGACCCCGAGATCCTATGAAGGCCGGGCGGAGCCGACCACTCCCTTTCGGGGCGCAAGGGACGGGAGGCGGCAGGCGCAGGCAGGTGAATCCGCCCCCGGCCCCCGCGCGCCGCGGTTCCCTTCCTCGCCCCCGCCGCCCCATGTGGAGGGGGACACCTGACCGAATCGGCCCCCGAGGAGGCCCCACCAGATGCCCCGCCCCGTACCGCGGATCCTCTGCTCCGCCGCCACCGCCCTGCTCGTCACCGCCACCCTCGCCGCCCCCACCGCCGCCGCGCGCCCCCGCGGGCCCGAGCCGCAGCCCGACCCCTGGGTCGTCCGCTCCGCCAGTGTCGACCTGCGGCGCGCGCACTTCTCGTACCTCTGCGACCGGCCCGAGGCGGGTCCGCCCCAGGCGTCGACGCTGACCTTCTTCCCGTACGACGTGACCGCCCGCGTCGTCGAGGACCACTCCATGGACGACGGCGAGGGCACGATCTCCTGGGAGGGGCACGAGGTCGGGCACCCGGACCACCAGGTGCGCGTCCAGGTGTCCAACGCCTGCGCCGGGGACGACAGCGGCAAGCCCATCGCCCTGGAGGGCTTCGCCGACCTCGGGCCCCGCGGCGCCTACGCCGTGCATCCCGCCGAGGGGCGGCCGAGCACCGCCGTCTTCGAGGAGTGGGACCTCTCGAAGCTGCCGAGGGACAGCGAGGACGACACGGTCGAGTCCGACGCACAGCGGAGCGAGCCCTCCGGCGGCCGCTCCGAGCCCGACCGCGCCAAGCCCGACCGCTCCAAGCCCGCCGTCGTCGACGTCCTGCTCCTGTTCACGCCCAAGGAGGCCGCGAAGGCCCGCGGCGACCGCACGTTCCGGAGCCTTCGGGCGACCGCCTCCACCATCGAGACCCGGATGAACCGCGCCCTGTCGGACAGCGGGGTGCGGGCGAGCATCGACGTCGTCCACGTCGAGGAGGTCACCGGCTTCAAGAACGCCGCCGCCGAGAAGGACGCGGGCGCCATGCTCGACCTGGTCTCCGAGCCGAAGGACCGCACCATCGGCGCCAAGGCCGCGGCGCTGCGCAAGCAGCACGCCGCGGACACCGTGATGGTCCTCGCCGACAACGGCGGCAGCGGCATCGCCAACCGGCCCGACGCCCCGGGCCCCGGCACCGAGGGCCAGGGCTTCGCCGTCGAGGGCATGGAGGCCATCTTCACGGACGGCGTCAGTCATGAGATCGGGCACAACCTCGGCCTCGACCACGACCGTTGGACGCTCGCGAACGACAAGTACGGCCGCGGGACGCCCAGTACGACGTACCCGTACAACACCGGCTGGATCACGCCCGACCAGAACTACTCCACGATCATGGCCTACGAGTGGAACTGCGCCGCGGGCAAGCGGTATTGCACCCAGGTCAACCAGTACGCCAACCGCACCAACAAGTACGCGGGCCAGCCGCTCGGCGACAAGAACAACGACCAGACGCGGGTCCTGAAGGAGACCACCTACCTGGTGGGCGACTACCGCACCCCGGCCAAGCCCAGGCCCCGCCACACCCTCACGCTCGCCTCGTCGCCCGCGAAGGGCGGCACCACGCGGGCGTTCGTCTGGGGGCCCTACAAGACCGGGACGCGTGTGGTGGTGCGGGCGTATCCGGCGGCCGGCCACACCTTCGCCGGATGGACCCTGGACGGCAAGCCGCACGCCAACACGTCACGGGACATGTCGCTCGCCATGAACGCGGGGCACCGCCTCGTCGCCCGCTTCACGCCGTCGAAGGCGCCGTGCGCCAAGATGCCGACCGGCGGGTTCCGTAAGAAGTGGGACCAACTGGGCGGCTCCAAGGGGCGGTTGAAGTGCCCGTCGGGTGCTGCGCGTGCCCTGCCGAAGGGCGGCGGCTTCCAGCACTTCCAGGGCGGTTCGCTGTACTACTCGCCCAGGACCGGCATGCACCCCGTGTGGGGCGCCTTCCGCACCGCCTGGCAGAAGGGCGGCTGGGAGCGCGGCAGGCTCGGCTACCCGAGGTCCGGCGAGAAGAGGATCAACGCCGCCGGTGATGTGCGGCAGTGGTTCCAGGGCGGCACGCTGACCTGGAACGCCAAGACCAGGAAGGTCACGGCCTGGTACGCGAAGTAGGGCCGGTGGAAGAAGGTCGGGGCGCCGTCGACTCGACCGCGCCCCAACCCGCTTGCACGCGCTAGCAGTTGCTCTTCGCCGCCTTGCCCGCGAAACGGTCCGCGAGCCACTGCGCCGCAAGCGGCGACTGCGTGATCACTCCGCTGACGTGCTCGCCGACCGGCACCGTGTGCCACTCCACGTTCGCGCCGCGCGCGCACCAGTCGGTGCGGACCTGCTTGCCCACGCCGTACGGGATGAGCTCGTCGGCGAGCGCGTGGTACAGGTACACCGGGGCGTCCGGCTCGACCGTTCCGACCTGCGACTCGCGCAGGCGCTGCTGCCAATCCGGCTGCTCCAGAGGGTTCTTCGAGGTCATCGAGTCGATCGACTTGAAGGAGCCGAGCACCGCGCCGTCCGCGACGCAGGTGTTCTTCATCGCGCCGAGCAGCGTCCTGCCCGCCGGGTTGAGGTAGGAGTCGAGCTTCAGCTCGGGGAAGGCCGCGTTCTGACCGATCGCGGCCATGAAGATCAGGCCCGAGCCGTAGCCGCCGTCGTTGAACTTCGCGACCTTCTGCAGGTCGCCGGGGACGCCGCCGGTCGCCGTGCCCTTGACGTCGAGGTCGGGTGCGTACGACGCGTGCAGCTCGGCGGCCCAGGAGGAGGCCTGGCCGCCCTGGGAGTAGCCCATGATGCCGACCGGGGTGTCCTTGCCCAGGCCCGCGTCGGGGAGGCGGATCGCGGCGCGGGCCGCGTCCAGCATGGCGTGGCCCGCGGCGCGGCCGACCGTGTAGGTGTGGTCGCCCGGGGTGCCGAGGCCCTCGTAGTCGGTGACGGCCACCGCCCAGCCCCGCAGGGTGAGTTGCTGGATGAGGTTGGCCTCCAGGGTGGTGCCTCTGGGGAAGCCCGCGCTGGGCGCGCAGTGGTCGCCGACGCCGACCGTGCCGACGGCGTACGTGATCAGGGGGCGCGGTCCCTTCCTGCCGTCCTGGGGCACGATGACCGTGCCGGAGACGGTGTTCGGTTCGCCCTTGGCGGTGGTCGAGCGGTAGTGGATCTTCCAGGCCTTGGTGTTCGTCGGCTGGCCCGGCAGCGGATGGAAGCTGCTCGGCTCGGAGCTCACGATGTCGCCGGGCGACGTGGAGGCGGCGGCTCCGCCCGGCTCCCCGGCGTGCGCCGCGGCGAGCGGGGTGACGGCCGACAGGCCGAGCGCGGCGGCCACGGCCCACGCTCCGAGGCTGGTGCGAGTGTGCATGCGGCTCTCCCAACTGTCCTCAGGGGCTGGGGTGTTCCGGCTTCGACCGTAGTGACCGGTGAGTAAGCAGAGGGCTGACCGGGACGCTCACCTTCGTTGACCTCGGCTCGCAGGTTCTCCGCTCGCAGGTGTTCAGGGGGCCGACCCGGCGCTACGTTCACAGAGGGGGGAGCCGCGGGCTCCGGACGACTGGGGGGTGTGGCGATGCTCGACGACGCCATGACAGCGCTGGCGGTCGCGGGCTCCACCGCCGTGGTGCAGGCCGCGGGCACGGACGCGTGGGCGGGGGTGCGCCGGGCCGTGGCCCACTGGTTCGGGCGGGGGGACGAGGGCCGCGAACGGGCCGAGCTGGCGCGGCTCGACCGCACGGAGGCGCATCTCGTGGGGTCAGTGGGGGAGTTGGGGAGGCGGCTGCGGGACGTCGAGGGCGACTGCCGGCGCAACCGCTTCGAGATCGCTCTGGAGGACCCGGACGAGGGAGTGCGCCTGGAGCTGGGCGCCGAACTGGAGAGTCTGGTGACGGAGTTGCGAGAGCTTCTCGCCCGATGCGCGCCGCCCGCCCGGCAGGCGAACGCCTACGGGGCCGGTGCGGCGGCCGTGGGCAAAGACGCGAGGGAATACCGCGACCGCTTCTTCGTCGGTGGTGATGCGCCGTCCCACCGGACGATCGATCGCCCTTTTCCGGCGAATCCGGCCGAAGGCTGAGCCGACCGGCGGCTGAGCGGACCGGCGGCTGAGCGGACCGGCGGGCAGCAGGCCGCCGAGGCCTCCAGCGGCTCGTCGACGACACGACCCCACCATCCGACCCCGAACGGAGGCCCACCATGCCGGAAGAGACAAGTCCGCGGCGCCCCGCCCGGTTCGAGCAGGCGCTCGCGTGCTTCCACGAGGCCCGCGACCTGACCGATCCGCAGGACTCGCCGGGTGTGTACGGCGTCATCCTGCACGACATCGCCGACACCTATCGCGACGCCCACGACTTCAAGGAGGCCGTCGAACACTTCCGGCAGGCCGTCTCGTACAAGAAGCGGGCCGACAACCCGAGCGACCTCGCCACCACGATGACCGCGCTCGCCAACACCCTGGTCGCGATGCGGGAGGGGGCCGAGGCATGGGAGGTCCTCGACGACCTCGCCCACGAAGTCCCGAAGATCACGGATGTGGAGCGGCGGGCCGCGGTCCTGCACAACATGGCGCTCACCTACGAGGAGTTGGGCAACCTGGGGCTGGAGGGCGCGTACGCCGAAGGGGTCGCCGTCTGTCAGGCCGTGCTCGCGCTCGTCGACGGCGAGTCCGATCCCGGCTGGTACGCCACCGTGCTCAAGGACCTGGGCGACGCGTACGAGGCGCAGGAGATGCTGCCGCAGGCGCACGCCGCGTACGAGGAGGCCGTGCGGTACACGCGGCGCATCGAGGGGAAGTCCACCTCCCTGATCACCGTGCTGATCGCGCTCGGCCGTACCAGCCGGCGGCTCGGCAAGTCGGAGGGGGAGACCGCGGTCAACGGCGGGGGCCCGGTGCTCAACGGCGCGGTGCTCGGCGGGATGGGGCTGGATGGGGCGGGGCCGCCTCAGCCGCCGGGAGCGGTCCCCGACGCCCCGTCCGACGTGCCGCCGTCCGACGCCGCCGCGGGGGAGGACGAGGAGCCGTAGGGGGACGGGCCGCAAGGGCGCTCCGTCAGCTCCGTCTCCGTCCGGTACGCCCCCGGCGTCGTGCCGGTCCACCGACGGAACGCCCGGTGGAAGGCGGTGTCCTCGGAGAAGCCGAGCCGGGCCGCGAGCCCCGCGATGGGCTCGCGGCCCTCCACGAGACCCGCGATCGCGGCGTCACGGCGTACCGCGTCCTTCAGCTGCTGGTACGACGTGGACTCCTGGGCCAGGCGGCGCCGCAGCGTCGCCGGGCTCACCGCGAGCCGCGCCGCGATCTCGCCGAGCGAGGGCAGCCGCGGCGAGGAGCGCAGGGCACGGGCGAGGGCGCGGCGGACCTGCTCGGCGACCGTCGTGCCGTACTCGCGCCGGGTCAGCAGCTCGAAGGGCGCCCCGCGCAGCATCTCGTCCAGCGCCTCCTCGTCCCTGATCAGCGGGGCGTCCAGCCAGTGCGGGTCGAAGCCGGCGCCGGTGCGCTCGGCGCCGAACCGCACCGCGCAGCCGAAGAGCAGCTCGTACTCGTCCTTGTGCGGGGGCGGCGGGTGCCCGAACTCGGCCCAGCGCAAGGGGATGCGGCGGCCGATCAGCCAGCTGCACAGGCGGTGCCAGATGATGACGAGGCACTCGGCGAGGAAGTAGTCCTGTTCGAGGTCGTTGCGTACGCCGAAGACCGCCTCGTCGCCGTGGCGTTCGAGGACGAGGTCGGGACCGCCGGGAAAGAGGCCGTAGAAGGTGACGCCGCGCTCGACGGCGGCGCCGAGGTCGCGGCAGCCGAGCGAGGCCTGGCACATCATCGCGAAGGTGCCGGGTCTGCTGACGGCGGAGCCGAGGCCGAGGAACTCGTCCTGCGTGGCGCGGTACAGCTCCCGGAAGAGCCGGGCGAACTGCGGGGCCGTGACGCGGGCCCGGTCGTCGCCGAGGAGCAGCGGCGGGATCTCCGCGCCCCGCAGCAGCGGAACGGTGTCCACACCGCGCCGCTCGGCGCCGCGCAGCACGGCCCGCACATGGTGCACGGTGATCGTCCGCCTGGCCATGAACACGACGTTAGCGCCGGGCTGAGCGCGCAGGCCAGCGGTGGTGACGCTTCCCGTCATCCCGTGGCCGTGCGGCGCTCCCTAGCGTCGTAGGAATGCAGCAGACGAGCGAGAAAGATGCCGAGCTCCCCGAACTCCCCGCGTCCCTTGCCCTGTTGGCGGAATGGACGGCGGCCCGTCACGGCGACCTGCCCGCTCTGCGGTTCCGGCGCGACGGGACGTGGAAGGAGCTGTCGTACACCGCCCTCAGGGACGAGGCCCGCCGCGTGGGCCGGGCCCTGCTCGCGCTCGGCGTCCGCCCCGACGACCGCGTGGCGATCCTGGCCGAGACCCGCCCCGAGTGGACCTGCACCCACTTCGGCACGCTGGCGACGGGCGCGGTGGTCGTCCCGATCTACCCGACGGCGGGCGACGAGGAACTCGCGTGGGTGGTCTCGGACTCGGGCGCGACGGTGGTGATCTGCGAGAACACCCACCAGGCTGAGAAGGTGGAGAGGCTGAGGGGCAGCCTGCCGGGGGTGCGGCACGTGGTCCTGATGACGGAGGAGTGGGGCGAACCGGCACCGCTCGACGACCTGTTGGCCGGCGCCCACGCGCGCGGCCCGCAGGATCTCGCCACCATCATCTACACCTCCGGCACCACCGGGCTCCCCAAGGGCTGTCTCCTCACCCACGGGAATCTGCTCGCCGTGCAGGCCGCCACCGTGCCGCTCATCGATGGAGGGCCAGGGGACTCCACGTATCTCTATCTGCCGCTCGCCCATCTCCTCGCCCAGCTCATCGAGTTCACCAGCCTCATCGAGGGCGGCACGCTCACCTTCTTCGGCGGGCGCGTCGAGGACATCGTCGCCGAGCTCGCCGAGGCGCGGCCCACCCATCTGCCGTCCGTGCCGCGGCTGTTCGAGAAGGTGCGGTCCGTGGTGCTGTCCCTGGCCGAGGCGCAGGAAGGCGGTCGCGAGCGGTTCGAGGAGGCGGTGCGCATCGGGGTCCTCGCCGCCGACGGCGTGCTGCCGCCCGAGCTCCAGGACGCGTACGAGGCTGCCGACAAGGCCCTCTACGGCCTGGTCCGGCAGGCGCTCGGCGGGCGGGTGAGGTGGGCGCTGACCGGCGGCGCGCCCATCGCGCCGGACACCGTCGACTTCCTGCGGGCCTGTGGCATCGCCGTCTACGAGGGGTACGGGATGACGGAGTCCGCCGGTGTCCTCACCCTCAACCACCCGGGATCCGTGCGGTACGGGACCGTCGGCCGCCCCGTCGCAGGCGTCGAGCTCCGCATCGCCGACGACGGCGAGATCCTCGCCCGCGGCCCCATGGTCTTCCCCGGCTATCACAACAATCCACAGGCCACCCGGGACTCCGTGGACGGCGAAGGGTGGCTGCACACCGGGGACTTGGGGGTGCTCGACGAGGACGGGTTCCTCTCCGTCACCGGCCGCAAGAAGGACCTCATCATCACCTCCGGTGGCAAGAACCTCACCCCGTCCCTCAGTGAACTCGCCGTCCAGAACTCACGGTTCGTCTCGCGCGCGGTGATGGTGGGGGACCGGCGGCCCTACCCGGTCGCCCTCGTCACGCTGGACGCGGAGGAGGTCACCGGGTGGGCGGCGAGGGAGAACGTGACATTGACCGAGCCGCTCTCCCGTGACCCCCGCGTCCGCGCCCTCGTCAAGCAGGCCGTGACCGCCGCCAATGCCACCGTCTCGCGCCCGGCCCGCATCCGCGAATTCGCCGTACTGGACGAGGACTTCACGGTGGAGGGCGGCCTGCTCACGCCGAGCCTGAAGGTCCGCAGGAAAGCCGTGACGGAGCGGTACGCGGAGGTCGTGGAGGCGCTCTACGCCACGCGACCCGCGCACGCCGCCCCGGGCGCTACGGAACCGCACGCCGCCCCGGGCGCTACGGAACCGCACGCCGCCCCGGGCGCTACGGAACCCCCGCAAGCCTCAGCAGCGCCGTAGCCGCCGCCGCGCCCACCACGACCACGGCGAACGGCGCCCTGCGCCAGGCGAGCGCCCCGCCGACGAGCACCCCGGCGGGCCTGGCCCACCCGGCGAACTCCTGGCCGTCGGTGAGCGCACCGGTGGCGAGCAGCGCGACGAGCAGCACCGTGGCGCCGACCGTCAGCAACTCCTGGACGCGGGCCGGGAGTTCGACGCGCCCGTGCAGCACGGGCCCGGCGAGGCGGAAGACGTACGTCCCCGCGGCGAGGACCAGGACGCAGGCGAGCGTGGCGTTCACGAGGCACTCCTCGAAGCGGTGGTACGGGGGCGGGGCCGGGGCCGGCGGGGCCCGCGGCGCGCGGCGAGCAGCCCCAGCAGGGCGAGCAGCACCGGCACCCCAGCGGGCAGCAGGGGCGAGGCGAGCACCGCGATGACGGCACCGGCCGCCGAGGCCCGCCGCGCCCCGCTGTCGCTGCGCAGCGCGGGCAGCACCAGCGCGAGCAGCACCGCGGGGAACGCGGCGTCGAGGCCGAACCGGTCGGTGTCGCCGAGCGCGGACCCGGCGACGGCGCCCACGAGCACGCTGAGGTTCCAGGCGACGAAAAGCCCGACGCCGGATATCCAGAAGGCGGCCTTGCGCTGTGCCCTGCCCTTCTGGGCGAGCACGAACGCGGCGGTCTCGTCCGTGACGAGGTGCGCGCCGATCAGCCGCGCCGCCCAGGACCGGCCGAGGTCGTTGGCGAGGGCCAGACTGAACGCGGCGGTACGGGAGTTGAGCAGCAGTCCGGTCGCCGCCGCGGCCACGGGCCCGCCGCCCGCGGTCAGGATGCCGACCGCGCTGAACTGGGCGGAGCCCGCGTACACGAGCAGCGACATGACGACAGGGACCCAGACGGGAAGCCCGCCCGCGACGGCGATGGCGCCGAAGGAGATGCCGACGACGGCGTCGGCGAGCCAGACGAGCGCGATGTCGCGCAGGACGCCGGGCGGCAGGTCGGAGAGGCGGACGAGGCCGGTGGATGCCCCGTCCGTTCGCTCTGGAAGGTCGTCTGTTCGGTGTGGCGAACGCATGCGTCGTAGGATGGGGTCCGTGGGGAGCGTTCGTCAAGCCGAACGATCGGTCCCCTGTAGTGAACGCACGGGGAGAATCAGGAGAGCGAAAGCCGTGACGACCGACGAGTCCCGCATGCCCCGCGAATGGGTCGCCGCCGCCCTGCGCCGTGAGCGCGCGAAGGCCGGGCTCTCCCTCTCCGAGCTGGCCAAGCGTGCCGGCATCGCGAAGTCCACGCTGTCCCAGCTGGAGGCGGCCACCGGCAACCCCGGCATCGAGACGCTCTGGGCGCTGGCCGTCGCGCTCGGCGTGCCGTTCAGCGTGCTCGTGGAGTCACCGGCGCCCGCGGTGACGGTGATCCGCGCGGGCGAGGGCCCGTCCATGCGCGCGGAGAACTCGTCGTACGTGGGCACGCTGCTGTCCGGCGGCCCGACCGGCGTGCGGCGCGACCTCTACCACGGGGCCATGGAGCCGGGGCCCGCGCGCGAGTCGGACCCGCACATCCCCGGCTCGGTGGAGCACCTGGTCATCAGCACGGGCCGCCTGCTCGCGGGCCCGCGCGACGAGCCGGTGGAGCTGGGCCCCGGGGACTACATGTCGTACCGGGGCGACGTCCCGCACGCATACGAGGCCTTGGAGCCGAACACGACGTTCGTGATGATCATGCAGCACATTTGAGTCGTGCCGTAAGGGCGGCGCCCCTTTAGGGGCGCGGGGAACTGCGCGACAAGCCACACACGACCCGCACCCAACAACAGGCCCCCTCACCCCTTCCGGGGCTTGACCTCCAGCAACTGCTCCCTCAACGCAGTCAGTTGATGCGAGGTATCCACCGCCCGAGCCTCGTCCAACGTAGTCAGCGCCAGCAGAACCGCATCGGCGACCACCAACGCCGTCAAAGCCTCCGCCGTGATCCCCGTAGGCGTATGCGGCGCCGTCAGAACCGCATCCACCCGCCCCCCGTACCGCTCCGCCAACTCGTCCGTCACCAGAACGACCCGCGCCCCGACCGCCCGCGCCCGCTCGATCAGCACCGTCAGTTCGGTCAGCGCGCGGCCCGGCTGGAAGATCACCACCGCGTCGCCCTGGCGGATGCCGAGCAGCGCGTCGGCGAGCGCGAAGCCCGTCGCGCCCGTGTACCGGGAGCGGCGCCCGATGCGGCCGAGCGCCAACGCCAGGTGCCGGGCGGCCAGTTCGGAGGCGGCCACGCCGTAGCAGTGGATCTCGGCGGCCTCCGCGAGCGCCTCGACCGCCGTGCGCAGCGCGTCGTCCGAGGTGAGCCTGCGGGTGTGCTCGATGCGCTCCTGTGCCTCGTCGAAGACGTCGCCCCAGATGTCGCCGAGGTCCCGGCCGACATGCGCGATGCGCTGCTTGAGGCGGACCTCCGGCGCCACCGCGGAGGTGAGGTCCGAGGCCAACTCCCGCTTGAGCGCGGGCAGTCCGGCGTATCCGAGGCGCTGCAGGGCGCGCACGGCCGTGGCGTTGCTGGTGCCGCTCGCCGTGCCGAGCTCCTGCGCGCTGGCGAAGAGCAGCGACTCGGGCGGTGCGCTCGCGAGGTACCGGGCGACCGCGCGCTCCGAGGTGGACAGGGTCTCCCACTGGTCGCGCACGGCGGCGCGCAGCCGCTCCACACCCTCTGAAATTTCCATTACGGCTATTGACTCTCGTGTGACGGCGGTTACTCTCCTGGGCAATGCATTCCAAGGGGAGAGAATCTCGTAACCGACGTTACAGCACGTCGGTTGCCGGACCTCTCCGTCGCTAGGAGAACCATGGCACCCCGCACGCTCCCCGTGATCGAGATCTCCGGTACACCGACCGACCGCGGCCGCCAGTACGGCGAGGCCGTCCGCCCCCGACTCCACGCCGCGCTCGCCTACTACGAGGAGGCGTTCGGCAAGGCGGCCGGGCTGACCTGGGACCGCGTCACCGCACGGGCCGCCCGCTGGCTGGAGCCTGTACGCGACTACGCCCCCGACCTCGTCGAGGAGATGCGAGGCATCGCCGACGGCGCCGGGGTGACCCTGCTCGACGTGCTCGCCCTGAACGCCCGCGGGGAGGTCATCTACGACAAGTCGTTCGCCGAGATGGCAGCCGGTGAGGAGCCGGCCGAGGAGGAGCCCGCCGAAGGCTGCACCTCCTTCGCCGCCTTCGGGGAAGCCAGCGGCGACGGCCACGTCTACGCAGGCCAGAACTGGGACTGGCGCGCGGGCGTCGCCGACACCGTCGTCATGCTCCGCGTCGTGCAGCCCCCGAAGCCCACCCTGATCATGCAGGTCGAGGCGGGACAGATAGGCCGCCAGGGCGCCAACTCCGCGGGCATCGCCCTCAACGCCAACGGCCTCGGCGGCCGCTTCAGCGACGCCGTCGGCCTGCCGCAGACCGTCGTACGCCGCAGCGTCCTCGACCGGGCCACCGTCACCGACGCCCTCGACGTGCTGTGCCGCACCCGCGCCCACATCGCCAGCAACGCCCTGCTGACCTGCCGCGAGGGCTTCGCGATCGACCTGGAGACGACGCCCGCCGGGCACGGCTGGATGTACCCCACCGACGGCCTCCTGGTCCACGGCAACCACTACCAGGCGGGTATCCCCGCAGCCCTCGCCGGCGACTACCGCCCCATGTCCTCCGACTCCCTCGTCCGCGTCCCGCGCGCCGAGCAGGGGCTGCGGGCGCTGCGCTCCTCCACCGGGCCCGACGAGTCCCTGAAGCTGATCAAGCAGGCCATGTCCGACCACCTCGGCCTGCCCGAGTCGCTGTGCACCCACCCCGACCCGCGCCGCCCCGACGGCTTGCACTGGGCCACGCTCGTCTCCTCCTGCGTGGACCTGACCAGCGGCGACTACCACGTGACCGCGGGCACCCCGTGCGACCGCGACTACCAGCACATGCCCTGGAACCTCTACGACGGCCCGTACGGAGACGCCTCATGAGTAACCCCGGACCACGGCGGCGCTCCGCCGCGGCGTGCCTCGTCGCCACCACCCTGCTCGCCACCGCCGCGTGCAGCGGCGCCGACACCACGGCGCTCGGCGGCGACCCCGCCGACGCCGCCAAGCTGAAGCTGACCGCCACGACGCCCGCCGCCAAGGGGCGGCAGGACAAGGTCAATTGGCTGCTGGAGGACGAACCCGACTCGCTCGACCTCGACACCCAGGGCTCCAGCGCGGGACGCGTCGTCCTGACCAACGTCTGCGAGCGCCTCTACCAGCTCCAGCCGGACATGAGCATCAAGCCGCTGCTCGCCGCCAAGGCCCGCACGCCCGACGACAGGACCCTCGTCCTGACCGTCCGCGACGGCGTCACCTTCCACGACGGCTCGAAGCTCACCGCCGACGACGTCCTGTGGAGCCTGAAGCGGCATGCCGACCCCGACATGGAACAGGCCGACGAGTTCGGCAACGTCCGTTCCATGAGGAAGACGGGCGCCCGCGAGATCACCATCCGCTTCAAGGCCCCCGACGCCCTCTTCACCAAGGCGCTCGCCGGAGACGCCGGCATCGTCTGGAACAAGGAGCAAGTCACCGCCGCAGGAAAGGAGTTCGGTACCCCGGGCCAGGGCGACGCCTGCTCGGGGCCGTACGAACTGTCCGGCTGGAAGTCCGGTGACTCCCTCACCATCAAGGCGTACGACGGGTACTGGGGCAAGAAGCCGCTGACCCGCCAGGTGACCTTCCGGTGGGCCTCCGACAGCGCCCTGGTGAACGCCCTCAGGACGGGTGCCGCCGACGGAACGTACGCGGAATCGCCGAACACCGCGTCCGCCCTGCGCACCGCCAAGGGCATCGACCGGCACTACGGTCCCTCCACGGCCTCGCTCGTCCTCATCCCGACCGCGCGCGGCGGCCTGAAGGACCCGCAGATCCGCCGCGCCCTGTCCCTCGCCGTCGACCGCGAAGGCATCGCCAGATCCGGCTACGGCGGCCTCGTCCAGCCCTGGGCCACGCCCGTCGGCTCCGGCGCGTGGGGCTACGAGAAGCCCCGATTCGCCGCGGCCCAGCGGAAGTTGGCGTCCTCCGCACCCGCATCGCCCACCGCCGACGACCTCGCCGAGGCCAAGAAGCTGGTGAAGTCCGCGGGCGCGCCGGCCGACCCCGTCGTCATCGGCACCGACAGCAGCCAGGGCCGCACCGTCGTCGCCAACGCCGTGCGCGCCGCCCTCCAGCGGATCGGCCTCAAGGGCCAGATCAAGACCGTGCCGACCGCCCAGTTCGAGGAGTTCTACAGCGACCCGCAGGCCCGCGCCGACATCGACGTCCTGGTCGGCGACTGGTACATCTCCAAGGCCGACCCCATGGGCTTCTACGACAACGGCCTCTCCGACTCCTCCAACAACTGGGTCGGCTTCAAGGACGCCACGTACGACAAGCTGGTCCACCGGGCTCTCGGCACCCTCGACGACGCGCGGCGCGCCGCCCTCGCCGTCGACGTGCAGCGCCGCTTCGTGGACGCAGCCGTGTGGATCCCGCTCGCGCAGGTGCCCTCCGCGCTCGTCCTGGACGACCGCATGACGGGCCCGCCCGCGTCGCAGTCCTACCTCTACTACCCCTGGGCCGCCGAACTCGGCCTGAAGAAGGGCTAGATGAGCGTCATGACGTCACTCGCCCCCCGGGCGCTGCGCCGCGTCCTCGGCCTGCTCGCCACCCTCTTCGCCGCGTCGTTCGTCATTTTCGCCGCCGTGTACGCGGCGCCCGGCGACCCCGCGGTGTTCCTCGCGGGCGGCCGCGACAAGCTGACCCCCGAGCGCCTGGCCGCCGTCCGCGCCCAGTACCACCTGGACGAGCCGCTGGTCGTCCAGTACGGCCGCTGGCTGTGGGACTGCGTCCACCTCGACCTCGGCCGCTCCTTCAAGTACGGCGACCAGGTGTCCGACCTCGTCGCCGCCCGCTTCCCGACCACCCTCCAACTCGTCGCGTACGCCACCGTGTTGTTCGTCGTCCTGGGCGTCGGCGCGGGCATCCTCGCCGCCGTGAAGCGCTCCACCTGGGTCGACTCGCTGGTCGTGGGCGGCACGACGCTCGCCGCGTCCGTCCCCTCCTTCGTCGCCGCCATCGCGCTCGTCTCGCTCTTCGGTGTACAGCTGGGCTGGTTCCCGGTCACCGGCAGCGGCGAGGGATTCACCGGCACCCTGCGCCATCTCACCCTGCCCGCCCTGTCGTTGGCGCTCGGCTCCCTCGCGATCATCAGCAGGGTCACGCGCCAGGCCATGGCCGACGCGGCGGCCTCCGACCACGTGGAGGCGGCCCGCGCGTCGGGCGTCCCGGAGCACGACATCATCCGGCGCCACGTCCTGCGCAACGCGCTGGGCCCGATCGTCACCATGTGCGGCCTGGTCATGGCCGGGATGCTCGCGGGCACGGTCGTCGTCGAGACGGCCTTCGGCATCAGCGGCATCGGCTCGCTCCTCGTCGGGGCCATCAACACCCACGACTTCCCGGTCGCCCAGGCGGTGCTCCTCCTGATGGTCACCGGCTACATCGTCGTGACCACCCTGGTCGACCTGGTGCATCCGCTCCTCGACCCCCGAGTGAAGGGAGCCACGTCATGACGACCACCGCCGTCGCCCCGGCCCCACCGACCACTCGCGGCAGACGCCCGCTCGGCGTCATGGCCGCCGGAGTCTTCCTCTCCCTGGTGGTCGTCGCCGCGGTGTTCGCACCGCTGCTCGCGCCCTACGCCCCCGACGCCATCGACCTGTCGGCCTCGCTGGTCGGCACGGGCGGCGACCACCTCCTCGGCACCGACTCCTCCGGCCAGGACCTGCTCTCCCGGGCCCTGTACGGAGCCCGCACCAGCCTGATCGCGCCGGTGCTCCTGCTCGCGGTGGCGTCCGTCCTCGGCGTGACGCTCGGGGTCCTCGCCGCCTGGCGCGGCGGCTGGGTGGACGCTCTGGTCTCCCGCCTGACGGACGTCATGTACGCCTTCCCCGGCCTCCTCTTCACGGTCCTGATCATCGCGGTCTTCGGCGCGGGCATGACCACCTCCGTCCTTGCGCTCGGCCTCGCCTTCACCCCGACGATCGCCAAGTACACGCGCTCCCTGGCCCTTTCGGAGGCCCGCAAGCCGTACGTCGACGCCTATCGGGTCCTCGGCATGGGAGGTGCCCGCATCTGTGCCGCGCACGTCGTCCCGAACCTGGCGCGGGCCGTCCTCGGCTACCTGGTGGTCCTCTTCGGCGAGGCCCTGATGTCCCTGGCGACCCTCTCGTACCTGGGCTTCGGCGCCCAACCCCCGTCATCGGACTGGGGATTGATGGTGCAGGAGGGCCAGGCCGCCATCGTCCAGGGCGCGCTTCTGCCCGCCATGGTGCCGGGCACCGCCATCGCGCTCGTCGTCGTGTCCTTCAACGTGGTCGGGGTCTGGGCCGCCGACCGGCTAGGGGGTGAGTGAGCATGACGCTCCTCTCCATCACCGACCTCACCGTCCACCTCCCCGGCGCGGCCCGCCCGGTCCTCGACTCGGTCTCGCTCCACGTCGGCCCCGGTGAAGTCGTGGGCCTGGTCGGCGAGTCGGGCTCGGGCAAGTCGACGACGGCGAAGGCGGCACTGGGCCTGCTGCCGCCGGGCGCGACGGCGACGGGCTCGGTCCACGTCGCGGACACCGACGTCCTCGCCCTCACCGGCGAACGGCTCCGCGCCCACCGTGCGGGACCCGTCGCCATGGTCCACCAGGACCCACGGGCCGCCCTCAACCCGGTGCGCCGGATCGGCGACTTCCTCACCGAACGCGGCGCGACGCGGTCCCGCGCGGTGGAACTCCTGGAAGCGGTAGGCCTGTCATCCCCCGAACGCCGCCTGCGCCAACACCCCCACGAACTCTCCGGCGGCATGCTCCAACGCGTCGTCATCGCGGGCGCCCTGGCCGCCGAGCCCCGCCTGCTCCTGGCCGACGAGGCGACCAGCGCCCTGGACGTGACGACCCAGGCGGAGATCCTCGCCCTCCTGCGCACCCTGCGCGCCACCCGGGACCTGGGCCTGCTCCTGATCACCCACGATCTGCACCTGGCAGCGGCGTACTGCGACCGCGTCTACGTGATGTACGCAGGAGGAGTCGTCGAACAGCGCACAGCGGAGGCCCTGTTCACGACCCCGGCACACCCCTACACCCGAGGCTTGCTGGCCTGCTCCCCAACCCTGGGCGAATCCCACCCCCTGACCCCCATCCCGGGCCGCCCCCCGTCCCTGTCGGACTCCTTCAAGGGCTGCCCGTTCGTGTCGAGGTGCGGGGAGGCGGAGGAGAGCTGCGAGACAGCGCCACCGGTGGAGCAGCCACTGGAGGACGGCGGCGGGGTCAACTGCCCGGTCGCCCCCGTTGTGGGCAGGCGTTCCGCATGGCGGAACGGGTGGGCACAACCCAAGATGCCGAGCACCGAGACCACCAAGGCGAGCCAAGGATGACAACAGACGCCCTATTGACGGCAAACAACCTCACCAAGACATACCGGCTCCCCGGCAGCACCCACCACAAGGCCGCAGAGAACGTGACGTTCACCCTCAAAACCGGCGGATCCCTCGGCATCGTAGGAGAGTCGGGCTCAGGAAAGACCACCGTGGCCCGCATGCTCGTAGGCCTGGTCACCCCGGACAAGGGAGAGATACGAATAGCGGGCCGCGCCCGTGAACCCCGTACTCCCAGGGGAAAGAGGGCCCGCCTGGCCAGGGCCCGCGAGATCCAGATGGTCTTCCAGGACCCCTACATCTCCCTGGACCCACGGCTCACGGCAAGCGACTGCATCCGCACGGCCCTGCGCCTGCACGGCAGGGACGAGAGCCGGGTGAAAGACCTCCTGGACCAGGTGGGCCTGGGCGCGAGAGAGGCCGGCGCCCGCCCGCGGGAGCTGTCCGGCGGCCAACGCCAACGCCTCGCCATCGCCCGCTCACTCGCGGTGAACCCCCAGGTCCTCGTCCTGGACGAGGCCGTCGCCGCGCTCGACGTATCGATCCAGGCCCAGATCCTGAAGCTGCTGGACGAGATCCGCGAGGAAACGGGCGTCGCCCTGGTCTTCGTCAGCCACGACCTCGCCGTGGTGCAGCACGTCACGGACGAGGTCCTGGTGATGCGCCGCGGCCGGGTCGTGGAGCAGGGCCCGACGGACGGCGTCCTGACCGCCCCCGAGGACCCCTACACGAAACTGCTGCTCGCCTCGGTCCCCGGCAAGGACTGGGACCCGGCGGACGCGGTCCGGGCGAGGGCGGCCCTGTGACCCCCGAGTAACCCCCGAAGCCGCAGAGGCACCGAAAAGGCAGGAGCCCCGCTTCCCCCGCTCGCGCGGAGGAGCAGGGCTCCTTGGGTACTGCTATCCATGTCCGGATCAAGTCACCGGAGGAATCAACACGCCCCACTCACGTGAGGCGTCCGATTACATCGGGGTGACGTTCTCCGCCTGCGGACCCTTCGGGCCCTGCGTCACGTCGAAGGAAACGGCCTGGTTCTCCTCGAGGGAGCGGAAGCCGTTCGCGTTGATCGCGGAGTAGTGGACGAAGACGTCCGGGCCGCCGCCTTCCTGGGCAATGAAGCCAAAGCCCTTTTCAGCGTTGAACCACTTCACGGTTCCGGTAGCCATAAGCCCTCCTTGGGCCAAAGGGTTGCCCTGCTCCAGAACCAGCGATTGTTTAAACAACTGCATAAGTCTGAAAACGACGAGAGCCCGCGGGGTCACATGCTCCGCAGGCTCTGTACTGCAAGGGAAACCAAACTGCAACTTGCGGCGAGCTTAGCACGCAGGCAGCCGAAAGCAATAGGGGGCAAGATCACGTCACCCGGAGGTTTGACGGGGCTTCCGGTGGGGTTGACGGGGCACGCCGGGGCCCCAGCGCCGGCGCCGTACCGCAAGGGGGCTAGCCTCGCCGATGTGGACAATTCTCCCCTTGACGCCTCCGAGGGGGTGGGCGCCGGACAGCTGCCCGACTCCCGCCGCATTCCCCGGCCCCGCGTCGGACACATCCAGTTCCTGAACTGCATGCCCCTGTACTGGGGCCTCGCGCGGACCGGGACGCTCCTCGACTTCGAGCTGACGAAGGACACCCCTGAGAAGCTCAGCGAGCAGCTGGTCAGGGGCGAACTCGACATCGCGCCCGTCACGCTCGTCGAGTTCCTCAAGAACGCGGACGACCTCGTCGCCTTCCCCGACCTGGCGGTCGGCTGCGACGGCCCCGTCATGTCCTGCGTGATCGTCTCGCAGGTGCCGCTCGGCGAGCTGGACGGCGCCAGGGTCGCGCTCGGCTCGACCTCGCGGACCTCCGTGCGGCTCGCGCAGCTGCTGCTCGCCGAGCGGTACGGCGTGCGGCCCGACTACTACACGTGCCCGCCGGACCTGGGCCTGATGATGCGGGAGGCGGACGCCGCCGTCCTCATCGGCGACGCGGCGCTGCGCGCGAACCTGATCGACGCGCCGCGGCTCGGCCTGGAGGTCCACGACCTGGGGCAGATGTGGAAGGAGTGGACGGGCCTGCCGTTCGTCTTCGCCGTCTGGGCGGCACGGCGCGACTACGCGGCGCGCGAGCCGGCCGTCGTGCGCGAGGTGCACAAGGCCTTCCTGTCCTCCCGTGACCTCTCCCTCGCGGAGGTCACGAAGGTCGCCGAGCAGGCCGCGCGGTGGGAGTCCTTCGACGCCGGGGTCCTGGAGCGGTACTTCACGACGCTCGACTTCCGCTTCGGCGGGGAGCAGCTGGCGGGCGTGACCGAGTTCGCCCGCCGGGTCGGCCCGACGACGGGCTTCCCGGCGGACGTACGGGTGGAGCTCCTGGAGTCCTGACCCCGCGTGGCCAGCGCTCCGGCCGAGCCGGGTCAGTCGTTGGGGATCGGCGCCTGCATGTGCTTGCTGATCCACTGGATGGGGCCGTCGGCCATGGCGGGGACGTAGGACCGTGCGTTGTGGCCGCCGCCCTGGATGACGTTGAGCCGCGTCTTCACGGGGCCCTTCCCGTACGTCTGGATGAAGCGGCGCAGGTTCGCCTGACCGGACTCCTCCGTGCCGATCTGGAAGGCGAGGTCGACCTCGGGGCCCTTGCGGTTGATGAGGTGGCGGGCCAGCTTCTCCGGGTTGTTGGCCTGGCGCTCCTTCTCGTGCCCCGCCCAGAGCGGCGAGTCGGGGACGGTGTCGGGGCCGCTGGCGATCACCGCGCGGAACTTCTCCGGGTGCTTCAGGACCGACTTCAGGCCGACGAAGCCGCCGGACGAGGAGCCCATGAAGGCCCAGCCGTCACGGGACTTGAAGGTTCGGAAATTCGCCTTGACGAAATCGGGGACGTCATCGGTCATCCACGTCCCCATTTTCGGCTGGCCCGGAATATCACTGCCGTCGTAATAGTTCTTGGCGTCCGGATTGAGGACGGGCATCACCACGATGAACGGCAGGCTCTTGCCTTCCTGGGACCACTTGGTGATGCTGCTCTGCAGCTTCAGGTCGGTCCCCATCCAGTAATTGTTGGGGTAGCCGTTGCCGCCCGGCAGGGCTATCAACACGGGGAAGCCGCTGTTCGCGTACTTCGGGTCGAAGTACTGCTTGGGCGCCCAGACCCACACCTTGCCGGTGAATCCGGACTTCTTTCCCTTCAGCGTCGTCACGCCGATCTTGGTGCCGTCGTCCAGGGTGTTCTCGGTGGTGAAGTCCGCCTTGGGGCCCGTGGGGAGCAGCGTCTTGGCCGCCGCCGCGCTCTGCGGCTGACCGGTGCTGTCCGACGCCTTGGGGTTGTCGAAGCTCATCGGCTTGCCCTTGTCGGAGGAGCAGGCCGACAGGGCCAGGGCCGAGGCCAGGGCCGCCGCGGTCGCGGCGAGGGCGGTGGTGGACGGGCGGCGGCGGTTCATGGGGACCTCGGAGCGGGGACGTAGGCGAGCAATACGGTCATTACTCACATGTAGAGGGGAATGCGGGCGGGGGCGTTCCCCCGAGGACCCCCGCACTACGCTGATGCGCAGTGACGCGGCGCACGAGATGTCCGGCGGCGCGCGTCTGGGGGAGGCCCGTCCGGGGGAGGCCAAGGACATGCATCCGCTCGAAGTCGACGAACCCACCGCGATCGGTCCCTACCGTCTGCTCGGCCGGCTGGGTTCGGGCGGCATGGGCCGGGTCTATCTGGGGCGCAGCGCGGGCGGCCGCACCGTCGCGGTCAAGGTCGTCCATCCGCACTTCGCGCTCGACGAGGAGTTCCGCGCCCGCTTCCGCCGCGAGGTCGACGCGGCGCGACGGGTCGGCGGCGACTGGACGGCGCCCGTCCTGGACGCGGACCCGGAGGCTCCGGTGCCGTGGGTCGCCACGGGGTACGCGGCCGGGCCCTCGCTCACCGAAGCGGTGCGGGAGGGCGCGCCCCTGCCCGAGCACTCCGTACGCGTCCTCGGGGCGGGGCTCGCCGAGGCGCTGGCGCACGTGCACGGCCTCGGGCTCGTCCACCGCGACGTGAAGCCCTCGAACGTGCTGCTCACGCTCGACGGCCCGCGTCTGATCGACTTCGGCATCGCGCGGGCCACGGACGGCACGGCCTCGCTCACCTCCACCGGCGTCTCCATCGGCTCGCCCGGCTACATGGCACCCGAGCAGATCCTCGGCAAGGGCGTCACCGGCGCGGCGGACGTCTTCTCGCTGGGCGCCGTCCTGGTCTACGCCGCGACGGGGGAGTCGCCCTTCCCCGGCGAATCCACGGCGGCGCTGCTCTACAAGGTCGTCCATGAGGAGCCCGAACTGGGCGTGCTGAGCGGCGAGTTGCGGGACCTCGCCGCGGCCTGCCTGGTCAAGGACGCGGCGGCGCGGCCCCGTCCCGAGGAGGTCGCCCGCCGCCTCGCCCCGCAGGGCGCGGCGGCGCTGGTGGCCGCGGGCTGGCTGCCGGGGCCCGTCGTGGAGCGGGTGAGCCGGAGCGCGGTGCGGCTCCTGGATCTGGACACGGGGGCGGGTGGCGGGGCGGGTGCGGTCCCGCAGAACGCGCCCTCCGGGCCCGTGGCGTTCAACTCCCCTTCCGTGGAGGGGACTTTCGGGCCGCCCGACCCTTCGTACGTGTCTTCTCCCGCGTACGTCGATGCGGCACCGTCCGATGCTGCGGTGCCCTCGGCGCCCGCGGTGCCGGAGCCCCGCTCCCAGGGGAAGGCGGCGTCCCCCGGGAAGCTCTCGGTCTCGGTGGCCGCGACCTCCGTACCCGAGGGGCCGAACGGGCGTGGCCGCAAGGTGAGTTGCACGGTCGCGCTCGCCGTGGCCGGGGCGATGGCCGCCGTCACGGTCGGCTCGGTGTTCGTCTTCGGGATGCTGCCGAACGGGGACAAGAACTCCGCGGGGGACCAGGACCAGGACCGGCCCCCGGCGGCGACAGCGACGAGCACGCCCAGCGACCCCTCCGGCGACGCCACCGAGTCCGCCGAGGGCAAGGTCCCCGAGGCCTACCTCGGCAAGTGGCGCGGCAAGGCCGACGCGAGCGGCGGCACGATCCCGCTCGGCACGTTCACGGTCACCCTGCGTCAGGCGAAGCCGGGGGAGCGGGTCGGCACGGTCCTGCAGGACGACCCGATCGGCAACACCTGCACGGACGTCCTCACCCTCACGTCGGTCACGGAGAAGGAACTGGTGGCGACGGGCAAGGGGGCGAAGGGCAACGGCAGTCAGTGCGCGCAGACGAGCCACACGGTGTATCTCCGCCCGGACGGCAAGAACCTCACGTACACGTCGGACGATCCGGACGCGGGCGATCCCAGGGCTCGGTTGTCGCGGGTGGAGTGAGGCGGGCGTCGCGGCGATCGGCGTAGCGGTCGTAGAGCCCCAGGAGGGCCGCCGCGGCGAGGAGGGGCGCCGCGAGGCCCACGAGCCATACGTAGGGGTAGTTGCTGCTGATCCAGCAGTACTCGCCCGTCGTGGAGCACGTCCCGTGCCGGTGGCTGCGCTTCGGCTTGATCGTCTGCATCGCGATGGATGCGATCAGGAGTGCCGCGCCCGCGCCCGGCAGTGCGGCAGCGGTCCAGAGCGCCGAACGCACCTTGTCCTTGCGCCAGTTGGCGCGGGTGAGCGGTGCGATGGCGAGGGCGCCCGCGACCGGCAGGAGGAGCCCCGCCGTGGCGGCGAAGCCGTAGCCCTCGCCGGGCCAGTCCGGCGCGAGGGCGTGCCACATCTCGCCGGCCCAGCGCAGGGGGCCGAGGAAGAGCGCTGCCGACCCCACGGTCAGACAGGCCACCACCATGCAGGCGAAGCCCACCGAGCGCAGGCGGATGCGCAGCCTTCCGCTCCGCTTCGACGACCGCTTCCCCGACCGGCCCGAGGTCCTCGCCCCCGGCACGTGCTCGTACCGCAGCGCGGGCCCGGCGGCGCGCCGCCGGGTCCTCTTCGCCGAACCCCCCATGTCGTACGTCCCCCTACAACGGAGTTGTCACCGTGGCGAGTTCGCCGTTGCCGAGATGCAGCATGCCCTTGCCCGGGGCGATCGGGCCGCCGACCAGGCTGCGGGAGATCCTGAGGCCGATGAGGTCGCCGCTGGAGCTCTCCTGCGGGGAGAGCAGGATGCCGCGGCGGCCCTTCTTCGCGTCGACCTGCCAGCCGGAGAAGCCGCTGCAGACGTCCTCCTCGTCACCGGCGAGGACCAGTGCGAGGCCCTTCTCGGTGCCGCGCTGGATGATCCGCTTGAACTGGCTCGCCGCGTCGGCGTCCTCCAGCATCTCCGCGTCGTCGATCAGGACGACGACCGGGTCCTCGATCGACGCCTCCGCGTCGTCGATGAGCTCCTCGAACTCGTCCTCGTCGATGTCGTCGCCGGTGAAGACCTTCAACACGCCTTCGGTGCCCTCCAGTTCACGCAGCGGCGACTGGCGCGGTGCGGCGACGACCAGACGTACGCCTTGGGCGCGGAACGAACGCGCCATGTTCATCAGGACCGTCGAGCGGCCGGACTTGGCCGGGCCCGCGATGACGAACGCCGGCACGCCCTGGGCGAGATCGGGACCCCAGCCCATGACCTCGTCGCCGCCGATGCCCACGAGCGCCCACAGCTTGGAGCGCGGGGCGTCCGGGTCGCGCAGCTCCCACGCCTCGTCGAAGGAGATGCGGCTCGGCAGCGTGTCGACGCGGAACGGGCGGCGGTGGCGCGGCACTTCGGCGTCGCGGGCCGCGGCCTGCTCGCCGATCGCGGAGATCGCCGCGGCCTGCCCCTGACCCGTGGAGTCCTCGGAGAGCAGCGCGAACTGCGTCTCGGTGCCGCTCTCGTTCTTGAACGCGCGGCCCGGCGCGATCTCCTCGGGGACCTTGCGGGCCGGGATGCCGAGCGTCGAGAAGTCGGAGCGGTCCGCGAGGCGCAGGCCGTACTTGTCCTCGGTGAGGGAGGAGATGCGGCCCACCAGGATCTGCCGGTCACCCGTCATCACCATGTGCAGGCCGACGCTCGCGCCCTCACGCATGATCGTGGTGATCTCGTCCGTCAGCGAGCCGTGGTCGACCTCGCCGAGCGTGGGCAGCCAGCCCTCCCAGCGGTCGAGCAGCACGACGATGTGCGGCAGGCGCTCGTCCTCGGTGACGTCGGCCCGCTGCTCGCCGATGTCCGCGTACCCCTTGTCCGCCAACAGGTCCTGGCGGCGCGTGAGTTCGCCCTTGAGTCGGTTGATGAGGCGTACCACGCGCTCGGTCTGGTTACGGCCGACGACGGCGCCGCAGTGCGGCAGCCGGGTCAGGGCGTTGAGCGCGCCGTTGCCGCAGTCGATGCCGTACAGATGGACGTCGGCGCACGAGTGGGTGCGGGCCAGGGAGCCCGCGATCGTCCGCAGTACCTGCGAGCGGCCGGAGCGCGGGGCACCGCCGATCATCAGATGGCCGAAGGTCTTGAAGTCCACGACGACCGGGCGGCGGGCCTGGTCGGCGGGCAGGTCCTCGATGCCGTACGCGGCAGGCGCGAGCGTGCCGGGGGCCGTGAGGGCCGCGGGGACCGGGATCTCGTCGAGCAGCAGGGTCTCGCCGAGCGCGGGCAGCCACGGGCTGTGCTGGGCGGGGATGCCGAGGACCCTGTTGGCCTCGATGATCTCGTCGACCAGGACCTTCAGGTCGGTGATCTCCTCCTCCTCGCGGGCCTCGGCCTTCGGCTTCACCAGCGAGGCACGGCCGAGCGCCGACCAGTCGAGGGTGTCGACCCAGGGCGCGAGCAGGGTCGGATCGGCGGCACCGGGGCGCCGGCCACCGACACGACCCGACTGGAAGGGCACCAGCGAGGCGTGCCCGAGACGTACGTACGCACGTCCGGGGGTGTTCTTGGAGATGTGCCCGGCCTCGGGGGAGTCGATGACGTCGCTGGACTCGCCGCCGTCGGTGACGCGCAGCGCGATGCGGAGGTTGGTGTTGGCGCGGATCTCAGGAGACACGACACCACTCGGCCGCTGCGTGGCGAGCAGCAGGTGAATGCCGAGCGAACGGCCACGCTGAGCGATGTTCACGAGCCCCGTCACGAAGTCGGGCAGGTCGCGCACCATGGAGGCGAACTCGTCGATGACGATGAGGAGTCGGGGCACGGGCGCGTGCGAGGGATCGCGGCGCACCAGGTCCTGGTAGTCCTCGATGTCCTTGGCGTCGGCGTCGGCGAGGATGTGCTCGCGCCGCTTCAGCTCGGCGCCGAGGGACTCCAGGGCCCTCTCCACGAGGTGCGCGTCGAGGTCGGTGACCATGCCGACGGTGTGCGGCAGCTTCACACAGTCCTTGAAGGCCGATCCACCCTTGTAGTCGACGAGTACGAAGGTCATGTTCTCGGGCGTATTGGCCACGGCGAGCGCGGCCACGATCGTCTGCAGCAGCTCCGACTTACCGGAACCGGTCGTACCCGCGATCAGACCGTGCGGGCCGTCCTTGCGCATGTCGATGCCGAACGGGCCGTCGTACGACTCACCGATGACGGCCATCGTCGACTGTCCGCCCGCCTGCCAACGGGCAGTGATCGCCCCCGAGGTCGGCGGCTCCAACTGCAGCACGTCGAGGAGCCGGCTGGCCCCCGGCAGTGCGGAGTCCTCGGTCTCCCCGCTGATGTCGCGCAGCGGCGACACGGAGCGCGCGAGGCGCAGGCACCAGGCGGGCGTCACGAAGTCGGGTCGTACGTCCTTGAGGCGCTCGGCGCCGGTCATTTCGACGCGCAGCCTCAACTCCTGGGGAGCATTGGATTGTTGCGGGTCGGGCGCGGTGGTGTGCCAGGCCTGGAAGGAGGGGAAGCCGCCGGGGGCCTGCTGGGGCGGGGCGGGAGCGTTCGGCACGGCGGGCGTGCCCGCGAGTTCCTGGGCCTTGGGCTCGGCGACGACGAAGGCCAGGCACTCGCCGGGCAGGAACCGTTCTTCGGAGTCGAGGCACAGCGCGTACATCCCGACGGCTGGGCCCTCGCGCAGGATCCGCACCACACCCGGCAGGGACCGCAGCCGCCGCGACCCGTCCCACACCACGACGATGTCCGGGTCGCTGAAGTTGGCGCCCTGGCCCTTGTTCTCCTCCGCGGCCTTCACGCGCGCGTCGAGGATCTGCGTCAGTTCACCGATGCGGGCGCCGACGGTCTCGGCGTCCGTGCCGATGAGTACGTTGATGTCCTGACCGCCGGACGGCCTGGCATGCGGCAGCCACCGCACCCAGTCCCAACTGTCCTTGGACGTGTTCTCGGTCAGCACATAGAACTGCACGTCCATCGGGCTGTGCAGCGTCGCGGTCTGCGCCACGGCCCAGCGGCCGAGCGCGGTGGCGGAGTCGCCGGGCCCGGCGATGCCGATGACGCCCAGCCCCTTCAGCGGCAGCGCGACGGGGGCGTCCTCGATCTTCCAGGTCACCTGGCGCCGGTGGTCGTCCTTCTCGGGGTCGTCCAGCACGACCTCGGAGGGCAGCTGCCCGGTCCCGAACCGCAGCAGCAGATGATCGGCGTCGGTGCGCCGCCGCTCCCACAGCCGCGTACGGGGCCCGGTGCCGAGGGCGAGCACGGCGGCGGGATCGGGCACGGCATTGCGCCGATCGATCCGCTCGGCCACCAGCGCGTCCTGAGCGTCCTTCTCGATCCGGGCCTTGGTCTCCTTGTACTCCTTGACCTGCTTCGCATGGGACTTGCGCCCGTGCTTCTTGTCCATGAAGTAGTTGCCGAAGAGCATGATGGGGCTCAGCCCCGCCATGATCAGGTAGTACCAGCGATTGAAGATCATCGCCGCGACGACGGCACCGACCAGCGGGAACAGCGCCATCAGCCACGGCAGCGGACGCGCCTCGAACTCGCGGGGCGGGGAGGGCAGCCGGAAGGTGGTCTGCCGCTCGGGCGGGCGCAGGCGAGGGGGCCGGTTGTAGTCGAGCCCCGCGCCGTCCTCGGACCACTTGAGGGCGGCGTTCGGCGGCGCGTACCGGACGAGTTCGAGAAGGGTGTTGCCGAGGGCGACCTGGGCGCCGAGGGGCCAGTCGACGGTGTCGCGCGGCCCGGCGGCCCGCGCCTTGGCCCGGGCCTCCTTCCGCTCCTTCCACTCCTTGCGCTCCTGCTTCTCCCGCGCCTCCCGGGCCTTCCTCTCCTTCTTGGACTCCCCTTCGAGCGGGACGGCCGTGGTCGGCTCGGGCTCGTCCTTCTCCTCGTCGTAGGGGGCGCCGTCGAGGGTCACGCCCTGCTTGTCCTTGTCGCTCCCGTGCACGGTGACCTGGCAGGTGCCATCGGTTGCAACTGACAACGTCAGGGCGCGGGCGGGCATCTCCGGATCGTCGACGCGGATGTACGAGGCGGGGCCGCTGCCGATGTCGTACCGCCCGATGCCGAGCCGGTGCACGGCGCCGGCGGCGGTCCCACTGGCGATGCGGAGCTCGACGAGCCCGGAGGGCTCACCGGGCAGGCACCCCGCGGGATCGTTCAGACTCACGACGGCGCCTTCGCGCAGGGGCGAGGTGACGACGGTGGCGGAGGGGTCGACGGCGTACCCGTCGACGTAGACCATGGGCGCGTTCCCCGTAGGGGAGTGCTGGCCCTGCCCGATCGGAATGACCTGCGCACCGCTGTGGCCGACCTGCCGGGCCAGTTCCACCGCGATGTCCTGCACGGTGGACTCGGGATCGGCGTCGAGAACCACGTCGGCGGTGCCCCCGCCGAACGGATCGACGACGGTCAGAGTCAGGCGCACGATCGTCCTCCCCGGAGCTGAACAATGGGCCTGACGATATCCGCTCCCCCCTTCCCGCAGGCAACGGCCTGTGCACAGGCTCATAGCGGAAGGGCACGCGCCGCGGCCGGGGCCTTGCGTGCCGCGGCGGGTGCCGCTTCGCACTTGCTCATAGCAGAGCTGTGACTGAACCGGGCTGTGATCCCATCCGCCCCACCCGTAAGCTGCTGGCGCGAGAGCGGAAGATCGCACCAATCGCATCATCCGTTCGAGCGTTCAAGGGTTGCCACGGGGGTTGGCCCTGCGGCGAGTTGATCAATTGCGATTAGGAGTGAGCCTCATGGCCAAGGACCTTGATGTCACATATCAGGACATGCGAGACGCGGCCAAGCACGTGGTCAAGGAGAAGGACAAGCTCAACGAGAAGCTGGACGGCCTGAAGAAGTACATCAAGAACCTCGTCGAGACGGGCTTCGTCACGAAGAGCGCCTCGAAGGCGTTCGACGAGAACTTCGACGAGTTCGTCGAGGGCGCGAAGAAGACCCTCGAGGGCCTGGACGGCATGGGCGACTACCTGACCAACGCCGCGGACAAGTACGAGCAGATCGACGACGAGCTGGGCAAGGCTGCGCGGAAGTAGCGGACGGACGCTGCGCCGTGTGGCTTGCCAGGGGCGGGGTGACGAGGTGAGCGCCTTGTCACCCCGTTCTTGCTGTCCTTGACAGTGGCCGGGTACGACGACGTACAGAGGGGGCGCCCCCCATGGGCGAGTACTCGAAGATCGACGACCTGGAGGTCATCCGGGAGATGGGCGTCGGTCTCGCGAGGATCAAAGACGCATTCGACGGTCTTGGGAAGCTGAAGGGCCAGTACGAGGACGACTTCGGTGAGCACGACCTCGCCTGGCAGTTCGGGGACTTCGTGGAGAACTGGGAGAGCCACCGCGAGGAACTCGGTGACGAGATCAAGCGATTGGGTGAGATCGCGAAGGCCGCCGCGAAGACGTACGAGAGTATCGACAGCGAACTGGCAAGGGTTCTGCGGGAGTCCGACAAGAAGAAGAAGTCCTGATGGCCGGCGCACGCACGAAGGACTGGCAGCCGCTCGCCGACCACGACCCTATCCCGGGGGATCCCGATCGCTTGGAGCAGCTGGGCCGCAAGCTCCGAAAGACGGCCGACGAGCTCGAGCGACAGGTGCGTCACCTCAAGGCGGCGTCCGAAGTGGAGTCCTGGGACAGCGACGCCGGCAAGGAATTCCGCGAGAAGGCGAAGAAGTGCCGTGGGCGGCTGGAGGCCGCGCACAAGCGCTACAAGACAGTGGCCGATGAGGTCGGCGACCGGATCGTGGACCACGGGCCCGACTACGAGTCGAATGCCGCGGCCAAGCCCGGCAACTACGCCACCGAACTCCACCGGGCTCAGCGGATCGCCGAGATCGCCCGACAGGACGCCCAGGACGCCGAGGCCGACAAGAGCGCCGCCCAGAAGGGGCTGGACGGTCTTTCCGGTGACTCCGGTAAGGGACGTGAGGGCGGCAAGGGAGACGGCAAGGGGCGCAAGGAGAAGCTGGAGGACCGGGCGGAGGCTGCCGGAAAAGCTCTGGAGGCGGCCCGGGAGAAGTTGCGGCGAGCACAGGAAATCCGCGACACGGCTGCGAAGAAGGCACGCGAGGCCATCGACGACGTAATCTCTGACGATGCCCTCAAGGATGGCTTCTGGGACGACTTCGCAGGCCTTGTGGACTGGGCGGCGGAGTGGACGGAGCGCATCTCCAAGTGGGCTGGAATCGCAGCTCTGGCCGTCGGGTGGATCCCCGTCATTGGGCAAGGACTGGCAGGGTTCCTGGGCGCCGTCTCCATGCTGGCCACGCTGGTGAACATCGCCTGCACGGCGATCCAAGTCGCAATGGGCGACGAGTCCTGGACAGCACTTGCCGAGGCGGCTGTGGGGCTACTCCTGATGGGGGCGGGCAAGGCAATGACCAAAGTCAGCGGCCGCTACGCCAAGAATCTGGTGGACCGTATGCAGTTCGCCAAGGGAGGTAAGGCGACTCCTCGGCAACTCAAACGTAATCGCCACAAACTCAACCGTGAAGCGGGAGTTGTCAAGGGGCTCGAGAAGGGCGACATCTCGAAGTCGATCCGGGAGCCTGTCACTGAACTCTTCAAGGGATCCACTTGGAAGGATGCTTTCAAGGGCGGCTTCCGTGAGTCGGTACGTGTAGCGAAAGACCGCGGGAACGGTAGCTACATCAAGGGAATGGGGAAATCGATGACCTTGGCGGACCCTTCCGCGGCGGCAGCACTCAGTGAAGCAAAATACTTGGGCAAGAGCTTGGGTGAGGGGTATGCGGTCAACAAAATCTCGCGCAGGGCAACACAGTTGAGTGTGGCCGGTAGTGGAGTCACGGCTGGTGGCCTATTTTTTGACGAGGTGTCGTAATGAATCAAGATCAACAGGAATCGGCTGAGAACTCTCCTGGGCCAGAGGAAGATTATCTTGTCGATTTCGACCTCAACGGTGACTGGCTCGATCTGACGCTCCACAAGGGCACGCAGGCGGAGGCTCGACAACTGGCCATGAACCTTGTGGAGCAGTTCAATCCGCTGAGCCTCGACGGCGGCAAGGCCGCGCTCCAGCAGGAACTGGAGAGACGAGCCTTGACGGCATACGAGTCCGGGCCGTTGTTGGCAGTGGCGGCTTACACGACGGGTGGCGCGTTTCTGGCAGACCTGTCAGTCCTCGCCTACGGGGAGGACGACGTTCCGCGGCCGTCGCCCGAAGAGTATCGGCACATGTTGCTGAAGTGGTCCTATGCCGAAGTCAAGGGTGAAGCAAAGGTCACTGACGTCGAATTGCCCATCGGTCCAGCTGTCCGGGTGCAGGCGGTCCTGGCCGAGAAGCGGCGCTTCGGCTGGGGCAAAAAGCTCAGTGAGTGCCTCCGGTACTGGGTCTGGCCGGATGGAATGGAGGAGATCGTGTTGGTCGAGGCGAGGTGGCTCAACTTCGAGCGTGCCGACGAATTGACAGAGCTTGTGGACCGCCTCATGCCCACGATGCGTTTTCTGCCCGTCCCTGCGGAGTCCGGCACGGACCACGCCCCCGAAAGCCCTAGCGAGCCCTGATATGCCCTTCCGAACCGAATGGGACAACCCGCCCAGCGACTACACGATCCTCGTCCCTGACGGCTGGTTCCAACTGCATCTCGATCCCGATGAACGCGACCGCGGTATCGCCGCTCTCGCCGACAGGCAGTTCGCGGGCATCGACAATGCGCCCGTACTCAAGGAACGGCTGATGCGAGACCTGCAGAAGCAGGCCAAGGCGGCCCACCGCGAGGGTGGTGTCGAGCTGTACATCTCGCTGCTGACCGTCGAGGGCGTGCCGCTGGCGTCATCGCTGCTCGTGAGCCTGCTTCCCGACGGCTGGCCCGGCTGCCGCACGGCACATGACCTGGCCAGCCGCCTGGCGGAGACGGGACGCCCCGCTGAGGTGCGAAAGCTGGACGCCGCGGGCGACGCCGTACGGACGGAGAAGACCGAAGCGCCTGACCCTGAGCGCCAGATGGGCAACACTCTTGCGACGACGACCGTGAGTTACCACGTCCCCGTCCCCGCGAGCAGGCAGTGGCTGACTCTTACCTTCTCCACCCCGATGGAGGGCCTGGCGTCGAAGATGGTGGAACTCTTCGACACCGTGGCCGGGACGTTGCACTGGGAGTAGCCGACGACTGCGTGTGGTGCGGCACCTCAGCGGTCACCGGTTGATGGACTGGATCTCCTTGACTGCGACGTCCTGCTCGAAGGTGGACAGACCGTCGGGGAGCCCAGGCTGTTGAGGAGGGCCGTCCGGGTTCGCGGAGTTGGTCCACGTCACCTTCCAGGTGACGCGGGCCTGGAGTGGGTACGACCTGTCACCTGAGGACTTTCGGTAGGTGATGTTGCAGTCGGCCTTGGACGTGTCCAGCTGGTAGCCGGACTTGGCCTTGGTGAGGTCGTACGTGCAGGACTGCGGATCGGCGAACTCGGTGCCCGACTCCACGCGCAGAGCGACAGGCTTGGCCACCGTGGTGGCGGCGATGTCGATGCCGAGGTGGTTGAAGCTCGCCGTAACCCAGACAGGGTCGATCGGAGCGTCGAACTTCACGCGCGTGGCCAGGTTCACGATCTGACCGTCCGCGGCCGGGCGAAGGGTGACCGGGGGTGCGGGAAGCTTGGTCTCTGCGTAGGCGAGGCCTGCGAGTGCGAGTGGGGAGATGGCGTCCTTGGGCGGGTCTCCGGGTTCGACCCACTGGATGCCCGGGATGGAAGTGCACTTCTCCATGTCCCCGAAATCGATCTTCCCCGACTTCAGCTGATCCACGGCGTACGTCCGGTACCACCAGGCGCCCTTGTCGCCCTCGTGGAATTCCTTCCCCTTGTCCCAACCGGGCAGGGTCTTGCCGGTGTTCGGGTCGATAGGGGCGGTCTTCTCCTGCTCTTCCTTGTACTGCTTCGCCGTGAACTTCGGCTGGGTCCAGCACAGCGGCGGTTCCCATGAGCCGTCGCCCTGGGCGATGGGGCTCGCCCCGGCCTTCCCCTTGAAGTTGGTCTTGTACTGGACCTGTGCCCCGATGGAGCCGCTCCCGGAAGAGCCTTCACCTCCGCCTTCGCCGACGGGTGGTTTCCCGGAACTACCGGTACCGTCGCCCGCTATCGCCGATCCCACAGGACCCAGAACCAGGAGAACCGCGAGACCTGAACCGGCCGCAGTGCGCGTCAGGTTCCTCACTGGCACTCCTGCGCCGAGGTCTCACCACGGAAGGACTGCACCAGCCAGGTTCCGTGTTCGGTCTTCCTGAGCGTGGCGGTGTTCTTGATGAAGTCCTCGGGGCTCGGCTTCGTCTTGCGAGCCTTGCCCGACTTGATGTCCTTGGCGAATGCCTTGGAGCGGTCCTCGCAATAGGTGACGATCGCACGGTCGTCGGTGTTCTCCTCGACCTTTCGGTCGTAATACCGGTAGAGCCCGGTGATGGTGCGTCCTTCAGCCTTCGCCCTCTTGACTTCCGAGGCGTAGAAAGCGCGGGCCTCGCCGTCGTAATAACGAGTAAGATAGCGCGAATTGGGGTCCAGATCCACATAGATCCGTTGCCGGGCCATCAGCCCTTCGGCTTGTTCCTTGAGGATCTGGTCCTTCGTCTTGTCGCCTGTCGTGACCGACTCGATTTCTACCTTCACGTCGTCGGGCAGACCGAAGTCCGAGACTTTGGCGGACGAGGTGGGCGAGGCCTTGGGGCTCTTCGAGCTCGAGCTCGTGTTCTGATCCGCTCCCTTGATCTTGTCGCTCGAGTCGGAACTGCTGCTACAGGCCGTCAGGAGCAGGGCCGTGGTCGCGGCGAGCGCGGCAACGATGGGCATGGTGCGGCGATTCACGGTCGGCTCCTGGTGGGGCGAGGGATGTCTCCAACGGACCGACGTTATCTGTGGGGTTGTTGATTCCGCCAGAGGGCATAGCGGAACAAAACATCCTATTTCGGCTGGCCGTCATCGTGTCGTGATGCGAAGGGCGGGACGAGGAAAGGCCCCGGCGGCCTTGGGGCTGCCGGGGATATTGAATTCGGCGTGGGTTTGCCAGTGCTACATGGGGCGGCACCTCGGGCAGGCGCACGTCGGGCACACCGCGTTGCTCGGCGGCGGGTCGATGCTGCTGCCGGTCCAGGTGCGGGTCTCGCCCCGGTCCTCGATCGCCGTGCCTTCGGCGGTGACCCGATAGACGCGGATCGTCATCCGGGAGGGGCGGGGGCGGGGCGTGGTGTCGAGGAACTCCAGCGCGTCGGTGGGCGGCGGGTAGAGCGTGGCGCAGGCCTGGCACGCGTAGACGTTGAAGCCGGGGCCCGTGGCCGCGTGGACTTCGTGGATCAGGACCGGGGCGTCGGTGGTCCGGCGGCAGCGGGCGCACATCCGCACCGGCATGCGCGGCGTCACCGGGTGGCCACCCGTACGCCGTGGATGCAGTCCGGTCCCACGTCGATGCCGAGGGTGGCCAGGTACAGGGCGCGGCGGCGGGCGCGTTGACGGTGCTGTTCGCGGATCTCGGTGAAGTGGGGCGGCACGGCGGGGAGTTGGCGCAGCAGGGTGGCGCCGGCTCGGTGGCGGCCGCGGGGGTGCGGGGTGCAGAGAGCGAGGGCCCACCTGAGGAAGCGGGCGATAGAGTCGACCATGTCGGCGCTCCTTTGAAGCGTTCGGCCATGCCCCGGGGCGGCTCCATCCGTCGCCGGGGTCTCTTGCGTTCACCGTAGAGTCATCTGCAGACCCCTGTCTACCCATATCCAGCAAGGGGGCTCTCTATGAGCGGATGCACGGGGGTACGCACAGTTCCCTTGTGTTCGAATTCAATCCGACCAGGCCGAAGTGGGAGCAGATCGCCGAGGTGGTCCGGGAGCGCATCGCGAGCGGTGAGTACCCGGAGCGCGCACTGATCTCCGAAGTGAAGCTGGAGCAGGAGTTCGGCGTCGCCCGCGACACCGTCCGCAAAGCCACCGCCGCCCTCCGCGAGGAAGGCCTCATCGTCACCACCCGCGGGATGGGCTCGTTCGTCGCCGACAAGTGATCTCGGCGGTCAGCGTGCGCGGCCCTCCGTACGCTCCCTGTTCTTCGCGACGAGCCACGACCCGACGACGAGCAGAGGCGTGAGGAACGCGGCGAAGACGCCCGGCCAGAACGCCGTTGCCAGCGCCGCGAGGAAGAGGGCGACGGAGATGCCCAGGGGGAGCGTGAGCTCGCGAGGGCGTTCCGAGTGTCGTGGGTTCTTGGTGAACAGGAGCAGCAGGACGAGGATCGCCGCGGACACGATGCCGCGCTGCAGCCACACCAGGATCTCCTCGGCGGGGCTGCTCAGCCGGGCTGCCACCGCGGTGAGGAAGAGGGAGCCGAACCCGATGGCGAAACACAGCCAGGCCGCGGCGATCTGGCCGCCGCCGAAGGGGCGGGCCACGCGGGCGACCGTACGGCCGAACAGATCGTTGGGCATGGCGGAGTCAGGCCCTCGCCTCAGGCGTCCAGGTTCACGAAGAGGCTCCGGGCGAACTCGTCGAACTCGTCGATGTTCGACGTGATCCACCCGATGTCCTCGCCCACCGTCCGCACGATCACATCGATGCCGAGGGACTCCAGGCGCCAGGCGTAGTTCACCGAGCAGCACATGGCGCCCGCCTTGGACGCGACGAAGTAGCGGATGGAGCGCTTGCCGCGGCCCAGGCGTTCGGTGTCGAAGTCGATGACCTCGGGGTCCTGGGCGGCGCCGGGTTCGTTCTTCTGCACGAGCTCGTCCAGCGTCGCGTCGACGTCGCCCTCGCTCGGGCCCGCGTGGACGAGGAAGGTGAGGAACTCCCGGCGGGGGTCCGGTACGTAGAGGAAGACCTGGTGGACCGGGACGGTCCGGGGGAGCTGCTCCGCCACGGAGTCCAGCTCGAAGGCCAGCATCTTGACCTGCTTCTTGTCGACCGGTTCGTCGTCGACGAGCGCCCAGAGCAGCTCCGAGGTGCGGCGGGCCCACTTCTTGCGCTCCCGCGCTGCCCCCCACCCGTCGCCCAGGATGGGCATGGCGGGCCAGACGGTGGCATCGCTGTCCGAGTCGAGGGAGAAGGTGACGGTCACTCGGTCCTCCAGCGGAACGTAGTCATCACGGCGTCGAAGAGCTCGACGAGGATCTCGGTGAAGTCGCCCTCGGGGTTGCCGTCGCCGAGCGTGGTGAAGCTGACGACGACCCACCCGGCGTCCCCGCCGGACGACGCAGACGACGCGGACGACGCGGGTGACGCAGGTGACTCGGACGACGACGGTACCGGCACGACGTATTCGACATGCTTCGACGGTGCGTCCGCGCCCTTCTCCGGATCCGCAGGCATCGTGCGCTCCTTGCGCAGCCCCGCCGCCCCGTCCACCTCCACCGGTTCGGAGTCGTCGGAGTCGGCCAGCAACTGCCGCAGCACGTCCTGCCTGCCGACCCCGTCGCGCAGCCCGGTGTCGAGCTTCGCGACGACGATGGAGGCGGCGACGAGATACCCGTGCATGGGTTCCACGGGAAGGTAGAGGTCCACGCCGTCCCGCCGCTGCGCCTCCTTCACCGAGGAGTTCAGCCGCCGGTACAGCTCCATGCGGGCATCTGCCACCTTGTCCTTGGGCAGATCCGCGGAGACCCGCTCGGCGGCCTCGTCGACGATCCTCTTGACCGCGTCCTGGGTCCCTTCCCGCAGGGGGATCCTCGCCCACCCGGGGGGAATGATCAGGGTGTAGCCGAACGCGTTCTTGGTGTCAGCCGGCGGCATCGCGGCGGCTCCTTCGATCGAGCGCCCCGTACGCGAGTGTGATCGCGCCGGGCAGCAGAGGGGCGATGAGCACCGCGGGGTAGTGGTGCATCAGCAGGAACAGCGGGGCGAACTGGGCGAGCCCGCCTCCCGCGAAGTAGAGGGTGAACTCCCCGCGCCAACTGCGCTGGTTGTTCAGGACGACGACGCCGACGGCCAGGGCGGCCACCGCCAGCAACGGCAGCACCTGACCGGGAACGCGGAAGACACCGCTGAGCGACTTCGGAAGGGCCCCGGAATTGATGAGCACTCCGCCGATGATGGCGATCACGAGGAAGGCCAGCGGAGTCAGGATGGCGACCCGCGCGTTCCTGATCACCTTTCGGTCATCGGGGGAGAGGCCGGCGGCCGCGCCGACTGTTCTGTTGTCCACCATGTCCGTGACTCCTGGTTCCGTACGTCGTGACGCCATGACGTCGTGCCGTCGTGGCGTGCCGTTGCGGGCGCTTCACCAAGCGGATTGGGCCTGCGTCACGCCGTGGCTTCCCTTGAAGTCGTTGTACGCGTCCCAGCTGGGCTTGTGGGGGATGTCGAGCCCGTCGCTCACGGCGTTCAGGGTGTCATTGTCGCCCAGCAGCTTGTCTCCCCAGTCGACGGCCGTGCCGGCGTAGGCGGAGCCCATGGCAAGACCGTAGGCCGCGTTGCCGCCCGCCTTGGTGCCCTGCGAGATCCCTTCGCCGAAGAGCTGCTTGTTCGTGCTGATCCCCTGGCGCAGGGCGGCGAGCTCGCTGTCGCCGAGGTGGGCCGCCGTGGACCACTTGCTGGGCGGCGGCATCTCGTCGGCCACGCGCCCGGCGCGTCCGGCGATGCCCTTGCGCAGCGCGGTCATCTCCTGGCGGATGGCGGCCTTGGACGCGTCGTCGGTCGCACCGGCCAGCCGGTTGGCCAGCTGGTTGCGCATCGACTTGGTGGCTGCGAGGCCGTCCTTGAGCTTGGTGACCCGGTGCACGGTGGATGCGGCGCGCGTCGACTTGCTCGCTGCCTTGAGGCCGATCATGGCGCCCCGGCCGAGGCCCATGGTGAGCAGACCGAAGGCGTCGAAGGCGACGTCCATCCACGTGGCCTTCCCGGCCGCGACCAGCAGCATGCGGCCCAGCACCACCGCGATGCCGATCCCGATGACGAGGAGGTTGAGTCCCGGTACGAAGATCGCGGCAATGGCGAGGGCTGTCCCGACCCAGCTGAGGATGTCGAGGAACAGCTTGAAACCTTCCGCGTGTTCCTTGGCCCAGCCGACCAGGTTGTCCCAGGTGCTGTCCTCCACCGCGTCGTCGATGGCCTCCAGGATGTTCCTGCGTGCCGTCATCGCGTGACCGTTGTAGTGGGAGGTGGCCTTGAAGAGGTCCTTCTTGGCCTCCTTGACGGCGTCCTCGTCCTTCTTGTCGGCCTGCGCCTTGTCGCGCGCCTTCTTGGCGAGCTCCTGGGCGTGCTCCAACTCGTCGGCCCAGGTGTTCAGATGGCCCGATACCTTCTCGTACCGCCCCTTGGTCTTGTCGAAGCGGCTCGCGAGTTCGTCGGACTCCTCCTTGAGGCTCTTCGCGTACTTGCCCTTGATGTTGTCGTCGTCACCGAGCTGACGGAGCTTCTTGACCTGCCGGGACAGTGTCTCCGCGATGTTCGAGAGCCGCTTCGCCTCCGCGCGGACGGCGACGGGGTCGCCCGGTGTCGGGTCCGATTCGGCAATGGGGGACCAGTCGACGGGACGGCCAGCCACGCGATTTCTCCCTTACGTCTTACGTCTTACGTCTTACGTCTACTTCTTCGTGCGCTACTTCTTTTTGCGTTTGTTCGCGTCGGCCAGTTCCTTGTCGAGCTTTTCAAAGTTCTCGATGGACTGCTCGACGAGCTTCCCGACCTTCTCGATGTTGTCGAGGAGCTCTTTGCGGTGGTCGTCCCAGTTGGTGGTGAAATCGTCCATGGCGCCTGAGACGTACGGCGATCCGTACTCGTCCCGCATGTCCTCCTGGTGCCCGGTGCACCCCTTGAACTCCCTGCGGACCGTCCCCAAGTCCTTCTTGATTGTGTAGAGATAGTCGTAATCCACACCGAGGTCGGTCATGGGCTGCTCCTGTCTCCATCCGTCCAGCTGGGACGAGGGTGTCTTAGAGCGGCCGACGTTATCCGTGGGGTTAAGGATCCGCTAGGGGCGATAGCGGGGCAAGGTGGTGCATCTCGGAGGACTGTCACCGTGTCGTGACGCGAAGAGGTGGCCCGGTGAGGCTCCGTCTGCCTCGGTGTTTCCGGGAATCAGGTGTTCGATGCCTGTTTGCCAGTGCTACTGGCGGTCTGGGCGAGGTGGCCCGACCTGCGCGCCGGGTGCGTATGCGATCCGTCAATTCCTCTTCGGGTGGCCTGAACCGCCCATGTGCGGCTGATAGCTTCACCGAGCTTCACCGAGCGTTGAGAAATTGAGGAGAAAGTGGCCCTGCCTTTTGTGGGGTCTTTTTCATGGGTGTGCGAATTGCTCTGGTGTTGACGGGTGATTGGCGCGGCTTCCGTGACGGGTGGTCGCGTGGTGCGGTGCGGCAGGAGAGGGGTGTGCGGGCGATGATAGCTTCCTCTACAGGGGTGTAGTAGCACGGGCGGACGGGGTGCGCATGAGTGGTGGCGGTGACTGTGGCTGTGGCAGTGACAGCGGCTGCGGCCGCGGTCACGTTTGCGGCAGTGGCAGCGTCAACAGCCCCTTGGTCGAGGGGCGTTCGCGCCGCGGTCCCCGGCCCCTGGCGGCGTTCGGCGTCGGCTGCTACGCGCTGGTCGCGATCGCGGGGATGTTCCTTCTGGGGGACGGCTTCGGGCTGCTCGTCCAGATTCCCCTCTGGATCGCGCACTGCGTGCTTCTCGCCGTGCTCATCCACAAGTTGGGGGCCAAGGAGTCCAGTGTCTACGCGGCTCTGTTCATCGTGGCGGTCTCCGTGATGTCCGTCGGGGTCGCCGGCATGGCGCGGGACGACATCACTCTGCAGAGGCGGGGCGAGGAGATCACCGCGACGGTCGTCGAGGAGCGGCGCGACGAGCCCCGGGGGCGCGAGGCCCGCGCCTATCACTACACGTTGGAGCGGCGCGACGGCACGCGCGTACCGGGGCCCGAGATGAAGCCGGAGTCCGGTCGCTACGCCATCGGCCAGGAGATCACGGTCATCGCGGACCCCGAGGGCGAGCTCGCGCCCCGTACCCCGGGGGAGGCCGACGCCACCGGGGAACTGCTCGGCGCGGGCGCGTTCGCCCTGGCCGCCCTCGGCTCCGTCGCCTGGATGGCCCGGCGGGGCTCGATCGCCGTACGCGAGACGGCTGTCGGCGTCGTGGCGGGTGAGCAGGAGAAGAGGCTGCGCGAGGCGCTGCGTACGTATCCCACTGATCGGCGCGGGTACATCGAGGTGCCGCCGGAGGAGTACCCCGACGTGTCCCACGGGCGGGCCGCCCGCATCGCCTGGGAGATGGGGCTGCGGGCGGAGGGCGCGGGCAACCGGGGGGGGGGGGGGGGGGTTGGGGG
>NZ_JBEZCG010000034.1:0-49976 GCF_040647455.1 Streptomyces sp. NPDC041068
AACAAGCATGACCAGCTCGTGAGCCCCACCCACACCAGTTCATCAGCGGGCCAAATTGCGGAGATACCAACGCACTCCAGAAGAAAACGACCTCTTAGAACCTGAATTGGAAGGCCTCTACACGGGAGCTGTGGCCATTGGTTGCTGTCGATCTGGCGGTGGGTTGACGCTCGTGGGGTGAGGCCGGGGCTTGTCGCCGGCGATGGGAGAGTCGGCGTCCTGGGCTGCAGGGGGTGGGCCTGATGCCCGCGAGCACGAAGGTCGGGAACGTCACGCGCCAGAGGTACGAGGAACTTGTCGCCCAGGACCGGAAGCTCGTCCTGGACGAGTCGAAGATCCAGCCCAAGGGCTTCCGCTGCTGGTCACGGTCACACCCGCCAGCATGCACGACGCGAACGCCGCCCGTCTCGTCCTGGCCCGCCTGCGTGCGGAACACCCGGAGATCGCGATCGTCTGGGCCGACCGCGCTTACGCTGGCACCCTCATCTCCTGGGCCAGGACGACGCTTGGCCTGACCATCAAAACCGTCAGCCGCCCCAAAGGCGCGGCCGGCTTCGTCCTGCTGCCCCGCAGATGGATCGTGGAACGCAGCCTCGCATGGATCTTGCACGCAAGACGGCTGGTCAGGGACTACGAGAGACTGCCCGCCCACGCGGAAGCGATGGTCAATCTGGCCCTCATCACCTTGATGAGCCGCCGCCTGGCCCGGCCCGCGCTCCACCCCACCGCGGCCGCCCTCCACCCGGGGAAAGCTCTCCAGGCAGCTTGACCAGGACCGCGCTACCGATCACAGCGGCTGCCCGTCTACTCTCACCCCCGGCTCCCAGCCCCCGAGCCGGACGTCTTTGTGAGGCCAGCTGGAACCGCATCGCCGACAATGCGGCTCGAGCCCCCGCTCTCCAGGCGGCGGGGCAACTCCCGCGGCCCTGCCACCCGGAGGACACCTCGCGCGAGGCCCGACCGAGGGGGAGCCTCGGTGCCTCGCGCCCTCCGTCCGCCGCCGCATCCCGGCGGCGGACGGACCTAAGAAGCGCCCCACCGCCGCTCATCCCTGTCGAAGTGATGGGAAGAAGCGTGTCACAAGCCGCAAATGAGCTTTGTTCTCGCAGATGAGAAGTCTTGTAACTGACCTGGTTTTGGTACGCCGCCGGTATGTCATGCCGTGTCACAATCCGGAACCGAAGGTGGCGATTGCCCGCCCGCTAGTCAGCGGACTGGCGACCATTCGTCGCATGAGACGATCGCGGACCCGCCGATCAGCCGCCATCTATGCAGTCCTGCAGGTCGTGGCCGTAGGGCTGGCGCTGTGGCTGTCCAAGCACTTCGAGGTGGCGCGGCTGTCCGTCACGATGATCGCCCTGGCCCCTACCCTGCCGGCCGCCTGCCTGGCCTGGTTCGCCTACCGCGACGACCGCCGCGAGGCTGCTGCGGACACCGGCGCAATGGTGAAGAGACTGGCCGCGGTCGTGGCCGCGGCCGAGACCCGGCAGCGCGCCCAGCTGATCGGGCCCGGCGCCCATCGCATCGACGTGACCTTCCACCAGCGCACCGAGCCCGCCAACAACGCGACCGGCGCCGCAGCCAACGGTCGTCTCACCAACATCGTGTCCTACTACCAGAACCTGAGCCCCGCCCGCCTGGCCATCACCGGTGAACCAGGCGCTGGCAAGACGCTGCTCGCCTTGGACCTCATCCTCGGCCTGTTGACCCATCCCGGCCGCACCGACACCGACCCCGTCCCGGTCCGCTTCTCCCTGACCGACTGGCACACCGACCACCCCCTTCAGCAATGGCTCGCCCACCAGGTCCACCAGCAGTTCCGGGACCAGGGCATCACCCTCGCCGACGCAACCACGCTGGTGGACGGATACCACGTCCTGCCGGTCCTGGACGGCCTGGACGAGATGGACACCGACGCCACTGCGGCCGGTAGCCGTCGTGCCGCGCGCGCCCTGGTGAAACTCAACGACTACCAGGACCCCACCGGCATCGCCCCGGTCGTCCTCACCTGCCGCACCACCCAGTACGAGGACCTGGCCGGCCTGGACCTGCGGATGCGAGAGGCCGCCCGTATCCAGCTCGACAACGTCAGCCCTGGCCAGGCCGCCGCCTATCTCACCGCGCGCAGCACCAGCCCCGACCGCTGGAGGCCGGTCATCGACACGTTCACGACCTCGCCCGGCGGCACACTGGCCCGCTCCCTTGCCACCCCCTGGCGCCTCAACGTGGCCGCCACCGCCTACGAAGAACGCCACCCCGACACCCTGGCCTACCTCCGCGAACCGGACCACCTGCTCACCCTGGCCTCCCCCAGCGCGGTCCGCGACCACCTCCTCGCCCGCTATCTGCCTGCAGCCGCTCACCAGCACCCCACCCGCCCCAACCGCTACCGCCCCGACCAGACCCACCACTGGCTCGCCGAACTCGCCGCCCACCTCGTCACCACCGCACCGGCATCCACCGCAAGCAGCACCGACATCGTCCTCCACCAACTGTGGCCCATGGCCGGTCTCCGCCGCGTCCGCACCGTCGATGCCCTGCTCGCCGTCATCCCCGCTCTCGCTTTCCTTGTCCTGTTCCTGCCCCGGGCCTCCATCGGCTTCTCACCCCTCCAGCTGTTGCCCGCCTCAGTGGCCTTGGGGCTTGCCCTGGGAACTATCTGGCAGGCCAGTCGTCCTCTCGTCCCAGAGCCTCACACGCTCCAACTCCAGCGGCTGCGCAGCCCAACCCACCGCCGCCAGCTCGCCCGGGCTCTCGCAGACGGACTCGCAGACGGGCTCCTGTTCGGGCTCGTGGTCGGTCTCACGGCCAGTCTCCCGTTCGGGCTCTGGAGCTGGCTCTGGGACGGGCGCACGTTCGTGTACGGGCTCGTGTACGGGCTCGCGGGCGGGCTCGTGTTCGGGATCGTGGGCGGGCTCGTGTACGGGCTCGCGGGCGAGCACGGGCGCGAACTCCCGGTCGGGGTCGCACTCGATGTCGCGTTCGGCGTCGTGTTCGGGCTCTTGGGCGGGCTGTACTGGCTCGCTGGGGCTGGCCGCCGCTACCTAGTTTTCCTGCTCTGCATCCGGGGCCGATTACCCTGGCATCTCGGCACCTTCCTGAACTGGGCCTACGAGGCAGGACTCCTGCGGATCTCCGGCGTGGCCTACCAGTTCCGCCACTGGGAACTACAGGACTGGCTCACCGCACACCCCACTCCTTGACTACGGCCCGACCGGCTGTCGTACATGCTGCCGCCACCAGGCTTTCCTCCTCCTCGCTGGTCCCCAAAGGCACCGCCGTAGCCATTCCCGAGAGCCGAGCACCGTGAACAGCTCAGCCGCAAGGCATCTCACCTGCGAGAACGATGCTCATTTGCGGCTTGTGACACGCTCTTTACCATCCCCCGCTGTCCGCGCGATGCCCCTGCCCCGCCCGTATTCCGCGGATGCCCACGCATTCCCGCAACGCCGACACCCACGGTCGGACTGCACCGGCTATGGAGGGGAGCTCGACACGGCCGGGACGTCCTACCCCCTATCCTCTCCCGACAGGGGCAAAACGGGCCGGGGCAGCGCATTTCCTCTATGCCAGGGACACACACGCCCGATCTTCACCCTCTTGGCATGTCGGCTTCATCAGCGGCTTCTTACTGCGTCAGGCCCGCGTGGGTGCGGACATGCTCGACGGCTTCGGTGACCATGAACGTGTCGTGGGGCCCGGTCGTGCGCGTCGCGGGCGGCAGATCGTCATCCAGGTGCCTCCCTTGTCTCGGGAAGAGCTCGGCGGCGCTTCTTCAAGGGCAATCCGTCGTAGACCAGTTCCAGGCGGTCCGCCGCACCGATGATGCGCAGTAGCTCCAGAGGGCGGCCGTGGTTGTCGCGTGTGAGGCGCTCTATCGCGAGGACGGGCACGCGGTTGCCTAGGGTCAAGCCCGGCCGCTTCATCGGCGGTAGGCACCCAGGCACGGATGCGTTCCTCCGCCTCGGTCGGGTCGAAACCGGCTTCAGCCATCGCGCCGAGGACGCCGCCGATCACCTTGGACGGTCGGTCGAGCCCTGCGCGACGGGCGAGTTCGAGCGGATACCAGGCTTCTTGGACCTGGACGACTTCCGTGTCGATGGTCGCGCGGCGGCGGCGTCGGACGACTTGTGAGCTGGCGGGAAGGCCGAGGCGTTCCGCGACGTCCGCAGGTGCCTCCAGAGTCTCGGCGGCCGGGTCCGGGACGACCATGCGACCGTCTAGCCCCTGCTCGGTGGTGACGGTCTCCCACGGGCCTTTCGTCCCTCCGGGCTCGATGACGCTGGTGTCCGTGACAGGTCATGATCGGTTCCGGCACGGCGTCAACTGATCAGGAGGACCTCATGGGCCAGGGGCCGGACACACCGCTCACATCTGGAACACCGCCGCCGCCACGGCCGCCGACGCGCTGGCAAGACCCCAGCCGGTCGCCTCGTCGTGCCCGGGTCCCGCGATCGATCCGCCGTTCGTCGACGGGTTGCTCGCGCCGGTTTGCACGTCTCGGGCGCTGCTCATCAGGGCATTGCGTATGCCACGCGGCGACAGCTCCGGGTACGCCTCCCGCAACAGGGCGCAGATGCCGGCGATTTGAGGAGCGGCCGCGGAGGTCCCGCTGAAGGCGGCCCACCCGTCATTGGCGCGCGTCTCGTCTCCCTCCGGGAACACCGCCGCGTTCCTGCCGGACAGCTCCTGATCAATCTCGCAGCCCGGAGGAACGGGCAGCATGATGTACATCGCATGGGGCTGCATGCCCACCAGGCCGCACACGTCCGGGACGATGCGGTCCGGATAGATCCTGCTCCTGAAGCCGCTCGCGTAGTTCGACGCCTGTGTCCCACCCGAGTTGTCGATGTAGACCCCTCCGGCCGCGATGACGTCCGGGTGCTGTGCGGGGAAGCCGTAGTGACCGTTTCCCGCGGAGAACACCACGGTGATTCCGTCCGCCACCGCAGCGGTGATCGAGTCCACCATGGCCCGGCCGATGGCGGTCAGGGGCGGCGCCGCGACATTACCGCCCCAGCTGTTGCTGACGATGTGCGGGCGCGGATTCTGGTTCACGGCTGCGTTGAACGAGCCGAGTATGTTCTCGAAGTTGGCCTTGACCATGGTGAAGTCGATGTCAGGCGCCAGCGCGAAGACGTTGGCGGACTCTCCGGTGCCGTGCCCGTTCTCGTCCACGTCCTCTCGTTCCGCCCCGGGCCCGAGCACGACGCTGCCGCTCAAGCGGCGCTCCGCGAAGTACGGATGGCCTCCCCACCAGCCGGAATCCACCATCGCCAGACGGACTCCGGCGCCCCTGATGCCTTCTTGATGCAGTTTGTCGGCATCCAGCAGCTCGGCGACCTTCCTGGGGACGGTCAGATGCCAGTAACCGGGCCGCGGAGGTGAAGCGTTGACCGGTGTGCCGCGGAAGGGGAAGACCGGCTCCTCGATCGCCACACCCTCCACCACGTCGACCACGGGGCTTCGGTCCGTGGGAATCAGGCCGGACAGAGAAGTGGTGGGGCAGTCGACGAACGTCACGGTCTCTCGCTCGCCCGCCGATCCGGGCCGGATGACCTCACGCTGCTCGGTTACGAGGGGGACCTGGAAATACCGTTCGTACAGCTCGGGCGGGCCGGCGATATTGATCGTCGTCGCCGTGCTCCCCTCTTCCAGGATCTCGAATCCGGCTGCGCGCAGCTGCTCGGTGGCCGCGGCGATGTCCGCGCGGGAGGACGTGAAGTCCGGCCCCTGCGTCGAAGTGAAATCGTGCCCTTCCAGCGATTCGTCGAAGAGCGAAACCTCACCGCTCGATTTCGGTGAGGCGTGGGCATACAGGATCTGAGGCATGTTGCCTCGAGTGGTGTCGGACATCGATGAACAACTCCTTGAGATCACCCCGAGTCGCCCTTTGCGTACGGCCATTTAAATGGAGTCCTGCAGGAACTGCCATACTCAGAACGGCGTAACGCATTGATGACCGACAACGTTCAGTGCTCCAGTACCGGCCTTCTTCGTGGCGCCGGAATGGCCAGGGCCAGCGCCGCGGGCCCGTCGAGAAAGACGAGCCCCAGCTTCGCCAGTTCGCGCAGTGTCCCTTCGATGGCCTCCACTGACTGGTCGAGGCCGAGTCGGTTGCGGGCCGTCGCCGCCGTGATGGCCCGGTTGCTGCAGGCGAGGTAGAGGTCGGCCAGAGGGCCCTCGAAGGTGTAGGTGCCCTCTTTGCCTTCATTCCGGCCGTCGTAGATCTGCACGAAGTGAGGTGCCTGCCAGTACTGCAGAACGGGTCGGTGGTGGTTGCCCCGGCTCGCCGTGATCCAGTCGTCGACTGCCTTCCGTACGTCCAGGTAGTCGCTGTCGGGGAGGGCGCCCTTGACCTCGTGCTCGAAGAAGTAGGCGGTTCTGTCGAGGTCCACGCCGGCCGGGTAGACGTAGCGATAGCTGGGTTCGGGTCGGCAGTGCCCCAGGAGCGTGTACCGGTCGCGGTAGAGCGGACTGAAACGCTCCATCCAGATCCGGTTGGCGCTCGATGGTGGCTGCAGATGCCACAGGTGGGGCATGACCGCTGCCTGGGCGGCGTAGTCCTCCTGGGTCTCACCGGGGAAACCCCAGAGCAGGTTCCAGGCCACGTTGATGCCGTAGTACTGGGCCCAGCGCAGCAGATTGATGTTCTGCGCGGCGCTGCAGCCCTTGTGCATAAGGCGCAGCACACGCGAGCTGAGCGACTCCAGGCCCGGCTGGATCTGCGTCACTCCGGCGTCCGCCATGAGCTTGAGCTGCTCCCGGCCCAGATTGGCCTTGACCTCGTAGAAGATCTCGTAGCTCGCGTCGCTCCCGATGAGCGCGGGAAACAGGGACTTCAGATACCGGGTGTCGAGGATGTTGTCCACCGTCTCGAAGCGGAACGTCCGGTATCGGCGGGCCTGCTGGGCGAATTCGGCCAGGACGCGCTCGGCTGCCTTGGACCTGAATTCCATCGTGGTCGCATTCAGTCCGCAGAACGTGCAGTGATGCTTCGCCCCCCACCAGCAGCCCCGTGCCGTCTCGACCGGAATCCACACCGATCGGTGGCTCGCGCGTCGGAGGATCCCCAGGTCCTCGGCGTGCTGGAAGTACTCGTCGTAGTCCGGAACGGGCAGCTCGTCCAGTCGGCGCAGGGGCGGCAGCGGTGGCACCGCGACCACCCGTCCTTCGATGCGGCGAGCCAGTCCGGGCACGGTGTCCAGGTCACCGCCGGCGGCGAGCGTGCGGAGGAACTGGGGGAAGGCCATGTCCCCTTCGCCGATGATCGCGGCATCCACGGAGTCGACCGCACGGACGAACTCGACGCCCATCTCGCCGTCGAAGTTGGCTCCGCCGAACAAGGTGAGCAGCCCCGCATGGCGCTCCTTCAGCCGCCGGGCCAACGCGAAGGAGGCGGTGTTCTGCTGGAAGGTCGAGGTGAATCCCACGACACGGACCGTGTGCCACGGGAATGCGTCGAGGAGGGCGTCCAGGTAGGCGGGCACGTCGTCGTGCCGCATCCTGAGGAGCTGATCGCGCAACGTCCCGCGCCGTTCATCGCCTGCCAGGTAGGTGAGTTCGGCGGCGAAGTCGTCGAGCAGACGACCGTCCGGGTCCGGTGCCTCGTCGCCGAACGCCTGGAGGGAGAACAGCCAGTCACCGACCATGCCTCTGCGGTGTTCGGAAAGGGCCCGGTACCGGTCCGCGCCGATGCGCGCGGCGAAGTCGAGGTTGGCGTGGAACGTGCGCACGGGGAATCCGGACGCCACGCCGATGGCCTTGAGCAGTCCCAACTGGAGGGAGGGGCGCCGGAAGTCCATGAAGGGCATGGAGACGAGGACCACCGGCCGCGCCGATCGCTCCTTCGGCAAGGCGCGGGCGTCCCGCGGCTCAGCCCTCTCCGTCATCGGGCTGCGGCGATGCGAGTTCCCAGATCCTGAAGGCGTCCATGACCTCGTCGCGAGGGCTGCCGCTCAAAGGGCCGACGGCGGGAACGTCGAGCAGCCCGAGGCGGTCTTGCGGGAGTCCGGCATAAGAACTGGCTGCAGCACGGAAGATAGCGTTCAGCACCTCCTGCTGCCCTTCGGTGAACTCGGATTTCAGCATGCTCAGTTTCTGTGTGACGTCTTCGAGATCCTCCTGGAAAATCCGGCCCCCCGGGTTCGACCGCACGGGTTCGTAGATCTTGAAGATTTCCATGACGTCGTCGGGACGGAACGTGCCAGGAGTGAACCGGGCGGCGCGACTGCTCAGTAGCTCCCACCGGTCTTGGGGACGACCGACGTACGACTCACCGGCAGCGCGGAAAACGGCCTTCATCACCTCCTGCTGCTCCGCGGAGAACATGGGTTTCAGCAGGTCGAGTTTCCGGATGAGTTCTTCGAGGTCCTGCTGGCTGATCTTGTCTTCCGACATCGTGGCCTCCACGATGACCTTGTTCACCTGCGCGGGAAGTGGATTCCTCGCTGGCAGAGTCGTCGATGTGCCTGAGGTCCGTCAAGGAAGAGCGGAGCCGACGGAGTCGGCGGCCGTCCCTCAAGGGACGGATCTCGTATCCCGCAGCCGGGCCAGATCGGCGCGCACCTGTACCGCGTCCGGGTGGCCAAGCTCGTCGAGGACCGTCAGGGCGTCCTGCCAGCTGGTGCGGGCCGCCCGGACATCACCGATGTCGCGATGGAGCGTGCCGAGGGAGCACAGGGTGTTCGCTTCGTTGTACCGGTCCCCGATGTCCCTGTAGAGCTCGATCGCCTTCTCGTAGCACGCGAGCGCCTCCTCGCGCCGGTCGAGCCGGCGGTGGACGTAGCCGAGGCTGTCCCACGTGTCGGCCTGGTTGAACCGGTCGCCCAGCTCTTCCTGCAGCTCCACCGCACGCCGGCAGTAGGCCAAACCCTGCTGGAGGTCGCCCAGTTGGGAGTGGAACCACCCGACCGCGTTGAGCGCCCGAGCCTGACCCGTGCGATGTCCGGCCGTCTCGAAGAGCTTCAGGGCCTGTTGTGCGTGAGCAAGTGCCTCCTGGTAGCGGCGTTGTTGGTCAAGAGCCCATGCCGATGTGCGGTGCGCGTGTGCCTGGCCGATGGCGTCGGCGAGTTCATCGAACAGAGCGAGAGCCCGGTCCGCATGACGGTGCACTTCCCCGTACTGGCCAAGCCCCATATAGGCGTACGCCAGGCACCCATGGATGACGGCCTGCCCCCGTGTGTCGGACTGACGGGAGGCAGCCGCCAGGGCCGTCCGGTCGATCGTCGCCGCGTCGTGCCAGAGACCTTGACGATCGCTGAAGGGCCTGAGGGCCCATGCCAGGCGCCAGGCATGGCCATCCGTCCGGCCGTCGGCGGCCTGCCGGATGACGGCGAGAAGGACCGTGTGCTCCCGGGCGAACCACTCCAGCGCCCGACGGTGATCGGCGAACCGCTCGACGGGAACGGCGGCGTCGGCACCGGCCAGTTCGATGGGGTCGTCCCGGTGCGGGTTGAGCAGCGCACTGGCGTGAAAGGCGGTGTGCAGATAGTGGTCGAGCATGCGGCGGAGCGCCGCATGCCTCTCGGCATCCGTGTCCTGCGTGCGGGCGCGTTCCGCCGCGTAGGCACGGAGCAGGTCATGACGGGTGAAGCGGCCGGGCGCGCACTCCGTGATCAGCTGCGCGCGGGACAGTTCGGCAAGGAGCGAGCGGCCCTGCGCGGGCGGGAGTCCGGCCAGCGCGACTGCGGCCAGTGCACCGATTTCCGGGGCCGGGTGCAGGCCGAGCAGCCTGAACATCCGGGCCGTGGGGGCCCTGAGACGGTGGTACGACCAGGAGAACACCGTCCGGACGTTGGAGGCCGGGTCGCCGCCGTCCAGCGAGCCCAACCCGCCGTCGACAGTGTGCAGTTCCTTGGCCAGCACCCCGAGTGGGAAGCCGGGATGGAGTGCGGCACGCGCCGCCACGATCGCCAGAGCCAGCGGCAGCCGGGCGCACGACGCGATGATGTCGTCGACCGCGGCCGGTTCTGCGTCGACCTCACGCCGGCCGATACGGCGGGCGAGCATCTCGCGTGCTTCGGCGGTGGAGAGAAGGTCGACCGTCACCGGATGGGCGCCTCCCGTGGCCACCAGACCGGCGAGGTCGTTCCGGCTGGTCACCACCACGAGACAGCCCGATGAACCCGGCAGCAGGGGACGTACCTGTTCGGCATCGCGCGCGTTGTCGAGCACGACCAGCATGCGGCGGCTCGCCAGCAGGGTCCGGTAGAGCGCCGACTGCCCCTCGGGATCGAGAGGCATCTGTTCCGGCGGCACGGCCAGGGCGTTGAGGAATCCCCGTACGGCCTCGGCCGGGTGCATCGGCGAACCGGTCGGATCGAAGCCGCGCAGGTTCACGTACAGCTGTCCGTCCGGGAACCGGCCCCGGATCCGATGGGCCCAGTAGACCGCGAGCGCGGTCTTGCCGACGCCGGCCGTCCCGCCGATCGCGGTGATCACCACGGCTCCCCCGGTGCTGTGGCCTTCACCGGGCAGGAGGGCGTCGAGCCGGGCGAGCGCATCGGCCCGGCCGACGAAGTCCCGCGTGCGGTGCGGTAGTTGGGCGGGAACCAGAGGGTGGTGCGGCCGGGTGCGGTCGGGCTGCTGCGGGCCTGTTCCTGCCGGAACGGAACCCGATCCTGCTGGACCGGAAGCCGGTCCTGCCACACCTGAGCCCAATCCTGCTGGGCCTGAGCCCAGTCCGGCCTCAGACGCAGCGGCCGAGCCCGGCTGCGGTACGTCAAGTGCCGGGTCCCCTGCGAGAATCCGCTCGTGCAGCCGCTGCAGCCGTCCGGTGGGCTCGGTCCCGATCCGCTCGCGGATGCTCCGGCGCGCCTGCCGGAAGGCGGCCAGCGCCTCGGCCTGGTGGCCCGCACGGTACAGCGCCAGCATGAGCAGGCCGTGCAGAGGCTCCCGTGTCGGCTGATCGGCCACGAGCCGGCGCAAGTCACCCACCAGGTCGAAGGGGTCACGGAGCCCGAGATCCACCTCGATGCGCTCCTCCAGCACTTTGAGCCGCCGTTCTTCCAGCCGCTGCCGTTCGGCCTCGACCGACGGCCCGGACAACCCTTCACACACCTGCCCGCGCCACAGACCCAACGCCTCGTGAAGCGCTACGGCCGCCGCGGGCAGGTTCCCCGCCCTGCGCGCGGCACGGGCACGGTGCACCTCACGGTCGAAGTCGTGCAGATCCAGCCGGTCGGGCGGCACGGTCAACCGGTAGCCGGCCGCGGTCCAGGCCAGCAGACGCGAGGGCGAACGGGGTCGCCGGCCGGGTTCGAGCACACGGCGCAGCCCCGAGGCATGCCGCTGCAGGAGGTTCACCGCGTGCGCCGGCGGTGTCATCCCCCATAGGCCGCTCATCAGTTGCTGCTGACTCAGTGACCGATTGGCGTTCAGCAGCAGTATGGCGAGGACGCCCCTCTGTTGCGGCTGGCCGAGATCCAGTTCGACCCCTTCCCGCCATGCGCGCAGCGGCCCGAGCAGTTCGAAACGCAGTGTCCGTGGGACGGCCTGATCGCCCATCGCCCCTCCCCCGAGTGGAGCAACTCCCGTCAAGGCTATCCCCAACCGCAGGGCAGCAGCCCGTTCCGCCCTGCCCTCCGGTCGTGGCTGATGCCGACTGCAACGGCGACTCCAACCAGTCCTCCAACCCGCGTACGCACGATGAGGGCTGCAACCCATCCCTTGGCGTGCGGGGCCCCACCGGCCGGCCCGCCCAACGCACTCACACGACAAGAACAGCGAGGCGTGCCATGACCGGATCCACCAGCCTTCCGACAACGGCCCGGGTGAGGGCCCTCGCCCGGGTCAAGGCGGCCGCGACCGCCGTCACCGAAGCCATCACCGCGGCTCTGACGACCGCGCCGCCCCGCCTGCGTTCCCCGCACGGCTTCCTGCTCGTGCGTTACACGATCCAGCAACTCGGCCTGGACGACGCCGGGCTCGGCGCCGTCACCGTCCCCATGGTCCACCTGGGCGTACTTCTCGCGTACGCACTGTGGGGAACCCGGAAGAGGTGAGACCCCGATGGCGAAGAAGAAGAGCAGCACGTCACAGAATCCAGCCGGGCACCATCACTGCCGCGGCGACCAGAGCCGCCCCTACCAGCTCGCACGCTGGCTCGGTCCGATCTACACGGTGTACCGGATCGTGCGGGACCACTGGGACCACTCCTGACCTGAGCTATCGACGCGTCACCGGATCGTGGACCGCCCCGGCCGGGGGCAGCCGCAGGCTCAGCGCCGCCGAGTGCTCTACGCGCGGTACGCGGATCGCCGCCACGAGCATCGGGAAAACTCCCTGGTCACTGCTGACTTGCGCGAGGCAGTCGGCGCTCGTGGAGCCGAGGGCGTCGACGAACTGGTGCGTCCCCACAAGCAGCAGCTCGCGAAGTGGCACGAGGCTCTGGACGGATTCGTCGGGTCGATCCGCAGCGACGACCGCGTACCGCAGTGGGCAGCACCGGTCATCAAGAAGGAGGGATTCGAGTTGTACCGCACCCATGAGTTCATGACGAACGCGGTGATGGAGTACTACTCCGGCGGCAGTCCCCCCCGCCCTAGCACGGTCGGCGACACCCTGGACTTCACCTTCTCCACCGCCACAGTGAAGGTGGACCTCGCGCCCTGCCCGCGCGCGGACTGACGCTCACCACCACCGGCACCTACCTACAGAGGGCCGCGGATCCACCGAACCGGTCCTGCTCGCGGCGGGAGCGCCCAAGAGACGGCGGATCCGATGATCAAGGAGACACCTGATGAGCGAGACCATCACCGAGCACGAGGCCGTGGAGGAGCCGGTCGCCGAAGTAGCCGTGGAGGCGGTGTCGGACGAGTAGTTGATCGCGATGCTGGTCGACCGTGCCCGCTCTGACGAGCTGCAACTGACCGGCGAGGTCGGGCTGCAGCAGCAGCTGACCAAGCGGGTGCTGGAGTCCATCCTGGAGGGCGAGATCACCGATCATGTCGGCTATGACAAGCACGACGCGAGTGGCCGAAACAGTGGCAACAGCCGCAACGGCACCCACTCCAAGACCGTGCTGACCGACGTCGGCCCGGTCGAGGTCAAGGTGCCCCGCGACACCGCCGGCACCTTCGAGCCGCAGATCGTTCGCAAGCGGCAACGGCGCCTGACCGGCGTCGACGAGATGGTGCTCTCGCTGTCCGCGAAGGGCCTCACGCACGGGGAGATATCGGCTCATCTAGCCGAGGTGTACGGAGCGGAGGTGTCCAAGCAGACCATCACCACGATCACCGACAAGGTGGTGGAGGGCATGGCCGAATGGCAGTCCCGGCCGCTCGATCGCGTCTACCCGGTGGTCTTCGTGGACGCGATCAACGTGAAGATCCGCGACGGCAAGGTCGCCAACAGGCCGATCTACATCGCCATGGACGTCACCGTCGACGGCGCCCGCGACATCCTCGGCATCTGGGCCGGCGGCGGCGAGGGCGCCAAACACTGGCTCCAGGTCTTCACCGAGCTCAAGAACCGCGGAGTTGAAGATGTCCTCATGCTCGTCTGTGACGGGCTCAAGGGCCTGCCCGACGCGGTCGAGACCGTCTGGCCCCGAACAGTGGTCCAGACCTGCATCGTTCACTTGATCCGCAACAGCATCCGCTACTGCGCCCGTCAGGACTGGGACAAGGTCGCCAAGGACTTGAAGCCCGTCTACACCGCCTCGAGCGAGGCCGCCGCAACCGAGCGGTTCCTGAAGTTCTCCGAGAAGTGGGGCACCAAATATCCAGCTGTGATCAAGCTGTGGTCCGACGCCTGGGCCGAGATGGTGCCCTTCCTCTCCTTCGACGTCGAGATCCGTAAGATCATTTGCAGCACGAATGCGATCGAGAGCGTGAACGCCCGCATCCGCAAGGCAGTTCGGGCCCGCGGCCACTTCCCCTCCGAGGCCGCCGCGCTGAAGTGCGTCTACATGGCGCTGATGAGCCTGGACCCGACCGGCACAGGCCGACGCCGCTGGACGATGCGCTGGAAGGCACCCCTGAACGCCTTCCAGATCGCCTTCGACGACCGCCGCACCCCCACCGACCAGCGATAACTCAACAACCAAGATCAGCCGTTAAGTTGACACACCCGTCAGTGGAGGTGGCGGGTGACCCGCTTGATGCCGACTCGGACGCCGTATCGCTCTGGGGCCGTGGAGTCCTACGGGTCCCACACCGCCGGGTGCCCGACTTCCTCGCAGAGGCGCAGGATTGCGTCGTCTTCTGCACAGACGGCGACATGAGCGCCGTACGCACTGGCAGTGGTGTTGAAGAGGAGCGGGTCGAGCGGCTAAGCCACCGAGGATCGACCCGGAGGACGCACCGAACGGGGCGCTTCGCGAACTACCGGTCGAGCTTTGTGCGCTGCCGGTGAGGCTCTTCGCCGTGTCCTGGGTAAGGGGTCCGAGCTCGCGCGGAGCTGGGTGGACGACAGCGACGCCGCCGAGTGGCACCAGGAGGTGCAGCTGGTCCTCCGCGCACTGCAATAGCGGGCATCACACACACAGAGCGGCATCTCCACAGAACGAGAACCAGAGCCCGCTCAGACCTCCACAGCCACCCCAGCATCCGTCTCCATCGTCGCGAGAACACTGCGGAACCGGGTTGACCCTCGACCTGGTGCAGGGCCCAGAGTCCTGGGTGTGGAGAACGACATGCGCAGCATTGGCGAGATGGCCCGCGACAGTGGCCTGGGAGTGAGTGCCCTGCGGTTCTACGACCGGGCCGGTGTGATGGTGCCAGCCTGGGTGGATCCGGTGAGCGGCTACCGCTGGTACGAACCCGGGCAACTCGAGGAGGCCCGACTGCCGGCCCGCTTGCGCCGGGCCGGGACGCCGCTGGCAGACATCCGGCTGGTGCTGGCCAGCTGGTCCGGCGCGGACACCGATCTGGTCCGGACCCTGCTGACGGCGCACCTGCGCCGCCTGGCACAGGGACTGTCCGATGCCCGCGGCGAGTTCTCCGCACTCCGAGCACTACTCGATCACAGGGAGAACATCATGGCCTCGCCCCGCACCGCCGCCATCCATCTGTCTGTCGCCGCGCCCGAGTTGGCAGCCGCGCTGTACACGGTTCGTTTCGCGGCGAGCACCGACCCGGAGCTGCCGATGCTCAGTGGGGTCCTGTTCGACGTCGAGGGCGAGAGCCTCCACGTCCTGGCCACCGACCGATACCGAATGGCTGTCGCGCAGACCGGTATCGCCGGCCACGACGGAAGCCGGGTCCAGGTGATCGTGCCCAGTCCGCTCGCCGACGCGATGCGGGGCTCTTGGGTGGTGAGGGATCCGTGCTCTTCTCTGTCGACGGTGACCGCGTGGTACTGGAGGCCGGGGACAGGCAGGCAGGCGGTCCATGCCTCGACCACGGCTTCCCCGACTACCGTCGCCTCCTCCCCCGGCCATGGGGCGTCGCACCGTCGTCGAGGTGGCGGCTTTCCGGAAGGCTCTGCAGACCGGTCCGTTCGTTCCGGAGATGCCGGAGACCTCAGCGTGCTCCGGATGGAGGATGGCGGCACGGTGACCCTCTGCCCCGACGGCGCCGAAGACCCCAACCAGGTCGCTGTCAACCGGGAGTTCCTGTTGGACGCACTGACCGCCGGGGCCCGGGGCCGACTGATTCTGGAGCTCGGCACCCCACAACACCGATCGCGATCCGCCGGCCCGACGACGAGGACACCTTCTCCATCCTGATGCCGGTCCGACTGGAGGACTGAGCGTACGTTCCCCCTGATCCCCCCCAGACCGATCGCATGCAGCCGGACCGGGGAACCGCGTTGATGGCGGCAGTTGACCATCGCCGATCGCACGAACTCACCCACGGCACCCGGCCACCCAGAGCAGCAGCCACGGCTGCTGCGCCCCAGGTCTGTGGCGCCACCGGCACGAGACTCCAGCACATCGGGCCGACGAGACGCTGGCTCCCGCTGACGCATCGCCCTCTACGTGGGAACGCCAACCGGCGGCCAGTCGTTGAGAAGGCGTCGGCAGCGCGGCGAGGACTCACAGCATCGCCAGCGGCGGCGGCCATCGACCTCGTCCGGGTTCAACTCCCGGTCGGGGTTTTCCCTTTGAGGGGCCCGTCATAGGTTCGGGCCCGCTCCGCAAGGGGGAGGAAGCCATGGCCGCACTCGAGAGCCGAAGCACCGCTCGCCGACTGCTTCGGGCCGCCGCCTTCAGTTTTGTCCGAGGTGCGGCTGCTGCTGCGGGCGGATGCGTCATCACGGTGGTGACCTGGTGGGCAGGGCATCGATGAGCATCGGCTGTTGTTCGGCACGGCCGTCACGGTCAGTACAGGATCTGAACGGCGAAGCGTCCGGGTCAGGTCTGCATGGATGGTGTGCCGGTATCCGTTGCCGGCGTATCTGGGCGGGAGTGGATCCAGGAGAGGCCGCCTAGGTCGAGGCAGCTGCGCGCGCGGGTGACGGCGGCGTAGGCGAGGCGGGCCTCGCCGTCGTCGATCGGGCCGGGCAGAGCACGACCTTGGTTGTCACGCTCCTCGCTGTCCGCAGGCGGGGTGAAGTCGTCGGCGATCTTCACGTCCGCCCATTCGCGGCCCTTCGCTTTGTGGGCGGTCGAGACGATGACCTCGGCACTCTCTTCGGAGGCGAGTTGGGCGACGGCAGCGAGGATGGTCTCGGGGCCGTGAGTGTCGATGAGGTCGACCAGCAGCTGCAGGTCGCCGCCGGCCGGGTCGTGTGCGGCGTAGTCCTGCAGGTCGCCCCAGCAGGTGAACAGCACCAGCTCGGGGTGGGTGGTGCGGCGTCCCTCTTTCAGGTCGCGGGCGGCCAGGGCCAGGGCGCGCAGGCTCTCTCCCCCGCCGACCAGTGCTACGCGCTGTCCGGTGGTCAGCTGTGTCATGACTTGGGCCAGGGCGCCGACGTTGGTGCGGCACAGCACGGCGTCGGGCCGGGTGAGGGGGCCGGGTTCGGTGGGCACGGTGCCGGTCAGCCGGATGGGGGCGGCGGCGATCTGCAGCCAGCGGTTGGCTTCGGCGGCCAGGTGAGGGCCGAAGCGGAAGGACTGCGACAGGGGCAGGGCAGTGCCGTCGAAGCCGGTCATGACGTCTTTGGCGCCGCGCCAGCCGTAGACGGCCGGGGCGGAGTCGCCGACCATCACCAGCTGGGCGTGGCCGCGCTGGTTGAGGAAGATCTGTTCGACGACGGGGGTGGTGTCCTGGGCTTCGTCCAGGAGCAGGTAGTCGGTCTTCAGGGCGGGCTGGGTGAGGGCCCAGATCTTGAGGTAGTGGTCGTGTTCGAAGCGGACGACGCCGTCGTCGGGGTGCTGGAGGTCGGCCCAGGCCTTGCGGGCGAACGGCTCGATCACCTGGGCGAGTTGGGCGTGCTGGTCGGGGTCGTCCAGGCCGCGCAGGCGGGGTACGTGGTGGCGGGTGATGGCCGGGTCGGCGGAGTGGCAGAAGCGGGTGACGGTGCGCAGGGTGGCGCAAGAGAGGGTGCGTTGGGTCACGTCACGCTCGCCCAGGCGGGCCGGTTGGGTGAAGCCGAGGGCCTGGCCGACCTGTCCGGCGGGGCGGCGGGGTGCGTTCAGGCGGCGGGTGTAGCGGTGACCGAGTGCAGCGTAGGCCAGGGCGTGGGCGGTCTTGCAGGTCACCGTGGGCGGGAAGCGGGTGGCGGCGTCGCGGGCGATGGCCCGGTTGTAGGCGAGGTAGCGGCCGCGGCGCCGGGTGGTCTGGGCGAGCAGGGCCAGGGTGGTGGTCTTGCCGGTGCCCGCGCCGGCCTGGAGGACCAGGTGGTCTCCGGCACGGAAGGCGTCGGCGGCGGTCTGCTCGTCGGTCAAGGTCAGCACGGCAGTGCTCCAGGTAGGAGGCGGGTGAACTGCGGGGAGTTGAGGCCGGCGCACGGGCACCTCGGGCGCTGCGCGGTGGCGGACGCAGGGTCCGGCAGTCCGTCGGCGGTGACGTGTACGGCCTTGGGCGTCAGTGGGGCCGGGGGGTCTTTGACGCGGGTGTGCGGCGCCCCCTTGCCGTGCGGCACCTGGCTGGTGCGGGGTCGGGCAGGTGCGTGTGGATGTGAGGGTGGTGCAGGAGGGGGTCGAAGGGCTGCCATGCCGTCAGGGTGAGGTCGGCGGCGCTGTGTGCGGCGGCGTGGGCGGGGCAGCGTTGGGCGCGCCAGCGCAGCTGTTCGGCGTAGGGCAGGTGACTGAGGTCGTAGACGGCCATGAGGCCCTAGGGCAGGGCGAGTTGTCTGCGGGCGTGGCCGGAGACAGGAGTGGGGGTAGTGGGGAGGAGGGTCCAGGTGCCGACCGGAGTTGTGGGGTGCAGGACGGTGCTCGGGCAGCGGCGGCGGGAGCGGGTCTGGGCCACGCAGCGGATGAGGTGGAGGGGTTGGGCGGCGAGGTAGCGGGTGCAGAGGGTCTGGATGACTGGCCGGGTGATGTGGTGCTCTGCGGCTTTCTCAGGCGGGCGGGGTGGTGGGGCGGGTGGGGTGAACAGGCCGGTGTCGATCAGGGTGCGGGTGCGGACGGCGAGTTGGCGGCGGGTCTCGTCCAGGCGGGGTGTGAGCCGGGGCGTGACGGTGCGGTGCGGGCACAGGACGGCGTGCGGGATGCGGCACCAGGCGCTGTTGTCGCTGTAGCGGTGGGCGATGCCGCAGCTAAGGTGCCAGCGGCAGGAGGCAGGGACGTCGGCGGCGGCGAGTTCGGCCGGGTGCAGGGCGATGGGACGGTGGTTGTCGCGCTGGAACCACTCGATACGGTTCCCGCATGCGCGGCAGCGGCTGTGCTGCCCGCTGCGCAGCAGCCGGCTGGGGCTGGTGGCGGACACGCGCAGGGAGCGGTGGCGGCGGGCAGCGAGTGGGCTGCCGTCCCAGTGGCGTGCCTGGGTCGTGGGGTGGGGGTGCATGGGAGGGAACGTGCCAGGCGGCGCGCCGTGGACACGGGGAGGGCGCCGGAATGTCCCGCGAACAGCCCAGCAGGCGGGAACGGGCGTGCGATGTGTGGAGTGTTTGTTCTATGGCGGTTGCCCGTTCGGGTGGTGCGCGCGGGACTTTGGCGAGGGGACGGACCGGCTTGCCGGAGGGTAAGGTCCCGGGCGGGGTGTGGCCGTTGCAGAGGGTGCCCAGCAGGCGGTCGACGGGAACGTCGAGGGCGTGAGCGAGGACGTGCCAGGTCTTCAGGCTGCCGACGGTGCGGCCCTGTTCGATCTCGATGAGGGTGCGGCGGGCCAGGCCGCTGCGGTCGGCGAGTTCGTCGTAGGTGAATCCCCGCTCGGCCCTCAGGCGCGCGAGTTCCAGGCGCAGCGCGGTGAGGTTCGGGTCGGGCGGGAAGATCGTCACCCCACCATCCGAAGGTGCAGCACCCTGCCCTGTCAGTGCAGACTTCTGCCCTATTTCCGCAGGTCGGCGATCCGCGCGACAGGGCAGAGGTCTGCACTAGCGTGTGCGGTCGTCGCCCGATGGAGGCGCGGGGCAGGCGGGAGCAGCGCACCCGATGAGACTTGGCACAACGCACGCACGGGTGCGGCGCATCTGGAGTGTGGAGCTGCGGCCCGAGGCGGGCGGCCCGGTGCTGGTGTGTCCGCACTGCCCCCGTGGCCCGCGCCCTCTTGTCGCCGGCTCGGCGCGTTCGGCGGCGCTGGCTCATCTGGCCCAGCACGCCCGGCAGGGGGCGCTGCCGTCGCATCTGCGAACCTGTCAGTGCTTCGAGCGGGGCTGCCGGTGGCATCCGCGACACCGCGGCTGCTCCGGCACCGTGCATCTGGTCCTCATGCGCGCCCAGGGCGGGCGCCTGTGGCGCCTGGCCGATGGCTGTGCGGCGTGCGCGGCCGCGACCGCACAGGCCGCAGTGGTCCCCGACGCCCTGCTCCCCGCCGCTCCGCCCCTCGAGGCTTCCCGCCGGCCCCGAAGCCGCTCAACGGCCCGGTCGCCGGGGGCGGATGAACGCGTGCGCGTGAAGGAGATGCTCACCTACCTGGCTGCGGCGCTGCCCCGCTTCTCCTCCCCCACCGCCCGCCTCCTCGCGCTGCAGTGCGCACTGCGCGCCGACCGCCAGGGACGCGTGGAACTGTGCGAGGGGTTCCTGCGCGGCATGCGCCTGGCCTCCCACGCCGCCCTCTGGCACGAGCTCGAACACGCCGACTGGCTGCGCTGCACCAGCCGCCGACACGGAGCCATCGAGGCACAGCTGCTGGACGTCGCCGTCCTAGGCCAGGCACCAGGCCGTGGACAGCCAGCGCGCGCCGCTCACTGGGCCCTGCACCCTGCCCCTCTGACGGCTCCCCGTGAAGCTCCCCCGTCTGTCCGGCTGGCCGCCCTAAGCCTGGCGGTGCACACCGAGACCGGCAGCGGGAGCGCCGATATCAATGTCCTCGCCCGGCTCTGCGGGACCGCGCCCCCGTCCGTGGAGGACCTCCTCGACTGCCTCACCCGCAGCCGCACAGTGGCTTCCTGGCACCGCGACCTCGAGGCGGACGAAGCATGCTGGCAACTACCGGAACAAACCTGAGCGCGATCGCTGGGGCGTTGCGGACGCCTTACTCCTCGTCGTCGCCTATGTGTCCATCACCCCGCCGCCAGCGGACTGCCGCCCTGTTGACGGGCACGCTCGCTCCTGGCTGTGTTATCCAGGCGGAGATCAACCGCCCCACGGCGGACGATACTTTAGGGCTGCGCTCGGCTCCCCGACGACCACCGCTGTCCGCCAGATCGCTTCTTGAAGAACGTCAAGTGCGCGATGGCTTCACTCCCAGGCATGCAACCAGGCGACCAGAGTCAGGGCTGAGGAAGAGCTGGAAGTAATACCCGCCTTCACCTCGGTTGTCCACGTACCCAAGGACCAGGGCGTCACCGCCGTAGTGCTCGATGTCCGTCAGCGCCTGTGTAAATCCTGTGGATGGCTGCCCTGCCTTGTCTGCATGCTTCCACCTGCGTTTATAGATGGAGAGGACCCTTGTTCTGTCGGTGGCTCCTTCATGGATCGCGAAAGGAGCCCCAGCGATCAACGCTGCGCGGCACAGAGCCCAGGCCTCGGCGTCATGGGAAATGAGCGCGCCGAGCTGCTCTCTTTTCATTGGCGAGCCTCTCCCCTTCTACGGCCTGGTCCATGGTCCACGGTCAATGCTGATCTCGGCCCCATCAACTATTCCTTCCAGAGCGTGTTCGGATTCCTCGTAGACTTCGTGATCAGTGTCGTGGATCTGAATGTTGCGAGATGCCGGAACCTCCGACTCCGGAATTCGCATCACAAGGCCTCCGGGGCCCAGCTCCTCGGCGGCGTCGAGCGCCACATCTTCATAGTCGTGCGTCCAGGACGTGTACTCGCTATCCGTGTTGCCGCCGGCATGACGACCGGGGTCGGAGTGCCCTCCCCTCGGTACGGCCCTGCCCTGTAGGGCATCGTCATACATCGGGTGTCCTGTAGGAACGCCTCGATAGAGGAACCCGTCTCCGTCCCCACAGCTTCCTGGTGCCAGGCCAAGGGGGTCGACCCAGCGGTGCGGATTGCGCACATAGGTGGATGGGTGGGGCGCCGGTCCTAGGCCAAGGGGGTCGGGCGTGAGATAGCGCGCTGTTTGCGGGTCATAGTGACGAAAGTAGTTGTAGTGCAGTTCTGTCTCCGGGTCGAAGTACTGTCCCGGAAAACGAAGAGGTGTGTACGTCGTACTGTCGGCTGTCCACGCGGTGGCACCCCAGAGTGTGCTGCGGCTGCGCCATGCGAGGTCGCCGCGCTCGTCGACGAGTTCGGTGGGCGTGCCGACAAGGTCGGTGACAATGGCGAAGAAGCGGGAGTCGATTACTTCCTGGGGCGCCTCGGCAGTTGCAATGCGTTCCGTCTGGGCCACTGGATGCAGGCCGCGGTGGTCCCAGGTGACGCTCACTGGGTTGGGGAGCTCTGCTCCCGTTGATCTCTGCTCACAGAGAGTGGTGCCGTCCCAGGTGAACTGGATCTGCTCCACGACTGTGCTGCCGTCGGCTGCGAGCCGCTGCTTGGCCGTCCGGCGGCCCAGTGGGTCGTACTGGTATCGCCAGACCGTGCCGTCGGGAGTCTGGACCGTCGTGAGGTGGTCCTCGGCGTCCCAGGTGTAGCGCCATGTGTCCGGCTTGCGGGACAAGCGAATCTTCTGGCGCAGGACGATGCGTCCTTGGGCATCGTATGCGTAACGGACATTGCCCGCGCGGATGATGCGCGTCCCGATGCAGTCCCGGCTGCCCGTCGCTTCCTGGCCCGGGTGGCCAGAGGGCCAGGAGGCATCGGTCTGGTTGCCGGTGGCGTCGTAAGCGTAGGTTTCCGCCCAGTCCGCCCCTTGGACAGACGTGACTCTGCCAACCGCATCCAGGCCGAAACGGCGACTCCCGAGGTGGCTGTCATAGAGGCCGACGAGGTTGCCATCCGCCTGATAGGTGTACGCACGACTTTTGACCGTCCGTTCACCGTCCAAGGTGACCGACTGGGCTGTCAGACGCCCCAGATCATCGAAGGTCTGGGCGAGTGTCGCACCAGGGCCCAGGTGCCGGGCGAGTTCACGCCCGGCCGGGTCATACTCGAAGGTGATGGAATGGCCCGCTGTGGTGAGCTGCGTGGGGTGGCCTACTGCATCGTAAGACCAAGCACTCGTTGCTCCTGCAGGGGTCGTACGCCTGATGCGGCGCCCCAACTCGTCGTAGGCGAAGGACAGCTCACGGCCATTCACAGACTCGGTGAGCAGCAGTCCAGCACGGTCATAGTGCATGGCGAGTGCACTGTCCGGGCCAACGGCTTCCGTGAGTTGGCCGCCCGGAGTGTAGGTGAACGTGGTGACGTGCCCTGCAGCGTCTTTGCGGGTGATCCGGCCGAGGACGTCACGCTCGAAGCACACCACTTCGCCGAGGGCATTGGTACGGGAGATGAGGCGTCCGGCCCCGTCGTAGCCGTAGCGAAGGGTGCGGTCGTCGAAATCCGTCTCCGCGGTCAGTCGTCCTGCCGGATCGTAGTCGTATTCCCAGGCCAGCCCTTGGGGGTTAGTGACGCGCGTGAGACGAAGCTCTGCGTCGTAGGTGAATTCGTGGCGCGCGCCGTCGGCGCTTATACGGGCTGAGAGCCGATCGAAATGGGTGTACTCGTAGCGAGAGTGAGCACCCATCCGATCGGTGTGCTCAAGGCAGTTGCCCTCACCGTCGTACATCCACGACTCCTCGTGACCGTCGCTGATCATGCGGCGGGCGAGTCTGCCCTCGACTGTCCATTCCATCCGGGCGGTGTGGCCCAAGGCGTTCGTCGTGCGAACAGGGCGGCCGAATGTGTCACGTTCATAGCGTGTACTGCTCCCCAGAGAGGAGGTGACCTCAACTGGCAAGCCGGCCCGGTCACACCGGACAACCGAGGAATCGCCGTTGGCGTTGGTCACCGACATGAGGTGACCCTGCGCGCTGTATGTGAAGCGTGTAACCCTGCCGACCGGGTTGGTGACTGCCGTTCGATTGCCGCGCTCGTCGTAGGTCTGGAGCCAGACCGCACCGTCGGGCTTCACCACCTTCACCGGGAGGCCAAGTTCGTTGTACTCGGCATGTGAGGAACGTCCGTCCGGGCGAGTGATGGAGCGCAGGCTGCCAGCGTCGTCGTAGTGGTAGCAGGTGGTGTTGCCTAGAGGGTCGGTTTCGGCGAGCAGACGATCGCGGCAGTCGTGTTGGTAGCGGATGGTATTCCCGAGCGGGTCGATCTCGGCGACCACCAGGCAGGCCTGGTTGACGACGTAGCGGGAGGTGGCGCCAGCCGACGTGGTGGCATCGGTCATGCGGCAGCCGGGCCAGGCGGGGTCGGCGAGGTCGTAGGTGAAGGTGTTGGCGAGTTGGCCGTCCTCACCGCCCTGAGCGATGCAGCGGTCCTGGTCGTCGTAGACGTAGTGGTAGCGGCTGTGGTTGGTGTCTTCCCAGGCCGTGATGCGCAGCTGGTCGTCATAGGTGAACTGCATGGGCAGTCCGGAGGAGTTGGTGACCTCGGTGAGGTTGCCGTCGGTGTAGCCGTAGCGTTTGATCACGACGTCCGAGCCGTCTTCTGCGGCGTCGGCCAGGCTGAGGGCGGTGACCCGTTCGTCCTCGATGGTGAGCTTGAGGTGGTAGCCGCCGCAATGGCGGAGTCCCTGGGGGGTGCCCTCGGCGTCGGTGTCGATGTCGATGCTGTTGCCGTTGCGGTCGCATATTCGGGTCAGTAGGGCCACGTCATCGACGGGCGGGGCGAAGTGGCGGTGGTGGCCTGTGGCCGGGTCGGTGACGCGATAGCCGCCGCTGTCCAGGCGTTCCAGCGGCCGGAGCGGGCCGAATTCAGGCAGGACAGGGGCATCCGGTCCCGTGGGGTGAGGGTAGGTGAGGAGCATGCCGTCTTCGGTGACGAACACGATGCCCTCGTCGTCGACTTCGAGGCGCTGGTCGAGCGTGGAGCACCACGTGGGCCCGAACCAGCCCCCGGAGCGGTATCCGGAGGCGACCCGGCGGGTGAAGACCAGCGGAAGCGTGCCGGGCAGGGTGACGTCGGTCTCGGCCAGGAACATCTGCCCGGTGGCGACATCGACCGGGTCGCCGCAGCCTTTGATCTTGCTCTTGACCCGGTTGTAGGCGCCCTTCGCGCCGCCCTTGAGTGCGGTACGGGCTGATTTGAACCCCTTGAGACCGCCTTTGAGGCCTTTGAGGCCCTTGCCGAGTTTGGCGGCGGTGGTGATGCCCTTGCCGCCCGGGATGCAGTCCATGGCGGCGAATGCCACGTCCATGAGGGTGGCTTGGCCTTTTGCGTATTTACTCAAGGTGTCGGCGAGGACGATGGCTCCGGCCACGATCACGATGGCGGCGAGGATGGGGCCGCCGATGATCATCGCGATGACGCCGACGACGGCGACGACGACCTTGCAGACGGCGACGATGGTGTCCCAGTTGTCGGAGACCCAGTCGCCGATCTCCTCCCACCACTTGCGGTTCTGGATACCGGCGTCGGAGGCCTCGTCGATCTTCCGCTTCGCGGTCCCGGCCGCCTCTTCGCGCATCTTGCGCGCGTCCTCGGCCATCTTCTTCGCCGCGTCCAGCGCGCTCTTCGCCGAATCGACGTCACCCTGGGCGGACTTCTGGGCCTTCTCCGCTGAGGCGGCGTTACGGGTGGCGGCGCGTACCTTGTCCGGATCCGGCTTGGGCACGTCCTTGCCCTTGCCGCCGTCGTCCTTGTACTTGTCGGCCTCCTTGCCGGCCTTGTCCACCCAGGAATCGGCCGAGGAGAGCCGGGACTTGGCACTGCTCAGATCGGCTTGGGCCTCGCGGCCCTTGACCAGGGCCTTGTCGGCCAGGGTCTGGGCGCGCTCCAGTTCCGGCCAGTACGCGGCCAGGGCGTCGCCCGCCATGTCATAGCTCTTCTTGAGCTTCTTCAGCTTGCCGGGGGCATCCTCGAACTTCTCGGTGAAGGCCTCCGCGGTCTGGCCCGCCCACTGCAGGATCGCGTCCTCGCCCGCCATCCCCTTGATGTCCCGCAACACCTTGCCGACGTCGTCGGCGAAGTCATGCAGGTCCTTGGCGAGCTTGCGGACCCGCTGCGGATCACCCGGCGTCGGATCCTTCTCCAGATCCAACACATGCCAATCCGACGGACGATGCGACACTGTTCTGATCCCCCGTTACATCAGCCCCTTTGCATCAGGGCGCTTGCTTTTTCGAGTGACCGCTTAGCGGTTGATGGACTGGATTTCCTGGACGTTGATGTCCTGGGTGGTCTCGAACGTACCGTTGGGCAGGCCGCCCTTGGCAGCGCCGGTGCCCTTCCAGGAGATCTCCCACGTGACGGAGGCCTTCAGCTGGTACGGCTCACCGCCCGTGGCGCGGAGGGAGGAGATACCGCACGGCGGGTCCTCCTTGGACGCGCCCTTGGCGTACGGGGCACCGATGGAGCCGTCCTCGTTCACCGGGCAGTCGCTGGAGGCGGGGAAGGTCTTGGCATCCTCGGTGCCCGGTTGCAGGTGCAAGGCCACCGGCTTCGCGGTCGTCACCGCGTACAACGGGGTGTCGGGGAGTTCGGCGCGCACCGTGACGTCCCTGAAGACGGCCTTGTCCAGCCAGATCCAGGTGGGCAGGTTCACCGTCGACGTGCCCTGCGGCTTCAGCTCGACCTCGGTGTCCGGGACACGGATCTTGTCGTAGGCGTAGGCGGCCAGCACCTCGGGGGTGGGGGCGTTCGGGTCGTCGGGGACGGTACCGGCCTTCTGACAGAACAAGTTCTTGGAGCAGTCCAGGATTTCGGGATCGTTGGCCCGGTCCGCGCGGGCCACCGCGCGCCAGAACATGCCCTTCTTGCCGACGTTGTAGTTCTTGGCCGGGGTGTCGGTGAAGGTGGCATCGCCCTTGTCGAACGCGTCGACGAGCAGGTCCTTGCCCCAGCGGCGGCCGAAGTTGACGGAGAACAGGTCACCCTTGTTCATCTTCTCCGTCGCGTCCTTGAGCTGCTGCGGCGTCGCGAAAGGTTCGTACCAGCAGGCCGGGGGTTTCCAGTTCGGGTCGACAGCGGTCAGCCCACCGGCGGACGGCTTGGCCGTGCCGCCGCCGGACTGCGTGACGACAATGCGAGTGCGGGTGACTTCGGCTCCCGATTCCGGTCCGCTGGCCGTGCCCTGCGCGCTGTCCTCGGCGGGCGGTTTCGCCCCCTCCCCCGGGTCCGTTCCCCAGGCGAAGGCGGCCGACGGGGTCAGCAGCGTGACCGATAAGGACGCGACGGTCAGCAGCACCACCGCGGCGCGAGGCTGCTTCCTCACGTGCAGGCACCCCGCTCGGTCTGGACCATCGTGGTCTTCCAGACACCGCCCTTGGTCTTGCGCAGCTTCGTGCGGTACAGCACAAGGGCGTCATCGGCAGGCATGGCGGTGACCTTGCCGGTCTTGGTGTCCTTGGTGGACCCCTTGCCCTCGTCCACGCAGTAGAAGAGCGTTCCGGAGCCGTCCGGGCTGATGCGGGGCTGCGGCTGGAAGACCCGGCCCTTGCCGATCAGGACCAGGTTCTGGTTCGTGAACCCCTTGACCCACTCGGTGCCGGTTCGCAGCGCGTCGCTCTCGCTGTAGAAGGTGAGGGCGTCGTCCTGCGGGTCCTTGTTGATGATCGCGGCGTAGGAGGCGCGGAGGCGTTCCTTGCCGTCGTCCAGGACGGCCTGCAGCTTCGGATCACTGTTCGTCCAGCCGTCGAAGGCGACCTGGAAGGACCGGGGCAGCGTGGTCTCCGGCCGCTCGGCCCCGTCCGGCCCCGCCGACGGACTGGTGGACGCCGAGGCGTCCTTGTCTTGTCCAGCACCCTTGATCTTGTCGGAGCCGTCGTCGTCACCGCCGCCCGAACTGCAGCCGGTCAGCAGCAGCGCGGTACTTGCGGTGATGGCGACCGCAACGGACAGGAAACGGCGATTCACGTCTGAACTCCTGGATGATCTGAGGTGCCTGAGGTAACTCACGCTACCCACGGTGCAGATGGTTTCACGAGGGATTTCCCCAGCCCGGTGCCGGGGTGGACAGCTGGCCGAGAACCTTCGCACCCGCAGTGCGCAACCCGCACATCACCACACGGACAGGACAACAACGTTCCAAAAGCGAACGATCCAGCAGGGCGTGCCGGTGAGAACCGGGACGAGACCGCGCGGCACAGCCGCGCTCCGTCTGGCTGCCCAGCCATACCTGGCGGCGAGTTGGCGGATTCAGCGCGTGCCGCCAGCCCGGCACATTGTCCCTGCGGCCTCCAACTGGACTGCCCCTTCACCGCGGTCCGCGCCGGCCCTCAAGTGAGAAAGCTGGCAACCAACGCTCACGCCAAGCCACAGTGCAACCAGCTGTCCTCACACGCCTATTGAGCCACACCAAGGCGGGCGTACCTGAGGACAAACACCACGGCACTGGCAAGCTCCGCTGCGCGGCCCTCCTCGTCTCTGCGGCTTCCTCTGCCCCCACACAGCGAGGCGATACGGCCGTTCAGACTCTTGAGGCGCCAGGTGCCGATCCCCTTGGCCTCCGTTCCACAATTCTCCCCTCCCCTCGACGCGGCGCTGCCTCTTGTCGCCTCAGGCTGCGCGCATGCCAGCACCTCTTGTCCACCAAGCCCCTACCGCTCCCGCACGCCGGCTCTCCTGGGGTGCTGACTCCGGGAGCCGTCGCCGATCGCTGCCTATGGCTGGCTGTTGCCGGGTCAGCAGCCAGGGCCAAGACGCACGCACTGGCCGAGCTCCTCCTCAAAGTCACTGATCGTGCTTCTCAGATGCTGATGCTCAGTCCCTGAGGGCACCAGGCGCTGGGTCTGTTCCAGGTAGGCCGCAAGGTGGCTGGTTTTCAGGGACAACAGGGCTGTTCCTTCTGGGGATCGCAGCCGGATGAAGGTGTGCCGTTCTGTCGTATGGGTGGTAGGTGAGCGGCTGCTCCAGACGATGACGTCGCCTTCTCCTGTGCTGTGGTGGATGCCTTCGGCCAGCAGGTCGCGAGCGAAGGTCCACACGGTCTCTTCCGGCTCCTGCGGATAGAACACCGCTGTGATCGCGAAAGGGTCGTTGGATCGGTAGGTGAACGTTGCCGGCACTGGGCTGCTGCCCGGCCGAGTTTCGTCAGCGTGCCAGGCCATGGGAAGGTCGGCGTGGAGCAGGGTGGCTCCGTCCTCTGTCTCCTTCCGCGTGTGCACCGCTGCACGACGTGAGGGGACCGGTGCGACTAGTGTCCTGGCCGCTGTGACGGAGTTCCTTGGCCGTCCCAGTGCCAACGGTGCAGGCCTGGTGATGGGTAGCAGGCTGCTCTGCATGTCGGCCCACGGCAGACTGAGTTGCCTGTGGTTCACAAGATGAGCAAGGAAGGCTGCGAGGTCTGTCCGTGAACTGTTCCCGGAAGTACGCGCGGGCCAGCTCATGGCCCCCTCTGCCCTCCCCGGGAATATCCATGGCGGCAGTCCTGGCAGGTCCAGCTCCTGCCTGGCGCCGGGCGGCATCCCTGCAGCGAGCAGCCGGGTGAGGAAGTCCAGCCATGCTTGGTGGCGGTGCGCCGCAGCGAAGTGGGCGTCAGCAGTGTCCGAGGGGTATGGAGGAGGTTGCCTCGTGAGCCCATCTGGCGTCTTCTGGTGTTCGTGAGGGCACAGCAACAGCCTCAGGGTGCGCTCGGCTTGGCTCTGGGCTTCTGCTGTCGCATCACAGCTGTTGCCGATGAGTTCTTCAAGCACGCTGGACCACCTGGTCACCTGCGGTGGGCAGACTGAACGGCTCCGTTCCGGCCGCCAGAGAGCATCGTCATACGCGCCAAGCCGGTCTGCCAGAAGAGTGGCCCAACGCCGGGCTGTTCGCTCTGCCGGTGTCATCGGACGCCGGGCTCGGCCCGCATAGACCGTCGACGCAGGGCGTCGTGCCCTCCACGACATGCGCTCGGCGGTCAGTGGCGCCCACTGCGAAGCAGTGGAGTGCCTCATCAGGCTCCACAGCTCTTCGTAGTCAGACCACAGCTCTTCACCCTCTGGGGCCTGTTGCGTGTTCAGCCAGAGAGCAACCCTCATCCGGGGCTGCGCCCGCATGAGCCCGGCGAGATAGGTGTGAGTCTTGCCTGAACCTGCGCTGAAGGACAAAACAGTGCCGCGGTCGGGGCGGTCTGCCCGGTCGTCCTGGGAATGCAAGGGCTCTGACGCCGCCTTGCTCGTGCCGTCACCCTGTTCAACTCCTGCGTGCAGTAAGGGAGTTTGAGCAAGGTGTGTTCGTGCACTGCGCATCCTGTGGTTCACCGCGGCCGGGATCGGGGTGCATTCGGCCAGTACGTGGGGTGCGCCCAGGCTCGAGGCGTCCAGGAGTGCGTCGAAGTCATCGTGCTCCCCGGTCGTGGTGCCGTTGTCCATGGTGTCGTCCTTCCGGACGGTCATCGTGCTCCCCCCCTCCCCCAGTTCGGGCTGCCTTACAAGATCGGCGACGAGCCTGATACGGATTCGGCTGATCCGGCGTTCCAGGGCCTTGGCCGTCAGGCCGACCCGCTCGGCGGCCTCGGCCTGGGTGTAGCCCATGGCCCGCCAGCCGAGTCCTTCACGGACCTGGGGATCGGTGATGTAGGGCAGAATCGTCTTGATCTCGTCGTTCATGGAGGCGAGATAGCAGGGGTCGCCCGCGCGCTGGTCGGGGATCTCGCGGTGCGGCTCGCCGCTCTCGCCCTGGCCCGGGTGGGCGAGTTCAGCCTGCCCGGCCTGCCGGCTGCGGAACCAGCTCATATAGGCGGGGCGGAAGGCCCGCAAGGTGGCGCCGACGAAGTAGGTGCTCAGGCTCGCGCCACCGTCGGGGCTCCATTTGCCCTGTACGAGGCCGTACTTGTGGAAGAGGGCCAGGCCGCCGATCATCGAGTCGGTGGCGATCTGGTAGCGGTCGTCCTGCGTCCACTCGGTGGTGGCCACCTCGGCGGGGATGGGCCGTCCGGCCAGGCGAGAGCGGCGGTTACACGGGGTAGGACCCTGAAGCGCGTCACCGCACCCAGTTCTGGCAGAGACCGGTGCTCTGCCCCTCGTCCCTGCCGTGGCGCAAGGGAGTCAGGGCGCCAGGGCTTGGCCTGCATGCGCGGCTGCGGACAGCCCCAGTGAACCGGGGCCGAAGTAGGTGCCGCTGGCAGGGTTGATACCGGTGGCGGTGGTCTCGATGTGCAGGACGGTGCCGTCCCCGGTGCTCTCGCCCTCCGCGCCGATGACGAGGTCGGCCCAGGCGTTGCCGCGCAGGTCGGCGAGGGAGACTGCGGAGCCGAAGCGGTCACTGGCTTCGGTGTCTCCGGTGATGTCGGGGGTGTCCTGGTTGAGGGCCAGGGCGCCGGTGCCGGTCAGGCCACTGGCGCTGCCGGGCAGGAGCAGGACGGCACCGGCGTCTTTGCGGTCGACCTCGGCTCGGGTGATGTCCTCGTTCGGCAGTCCGACCAGGACGTCGGCGACGCCGTCGAGGGTGGCGTCGCCGATCGTGAGGGCAGCGCCCATGGCATCGCCGGTTTCGGCTGCTCCGGGCACACCTGCGCTGTTCTGGTCGATGGTGGTGGCACCGCCGGCAGTGATGCCGGTGGAGGACCCGTAGAAGGCGGTGACCTGTCCACCTGCCGGGGAGCCGGACTCGGCGGTGTAGGGCTGGCCCACGGCGATGTCGGTGTAGCCGTCGCCGTTGAGGTCGCCGGCGGCGATCGAGCGGCCTCCCTTGGCGGAGAGCACGGCGCCCGACTTCAGACCGCCGGCGGAGCCTTTGAACTGCATGACGCGTCCGGTGCCCTCAGGGTCGATGTAGGTGATGGCGACGTCGGCGTAGCCGTCCTGGTTGAAGTCGCCGCTGACGGCGTCGGGGTGCGTGATCGTGCCCGGTGCCGTGAGCAGAGGGCTGCTCGTGGCCGCGCCCGTGGCGCTGTCGCGCACCCACCAGGTGGCGGGGTTGCCCGGGGCGAGGGCGAAGAGGTCGGCCTTGCCATCGCTGTTGAAGTCGCCAGCCGTGACCGCCTCCCCTAGGCGTGCGTCGTTGATGCGGGCGGCGGCATCCAGGCTGTAGCCGTCTCCGCTGTCAAAACCTGGGCCGTATAGGGCGGTGACGTAGCCGCTGTCGCTGTGGCCGTCGGCGTCGTTCTCGCCCGGGGCGCCCAGCACCAGGTCTGCATGGCCGTCGCCGTTGAGGTCACCGTAGGCGCTGTCGGCGCCGAAGGCGTCCCCGGTTTCGGCGGTGCCGGGGACGCCGGGCGCGTTCTGGGTCAGGACGTGCTTGGCCGCGCTGTCGGGGCCACTCTTGCCCCCCGGCACCACGGTGACCGCTCCCGCGGTCTTGAGGGTGCCGACCGTGGCCTGCGGGGCTCCGACCGCCAGGTCGCTGACGCCGTCGCGGTTCACATCGGCGGTGGGGGCAGCCGCGTTGGCAGCGGGGCTGGTCGCATACGCGCGTGCGTAGGGCAGTTGGGCGTTCAGGTTCTCATCGGGCGTGGAGGTGATCATGGCCTCCGAGGCGCCGGCCAGGGCGAGGAAGGTCGCCTGCTCGCCGACGTCGTACTTGCCGTTGGAGGCGGTGGCCGTCATCGTGGCCGTTCCGGCGGGGTCATGTCCGGACAGGCCGAGTTTCCAGGCGCCGAGCCGGGCCAGCGACTGCAGGGCCGCGGGGGTGGGCCGGCTCGTGCCCATCTCGCCCAGGAGCGCGACGCCTGTGGTGTCGGTGTTGAAGCCCGGGGTGTGGAAGCCGGTCACGGACTTGTCGATGCCGCCGCCGCGGCCTTCGAAGATCGTGCCGCATTTGTCGATGAGGAAGTTGAACCCGATGTCGCTCCACAGGTGGTCGGGATCTGCCATGTGGTAGGCCTGGATCCCCCGCACCAGCGCCGGGGAATCGGCACAGCTGTAGTCGTTCGTGCCGCCCGCCGCATGGACCAGGACGGCCTTGGTTTCGGTGCCGACGGCGGGGGGCTGGGTGGTGTTCTCGTTCGCCTGCCACTGCGCCCGGCTCGTGATCGGCGGCCGCCCCACGGCTGCGGCAACACCGTTGGCTGACGGAGCCGGGGAGGCGCTGGGAGGTGCGGGGCGGGCGGCAGGCGGGGCGGCCGGGCCGGGGGCGAGGAGTTTGATGCTGGCCGTCTTCGGCAGGCGTTGCTCTGCCTGGGCCGGCCTCAGGCGGGCCTGCGCGGCGTCGGAGGGCCCGACCCACAGCGGGTCGGTGCGCTGGACGCCGGAATGCTTGCGGCCTGAACCAGCGGATTTTTGCTGCGTGTTGATTGATAGATCCAGCCATTTCGACCACGTGCCGGTGGCTGCACTGCGCACCCGCACTTGAGCCCTGCCGTGAAATCCTGCACGTCCAGGCCATTCCATCCAGGCCATGGAGAATTCACCGGTCTGCGCCGCGGGCGTTTCTTCGCCACGCACAGATAATGGGGAAAAGCCGAGTGAGCGGACCTTGACTGGCTGGAACGGATCAGCCTTCAAGCCCCCTGCAGCGTCTGCTTGCACGGTCCCGCCGCTGATGAGCGCCCCGCCGAGCAGAGCACCCCCCAGGGCGAGTGCAAGCCCCCTCTCCCCCGGGCGCAGCCAGGACTTACTGTTGCCTTTCCGCATACGTTGCTCCTCACTCTCAGGCCATGGACGATCTCCTTTCGACCCGCGAGAAGGCGGAATGGTTGCGCGCTCCCGGCCGTGACAGTCACCTCATATCCATTTTCCGTTAAGGCACTTGAAGCAACTCCCGCCCCTGGAAGGATCAAACGGTTCACACGCAACGACCTGGGGAGGGCATGGTGCAGTTACGCCTGCGAGGAGGGCGTCTGGTCGCGTCCGTTACTGCGGCGGCAGTGATACTGGGGGGCGGCGGGCTCACCGTCACGCCCGCTGCTGCGGCACGACCTGCGGCATCCGCCGCGACGGATGCACCAACACTCCGCGCCGCCCAGCCGGTTGAGCCGCAAAAGCCGATGACCGCCAAGGAGCGGCGGGCGCAGGTAGAGGGCATCCGTAACCACGCCCGGCCCGGCACAGTGTCGGTCGGACCGAAGGGCGAAAAGCGGGTCTATTCGGGCAAGTTAAAGCGGATGGTCAGCCCGCTCGGCCGTCCGGCATCTGCACTGAAATCGGCCTCAGCGGCTGCCGCGCCGCCTGCCCCCAAGAATTTTCGGCCCGTCCCCATCTCCTACATCAGCTTTCCGCTCGAGTGGGGCGGGATGCGCTCGGACAACCCTGATGCGGTGAGCAAGTGGTCGCACCACATCGCCTTCTACCGGGCCTCGGACAACGTCAAGCTGAATGAAACCTGCTTCCGCGGGAACGAGAGTTATCCGACCTTCACGTACTACAACAGCCAGTACGCCACGATGTCCCTTGATGAGGAGTACTACATCAAGGTGGCCGTCTCCAAGGAACCGGCTGCGGATACGACGACCGGCTGGGACTGCGCCAAGAACTGGAGCGCCGAGGCGAAGTCCCCGGCCATGCCGCCCCAGCCCCGTCACGTCACGTTGCCGGGTGCCGAACAGACCGGTTGCGTGTGCACGGACGCCACGGGACGGCCGAGCATCCTCGGCCACATGGGAGACCCGGTCAACACCTCGACCGGGGACCTGACCGAGACCGCGCTGGACGCCACGGTCCCCGCCCCCGGTATCCCGATCAGCCTGGGGCGTATCTACAACTCGGGCAGCAGAACAGCGGGGGCGTTCGGCCCCGGATGGTCCTTCCCTTATGACGCCCGCCTGTCTGTCTCCGGCACGAACGTCACGTTCATCTCGGACACCGGCGTGCAGGCCAAGTACACCCAGGAATCCGCCGGGAGCTACAAGCCGGCCTCGAAGGGGGTCAGATCCACGCTGATCGGTTCGGCCTCCGCCGGGTTCAAGCTGACTGTCCCGGACGGCAGCGTCCTGGCGTTCAGCGGCTCGGGCCGCCTCACCTCCTGGAAGGACCGCTCCGGGCACGGCATCGAACTCAGCTACAACGATGCCGGGCTGTCCGGGATCACCGATGTCGTCGGCCGCACCGCCACAGTGGATACCGACCCCGCCACCCATCTGCTGCGGCGCGTTGAGCTTCCCACCGGCCAAAGCGTCGAATACGGCTACACCGAAGGCCGCTTGACGTCGGTGAAGGGAACCGACGGGCGCACCACCGGCTACACCTATGAGGCCGGGCGGCTGGCCAGCATCACCGACGCCACCGGCCACAAGGTCATGCAGACCTTCTACGACGATGACGGCCAGGTGGCCCGCCAGATCGACGCCGAGGGACGGGAAACCACCTTCGACCGCAGCGTCTACCAGTCGTCGTTCACTGACGGGAGCAATGGCATCTGGACCGATCTGTACTCGGGCAGCCTCCTCACCGCCCGGATCGACCCTTTCGGCAAGTTCACCAGTCTTGTCTATGACGACGCGCTGCGGGTGACCGCGGTCGTGGACGCCAACGGCCACCGCACCAAGATGACCTACGACACGGCCGGCAACCTCAAGAGCCGCACCCAGGGCCCGCTCACCCAGAAGTGGACCTACTACGACGACGGCACCATTAAGACCTCCACCGACGGCCGCGGCGCCACCACCACCTACAGCTACGACGACAAGAAGCAGCTCAAAGAGGAGAACGGGCCCGCCGGCAAGCGGACTTACACCTACGACACGGCGGGCAACGTCAAGTCGGTGACCTCGCCCCGCGGCAAGGTCACCACGTACGACTACGACCCCAAGGGAAACCTCGAAACCGAGACCTCCCCCTCCGGTGCCAGGACCACCTATACCTACGACGCGGCGGGCCGGCAGAAGACCGTCACCGATCCGCGCGGCAATGCCGAGGGGGCGGACCCGAAGAAGTACACCACCACCAACACCTACACCCCTGAGGGCTGGCTGGAGACCGTTACCGACGCGGCCGGACACGTCACCACCAACACGTACGACACCAACGGCAACCTCAAGACGGTCACCGACCCCGCCAAGCGCGTCACCACGCACGAATACGACAACTTCAACCGCGTCAAAGTGACGACCGCACCGGGTGGAGGCCGCACTCTCACCGGCTACGACGCCGCGGGCAACCTCGCATCGGTCACCGATCCCAGCGGGGCCAAGACGACCTACACCTACGACGCGGCCAACCGTCTGGCCTCGACGACGAGCCCGCGCGGCAACGTTGAAGGCGCGGACCCGAAGAAGTACACGACGACCTACGGCTACGACGACAACGGCAACCTCACCACAGTCGTCGACCCCACCGGCGCGAAGACCGTCACGGGATACGACGCGCTGAACCGGCCGACCTCGGTCACCGATCCCCTCAAGGGGGTGACCGAGACCAAGTACGACAACAACGGCAACGTCAAAGAGGTCATCGACGCGCTGAAGAAGTCCACCCGCTTCACCTACAAGCCGAACGACCTGCTGGAGACGGTCACCGACCCGCTGGGCAAGGTCACCCGCTACGACTACGACGCGGACGGCAACCGCGCCAGCATCACCTCGCCGCTGGGACACAAGCGCAGCTGGACCTACGACGCGGACGGCCAGCTCGAGACCGAGACCGAGGCCCGCGGCAACGAACCCGGGGCCGACCCGAAGAAGTTCACCACCACCTACAAGTACGACCTCGCTGGCAACCTCCGGCAGCTCACCGACCCTCTGGGCCACACCCAGAAGTTCGAGTACGACGCGCTGGGCCAACAGCGGGTCGCCACCAACCAGAACGGCGAGACGACCAGGACCGACTACGACGTCCTGGGCCGCATCGAGACAGTGACGGCCCCCGACAGCGGGGCCACCACATACGCCTACGACGCTGCGGGCAACATCGAGACACGCACCGACGACAACAAGCACACCACCACCTACGGCTACGACGGCAACGGCCGCCTCAAGTCGGTCACTGACCCTCTGGGCCGCAAGACCGGCTTCGGCTACGACCCCGACGGCAACCGCGACACCGTCACCAACGCTCGCGGCGTCACCTCCACCACCGTGCACGACCCGCTCGGGCGCCCGGCCAGCGCGACCTACTCCGATGACACCCCGGACGTCACCGTCACCTACGACGATCTGGGCAACCGCAAGAAGGTCGTGGACGGCACCGGTACCCGCATCTTCACCTACGATCCCCTCAACCGGCTCAAGACCGCCTCGGTGCCCGGCCAGGCCAAGGGCTTCGTCTACGACTACAACGACGGCGGGCAACTATCCAGCCGGACGCTGCCCCATGGCCGCGTCACCACCTACACCTACGACGACGACGGCAACCGCCACACCGCCAAGACCGGCGCAGCCACCACCACCTACGGATACGACCCGGCTGGCCGGCTCACCAGCACCAAGCTGCCCAGCTCCAACGGCCACACCGAAACCCGCACCTTCGACGCGACAGGCCGGCCCACCAAGGTCGCCAGCACCCGCGGCAGCACCACCCTCTCGAGCTGGCACGCCGTCCTGGACCCCGCGGGCCGGCCCAAGCGCATCGACTCCCAGCGCAAGTCGAAAACCGAATCGCTCTACTACACCTACGACAGCGCCGGCCGCCTGAAGAGCGAATGCGTCTCCCCCACCCAGGCCGACGCCTGCCCCGCCGGGGCCCCCACCACTGCCTACACCTACGACAAGGTCGGCAACCGGCAGACCCGCACCACGCCCAGGGGCACCACCACCTACACCTACGACGACGCCGACCAGCTGACCAAGGCCGCCACCGGGAGTTCCGCAACCGAGTACGGCTACGACAAGGACGGCAACCAGACCACGGCGGGCTCCCGCACCTACGCCTACGACGCCGACAACCGCCTCACCGGCATGACTGCCGGCGGCAAGACGTGGGGCTTTGTCTACGACGCGGACGGCAACCGCACCCAGCGCACCCAGACCGGCGTCACCCTGGCCTGGGACATCAACAACACGCTGCCGCAGCTGGCCGCCGAGTACACCGCCGCCGGCACGCCGTACGCCGACTACCAGTACACCCCCACCGAAGAGATCGAGTCCGAACACCGCACCGTCTCCGGCACCAACAGCGCGTACTACTACCACCGTGACCTGGTCGGCTCCATCACCGACCTGACCACCGCCACCGGCACGCCGGCCAAGACCTACGACTACACCAGTGCCTTCGGCACCGGCGGCCCCGGCATCGACGCCAGCCAGCCGGGCAACAACTTCGGCTACGCCGGCCAGTACAAGGAACCCGTCGGCGGCGAGGACGCCGGCCTGGCCGACGCGCTCGGCTACAACATGCGCGCCCGTACCTACGATCCCGGCCAGGGACGCTTCACCGGACGCGACCCCTACACCCCCGGCCAGCAGACACCGGCCGAATCCCCCTACACCTACACCGAAAACCGCCCCACCTACCTCTACGATCCCGCCGGCACCTGCTCCTGGACATCCTTCGGCGGCGACAAGAGCTGCTGGACCAAAGACATCCCCGGCACCGAGTGGATCCCCCTCTCCCCCACCCTCGACAAGATCGGCGACTCGGTCGCAGACACCTGCGAGGAAGGATCCGACTACGCAAAGGCCAACGGCCGCTCAGGATGGAGCGGCTGCATCGACGAGTTCACCGGCGTCGGCCCCGTACGCCGCGGCGTCGACTCCTACCAGCAAGGCAACATCGCAGACGGAACTGCCCAGTGCCTCGGCGGCATCGGCCAGTTCGGCCTCTTCTTCCTCCCCGGCCCGAGAGTTCCCACCAGCGGCCTCGGCGCTGTCCCGAAAAACGGCATCCCCAAGACAGCCCCGGGCGCAGGCGAGGTCGTCGTCCCTGGCACGGGAGTCGTGCGTCTCCCGGACTTCAACTCCACTCTGTCAGCCAACCGGCATTACAGCGCCCATGTCCTGGGAGTGAAGATCAACCAGAAGGGCAGGATCACAGGCCCCACCGCCGAACCGGCAAACATGCCGGAGTTCCGCGGAGCACAAGGACTTGCCCGGTACCGCAGTGCCGCCCGCTCCTTCATGTCCGGCAACGGCCCCAGCGGCTCAGTGACCATGCCCGGCGACAAGCCCGGATCATTCTTCCGGGTCGATCCCAGCACTGGGTACTTTGGCTACATGAACTCCGGCGGCACCATTTCCACGTTCTTCCGCCCGCACAAGGATCCGATGCAGTACTTCTGGGAGCAGTTCTAGTGACACCACGCGAAGGCGATCTGGGCTCGCAGTTCCAGCGAGTCGCCCGGGCAACGGGGCGCGCCAACCCCCCGCTGCCCGGGGCGGCCCTGCGAAGCTGGGACGAAGTGGTGAAGCTGTGCACGCAGGGCTACGACTTCGACGTCTGCGAATACCTCAACGACCTGTCCATCCGTGAGCTGCTGCAGCACGTCATCGATGACCCGGTCGTGCAGTCGTTGCCCGAGTACTCATGGTTCTCAGCCGAACTCACCCGTATCGACGAGGCATTCCGAGCACTACTGGCAAACGGCCCCCTGGTTCGGCCCAACGAAAGCCGCTGGTGGCTCCGCGCACTTCCGGCACAAGGACAGCAGGAGTTCGTCGACGATGTGCGGGATCGGTACGGCGTCGACCTCGACGTGATCGAACCGGCCGACTGACGGCCCCTCCGCGAACGCGTACGTCATAGACAGGTATACCGGCTGCGGGCAGGATCTCCCCTGTCTGCAGCCGCTGCCTTCCCTCATCCGCCACACCGACCGTTTCTCAACAAGGCTCCCAGAGCAGTTGAGCCAAGACGAACTGCTGGCGCCTGGTCAGCGCGGGCGCCAGGTGCGCACCTCGAGGTGGGTGATGTGCGCGCCGGGGTGGATGCGGCCGGTCTCCACGATCCACTGGTGGACGGCGGCCGTGACGTCGCCGCCTGTGGCATCCACCCGGTGGGCGAAGTCGGTGGCGTCAAAGCCGCCGGTGGTGGCGGAGCCGTAGGAGCGTTCCTCGGTGTGGTCGGCCCGTTGGATGACGTCGCGGCGGATGCCGGGTGAGTCGGTGCGGCTGCCGGAGGCGTGGAGGTAGCCGGTTTTGGCGAGGCGGACGGTGAAGGCCAGGCGGAGGTTCTGGCGGGCGGCTTCGGCGATCAGGGGGCGCAGGCGGGCGGAGCCGGAGGCGATGGCTTGGGCGGCAACGCGGCCGGTGCCGGTGCCGGTGGGGGTGATGAGGACGGCTTTGGTGCGCACGCGGGCACGGGTGCCGGAGGTGGTGGTGCGGCGGGTGATGTGGGGGGCGGCGAGGGCGGCGAGTTCGGTGGTGTCGGTGATGCCGGCGGTGTGGATGGCGGCCAGGACGTGGGTGAGGGCGGGGACGAAGGCGGCGCCTTTGTTCTTTGTGTAGAACTGGGAGACCAGGGAGGGGTCGCGGTTGATGATGTGGGCGATGTCGCGTTTGGTGTAGCCGGCGGCCTGGAGTTGGTCGGCGAGTTGGGCGGCCTGGTTCAGCTGGCGTTGAGGGGTGGCGTGTCGGCGGGTGCGGGGTGGCATCAGGCCCCCGTGGTGGTGTGGGTGAGGGCGGCGCGTCCGGCGTCGCGCAGGGCCAGGAGGTCTTCTTCGCTGGCGGGGGCGGTGAGGGGGCCGGTGAGGTGGCCTTTGAGGAGGTAGTCGCCGGGCTGGTGGTGGTAGGGCCAGTTCTGGGGCTGGGTGAGGTAGAGGGCGTCGGTGCGGAAGGCGATGACGCTGCCGGGCGGGGTGTGCAGGGCGCCGGCGTAGATGTCCTCGTCGCGGTGGCGCTGGGTGAGCAGGGCGGCGCGGGCGCCGGACCAGATGGCAGCCGACCATTCGGGATGGGCGTTGGGGTCGCGGGAGAATCCGGTGGGTTTCTGCCAGGTGATCAGGTCGTCGTCGAAGCCGATGATTTCGGCGTCGGCGGGGACGTCGCGCTCTAGGTGGCGGGGGGTGGTGCCGGTGACCATGCGGGGGCGTTGGGCGAAGGAGCCGATGCCGTAGAGGAGGACGGCGCGCACAGCGCGGGAGGCGAGGTGGGCGGCGCGGGATTGCTGGGGGTCGCCTTGGAAGAGGGCTTGGGTGGCGAGGTTGGTCCAGGCGTCTTTGAGTTTCTTGGCCCAGTCGTCCAGGGGTTTGCCGTCGTCCCACAGGAGGCCGTCGAGGATTTCGATCTTCCATGGGGTGATCGGGTTGGTGAGGGCGGTGTGGATTTCGGGTCCGCCGGCCCAGGTGGTGAAGGTGGTGCCGGGAGCGTGCGGATAGTGCCAGGCGCGGTCGCCGCGGGCGGCGGCGGGCAGGATACCGACGTGGTTCCAGGTGTCAGGAACGGTGACCCGCACGTGCCAATGGCCGCAGCCGTAGAGGGCCTTGATCTGGTCCTTCTCGCTCCAGGCGGCGAAGGTCGCGGCGGTGATGCGGCGGGGGGTGCCGACCGGGGATTTCCAGGTGTGCTTGGCGTAGGCGAAGGTGCGGTCGTACTCGAGCAGTTGGGGCAGCTGGTCGGGCACGCAGGGCGGGGTGAGCAGTTCGGTGCGGCCCTGGCCCGCGGTGGCGTGCAGCAGGCCGCGCAGTTCTTCGGACAGCACCGGGTAGCCCTCGGCGTGCTGGCCGCGGGCGGGGATGGTGCGGGTCCACAGGTCGCGGCCGGTCTGGGAGGGCGAGCCCATCAGGACGGCGTCGTTCCAGTGGCGGCGCAGGGCCTGCCACAGCAGAACGAACGCGTCGCGGACGGCGGCGGGTTCGTCGCCGTCGAGGTCGAACCACTCCCCCGCGGAGCGGATCTCGACGTGGTGCTCGCCGTCCTCAGTCTGGTAGCGGGCGACGGGGTGGCGGGGGTGGACGAAGTGCCCGGCCATCCGGTCGCGGCCGCGGCCGGTGTCGGTGCGCCAGCCCGGGGTGGGGGCGTTCAGCCAGGCGGCGACCGCATCACGCAGGTAAGGGTGGCGGTCGGCGTCGCGGTGCCAGGGGTCGCCACCGGTGATGTAGATGCGCTCCACGCCGCCCGGCACAGCGCGGAAGACCGCGGTGAGAAGTTCGGCAGCCGACCGGGCGCCCAGGTCGAGGCGGTGGGTCTCACTGCGGTGGATCAGGACGCCGCTGGCGGTGTCGAGGAAGACGGTGGAGCGGGCCTGCTGGGTGAAGTTGAGGCGGGTGGAGGCAAGGTTTGCCGTGTGGGTGAACCAGCTGTCCCCCGCCGCGCCGTCGGGGATGGAGGGCAGGGTGCGCGGCGCATCCGGGGGGCGGGTGTCAAGGCGGAGGGCTGCGGGGGCACGGCGGCCGCGGGCGGGTCGGCGGGCTGCTGGGGCGCGGGGGGCATAGCGGGTGCCGGAGCTCCCTCGGCCGGAGTGGGGGGCGGGGGCGTTGGGGCTGTGTGCTCGGCGGGCTGGGCTGCCGCCTTCGGCGCGGCTGCGGCCGGTCCGGGCGCCTGGTCGCCGGTGGTGGCAAGGCTGTCGGGGGCGAGGGCAGGTACCAAGGCGACGACCTCGGCCAGGCTCAGTCCGGCCGCGGGTGCGACCCGCTCCGCCTTCGCCTTCTCGTACCCGGCCAGAGAGGTGATCTGCTTGTCCCGCACCGCCTCGAGCTTAGCCAGGGCCGCCTGCGCTTTCTTGATCTCATCCCGCACAGCGCGCAGTTCGGCGAGCGCGGCGGTGTAGGTCTGTGCGTCCATCACGGGTCCCTTGCAGGGCGAGAGTTCAGTCGGTGGTCCGGGTGGAGACGTAGGCAATGGCCCCGCCGGAGTGGGAGGCCAGCCGGGTGCCCAGGAGCAGGTCGGCGAGTTCCCGGTCGGCTGCGTCGGTGGCGGTCAGTGTCTTGGCTGGGGTGGCCAGGTCGGTGACGTAGCCGGCCAGCCGTGCCTGGGGGAAAGCGTGGCGGCCACGCTCGTTCTTCTCCCACGTCTCAAGGCCGGTCAGGACGGCGACCACGTACCCAGAGACGGTCACCGGCAGGGCTCCGGCGGCGGCGACACTCGGCGCGTCGCATCGCCACCAGCCACGCAGCGATTTGAGGAGGTCGTCGGGTGACAGCGTGGCCGCGAATCCGATCCATTGGCGGTCGGCTTCCGTGACCTGTCGCGCGGCGTCCACGCGCAGGACGGCGGTCTCGGACGCATCCAGGTGGTGCAGGGGGGCATGCGGCCGGGCGGCGAGGCGTTGCACAGTGGCCAAAGGGATCATCACGCGGACGCCGCGGCGGGAGAGAAGGCCCTAAGGGAACGGGGGATGCCACACCCCCTCGGTGCGGCGATCGCAGCGGTCTGTCTGCCCCCATCCCACGATCTGGCCTGCGCTCTTTCGCGGGCGGGCCAGTGCAGCCTCAAAGGCAACGGTCTCGGCTGCGTGCTGCTAGACGCGGTTGCCGTTCGTGCTCGGTCAAGCGGCACGGACCTGGTCGGCATCGTCAGGCCGGTTCCAGATGACGACCGGAGTGTCGCTCGTCAGCAGGCACATGTCGCTGAACCCCAGGGCCCAGGGCCGGGCCTCCAGAACAATCGTCAGAGCGACGATGTTCTCCACGATGTATTGCAGGTGCGGGTTGTTCCGGGCGAGTTCCTGGACCTCGTGCGGAAGCTGGGCCATGTCCTGCGCAGACGGGGCCTCGTGGGTGAGGCGCTTGCGCTGCCGTGTCGTGCGCAGGACCTGCGCTGCCATCCACCAGGCCAGCGCGTGCCGTTGGGCTGGCTCCAGGGGCCACTTGGGGCTCAGCGCCCAGTCCGGGTCTTCCAGGAGAACCTTCAGGACGGTTTCGGCACGGCCCTCAAGGTGGGTGAAGAGTTCCTCAGCTGCGTGGTGCGGGGCGCCGTCGGGGGTGATGCCCTAGTAGTAACCGGTCACGGCGCCGATGCTGGTGGTCGTGGCGGGGAAGGGCTCCTCGACGTTCGTCAGGCGGCGGACGTTGAGTTCGTAGCGGCGTCGGCCCGTGTGCTGGCCGAAGTGCCGCAGGTACATCTGGGGCACGGTGTGGTCGCGGGTGCCGCCGGCCCGGGCTGCGCGTTTTGCCGAGGATGCTCTGCCCATTGGTGTTTCTCCTGATAGTGCACGTTCGTGGTTTGCAGGTATCTCGTCCGGGCGGCGCACGGGCGGGCCGCTGTCGCTAATGAGCGAAGAGAGCGAGGCGGAGCCGGTGCCGGTGAAGCTGGGGGTGCGGCTCTCGAACACCAAGTCGAGGCGGGACAAGCTCACCCATGCCCAGCGCGCCGCCCTCGCCACGCTGGGCATGGACTGGGCGGGCGCGGTGCCAGTCGTCGAGGCCGGCACTGCACAGCCCGACCCGCAGCCCGCGCCGTCGGCGGCCCCGACGAAGCAGCCGCCGCGGGACCACCACGAGGAGTGCGACAAGACGCACTACGAAGGCGGGAACTGCACCTGCGATCTCTCACAGCTCAGGCGTCCGGCAAGAAGTAATCCTCCAGGGTGAGAGCAGGCCCCGCAGCCGCCGCCGCTTGGAAAGCCTCTTCCAGCAACTGCACGAAGCGCTTCGCCTTGCCGCTGAAGCGCGCGCCCTGGCTCAGCCAAAGGGCCCTGGTGGAGGCGTAGTTTTTCTGCCCGACCTGGCCGCGCAGCATCCGATAAAGCTGATCACGCATCATCGCATCCGGGATCATGCCATTCAGGTATTCGGCGCGCCAACTCAGAATGATGGCGTTGTTGAAGATCTGGAGCCGGTATTGCTCCTGGGTCATCGGAGACATCGGTGGATCCCAGCAGACCAGCAGTGAAGGGTCTTCCGCTGTATGCAGCAGCAGCTCACGGAGGGCTCCGCGATACCGATCATTGCTGTCCTTCTCCAGGGCTCGTGCCTGGAATATGAGGGACCAGACCACACCGAGCAGCGCGGCGCCGGAAAGAGGGATGGACAGGGCGGCGTAGGTCTGGCTGATGCTGCTCAACCGGTCCCAGTCTGTGCTCTCGGGGGCTGCCCAGTTGAGGAGGAAAGGCATTGCCGCTCCTAGCCCGATCAGAGCTACTGCGCTGCACGCCCAAGGCAGCACGCGGATGATCCGCTGACGGATTCGCATGGATCCTCCTGGAGGTAATGGAGGAAGGTCCACCAAGGGGCGGCAGAGACGTGAATCCTGGGGTTGCGGTTCTTGGAGTCGCGAACCCAGGCCCCGGCTTCGTCTCGCCGTACTTCGACGCACGAAGCTCCGTCGCCGCTGGCACTCGTCCACTGCTCGATTCGCATGCGGGCACCTCCTGCCGTTGAGGCCATGGTGTCGGACTACCGACCAAGGACGCACTCATTCCGGGGTTTCGTACTCGAGGGGACGGTCCTGCGGGCCGCGCAACACCTAGCGCAACATCCAGCGCAACGGATAGGCGCAACCCCTGTCGCAACCTCGTGCTCCTGGTCGACCGGAGCGACCGGCCACGCGGCCCGGACGGCTCCGTGGGTCCGGGCAAGGCGCAGCAGGCGTTCCAGCGGGGTCTTGCGGCCCTCGCGCAGTGGTGTGGAGCGGGGAGGGTGCGGACCGGCCGGCGCCAAGGGGCCACAGCGAAGAGATCGCGGTCGACAGCGAGGAGGGGCCGGTGGTCGAGAGGTCGGGGGTGCGCGGGATCTGGTCGCGTATGGAAGACGGGATCCGCTGGGGCACGTTGACGATGTAAGTGCCGCCCACCTGCACGTCCTTGGTCCGCATCAGACCCTCCCCATGCGGGAGCCAGTCGCCCTGTCCAGCATCTCGCTCAGGCAGCATGCCGGAGGTTCCGGCATGGAGGGTGATGCCCGGCTACCACCCCGGGCTCACCCTCCGGTCGAGTCGGGCTCGGCGAAGAGGCCGTATCGATGCCTCCATGGTTCGTCTTATCAGCGGGAAAGACTCCCCAGAACTAGGAAGTTCTTCGATTTAGTTAAATCGACTCGACCCAATTCCCTAGCATTATCGAATTCGCCTTCGCCAGCATGAAGTATCTCTGCAGGCGTTGTTTTTTATGTTACCGAGCCCGTATATTCGCCATTAGGGCGTCACTACCAAGGCACCCTTGACCTTCAGGGCTCGGCGAATTGAGGAACCATGAGCTTCAACTTCGCGATCTTTTTGATCGCTTGTGTCGCCATAGTCTCACTAGTGGCGCTTCTCACCTACCGTATCGTTCAAATCTTTCCCAAGTCCACCCCAGTCAAGATCGCCGTACTGATTACGGCCGTCTCGGGGCTCGTAGGGGCAGTCGCGGCGATCATTTACGCCCTGGGGGGCGTGCAAGGCCCCCCGGCGAACGTCGTCGGCCCTCGGACTGGAGCCTCGGTGATCTCGTCCGCTGAGGGGCATTGGTGAGCGGCTCCCGGGTGAGTCCGCTGACGCGAGATTCGGGAGCCACGGTGCCCCCGGGGGAACTCAGCCAGTTCTGGCCTGATCGGGGTTTCGCGGGGCAAATCCCGCAGGACCTCCTGAAGCCGTTCTTCCGGCTGGGCCGCACGAAGAACTTCACCCGCGGTACTGCTGTCCCGCTCGCCGGTGACGTGGTGTATCTCCTGCTGCGAGGTTGTGTCATGGAGCAAGGAGGTGCCGGGAATGGCCTCCTCCGGGGATCCGGCGAGCTGCTCGGTGATACTGATCTCTACGCGCCGAATTCTGAGCTGTATTTCGCGCGGACGATCACAAGCGAGACTACCTGTGTGGTGATCACAGTTCCGCGTCTGGTGCACTTCATGCAGCAGGAACCTAAAATCAGCTTTGCCCTGATCTGGGCCCTCTCTCGACGCGTCCAGAGCTTGGGAGCACGGCGGGCCGTGGACTGTCTCAACAGCATTGGGCGGACAGCCTGGCTTCTGCTGGAAATCAGTGAGGCTCTGGGTACTGCCGAGAATCCTGCTGCTCGCCTTTCTGGCATGAGCCAGGAGATGATGGCCGCCTCCATCGGCCAGAGTCCGGCAGCGGTCCAGAACGACCTTCGGGAGCTGCGATATCGCGGCGCGATCGAGACCGGATACCGGACGGTTCACATCCGGGACCGGAAACAGCTTGAACGACTTGTACCGCCTGGTGGAGCCACTGCAAGCAGGGTGGGCGCGGCCGCGGTGTAGTTGAGGCCGATGGCGGAGGAGAGGGAGGGAGCCTGCGTGCCGGAATTCGGCACGCGAGCTCTCTTTCAGCTTGGATGGACCAGGTGGTGAATCCAACGCGTCGCGCGACGGCTCGCTCGCCGCGGCCTGGCTGAGCCCCCCCCACCCCCCCCGGGGGGGGCCAGCCCCTCGATGGAAGTCGGCGGACGACGGACCCCGTCTCGGCGGCGTCGCCGTGGCCGTGAACGTCGCCGAGCTGCATCACGCGCTCACCACCGTCGACCGGCCGGTGCTCTCCCCGGGAGCCATGCGTTTGGTCAAGCCCACGTAACCCAGGCGGCTGCGGCGTAGCCGGGGGGGCGGACGCTCGTGCGGTGCGGGTAGCGGGCATGAAAGAACGGGCCCCTCGGTAGGGACACGGTTGAGTCGACCAAGCCCTCCGAGGAGACCCGTTGCCCACCCAGTGGACCACTGCCGTGCCCGAGACGTCCAACCCCGTCACCCTGGAATGCGACTGCTACGTCCACCAGTTCGGGGCGATCGCTCCGAGGTGGCGGGAGTCGTACTACGAGACCGACATGAGTGACACGGAGTGGGCTCTGGTCCGGGCGTCGATGCCGATGCCGGCCTGGATGGAGTCCAGAGGCGGCCGTCCGGAGGAGTATTGCCACCGCGACATGATTGATGCGGTGCGCTATGTGGTCGACAACGGCGGGAAGTGGAAGGCCGTGCCACGGGATTATCCCTGGTGGCGGGCGGTGTACGACTTCTTTCGCCGGTGGCGTGCGCACGGCTACGTCCGGGAGCTGTACCAACGGTTGTGCCGCGCCGACCGATTGGCGCGAGGCCGGAGCGCGGAGCCGACGGCCGGGATCATCGACGCGCAGTCCGTCGACGGAGCGGACACTGTCGTCACATCACGCGGCTTCGACGGGAACAAGAAGCGCGACGGCCGCAAGCGCTCGATCCTGACCGACACATGCGGTGACCTGCTGGAAGTCATCGTGACCCCGGCCGACGTGCACGACTCCAAGCCCGCGCCCGCACTCTTGGACCGCTATATGGACGAGCCCGGGCGGCTGCTGAAACTCATCTGGGCCGACAGCGCCTACCAGGGCCAGCCCCTGGCCGATGCCTTTGCCCGGCACGGGGTGAGGGTCGAGGTCGTTCAACGTCCGGACGGGACACGCGGCTTCACCGTTCTGGCCCGCCGCTGGGTGGTGGAGCGCACCCTGGGTCAGCTCTCACGGGCCCGGCGTCTCAACCGTGACCACGAGCGCCGCCCGGACCATCACGAGCAGATGGTCTGGTGGGCCGGCTTGCTCACGCTCACCCGCCGGATCGCCGGCGAGCGCCGGCACTGGCCCGATCGCCGGCCGGGTCGCCAGCCGGGCCCGCAGCTGGCCTGAACAGGCCCTTCTCCCGCTCCAGCCAGCCCTTGGCGTGCAGGGCGTAGGCACGGTGGCGCACCCGTTCCACCGCGAGTTTTTCCCGTCCCTGCCCCAGGGCGTCTGCGATCGTCGCCACGTCCACCAGGCCGCCGGCGGCCACGACCGTCTCGAAGATCTGCCGGTACATGCCGCACAACACCTGCCGGTCCAGGCCCTCGTGCCACTGCGACGGCCGCTCGTCGTAGCCTTCACGCGCCCGGCGCGAGGGCACCCCGGTCTCGCTGCCCGTCACCTGCGGCCCGTCGTCCGCCGCCCCTGTATTGGCGGGCGCCTGCGCTGCTTGCGCACCTGCCGCAGCAAGCTCGTCCATCAGCTCCTCCCGCCCGATCCGGGCGAACTCCCACCGCTGACGGGCCTCTACGGCCTGCTCTTCGGCCGCACGCAACCGCTCCTCCGCCCCGTCCAGGACGTTACGAGCCCGCGCTTCACGCCGCTCCATCATTGCGATCACCGACGGCACCGGCCACCTCCACGACAAGAAACCCAGACGTCACGGTGCTGCCCGGCCTCACCGACGAGAACACGTCGATCATGAAAGAACCGCAGCTCTTCGAGCTGCGGTTCGGTTGGCCACAACGCTCTAAGGCAATCGGCGTTCCCCGAGATACCCAAACGCATGGTTCGCAGATACGCCCGTGGATGTCGGTGGATGTCCTCATCTGTCGTGGGCGCCTTCTGTGTCGTTCCTGTACGCCGAGGAGCCTCCGCGTGCCACGCCTGGCGGCAGTGCCGCTGGTCGGCGATGTGTCCAGTGGCGCCAGATATCCGCAAACGGGAGCCCTGCACCGTCATAGTCTCCACGCGTCGGGAACCTTGGGGAGATGCCCGGCGACTGGTTGAGTACCGCCGGGCGCCCTCTTCGGTGTGCTGCGGCAGCATGCAGGCTATAGGACGGGCTGACGCTCGCCCCCGGAGAGCAGCCGGAGGAGTGCGACATGAGCGATGGAGAAGGGCACGCAAGGTTCTACCGGCTGAGGACGGAAGTGCTCCGTCCGGAGGTCGCCGACTGGCCTCAGGAAGATCTCGCTCGGGCCTTCGCCACCCGTGGCATGTCACCGGAGGAGGTCGAGGACTTCCTCGGTTGGCTCAACCGCGATGTCACACCGCGGTTGGGCCATGTAGCCGCCGGTGCCGCAAGGGGGGCGGCGGCGGGGAGCGTGGTTCCGGGCTGGGGTACGGCGCTGGGTGCGCTCGGTGGTGCCGTGATCGGCGGGCTCAGTAGCCCGGGAAGTGCCCCAGCCTCGCAGGCGCGAGCGGGAACGGGGTCGCCGGTAGGGGGCACGTCCGGTTCGGTGAGTGCCCTCCTGGCTCGGCTGGCATCCGACCCGAACCTGCAGTCCGCCCTGTTGAACATGGCGCTTGGCAAGGGGCTTGCCAAGCCGACGACACAGCTGTCTACCGGGGAGGAGGTCCCCGTGGAGGCCTTCGCGGAGGCCCTCCACGTACTGTCGGAGGCCGCACTCGCGGAGTACGCGGAGAGCGGCGGCGCGGAGACCGAAACGGATTTCGAAGCGAGCGATCCGCGGTGGCGCGACCACCGGTATGCGGGAGATCGGTCGGGTTGGCTCGACGGGCCGCGGCGGCGCGGGGTGGACGTGCGCGATCCCCTGCTGCGCACCGTCGTCCTCGCGGATCTGTTGCGGCGTTCGGGGCCGTCCGCGCCGACTTCGGTCACGCAGGTCTCCTACCCTGCTGTTCGTCCGGGACACCGGATGAGCCGTCGTACCAGGGACTTTCCGCCCCATCGCCGTACCCGGAGTACCCACCGCAGGCTGCCCTTGCAAGGACCTCCGCGCAGCCTGCCGAGCCCGGCTGGGCGCCCGGCTACTCGCTGCCCGACCTCTCCCCCCGCTCCCTGTCGGCACAGCCCCTCACCGAGGCCTGGCGCCTGGCGGAAGCGGAGAACGAGTTCGAACTCTCGTTGGAGTCACTGGACGAGGGCTGGTGAGCGATGACCGCCGAGCCTGACATTGCGGGTTTACTGTCCGGTGCTAAGTCCCCCGACCAACTGCGTGATGCCGTACGGGGGCTGTTGTTGCAGCGTCTGTCGTCCGACCCGTCGCTCGCCCCGCTGCTGCCGCTCTTCGATCAGGGGAACACCCCCATGGAGCCGCCGCAGGACCGGCCGTCCACGGAGCCCCCGGCCAGCGCGCCCGTCACCGATCTGCCCATTGAGCGGTGTGCATCGTGAAGTGGCTGGTCACGGATCTGGCGTGACGTTGTTCCGAGGTGCTCGTGCTGGTCGCGCATGGCAGTCTGAGGTGTAG
>NZ_JBEZCG010000035.1:0-39842 GCF_040647455.1 Streptomyces sp. NPDC041068
GGGGTCTCCCAACACTCAGAACTTGACGTTCTGGAGTGTGCGGCATGGTGGCATCGACGCTGGTCAAGGGCGGTCCCGGGAATTCCTCGGTCCCTACAGGAGGGATGACCAGCACACCCCGAAACCCGCTCGCGGGCACGGTCTACGAAACCGAGACCCTTCGGGGTGTCCGTTGCGTACGCCTGTCCGTGCTCACCGACGAGACCACCAGCCCCGAACGTCAGCGCGAGGCCGACGACATAGCAGCCGCAGCCCTCGGCATTGACTTTGGCGAGGGTGCCCAGCTCCGCGAGGCCGTAGACCTTGACGTGAGCGCGTCCGCGTTCGGCCCGTTCGACCGTCCGCAGCTCGGCGGGTGGCTCGCTCGCCCCGATGACTTTGACGCCCTGGTGTGGTGGCGCTTTGACCGTGCCATCCGGTCCATGGCGCACATGCACGAGCTTGCCAAGTGGGCCAAGGAACACCGAAAGATGCTCGTCTTTGCCGAGGGCATCGGCGGGGGTCGGCTCGTGTTCGACTTCCGCAACCCCATGGACCCCATGAGCGAACTCATGATGCTCATGTTGGCTTTCGCCGCACAGGTCGAGTCGCAGAGCATCAAGGACCGCGTGTTGGGCGCCATGGCCGCTATCCGCAAGATGCCGCTTCGGTGGCGCGGTGGCGGTCGCCCCCCGTACGGCTACATGCCCGCCCCGATGCCCGCAGAACACGGCGGGGTGGGCTGGACGCTCGTCCCGGACCCCGACGCGGTGACGATCATTGAACGGATCGTCCGAGAGCTGTTGGAGGGGGCGACCGTTTCGGCGGTGGCTGCGGGTCTCAATGTGGACAGCGTGCCGAGCCCGCGTGATCACTGGGCCGTGAAGATGAAGCGCGAAAAGGGCGGGAAGACCGGCGGGGCCAAGGGGTCGCACGTTGTGCGCGACGTGTTCAAGTGGACTCCCGCTGTCATCGGCCGGATGCTCCGCAACCCGACCTTGCTCGGCTGGAAGATGCACAAGGGCAAGCCCGTCCGGGACGCCGAGGGCAACCCGATCATGGCGACGGAACACCCGATCATGACGCGGGAAGAGTTCGACCGCATCGGGGCACTGCTCGACTCCCGCAGCATCGAGAACGGGGACCGCAAGGACACCGACGCGCTTCTGTTGCGGGTGATCCACTGCGACTCGTGCGGGGGCCGCATGTACCTGTCCAAGCCCACCAAGAACGGCGCGAGCGTGAACCCGTTCTACAAGTGCAACCACCACGCCCGGGGCGACAACTGCGAGGCACCCGCCAACATCCGTGCGTCATGGGTGGACGAGTACGTAACCGCCGAGTTCCTGCGGCTGGTCGGCACCATTCAGACCACCCACGTTGTCGAGATCCCCGGCTACGACCCCGAGCCCGAGTTGCGCGCCACATTGACGGAGTTCGAGGAGCACCAGCGGCAGCAGGGGCGCCAGAAGTCCAAGCACGCGGCGAACGCATGGCAGGAACGAGCGGACGCGTTGGACAGCCGCATAGCCGAGCTGGAGTCCCGCGAAAAGGTCGAGCCGCAACGCGTCGTCACCCCGACCGGCCGCACCTTCGCCGACGAGTGGGCCGACAAGGACACAGCGGGACGACGAGCGATGCTCAACGAAGCGGGTGTGCGGCTCGACGTACGGCGCGGTGTCCGTGGCGGGTGGCGCAAGCTCGACGTACGGCGCGTCACGTTCACCATGTCTGGGGAGCTGGACCCCGCCGCGGAAGCACTCGATGCGGTCGCCGAAGCGCTGGACTCCGACGTACGCGGGGACACCCCGACCCCGGGCAGCAGCGTCCGCGTGATCGAGCCCGCAGCAGTCAAGCGGGTGCCCCTCGCAGCGTAGGAATCGCCCCCGCAGCAGCCCGATAAGCTCACTACACCCCGCGCCGACATGGAGTGCGCGGGGTAGGGACGGAGCCATTCCACGCAGTACGGAAATGCAGTACACCCGCCCCGACTCGCCCCGGTAGTCCCTCGGGACCGCCGGGGCTCTCTTGTGCCCGCACACGGGCGTACGGGGCGCTTCAAGGGCTGCCCGCCGGCTCGCCCTCGGGCTCGGGCAGTGCAACAGCGGGGCGAGGAGTGTTGAGAGTGACGAACTTCGACACTTTTTTGAACGCATAGAAAAAATAAGAGAGAAGAGAGAACGGGGTCTCTGTCGTCACCCTCAGCACTCTTCGGGCTTCGGGAATCCCTCGGTCCCTATAACTGGGGAAGCAGGGACGGAGCGACCCGGACCGCCTACCGCACGAGCGGACAGGGCGCGGGAATTCCTCGGTCCCTATAGGTGGGGAAGCAGGGAGCAGCGAGCCCGAGTCCGCTACGGCGGGCACGGACGCGCCGGTCCCTACTCCGCACAGAGAGAGAGCGGGACTACCGCGCACCCACCCCGAGGGGGAAACCCGGCGGACCGAGTGCCCGCACTCTCTCAGCGTTGCCCGTGCACCACGCACCCTCGCGTTACTCGGGGGGTGGCTGCGGGGGTCGTGTGGCAACGCGTGCGGGGACTGCACCGCCCATGAGTAACCGCCCCGACCAGGGCGCCGAAAGGGGTTGTAAGCGCGTGCAGTCCCCACGTTGTCCCCGCCTCGCGGCGAGGGCGACACAAGCCCGCTGACCCAACGGCAGAGGTGCGCGGTACCGGCCCCCTCGGGGAGATCCGTACGCAATCCGCAGAGTTCCCCGGTTCGACTCCGGGGGCGGGCACTCCACAACGACGAGCACCACCAGGGGGACGCACATGCGCTGTATCGACTGCACCGAGCCCGCCACACACCGCGGACGCTGTAAGACGCACCACGGGGCGTACGAGGGTCGGGCCACGGTCCGCACCCGACGAGCACGGGGCAGGCGACGGGCGAACCGTCGTGACGCTGCGGCTCGGCTCCGCCGGCGAGTGCAGGAACGGGGCTCGGCATGGTGCGACTGGTGCTTGGGCGACTTCCCCGCTTCCGGGGTGGACGTGGACCACGTGCGCCCGCTGTCCCTCGGGGGCGAGGACACAGACAACAACGTTCAGGTCTTGTGCCACGGGTGCCACCAGCTCAAGACCCGTACCGAGTTCGGCACGGCACGGGCGGACAAGACCCCCGCCCCTGTTGCTGGTGCCCCCCTTGCCGCGTAAGCCCCGCCCCCCGTGCAGTGTCCCCGGGTGCCCCGAGCTGACCACGGGTGGCCGCTGCGCCAAGCACCAGCGCGAGGCCGAGCAGCAGCGCGGTACGAGTGCAGAGCGGGGCTACACGACGCGTTGGCAGCGCATCCGTAAGGCGTACCTGTACCGCAATCCGTGGTGTCTGCTGTGCGGTCGCACGGCCACGGTTGCCGACCATTTCCCTTTGTCCCGACGTGAGTTGGTGGCGCAAGGCGTGGCCGAGCCGGACGCGTTCAATCGGCTACGGCCGTTGTGCACTCGCTGTCACAACAGAGAGACCGCGAAGCGTCAACCGGGCGGTTGGGCTGCCGCGAATGCGAAGCCAATTCGGACATAGCTCGCGGCTCGACCAGGGGGGCACTCCCCTTCCCTCGCCTTCCAGATCGGCAGGGAGGCAAAAAACTCGCATGGCTCATTGGGCCGTTCCGGTGGAGGTGACTTAGCGTGGCAATTCCCGGGCAGAAACCCAAGCCCCACATTCAAGCGGTCCGCGAGGGCACTTACCGCCCCGACCGCAACAGCGAGGGTGCACGGTTCGCCCCGCTGTCCCCTGTCGAGCCCGATTGGGCCGAGCTACTTCCGGGGGACGCGTCGGACGACGTGCGGGTGAAAGCGGCGGACGTGTGGGCGAGGACCATTCCCGCCCTGGTGCACTCCGCTGGTCTCACCGACCCGCAGCGAGAAACAGCCATTGAGTATTGCGTGACGGTCGCCCGACTGTGGCAGGCCGAGCGCGAGTTGAGCCGTTCCGGCCTTGTGGTCGAGACGGAGCGCGGGAACGTCAAGTCCCCGTGGGTGACGATTGCCCACCAGTACCGGAGTCACTTCCGCTCGCTGGTCGGTGAACTCGGGCTCTCGCCCGCGTCGGCCACGCGGATTGCCCCGCCGGAAAGCGGGGGCGACGATGACGGGATCTTTGACTGACGAACTTCCGGTCCCGTATGACGCGCTGCTAGAACTCGGGCTGACCGAGGACGAGATAGGCGAAGCGGTCAAGTCCCGTCCACTCGTCCTCGCCCACCAGGCCCCGCAGCGCGAGGGCGCCTATTTCGATGTGCCCGCCGCTCACCGAGCCATTGCGGCTATCGAGTCCATGAAGCACACGAAGGGGCGTTGGGGCGGGACTCCGCTCAAACTCGCGCCGTGGCAAAAGGTCTGGATCATTGCCCCGATCTTCGGATGGCTCTGGTTCGACCCCGAGTTGGAACGACCGGTCCGCGTGGCCCGAACGGTGTGGATTGAGGTTCCCCGTAAGGCGGGGAAGTCCACGTTGTCCAGTGGTATCGGTCTGGTGCTGCTGCTCGCTGACCGCGAGATTGGCGCAGAGGTATACGCGGCTGCTGGCAGCCTTCCGCAAGCCGAACGCGTCTTTGACGACGCTAAGCGTATGGCGCTGACTTCCAGGGCCGTACGGGGCCGTGTGGAGGTTCTGCGGGGTCTTATTCGCGTGCCGCGTACCGGCGGGGTCTTCCGGGCCCTGTCGAAAATCGCTGAGACTGCCCACGGGTTGAATGTCTCGGGTGCCATCGTGGATGAAGTCCACGTGCACAAGCGTCGTGACCTTATCGACGCGATCGAAACTGGCACGGGTGCCCGTGACCAACCCCTAGTCGTGTTCATCACGACCGCAGATGAGGGCACCGAGGGCAGCATTTACGACGAGAAACACACGTACACCCGCCGCTGTGCGGACAGTGTGATTTCTGACCCCGGGCACTACGGGGTTATCTGGGCTGCCGAGGAAGGCGACGACCCTTACGCCGAGGAGACATGGCGGAAGGCAAACCCGGGATTGGGTACGTCCCCGTCCCTCGCCTACATGCGACGCGAGGCGAACAAGGCCAAATCCACGCCGAGTTACTTCCCGACCTTTTGCCGGCTGAGTCTCAACAGGCGTATGCGCTCGTCCTCGCGGTGGCTCTCGCTTCCCGTGTGGGACGCGAATTCGGGCGCTGTGGACGAGCAGCGGTTCCGCTACCGGCGCGCGTGGGGTGGGGTGGACCTGTCCGCGGTGTCTGACCTGTCCGCGTGGGTGCTCGCTGTCGAGTCTCGCAAACCGGGGGTCGAGCTGGAGTTGGTCAGCCGCTTTTGGCTGCCCGAGGAACGCATAGACGAGCTAGAGGCACAGCTACAAGTGCCCTTGCGGCAGTGGGCAGATGACGGATTGCTGACGCTGACCGAGGGCGACGCGATCGACTATGGCGCCATTGAGAAACAGATCATTGCGGACTGTCGCCGGTTGGACGTGCAGCGAATCAGCTATGACCGGATGTTTGCCGGTCAGCTTGTCCAGCGCATCGAGCAGAAAACCCGCGGTGTGGACGTGGTGCCGGTCGCGCAGACGTATCTAGGCATGAGCCCCGGCAGTAAAGAGCTTGAAAGGCTGCTGCGCGAGGGCCGAATACACCACGGCGGTAACCCTGTTCTCCGCTGGAATGCAAGCGTGGTCGAGGTGTACCGGGATGGCAACGACAACATGCGTCCGGTCAAGCCTGACCGCGGGAAGTCGAGCGCCCGCATTGACGGTATCGCTGCAACGGTCATGGCACTTGACGGGTATGTCCGCCGACCGCTTAAGCGTGCCCGTGCGGCGAGCGCATAGCCCAAGGGGGGATGCATGGCGGAGACTCCGCTACAGATGACAGAGCGGCTGTACGGCAAGCTACAGCGCCGTAAGCACACCGCTAAGAAGTGGTCGGACGCATATGAGGGTGACCGCCCGCTGTTGTTCGCGTCACCGGAGTTCAGCACGCAGACAGGCGGGCTCTTTGACGGGTTCTCGGATAACTGGTGTGCGGTGGTCCCGGATGCGACCGTTGAACGGCTCATGCCGATTGGCTTCCGGCTGGAAGACGGGTCGGTTGACAAGGTTGCCGGACAGGCGTGGAAGCGCTCGGAATGCGACGTTGAGATTGGTCTAGCGCTGCTGGAAGCGCTCATAACGGGGCGCAGTTACGCGCTGGTCTGGAATAACACCGATGCCGGTTGAGATCACCTTTCAGCACGCGTCCAGTGCCATAGTCGAGTATGTGCCTGGTCGTCGTCGGCTCCGTAAGGCGGGGCTCATGACATGGCGGGACTGGGACACCGAGTTCGCCACGCTGTTTACGCCGACCATGGTTTACCGGTGGCAGCGTCCGACCCGCGAGGGCGGGGCGTGGACCGGTCGCACGGCGGGGCTTTCCCGCGGCGAGCCGAGCCACATTCCGAACCCGCTCGGGGTGGTGCCGCTGGTTGAACTCCCCAACCGTTCACGGCTGCACGGCAAGCCCCGCAGCGAGATTGCGACAGTCCTTCCGCTACAAGATGCGGTGAACACCCTTTGGGCTCACCTCATGACCGCATCGGATGGGCTCGCGCTTCCTGCCCGTGCGGTGCTCGGTATGGACCGGCCCGTCCGGGAAATCGTGGACCCCGAAACGGGGGAAGTGGTCGGCGAGGAGGATCTACCGCTAGACCGCTTCCGCTCTGACCGGCTGCTGTGGCTGGAGAAACAGGGCGCGTCCATTGCCGAGTTCTCCGCCGCTGATCTCGACAACTACTTGCGGGTTATTGAAGTTGCGGTGCAGCACATCGCGGCACAGACTCGCACCCCGCCTTCGTACTTGGCGGGACAGCTCGTCAACGTCTCGCCCGACGGTGTGGCCGCGAGTGAGGCGGGGCTAGTCGCAAAGGTCACCGAGAGGCAACGCCACTTCGGGAGCGCGCTCCGCGAGATCATGCGGCTAGAGGCACTGGCACAAGGCGAGTCGGGGCGCGCGGAATCGCTCGCGCTCGGATCGGTGGTCTGGCGTGACCCGCAGTTCCGCAGTGACTCCCAATACTCCGATGCTCTGGTGAAGTTGAAGGCAATCGGGGTTCCGGACGAGGCTCTGTGGGAGCGCATACCCGGGGTCACTCCTGACGAGATCGAGCGATGGAAGACCATGCGCACGGATGCCGCGGGGGCAATCCTCGGCGGGAACGTCGCGGACATGTTCGGGCCCAAGCCCGAGCAGCCCGAGGACGAGCCCGACGAGCCCGACGACGCGTTGCCCGGGGCCGCCTAGTGTCCCGCATGGCCGAGCTGTCAGCCGAGCGGTACAGCCAAGTACAGAGCATTTCCCGGGGCGTTGTGGAAGCGATCCAAGCTCTGTGGCGGGACGTGCCCGCTGACCGGATTCTCTCGGCAATGCAGGGCGAGACTGGACGTCAGATCCTCGCCGCTGTCACAGCGGGACAGCTCACAGCAGCACAGGGGGCCCAACTCTTTGTCGGTGCGTCCATGGCCGCGCAAGGGGCTGTTGCGGCACCCCTCGGCGTGCTCGACCCCGCGGCGCTGGTCGGCATTGCATCGGACGGGCGCCCGCTCGCCTCGCTGCTGCAACTGCCCGCCATTTCCACGGCTCGGGCTCTGGCAGCCGGCGAAAGCGCCGAACTCGCGGCGGTCCGCGGGCTGACCCAAATGGCCATGATGGCGAGCACGCAGATAGCCGACACGTCCCGTACGGCTACGTCCATCGGCATGGCAGCACACCCGCGCTGTATCTCGTATGTGCGCGTGGTGCGGCTGCCCGCGTGTGCCCGCTGCATCATCCTGTCCGGTCGTCAGTACAGCTACTCAACCGGTTTCAAGCGGCACCCGCGCTGTGACTGCGGAATGGAGCCGATGACGGATGACGAGTGGCGAGGGACCAAGACCCCCGAGGACCTGTTCCGGCAGATGAGCCCCGAGGAACAGCTAAAGCGGCTCGGACCCAACGGGGTCAAGGCATTGGAAGCGGGCGCCGATCTCGGGCAGATCATCAATGCCCGCCGTGGCATGGCTACCGCTGTCACGGGGCGGGGCCCGATGAAAGTCACGACCGAGGGCACCACCAAACGCGGTATCGGCGCTAAGGCCATGGGCGCGGAGTTCGAGAAAGTGCCCGGCAAGCGATACGAGCGCGCGAAAACGGCGCGGCTCATGCCAGAGACCATTTTCAAACTCGCTGGGAACAACCGCGAGCACCAAATAGCCATGCTCAAGCGGTATGGCTACATCGTTTAACAGGGGGATTACCAATGGCAGATGACCCGCAGAACGTCCCGGGCAACGGCCCCGAGGACGAGCACCAGGGCGAGGGCGGTACGGGTACCGGCACAGCGCACCAGGGCGAGGCGGGCAAGGGGGCCGAGGGCGACCAGGCCGACGCGGTGAAGACCGAGCGGACTGCCCGCGAGGCTGCCGAGCAGCGCGCGAGCGAGGCCGAGCAGGAAGCGGCACGGCTCCGCCGGTCCAACGCAGCACAGCGGGGCACGGACCTTGACGCGCTGCGCGACGAGATCAAGGCCGAGTTTGCGGAACAGCTCGTCCGTGCCGAACTCCGCGCGGCTGCTGCGGGCAAGCTCCGCGATCCGGCGGACGCGCTCGCGCTGCTGGACGTGGCCTCGCTCGCCGGCTCCGGGGGCGATATCGACGCTGCCGCGGTGGCTGCTGCCGTGGACCAGCTCGTCAAGGACAAGCCCTATCTAGCAGCCGACCAGGGCACCGCCCCCGCGTGGGGCGACGTGGGCGCCGGTCCGCGCGAGGATGCCGAGCCCGAGCCCGCCACTCCGCTTGACCGTCTGCGGCGCGCGTACGGCGAGGCGTAACACCCTTTCGCAGAAACGATTCTGCAACCCATTCCAGGGACCGCACCTAAACGGTGCCGTCCCTTTTTTCATGCCCAAAACCAGGGGGAATTCAACACATGGCACTGACTCTTCCCGAGGCTGCCAAGCTCTCGACCACGGATCTCCAGCGGGGCGTTATCGAGACGTTCGTACAGGAGTCGAGCATTCTTGACCGGCTGCCGCTGCTCACCATCGAGGGCAATTCCTACGCGTACAACGAGGAAGCGACGCTTCCCGGGGTTCAGTTCCGAGCGGTGAATGAGGCATACGCCGAGTCCACGGGCACCGTGAACCAGAAGTCCGAGAGTCTGGTAATCCTCGGCGGCGACGCGGACGTTGACAAGTTCATCGTTAAGACCCGCGGCAATCTCAACGACCAGCGGGCTATCCAGACGCGCATGAAGATCAAGGCCGCGTCGTACAAGTTCCAGGACTCGTTTTTCAACGGCGACGTTGCCACCGACCCCAAGGGGTTTGACGGGCTGCGTAAGCGGCTGACGGGCGCTCAGGTCATCAGTGCGGGCAAGGATGGCGCCCCGATCGTGGGCGCTGGTGCGAACGACTCGCACACGTTCTTTGATCTGCTCGACCAGCTCGTTGCACAGGTCCCGGGCCTGACCAGCGCGAACGGGGCGCTGTACGCGAACCGTGCGGTTATCGCCAAGGTGCGGTCGGCTGCTCGCCGGATCGGCGGTTTTGAAATGGTCCGCGAGGCTCTGACCGGAAAGCTGGTCGCCACCTACAACGGTATTCCGCTGCTCGACCCGGGCCAGACCCCCGCGGGTGTGGACATCCTTCCGCAGACCGAGACGCAGGGCACCGCAACCAATGCGTCGTCCATTTACGCCGTGCGCTTCGGCCAGGCCGAGGACGACCGAGCGGTGACCGGTCTCACCAATGGCGGCATTCAGGTAACCGACCTGGGAGAGCTGGAGACCAAGCCGAGTTACCGCACCCGCATTGAGTTCTACACGGGGCTTGCGGTGTTCGGTGGCCGTGGTGCTGCTCGCCTTAACGGCGTGCTCGCCGCGTAACGGAAGGGGACGGAATGCCACCGCGTAAGCGGATTGCAGCGTCCGCCCCGAAGATTCCGCACACGGATTCCTGCGGTGCCCCGGAACGGGTCGAGTCCTTCCCGGTACTCGATTCCTCCGGGGCCCCGCGGACCGTGGCGCGGTGTCTGGCGTGCGGCGCTCAGACAGTGAATTAGGGGGCGCTGAATGGCACTCCCCGCATTGGCCACCGTGGACGAGCTTGCGGCGTGGATGCAGCGCGACAGGACCGAGCTGCCCGAGGGCGCCGCCCTGGTGCTCGACACCGCGTCCGCCATCGTCCGCAGCGAGGCACGGCAACGGTTCACCAGGGGGACAACGACCGTTGCCCTGTCCCCGCGCGGACAGGCGGTGTCGCTGCCCCAACGGCCGGTTGTGTCAGTCGAGTTGGTCCGACGTGGTGGCCGTGTGCTGCGCCCGGATGAGTACCGGGTGTGGCGTGACCAACTGTGGCTCGGTGCGCTCGGGCTCGGGCCCGTGGTCGTCACCTACACCCACGGCTACACCGAGGTTCCCGCGGACGTGCGCGCCATCGTGCTCACGCTCGCCGGCCGAGTGCTGACCAACCCAAGCGATCTACGGCAAGAGTCGGTCGGCTCGGTCAACGTCACGTATGCGGCCGAGACGATCGGCGCAAGCCTCGCCCCCATCGAGCGGGACCAGCTTGCCCGCTACCGGCCGCGCGCTGCCGTGGTGCAGCTCGACCAGGGGCCGCCCTGGTGACGGTCCACTACACACAGACAGTCGTGATCCTGCGGGCCCCGTTCGTGGTGGACCGGTACGGCAACGCGACCAGCGAACGGGATTGGTCGAGCGCGACCAGGACCACGGTCCGCCGCGTGTCCGTCCAGCCCGAGCAGTCCACCGAGGACGACGGGGACCGCCCCGCGGTGACCAGCGGGCTCCGCCTGATCACGCGTCGCGGAGTCGATATCGACCTGATCCCGGGTGATCGCGTAGTGGCCATGGGCCGACTGCTCGACACCGACGGGGACGTTGCGCGGTGGGTCGTCGGGGGGCGACACCACCACAGCGAGGCACGGCTAAAGGAGGTGAACGGATGAGATTCCGGCCCAACCACAGCGGCATTAACAGCTTCATGAAGACCCCGGAAGCGGGGCGGGAAGTCGAGCGCATCGCGGGGCGAATCGCCGAGTCTGCCGAGGCCAGCACGGGGGGCGATTTCCGCACCGACTCGGCTCTAGGCGCCAAGCGTTGGCGAGCCGCTGTGATCGGCAATTACGTCAAGCACAACGACGCCGAGGGCACACGCGCGGCGCTGCTGCGCGGAATGGATGGCGCCTAGTGGCCCGTCCGGTCGTCGTCATGCCGGATGCGGTGGCGGTAGTGACGGGCTATCTGAGGGGCGCTCTCAAGGCGCACGGTCGGCCCGTTCCTGTCGTCTCCCGTATCCCAACTCCGCGGCCCCCAACGTTCGTTCGGGTGCAGCGCATCGGGGGCACACAGCAGACCCCCGTTTCGGACCGTCCTCGGCTCGATGTGCATTGCTGGGCCGAGAGCGAATCGGCCGCGCATGATCTCGCGGCGCTCTCGCGCGCACTGCTCGGTGACCTTCCCGGGGTGCGCGACGGAGTGACCGTCTACCGGGTGTCGGAAGTCGGGGGCCCGATGTGGCTGCCCGACGACCAGACCAGCGCCCCGCGCTTCGCGTTCGCGGTGGAAATCCATATGCGCGGACGCGCTCTCTGAAACACCACTTTCCTTAACTACAGGGGGACACCTATGCCTCTTAACGCTAACGCTGTGCGCGTTGCAGTAACCGGCGCTGCTTATGTGGCGCTGCCAAAGTCCAAGCTCCCGACCAACGCAACTGACAATTGGGACCCTGCCTTTACGGATGTCGGTTGGATCTCGGATGACGGGATCACCGAATCCAATTCGACGGACGCCACCGAAATCAAGGGCTGGCAGGGCGGGCAGACCGTCCGGAAGGTGATCAGCTCGTCTGAAATGACGTTCGCGTTTACCGCCATCGAGACGAGCAAGACCGTTCTTGAGCTGTACCACAAGGGCTCGAAGGTATCCACCACGTCCGGCAAGAGCGTGCTTGCCATTAAGTCCCCGGGACCAGACCGGCGCATCTTCGGTTTCGACGTGATCGACGGGTCTAACCACATTCGCATTGTGATCCCGGACGGGGAAGTCACCGAGACCGGCGACATTACCTATAAGGGCGACGAAGCGGTTGCGTACGAGCTGACCATTACCGCCTATCCGGGCGCTGACGGGACCGTGGCTTACAAGTACAGCGATGACGGTTCGTGGACGGGCACGACGACCCCGCCCGCTTAATCCATCACAGAAACGTTCCGTCTCGATCGTAAGAGGTACAGCACGTGAGTAACGCATTCGACCTTGACGTATGGGTCAGGGAAGCCCGCAAGGAACCGTTTCGGTTCACCCTGTCGGGGCTCGTATTCGAGATGCCCGCAGCCGGCGAGCTGGATAAGTCGGTCCTGTCCACGGTGAACGTGGACAACCCGAGCGCCCGGGATATTGAGATCCTGCTTAAGTCGGGGCTTGGCGAGCAGTGGTCCAAGTTCGACGCGATACCGGCCCCGCTCGCTGCTCTCGGTGAGCTGTTCCGGCAGTGGCAGAAGCACGAGGGTACGCCGCTGGGGGAATCCTCGGCCTCTGCCGACTCCTGAGTGAGTACGGCGAGGCCATAGAAGCAGATTTGCAGCGGTATTACGGTACCGATCTGCGCGACCTGTTCCGCCCCGGATCGGGGCTCACATGGCGCCGTTTGCGCGCTCTGATAACAGGTCTTCCCGCCGACTCTGCATTGGCCCGAGCGATATCCGGTCCTGACTCCGTATGGACGCTGGAGACACAGCTACTCGCCGCGGTACATGACCGCTTGAGCGAGGCCAATTGGCAGCGCGGGAACGCGGGCTCGAAAACACCGAGTCGGCGTCCGCAGCCCATTCCCCGCCCTGGTGTCGGCTCCAACCGGATCGGCGGGACGAATCGCGATGTGCGAGAGGTTGCGGCCTATCTCGTGCAGTTCCAGCCGGAAAACGGGGGGTGATCCGGCATGGCTGTTGAAGTGGGAATGGGCTATGTGTCCATCGTCCCCGAAGTGCAAGGCTTTGCCGGGGAACTCCAACGGCAAGTCACTGGACCCGCAGAGAGCGCCGGACAAGAGGGCGGAACGGCAGCCGGCGAGGGCTTCAAAGGTAAGATGGGGGGCATTCTCAAGGGCGGTCTAGCCGCTATTGGTGTCGCTGCTGCGGCGGTACTGACCAAGGGTTTTATGGACGCTCTCGACCAGGGCGCCATTAACGGCAAGATCCAAGCCCAATTGGGCACGACCCCGGATGAGGCTGCTCGGTACGGAAAGGCAGCAGGTCAGCTCTACGCCCACGGAATCACGGACTCTGTGGAAGAGGCCGCGGGGGCGATAACCGGAGTCATGCGCTCGGGCATCCTTCCGCCGGATGCGACTAACGCGCAGATCGAGGAGATTACCGGCGGGGTAACGAACCTCAGCAAGACGTTCGAACTCGACCTAGGCCAGTCCGCTAATGCGGTCGGGCAGATGATGAAGACGGGTCTTGCGAAGAACGGCACGGAAGCGCTCGACCTGCTGACGGTCGGAATGCAAAAGATGGGTCCGCGTGCCGATGACATGGCGGACACCTTCAACGAATACAGCACGAAATTCCGAGACCTCGGGCTTTCTGGTGCTGACGCTATGGGCCTTATGGCTCAGGGCATGGCGGCGGGTGCACGTGATACCGACACTATGGCCGACGCATTGAAGGAATTTCAGATCCGGGCAACCGACGGGTCTAAGTCCAGCACCGAAGCATATGAGGCTATCGGCCTCAATGCCGAGGAGATGACCCGCAAGATTGCCGCGGGCGGTGCGGGTGCTAAAGAGGGATTGCAGCAAGTCCTAGACGGCATCAAGGCCATTAAGGACCCTGCCGAAAAGAACGCCGTAGCAGTCGGCCTCTTTGGAACTAAGGCCGAAGACCTCGGCCAAGCCCTCTTTGCAATGGACCCCAAGACCGCCGTAAAGGCACTCGGGGATACCGGCGGAGCAGCCGAGAAAATGGGCGACGCATTGCACAACAATGCGGGCGCCAGGATCGAGCAGTTCAAGCGCACTCTTGAAGTCGGGCTAACCAACTTCATGGGTGACAACGTCATACCCGCGCTGACCTCTTTCGGTAGTTTTCTGGGGACGACGTTCGGCCCCGCACTGAGTGCCGGTAAAGACCTGGTATCGGGTTTTTTCGGGGTGTTCTCCAGCTCGGCAGGCGGGTCGTCTATCGCGTCTTTCGGGCAGTCGCTCGTGTCCGCGGGGACCGTTCTGCGAGACGCTTTCATCCCCGGATTGCAGGGGCTCGTTTCCCTCGCCCAAACGTCGCTTCTTCCAGCGCTGCAAGGGCTTGGAAACGTCCTCTTCAATCAGCTCGTACCGGCGTTCATGACGCTCTATACGAACGTGGTCGGGGCTGTCGTTCCCATTCTGTCAGCGCTCGGCCGCATTCTGCTGGAAGTCATCTGGCCCGCCGTAATGCGGGTCTACACGTCGATATTCGAGAATCTGCAACCGATCTTTGCGGCCCTGTCGGATTTCATCACGCAGCGCGTAGCGCCCGCTGTTCAGACAATCGGTGCCAGGCTGCGCGAAGTAGTCGAGAAAGCGCGCCCCTTGATTGAGGTCGTCTCGGGCATTGTGTCATGGCTGGCTCGCCTAGCGGCGGACATTCTCGGCGCTGTGATACCGGTGATCATCCGGCTAGCAGGCCCGATTTTCTCGGCCCTGTTCTCAGCGCTCGGAACCGTGATCGGCTGGATAGGTGACGTGATCGGGTGGCTGTCGTCCATGGCGACCGGAGTACGCGACGCAGGGCGCTTTGTAGCCGATTTCTCAAAGAACGCGGTAAAGAAATTTGGCGAATTTGTCGATTGGATGCGCGGGCTTCCGAAGCGGATCAAGGATTCGCTAGGTGATTTCGGCCGCTTGCTTGTCAGTAAGGGCGCCGATCTGGCCCGGGGAATCTGGGAGGGCATCAAGGGTATGGGCGGGTGGCTCAAGGACAAGTTGCTTGGTTGGGCCAAGAGCGTCATTCCCGGACCGATTGCCGATGCCCTTGGAATCAACAGCCCCTCGCGCCTTATGCGTGACGAGATCGGCCGTTGGATTCCGCCGGGAATCGTGGACGGTATCGACGCTGAAAAGTCCACGTTGGATGCGCGCCTTCAGTCCCTGGTGACCGTGCCGCGTATCGACCCCGTACGCCTTTCCGGACCCGTGCGGGCCCCTTTGGTCAGTGCGGCCCGGGACAAGGCTCTAGCGGCTGTTCTGCGGGCGCTGGACGACGAGCGGGCCCGGGAAATCGTGGTCCGCATCGGAGAGACGGAAATAGCCCGCGCGGTGGCCTACGGGCAACGTCAACTCGCAAGGAGGTAAAAGCAATTGGGTATGTGGATCGGGCGCCCCGGAGCGCTCCGCGACATCACAGACGGAGCAGCATCGTTCGACCGCTCGCCCGATCTCGGGGTTGTCGAGTTCCGCTCTCTGGCGGGGGGTGTCACCACATGGGCGCCCCCCGTCCGCCCTCGCCGGCTCAAGTTGTCGTGGGACGCGATGCAGCGGGACGACGTGGACCACTTGGACCGCCTCGCCCGACGCGTGGACGGTACGGGGCTGGTGGCGGTGCTGGACCCGCTTACGCGGAATCTGCTCGCGGCCGACCAGGGCGCGGGGCTCGGTGATCCGGGCAAGTGGCAGACGACCGGTTCCGAGATCATTTTGTACGGCGGGGCTTTCGGCGAGTGGATCATGAACACGGTGTCCGTCGAGACCATTCCCACAGCGGGGCACACGGACCTGTATTGGCGTCACCCGTACTGGCTTGCCGGGTTTCCTGCGGCACCAGGACAGAAGTACACGTGGTGGCCACGGGGGCTGGTCGAGGCGGGGGCCGCCATGCAACCGGCCCGCATGGAATGGCTCGACAAGACCGGCACGCGCATCACGACGAGCGTTGCGGACGTGGCAGGCGCCCCGCTGGTGGCCACGGCCCCCGCTAACGCTGTCTGGGCTCGCCCGCACGTCGCGTTCACCGCAAAGGGCATGTGGGAGCTGGGTACGTCCGTGCTCGCCCTCGGCGATATCTCGGCGTCCCTGACAGCCGGCGAGCGCCCCACGGGCGAGGGCACCCCCGCGTACAGCGTCACGAAGTACACCCATGCGGCGAGCGACGGGGACGGAGCGTATCGGGATATCGGTCTTGAGCTGGTGGAGGTGACCGCCCCGTGAAGACCGGCAACGCGCTACTAAACGAAGCTCTGACGCTCGGCGAGCGGTCCGAGTCCCACACCACCCGACTCGGCGGGGTGGACATGCGCCGACAGGTCGAGTCCTGGTCTCTTGACCAGTCGTACGCAACCGATCTACCGGAAGCAATGCGCGCGTTTTCTGGGGTGTCGAGTGCACAGCTCGACCTGTCCCTGACCGGCACGGGCGGTTCGTCGGCCCCCGCGCTGTACGGGCCGTGGGCGCCTCGCTCGACCGGTGACGCGGTACGCCCCGGGCAGTCGGTCACGCACGGATGGGGAATCAACGGGTACCGCGAGGACGCGTTCCGCGGGGCCGTACGCTCCCGCTCGGCCGAGTCGGCAACGGACCTGGTGCGCGTAAGCGCGCTCGATGGTGCCGAGCGGCTGCGGCAGCCCGCCCAACTGCCGCGCCCGGACGGGGCGTTCAATACCAACCCCGGGGCCACGTGGTCCAACTGGGCAGCGTCGCCCGTGTGGGTCGTGGACCACCTGCTACGCAAGGCAGGTATCCACACCGCCCCGCCCCCGAGACCGACGAGCATTTTGCACGTGCCCTTTCACGGGGGCGCCGCGGCAAGTCTCGGCTATATGGAATCCATGGGCGCGGGTTGGGACTTCTGGCAGAAAGAGAGCGTGCCCTTTGAATCCGCCGTTGAAGGGGGGTTCGACTCCCTGACCACGGCCACGTACATTCCCGCGCTGCTGCCTGTTACCCGACGCAGTGACGGACTGTGGTTCGAGGTGTGGACGGACAACACGGGCAACCTTGCCTTCAATGACTCGATCGTTCAGTTTCAGTCGAGTTGGGAAGCGTCCGCGGGCGGGACGACCTACTACACCGCGCTCCGCGTGAACTTCACTCAGGGCACTATTACCGCGTACAACGGCACGAACGCGGACCCGACCAAGAATCAGTCCGTGGGCTGGGTTTGGGAGCCGTTGAAGACGTGGGGGACGTTCCATATCGGTCTATGGCTCACGTTCTCCACTAGCGGTGTCCCCACATTCGTTCCCGTGGTCACACCGAAAGACCAGACCCCGGCGGTACTCAATGTGGGCACCCTCGCGAATACCCCCATACCGGCGGGTGCCATGGTGACCACCAGTTTCGGCGTACAGAACATGCGCGCCGAATGCTTTCAGGTCTCGCAGCACACCGCGCGGCCGAGCACCGTTGCGCAGATCACGCAAGCGGGCACATGGAAGCGCACAGCGTCACTCGACAAGCCCGTATTTCCGCTGCGCGCCATACCCAATGTGAACGGGTCCGCATGGGACGTGATCACCGAGATAGCCCGTGCCACTTTGGCAACGGCCGAGTTCGACAGTGACGGGTATTTCAAGTGGCGTAACCACACGCGGTGGGCCACCGCACCGACAACGGCGGACCTGACCGTCACGTCCAAACGCGAGTTGGGCAAGCTTACCGTTACCGAGGAAATCGACGCGTGCCGGAATCACTGCACGGTCAAATGGGAGAACTGGGCACGCGTCAAGGCAGGGTATATCGACACCGTGCGGGACAGCCCCGCACCGATTGCCATTGCGGCAGGGGCAACGATCACCCGCACTATCGGCGTGGATGACGACATGTTGGACCCGCGAGCGCCGAGGACCCCGGACACTGCGGGCGCGGGCTCGCCCAACCGCATCATCATTCGCGCCACGTCCGCCGCTACTTCCGCGGTAGTGGCCGGGGCCGTTGAAGTGCGGGTTACCCGAGCCGGCGGGCTGGTCACGCTGACCGCACGCAACCGCTCGGCGAGCACGGTCTACTACCACGGTGCGGCGCTGCTCTCGCTGCTCGTCTCCGACAGTAAGCCCGTGCCCTCGCTGTGGTCGGCGTGGAACACCATTAGCCAGGGCTATTACGGAGTGCAGACGTACGAGCACGACGTAAGAGGCTGGATTCAGGATGTGGGCTCGGGAATCGCACTTGCCGAAGCACTGCGCGAGGCAGGCGTTTACCCGCCCCCGCTGCTGCAATCGGTCGAGATCCTGGCCGACCCCCGAATTGAACTCGGGGACGTTGTACGGGTCGTGGACAGAACGGGGGCCCAACTGGACACGCTCGCATGGGTCATTGGGATAAAGACCACGGGAAGCGGGGGGCGCGTGACACAGACGCTTACGCTCCGCGGGACCACACCCAACGGGGTGCCCAAAGATGAGGGGTTGACCCCGGACCCGCCTACCGCGAACACGTCCCCGCCACCGTAAGGAAAGCCAGGGGGAATATGTGAGCGACGACAGACGAGAGCCCGAACCGCTCGGCGTGGTCAGCATCGGCGCGCGGGAGATCTACGACGAAGTTGTTGGACTCCGCGAGGACATGCGCTCGGTCGCCGAAAAGGGCGAGGAGCTACGCGAGGACGTGGCCGACCACGAAACCCGCATCCGTGATTTGGAGCGCTGGAAGTATGCCCTTCCCGTCGCTGCGGTCTCGGGTGTGGTGGCTGCGGGGGTGACCGTCGCAAAGGTGACCGGCAAGGGATAGCCGGCGAGGACAGATCAGACGACCCGTTCCGGGGATACCGGGGCGGGTTCTTTCATGCCCAAAACCAGGGGGAAACGTTGGGAACGGTTGACGCCATGCTGTCCGCTGCTGCTGCGGACGTTGGCTATAAGGAAGGACGTAACAACGATACGAAGCACGGCCGTTGGTACGGGCTGAACTTCAATCCGTGGTGCGATATGGCGGTGTCCTACTGGGCACAGCAGAGCGGCAACGCGGGGGCAGTCGGGCACTTTGCCTACTGCCCGAGCCACGTGAATTGGTTCCGCTCGCGGGGGCAGTGGCTCGGCCGGAATGCCGCGGTGAAGCGCGGGGACATTGTGTTCTATAGCTGGGATGGTGGTCCGCTCGCTGATCACGTCGGCATCGTCACCGCGGACTCTGGCCCGGGGCAGAACATCGCGACCATTGAGGGCAACACGTCCTCGGGGAACAGCGGCTCTCAGGGCAACGGCGACGGGTGTTACCGCCGTGTTCGCTCCCGCGGCTCGGTGCTCGGGTTCGGGCGCCCCGCCTACTCGGGCAGCTCGACCGGCGGGGGCTCGACTCCCTCGCGGGCCCGGGTGACCATCGGCGGTCTGTCCTACGGCTACGGCGCCAAGGGTGACCATGTGACCCGCGTCGGTCGCGCCCTGGTCGCCAAGGGGTTCGGCAAGCACTACAGCGAGGGTCCGGGGCCGAACTGGACCGACGCGGACACGCTCAACTACGCAGCCTTTCAGCGCTCGTTGGGCTACAGCGGCAGCGACGCGGACGGGGTTCCCGGACCGGCGAGCCTCGCGCGGCTGCTCGGGGCGACCCCGGGCAAGCCCGCTCTTGCCCCGTTCCCGGGTGCCGCATGGTTCCGCGACGAGCCGCGTAGCCCGCTGATCACTGCCATGGGCCGCCGACTGGTCGCCGAGGGCTGCGGCCGGTACGCGGACGGTCCGGGCCCGCAGTGGACCGACGCGGACAAGCGCTCGTATGCCGCGTGGCAGCGAAAGCGCGGGTTCGGCGGGGCCGACGCGGACGGGTGGCCCGGCAAGGCGACGTGGGACGCGCTCAAGGTCCCCGCGGTCTGACCGTCCGTGACTGCTGCCCGTTTTGCCGGGACCAGCTCGGGGCCGACGAGCCCCGCACTCATCACACAGCGTGCCGAGCGCCGGTCCGTGCCGCCCCGGTTCCGACCGGCTGTCAGCTGACCCGCTCGGCCACGCTCCGCATACCTGACGACTCGTCAGAAAAACTCGAGGATGGAAAACCTTTGATTGCCTTCATTCGCTCGCACCCTGCCCGCATCTACGCCGTACTGGTGGCTGCGCTCGCCCTGGTCGTGCACTACGTGCCCGATCTCCCGTCCGCTCTGATTCTCGGCCTCGCTGCGGCGGTGCTCGGTACCGGTGAGGCTGTCCAGCGCGCCGAGGACCGCAAGACCGCCACAGCCGGCGAGGGCGACCAGGGCGACGACCAGGCCGACGCCGACGAGCTGTCCGCGTGACCTTTCGGCATGTGGCGCTCATGGGCCGAGCGGGCTCCGGGAAGGACACGGCAGCCGCTCGGCTCATCAGCCGGTACCAGTTCGTTCGGGTGGCGTTCGCTGACCCGCTCAAAGAATCCGCGATGCGGCTAGACCCCATCATCGGGGCCGAGGGCACGTCCTACGGCGCGCTTCCGATCCGTCTGTCTGACGTGGTGAAGCGGTACGGGTGGGACCGCGCGAAGAACTCGTATCCGGAAGTACGCCGCACCCTGCAAAGGCTCGGCGAGGCGGTCCGCGGGGACGACCCGGATTTCTGGCTTCGCATGGCGCTGGACAAGATCTCGACTGCTGACCGGTGGTCCCTGCCCGTGGTCGTCTCCGATGTTCGCTACGCCAACGAAGCGGACGCACTGCGCGCGGCGGGGGCGCTCATGGTCCGTATCGAGCGGCCCGGAGCGACCGCCGGGGGCGAGGCTGCCCGGCACGTCTCCGAACTCGACCTAGACGCGTACCCGGCGGACGTGACGGTCACCAACGCGGGCTCGCTCGATGAGCTGTACGCGATAACGGACCGCCTCGCGGTGCCTCGCTGACGACCAGCGAGTGACGGGGGTGGCGAGAGTGACCCCAACTTCCCTTCTTTCTTGGTTTTTCTTGTCCTACCAAAAAAGTAAGGAAAGTCGTCACTCTCAACACCCCCTCGCCCCGCTGGGACCTACCCATTCCACTACCCCCGAGGGGACACCCATGCCCGGAACCATCCGGACTATCAAGCGCGGTGGCAGCCGCTTCTACGTTGACCCTGAAAGCGCCGAAAAGGTCCCGGGCGTAACGTCCGTGGTCGGCATGTTGCCGAAACCTTTCCTCACCTTCTGGGCCGCTCGCATGACCGCCGAAACAGCGGTTGAGAACCTGGACGCTGTGCGGGCTATCGCCGAGCGCGACCCCGCGGGCGCAATTGACTTCCTGCGCAACTCCCATACCCGGTACACCAGTCTGCGCGCCAAGGTGGGATCGGACGCGCACGACTTGTTTGAACGCATGATCAGGCTAGAGGAACTGGACAGGGTCCACCCTGACTTGGAGCCGTACCGGCGCGGATTCGCGGAATTCCTGCTCGCTGTGCGCCCGCAGCTCATCCGGGCCGAGGACGTGTGTTGGTCGGACGAGCACGGTTACGCGGGGTCGTTTGACGCCCTGGTGCGCGTGCGGCTCGGCGAGGACGGAACGCCCGACCACGAAAACGGCGAGTGGCACACGCTGTTGGTGGACTGGAAGACGAGCAAGTCCGCGTATCCGGACGTGGCTCTACAGCTCTCGGCCTACGCGCACGCGGACCGGATTGTCTCTGCCGATGGCACGTCCGAGCCCATGCCCAAGGTGGACGGTGCGGCCGTTCTCCACATCACTCCGGAAGGCTGGGTTTTCAAGCCCGTTCGGATTGATGAAGAGATCTTCAATGTGTTTCTGACGCTCCGCCACGTCTTCCAGTGGGACCGCGAGATCTCTAAGACCGTGTTCGGCAGCCCGATTGCGCAGAGCGTCCGCCGGCTCATCACGGGAACGCAGCGCCGAGCCGCATAAACCATCCTGCAGCCCGCTAAACGATCTTGAGGCGAACCGTAATCCGCGGCTCGTCTTTTTTCATGCCCAAAACCAGAGGAGACAGGCCGTATGGCTATTCGCATCTTCGAGACCGACCCCGACGCGCGCCCGAAGCAGACGTTTTCGGATGACACCGTTGGGCGTTTCCACGGCGGTAAGCAGGTGGACAACCTTCCCGTTGCTCTTTCCGAGTGGCGCGTGACGACGGGCGACCCGGAGGTTGCCGCCGCTATCGCTCAGCTCATGGGCGGAACTGCGGTCGAGACCGATTCCACGTCGGAAAACTTCATTGAGATTCTGACCACTCAGGACAAGGTCAAGGCTGTTCTTTCGGGGGCCGACGCGATTTCCTCGGATCTCAAGCTGTGGAACGGGAACGTTCTTATCCATCACTGTGACGGAGTCGAGTTCCTTTCTCCGGACCAGGACCGGGGCAAGCCGTGTGGCTGCCCGTCGCTCATGGAGGACCGTAAGGCCGCTGCAAAGGCCAAGCGGGGTCCGAAGCCTTCCATTTCCGTGACATTCCGGCTCGCCGAGGATTACGACCTTGGCATTTTCCGGATGCAGACAAGTGCATGGACGCTGGCCGAGGTCCTGCACGACGTAGAAAACGCTCTCGACAAGGTGGGCGGCGAGGCTCTTTGCTCGCTTGAACTTGAGCTGGTCGAGTACACCACTAAGAAGGGGCGCGACGTGTCTTTCCGCAAGCCGGTAATCCGCGTGCTCAAGTCCTGGAATGACGCTGTAGCCGAGCCGACGTTCTAGCCGGTCGGGGGGCCCGGGGGTGCCCTCGGGCCCCCCTCTTTCACGGGGGAAAGCGCATCCCAATTCTTGAGTTGTGCGCCGGATACGGCGGGATCGGACGGGCTGTCGAGGCTCTGACCGGGGAGAACATCAAGATCGTTGCGGAGATTGATCCGTACGCATCGCTGATCCTGGCCACCCGATATCCGGACGCACGCAACATCGGAGACATTACCCAATTCGATTGGGCCACCATCGCGGGAGAGGTGGACATTATTACGGCGGGGTTCCCCTGCCAGGACATTTCCAACGCGGGGAAGAGGGCGGGCATTCATGGCGAGAGGTCGGGCATTTGGGAAAGCGTCCTCGGGGCCATTCACGTTCTTCGACCACGGGTCGTTTTCCTGGAGAACGTGGCCGCCATCAGAAACCGCGGCATGGCGCACGTACTCGCGGGACTGGCCTCGGCACGGTATGACACGCGGTGGTGTTGCTTCCGCGCGTCCGCAGTTGGAGCCCCCCACCATAGAGATAGATGGTTCCTCGTCGCGTTCCCTGCTGCCGACTCCACTGGTATCCAACGCGAATCGGGGACCTGACCTAGCGTGGGACGAGCGGCAGGGAAGCGGCGGGCAGGATCTCATTACCGCCGTGGCCCGGATGTTCAAGACCCCGACTGCCAATTTGGGCAGCAACGGGGCGCCGCAGCACCCGGAAAAGAGGAAAGCGGGCGGGCACGGGCCGACGCTCGATGATGAAGTCTCGTACCTGCTGCCCGTAGACCCGGGCGTTGCCGAGAGAGACGCAGACGAGTTCCACAGCCCCCACGAATGGTGGGGCGAGTTCGCCCCCGCCGTGCGCCGTTGGGAAATCCTGACCGGCTCGCCGGCTCCGGTACCCGTGGAAGTCGGACCACGTGGGGGCCGACGACTGACCGCCGTTTTCGGCGAGTGGCTTATGGGGCTGCCGCGAGGCTGGATCACTCACATTCCGGGGCTCAACCGCTCGCGTCAGCTCAAAGCGACGGGAAACGGTGTCGTCAGCCAACAGGCTTTCACGGCATATCTGCACCTGATGAACGACAAGGAAGGTTCCGAGAATGGCTAAACGGGGGGTCGTCACCGACTACGGGGGCGAGGAGCTTTACCGGGGTGATCTGGTCAACTACGGCTCGCGGCAGGGGAATCGCGTGCGGGTTGCCGACGGAATCATTGACCGAGTGACCACGCGACTGGTGGACGGTCGGCTACGCCCCATGCTGCGCGTGCAGCCGACCGGAACGGAATCCGGATTCGCTAAGCGCCGCTCACTCCGTAAGGAGTGGATCACTACGGAACATGTCCGTCTGCTGATTCCGAACGTGACGGGCGAGCGCGACAAGTAGGACGCAACAAGGAAGGACCGGAGGAACCCCACGGGGCAACTCCGGTCCTTTCGTATTTGGGGGAACAGTGATCTACGAAATTAGCGCCGACTACGCGCCACCCCTCGGGGACGTACGGGAGTTGAGCGCCGGGGACGAGCTGCATTTGATGCAGGGGTGGAAGCAGCGCGAGGACTGGATTAGGTACCTCGCCGCAGCAGCACACGCCATGGCGCGGGGCTGCATCATCCGTCAGGGGGCCGACCTTGGCTAACCCCAACAAGCAAAAGGGCACCGCGTGGGAGTCGAGCATTCGCGACTACCTGAACAGCTTCCTTGGCCTGGTGGACGAACACGGGGCGTTTCTCGACCCGTTCAACTCGGGCAACGTCCGCCGTGCCGCACAAGAGGGCGCTAAGGACGTGGGCGATATCCACGCGGTCCCGTTCGTGCTGGAAGCGAAGAACACGGCAACTACGGCCGTACCGACGTGGATTCGACAGGCCGAGATTGAAGCGGTGCACGCGGGCTTTCCGTTCGGCGTGGTCGTGCGGAAGGTACGCGGGTCCTCGGTCGCCATGGGGCGCGTGCATGTGTCGGTCCGGACGTGGACCCGAATACGGCTCGCCCACCACATGCCCACGGACGAGTTCGCGGCGCTCTACGGCTGGTCGGTCTCACTGCGCGGGCTCGACACATCCCGCTGGTACCTGACTACGACGCTCCGGGACTTCGCCCACCTGGTGGACGACTACCGGCGCAACGCGACAGTCGCGGGGGTGTCCCGTGCTGTTCGCTGATCTGCTCGGCCGCTTCGACCAGGTGACCGGCGAGGGCGACGGGGGCTATGCGGCGCTCTGCCCCGGACACCAGGACTCGCGCCCGTCACTGCGTATATGGAGGGGCGAGGACAACAAGGTCCGCTTGACCTGTCGGGCGGGCTGCGACACCGCCGACGTGATCGCAGCGGTACGGCTCGGGTGGGGAGACCTGTTCGACGCGACCGGCCCGGGTGCGACCGTTCCGGCCGAGCGCCCGCAGCTCGTCCCCGTGGCGCTGACAGCGGGGCTCGCCGCGTACGTGGACCGTGCCTCGCTCGCCCTCGGCGACTACGCGGCCGAGTGGCCCGAGCGGGCCCGGGACTATCTCGCTGACCGCTTCGGGCTCGACATGGACACCGCCGCGGAACTCGGGCTCGGCGTGGACGACGGGCACCAGGGCGAGGGGTTCGCCTACCTCTCCCGTGCCTACCGCTCGTTTGCCCGTCTGACCGTGCCCCTGGTCGGGTTCGACGGAGTAACGCGCGGGCTACAGGGGCGGGACCTGACCGGCAAGTGTCCGGGGCGGTGGCTGTCCCTGATCAATCCGCGCGGTCACCGTTGGGCCCCGTACGGCGTGATGCGGGGCACGGGCGGTTGGGGCACGGTCCTGATCACCGAGGGCCCCGGGGACGGTCTTACAGCCGTGGCGTGCGGCTATGACGCGGTGGCCGTGCGCGGCGCCTCGCTCGCCGGCTCGCCCGAGCTGGTGCAGGAACTCGCCGAGGGGCTGCGCGGACAGCTCGTCATCATCTGCGGAGACAACGACCGCGCGGGCTCCGGGTTCTCGGCACGGCTCGCCGAGGGGCTGTCCGCCCACGGGGTCACCGCGTACGTGCTCGACATCCCGCACCAGGGCGACGACCTGACCGACTGGCGGACCCGCGACCCGAGCGGGTTCCCCGATGCGCTGCACCGAGCAGTCAAGGCAGCTCGACCCGCGAGGGACACCGCAGAGGTTCAAGAGGCCGAGCGCTCCGCGGAGTTGGCGCACCGCACCGGAGCCGACTCGGTGTCCCGCGACCAGGGCAGCGAGGCCGCGCGCATTCTCGCGGACCTGGTGGGCCAGTACGGCGAGTCAGACGCGATGAACGCTCACGCGCTGGTCGCGTTCAACAACGGCACCATCCGGTACGCGGCGGGGCTTGGGTTCTACACATGGAACGGCTCGGTTTGGGTCCGCAGTGACATGCGGGTGCGGCAGGAAATCCACCGCATGGGGGCCGCTCTCGTCCTCGCCGGACAGAACCAGTTGGCGCGCGGGTTCACCATGACCAGCCGCATTGACGCGCTGCTGACCGAGCTGTGTTCCGTGCCCAACGTCAGCATCGGAGCCACCGACTTTGACGACCGGCCCGATCTGCTGAATTTCAAGAACGGCACGGTAGATCTCCGCACGGGACTGATGCGGGCACACGACCAGGCCGACCTACTGACGTACGCGCTCGATATCAACTACAACCCGAACGCGACGTGTCCACGGTGGGAATCCTTCCTCGCCGAGATCTTCCCGGGAATGCCTGACATGCCCGCCTACATTCAACGGCTGGTCGGGTACGGCATTACCGGACACACCACGGAACAGGGATTCGGCGTGCTGTGGGGAAAGGGCGCCAACGGCAAGAGCGTGCTTGTTGACACCCTCACTTCGGTGTTCCGTGCCATTGCCCGCACGACCCCGTTTAGCACGTTCGAGGAACGTAAGAGCGGCGGTATCCCAAATGATATTGCAGCGCTCCGCGGGGCGCGTCTCGTCATGGCGTCCGAGGGCGAGTCAGGCAAGCCCATGTCGGAATCCATCCTTAAGCGCGTCACGGGTAAGGACATGATCTCGGCGCGGTTCTTGCGCCAAGAGTTCTTCGAGTTCCGGCCGTCGTTCCTGCTGCTGTTGGCGACCAACCATAAGCCCAAGTTCAAGTCGCAGGATGAGGGGCTTTGGCGACGGGTCAAATTGATTCCTTTCACGCGGTGGTTCGCCCCCGAGGAGCGGGACCCCGCGCTAGATAGGAAGCTGCTCGCCGAGGCCGAGGGAATCGCCGCATGGGCGGTGCGCGGGGCGGTGTCCTGGTACCGGGACGGTCTGCGAGACCCGCAGGTCATCACGGGTGCAAGCCAGGAGTACCGCGAGACTTCGGACCCGCTCGCGGGCTTCCTTCCGGGCGTTCTCGAATGGGCCGACGACTCCGTGACCATGAGCGGAAACGACGCTTTCAACACCTATTTGGAATGGTGCGAGGCCGAGAACCTTCCCGGTAGGGAGCGGTGGACCCGGCAGGCGTTCTATTCCGCCATGGAGGAACGGGGCGCCGTGAAGCGCCGCACCAACAAGGGCATTTCTCTGGGCGGTCTCCGCCTCGCTGACGAAAGCCCCGATGCGATCGGCCCGGGAATCTTCGGCCAGTAGACACAGCACACAAAGGGGGCTGCTCGCCTTAACCGGCGGGTGGCCCCCCTTTTTTTTGTTTCCGGGGGGAAGCTATGAAGACATTCCGGCACGAGATAGCCGGCGAGCCTGTCACGGTCCATGTGCCCGAGGAAACCGCGGACCTAAACGAGTTCTGGAAGTGGCTTTACGAAGCGCGGGAACGCGGGCCCATCGCGATTGATACCGAGACCACGGGTTTGGATATTTTCAGCCCCACGTTCCGGCTCCGCACGGTGCAATTCGGGGACGCGCACGACGCATGGGTGATCGCCTATGAGCGGGGCGGGTACTTCGCCTCTTACGCCCGTGACGCGCTGCTGCGGACCCGGGAAATCCTGATCCATAACGCGCCCTATGACTGGCTCGTTCTGGACAGGCACGCGGGCATTCCGCTGGAAGACCTCGCAACGTGGACCACGGACACCCGCGTACTTGCGGCGCTTATCGACCCGCGGCAGCCCCAAGAGGGCGGCATAGGAACGGGGTTGAAGCCCCTTTCTGCGCATTGGGTGGACCCTGCCTCGCCCGACACGCAAGCGGGGCTCACAGCGGTATTCAGGTCCCTCGGGCTCACCAAAGAGACCGGATGGGCAGGCATTCCGCTGGCAGACCCAACTTTCTTGCTCTACGCGGGACTTGACGTTCTGCTGACTGCTCGGCTCGAACCGAAGCTACGGCGCGAACTCGCGCGGCTCGGCGTGCGCCCCGAGCTGGTCACCTACGAACACGAGATCTCGCGGTTGTGCGCCACGATGCAGCGCACGGGCCTGGTGCTCGATCTCGACTACACGCACCAGCTCGACCGCCGGCTAGGCGAGGACGCGCAGCACTACGCGGCCCAAGCGGTGCGGTACGGGGTCGGGAACGTCAACAGCACCGCGCAGCTTGCCGAAGCGTTCGCGGGCATGGGCGAGGACCTGACCGAGCGCACCGACTCGGGGGCCGTCAAGGTAGACAAGGCGATCTTGTCCCGCCTCGCGGACCTGTCACTACAGGGCGAACCGCTCGGGCTCCGCACCCCAAATCCCTTGGCCACCGCGGTACTTCGGAGCAAGCGCGCGGGCAAGTGGCGCAAGGCGTACGCGAGCACGTTCCTAGAGACCGTGGACGCTGCGGGACGCGTGCACCCGTTTATATCCCCGTTGGCCGCGCGGACGGGTCGGATGTCCATCACGCGCCCCGCACTCCAGACCCTTCCGTCCTCGGACGCCATGATCCGGCGGTGTCTGCTCGCCGATGACGGACACGTGATCATCAGCACGGACTTTAGCGCCGTGGAAATGCGCGTCCTCGCCGCTCTCGCGGACGTTCGCCGGATGAAAGAGGCCATATCCGCGAGCGAGGATCTGCACGACTTCACCGCGCGAATCGTGTTCGGCGCGAACTTCACAAAAGGCCATCGCAAGCTCGCTAAGGCGATTGGCTTCGGGAAGGTTTACGGCGGTGGCGCACAGACAATCTCGCGGCAGTCTGGGGCGCCTATTGAGGACGTACAGCGGGCCCTAAAGGCGTACGACAGGCTTTACCCGGAGATCCGCCGAGCCGCTTCCCGGTGGCAGCGCGAGGCATTCCAAACCGGCATGGTCTCAATCTCCGCCACGGGGCGACGGTTGCCATTGGATCGAGACCGCACATACGCCGTAACGAATTACATGTGCCAGAGTGCGGCGCGCGATGTGCTCGGACAGTCCATGTTGAATGCCGAGTCCGCTGGTCTGCTCGAATTCTGCCGCTTGCCTATTCATGACGAGCTGTTGGCGTCAGCGCCCAAGAAGGAGGCCGCGGAGATAGCCCGCGAGTTCGAGCGGTGCATGACGTGGCCGCTCTACGGGGTGCCCATCGAGGCAGGCGCGGAGATCGGTGGTCGGTCCTGGGGCAGCCTTTACGGCGCGGATTACTAGTCACGGTCTGTTCGCGTTACCGCCGGATATCTGCCACCGACAGTCACCGAAAAGCGAACAAGTAAGACCACTGAACGGCCCTCGCGGTTGCCCCTTCCAAGATCACGGATGGGTCACCGCGGGGGCCTTTCGTCGTCCCTGGGGCCCAGGGTTCACGGCGCAAGCTCATACCTAGGGAGGATGCGCACACATATTCTTCACTCGGCGTAGTCGAAAGATCTCGACTTGGGTCACGAGTTGGAAGCTCTGTCCGCATATACGCCAATAAGTCCGTAGTAACACCTTTGCCGCTGTGTTGGTTCGTACCTAAACCTTGAATTCAAGCAGCGATAAGGCAATGCGCAAGCCCCGTCCTGCACCACCCGGGACGGGGTTTTTCTTGCCCTTTTCCATGCGCATTGGTTGAGCGTGACAAGTGCCCCCATGGGCCTTTCCGCGCCGTTCCGGGAATCCCTCGGTCCCTATAGGGCCCAACAACTCCCACCCGGAACGGTGCCCCTTGATACAGCTCACGCACGCCCAAATTGCCGACGCCAAGAATAATGATCTGGACGCGGTGTCGTCGGTAATCAGGGAAACAGAAGAACTCGTAACGAGCCGAGCCCACAGGTTCGCCACGGCCAACGGCCACACAGACAGGGACCTGATGGACGACCTTGCACAGGTCGGGCGAATAGCAGTATGGGAATCGCTCGGTGCGTTCGCTGGTGACGACCCCGCACAGTTCATGGCCCATATTGACCGCAGCGTTACCCGGGCAATGGCCGACGCTCGCCGCGAGGCAACCCGCCCCGGGGTAAGCGTCTACACCGCGAAGCGCTTTGAACAAGCCCTCGCCCTCGCATCCGGCGACCCGTACGACGCCGAACGCATCGCGGCATCCGAAGAAATGGGCGGCGAAAAGCTGACCCCGGACCTTGCCCGTGCCGCTCGCCTTTCCTGGCTCGGCCTTGACTCGCTGGACCGCCCATTCAACCGTGGTGACTTCGGCTCCGACTACACGTTGGGGGACGCCATCGCGCTTGAAATGGGCATCCCCTCGGACCTGGTGGACCCTGCCGACATTGCGAGCCACCGCCGACGCGTCATCCGGGACCAAGTCCACCGCGCGCTAGGGCTGTTGAGCGAACGGCAGCGCCACGTACTCAAGGCCGCGCACGGCATAGCCCCCGTCGCGCACTACGTAGCCGGCGAGGACGACGCCGACTTGGCCGACGATCTGAACGTGACCCCGTACCAGGTCCAGCAGGCTCGGACCAAGGGGCAGAAACGATTCGCCGAGCTGTACCGGGCGGGTGCGCAGACGTGGTGAAGACGTGCACGAAATGCGGCGAGGCCAAGCCAGACAGCGAGTTCTACGCGGACCCTGCCAAGCGGGACGGGCTGAAAAGCGCGTGCAAGTCGTGCACCCGAGCCAAGCGACGGGAGTACGGGGCCAGTACCCGCGGACGCCAGAAGGCTCGGGCGCACAGAGAACAGAATCGGAGCAAGTACCGCGAGTGGGACCGGAGTTGGAAGGCTGCCAACAAGGAGAAGAAGGAGGAGTGGCGGCAGCGCAACCCTGACGCCATGGCGCGGTACCGGTCCAAAGATCGCGCCCGCCGCTACGGGGCCGAACACGAGCCGTACAGCCGAGCGGCGGTGTTCGCTCGGTGGGGTTCGCGCTGCTGCTACTGCGACGCGGAAGCGACCGCGATTGATCACGTGGCACCCCTCGGGTTCGGGGGGCACGACGTTGAGCGCAACGTGGTTCCCGCGTGTCAGCCGTGCAACTCCAGCAAGGGGCGGAAAACTCTCGCGGATTGGGCGCTGACGTGGTGACCCTGCCGACCCGCGAGGGCGGGACAGTCGAGATCACGCGGTGTGGCGCCCTGGTGGACATCCACGTCCGGGACACCGAGGGGCGCACAGTTGCGACCGTGACCCGCCGAAGCGGCGAGGCTGCGCTACTGCTCTCGGCTCCACACTCGGTGACGACGCGCCGGATTCAGTCACCCCCGGACACCCCCGTCACGCAGAGGAAGGGCGCCCTAAGTTAAGTCACTGTAAGTAATGGCCCTCCGCTTCGGCGGGGGGCCTTTTTGGTGTACTTGCCAACTTGTTCAGGTCCTACAAAGTTAAATGATCTTGCCCGACTTGTGCAACTAAATCGCTGGTCGTGGAGTCTCACTGGGTGCAAGATCACGGTTGGGTGCGCTCGACGTGTGAGGCGCACCACAGGCGAATATGTCCTTCCAGATACCGAACGCATGTACTAACGTCGCTCTATGGTTACGCATAGCGAGGAGTTCGGCGTAAGGACAACCGTGATCGTGCCCATGACGCACGGGGGAGCAACGGGGGGAACGTGGATGGAATGTCCGGAACTGCCGGACGTGCTCGGGGAGGCTCGAATCAGGTCATGCCGAGACCTGACGATCACCCTGGAGGCGCAAGGGGGTGTCGTTGCGCGTTTGCTGCGCGCAATGGCCAAGTACACCGGTTTCCGCGTTCTGGCACGGGACCAAGAAACGGAAGGGCTCGCCGGCTCGGTCGAGTGGGTCCGCAGCGAAACGGGGTTGTGGGTGCAGTGGGACGAGCCATGGACCGGATGCGCGTACGGACAGCACATGCCCGCCCATACGCTGCTGCTCGCGGCATGAGCGTCCGCACGTTCGTCCTCAGCCGCGAGGACAGAGACGACGCGTTCGCCGAAGTGCAGCGGCTCGCCGCGGTGCTTGTCCGAGCCCGGATTACGGACCGGTACGGAGTCAGCGCGCACCAGGTCCCCGGACGCCGTGCGTGGGGGGTCTACCTGACCGACCGCACGCCCGAGCTGGGTCCGCCCTCACTGGTCGCCCTCGCCGCGTTCCGTAGCTTCGGACTCGCTGCCTGATAACAGAACGCCCCGCCGCTCCATAGGGGTTGGAGTGGCGGGGCGCCTGATGGAGCGCTATACGGCTTGCTCGATGGCGTCAAAGATGTCTGCGTCCGTCTGCTGCTGCCATTCCGGGAGTTCTGGCCAGTCGGCGACGTAACTCGGCTTAGGGTCTTCAAAGTGCTTGTAGATTTGAGCGATCCAGCAGAGCGCGACGAACTGCCCCCGCTGCTCGCGGGACAGCTTGGATGTGTTTCCGTTGCTCACTCGGATAAAGTCCGCGACTTGAGTGAACACCGCGGCTGCTGCTTCCCGTTCCCATTCGGGGGTGTCTTCCCACGGGGTGATGTATCCGGGCTTGGGTTCTCCGGGATAGTGCTGCTGTACCCCAGAAATCCACGCCTCGCGGAAGATTCGTCCGTTCTCGTCCTGCAAGACAACTCCCAAACTGGTTAGGCGGTCATGGTGAGTGCGGAAATTTGGTCGTTGAGTTCCGATACGCGCCCATCGGATAGCAAGGGCTGTAGTTGTCCCTGCAATCCCTCCAACTTGCGGACGACGTAACCGGATTTAGTTTGCGCGGCAAGGTCGAGGGCTTGTGACGCATAGCTGACGAGCTGGTCAACATCCCGTCTCTGAATGCCGAGCGTTGCAAGATCGGTCATTACGCTGCCACGTCGTCGCATGGACATCGGTTGCCCAAGCGCGTCGGCTAGCGACAGTTCGGCCAGGTCGAGCCTGCCAAGCCTCACGTAGCACGTGCCGCGTTCCTCGGCGAGGCGGGACCCGTCAAAGCGGAGCCATCCACCGTTCTGGAGCGGTCCGCCAAGCGTGTGCACTTCCTCGGCTCGATCCAGAGCCCTGTTACATGCACTCAAGTCGCCGAGACTGGCGAATACTTCGGCTTGGACTGCTGCCACCCAATGCCGGGTGGATAGCTGGCTGTCGCCTCGCTTGGCCATTGCAGCAGCAGCCGCGAGCAGAGATGCAGCATCGCGGGGCTTCTTTTCGTAGATGCTGACAAAGGCGTGACGTGTTAGTGCGCACGCGGACAGGTCCGGGTTTCGTGCCTCGCGACCTGCGCTTGCCGCGAGCGTGTAACACTGGGCTGCATCCGTGTAGTTGTTGCTGTCGAAGTGGATTTCCCCCGCAAGTTGAAATAGGTCTCCAACGACACCACAGAGTTGTTGTCGCTCTCGCTCCGTTCGTGCGGTGGCAAGGCTGTCTGCGATGTCTTGTGCGTGACTACGCACCATCGGCAGGGTTGTGCGTTTGGTCTTGGCAAGGGCGAAGATCTGCCATAGATGAGCGTTCACAGCGGTTTGCGCCGCAGCGTCGTTGTCTGTGGGTGTAGCCAAGGGATGATCGGCGGGGACTGCCTCGCTGGTGACCGGCAGGGCTGTAAGCGTCCCCGTAACGGTCAACAGCCTTAGAAACTCGCGCCGAATCATTTCGTCAAGATCACCCGTACCTAAGTCGTCGTCGGATGCTGTGTACCTGGCAAGTACCCCTTGCGCCTCATGAGCAGCGGGTAGGTTCACGGGCTCTGGCGCTTCTGGCTTCAGCAGCTCGTCCAGCTCGGCAAGCGTGACTTGCAGTCGCTCGGCGAGCCTTGGGCGGATGTACGCCTGGGGCTCTACCTGGCCCCGCCCCCATCGGCCGACCGTCGTCGTGTCCACCCCGAGGGCTTGAGCTAGTCGCTCTTGACTGTAGCCGAGCGCTTTCCAGCGCCGCACCAGAGCCGTTCGTGGTCCCATGCCTGCCCCTTTGCCCTCTTCGCGGTCATCTTCCCAGCTCAGAACGGCCAATGCACTGGAGATGCAAGACAAATGCATTGGGTTCGCCCTGGCCCTGTTCAACCGCAGTGAGTTGCCTAGGGACACGACAGCTCAGGCCGACCCGCAAGGAACTGCCATGGTCCCGGATGACGTAGCGACGCAGGCAAGTCAGCACGAGCCGGCGACCCGCCGCGAGTACAGGGCCGAAGTTGTCGGCACGGGCACCGTGGACGGAAAGCCTGTCCGGGTCGTCCTCGCCACGCTCCAAACTCCGTATCTCGGGATCACGGTTCGTTGGCTGGGTGTCCAAGCTCATCGCATCGCGGACGGGCTCGACCCCGCCCCGGATGCGCCGTGGTTTGAGTCCGAAGCGGGCGCACTGGTGACAGGCGACCATCTAGACCAAGCCCACAGCGCCCCCGCGGAGTTACGGGCCTGGTGCGCGGACAAGCAGGGTCGGCAACACGCGTACGACCGGCTCCGTAACGGGCAGCCGTTCACGCTCGGTGCTGCTGATCACACTGGGGCCTACTGCTTATGGGTCGTGCCCGTGGACATGCCCGTCACCGAGTCGAGCGCGGACCCCGCGTCAGTGACGCACACGGACCAACCGACGCAGGTGCAGCGCCACCGCAAGCCGAAACCCTTCCGGCGCTGGCTGCGCCCCGAGCCCGCGAGCGTAGGGCACCGCTCGTGAAGCACATCCGATCGGCACTCGTGATGGCGTCCGCGCTCACCACGTGGGCGGTGGTCGGGTGGCTGCTCGTTTCGCCGCTCACGCGCTCCTGATCTTCCCGCTTCCGGACGGGCCGGCGAGGGCAACCGACCCCCCGTCCGGTGGCGGGACTCAATCCCCTTCAAGTGAACGGATGTCCCATGGCACACGCTGACATTGACCCCGCGAACCCGCCCCGCCGACGCATTGGGGCCGTGGTCCTGGTGCGCAACAGGCACGGGGACGTTCTCATGGTCAAGCCGAGATACAAGCACGCCGAGGAAAAGCAGGGTTGGCAGCTTCCGGGCGGTGGCGTGCACCAGGGCGAGACGATCGCCGCTGCGGCTGCTCGGGAGCTGCGGGAAGAAGCCGGCCTTACGCGGCACATCACGCACGCGCTCGTGATCGACCAGGTACCGGCGAGCGAGGACGGGACGAGCGCGGAGGGTTACAACATCGTCGTTGACGGTGGAACGCTCGACCACGACCAGGCCGACGCGGTGACGCTTCCCGAGAGCGCGCATGACGAGCTGTCGGCTGTCGAGTGGGTGCCGATGGGGCAACTGGACGATCTTGCCTTTCCGTATCAGGCGGCCCGTGTGCGCGCGGCCGTTCGGGCTCACGATTTCGGGATGCGGCTGCCGCTGTACCAGCTTGGCAAGCCCGCCGACGCGTAGCCCCACGCCTTCCGCTCGACTGTCCCTGTCGGTGGGGTGCAGCCGAGCGGGGCAGATACCGCCCCTGCCGAATGGGCCCGCTCGCGGCTCCCCCGTACGCGGCAGGAACCCCGGCAGGGGCGGGCGCTCTCCGTTCTCCGTCGCATGAACCCCGTGCCATGAACCCCGCGTTGGGGCAGTCGCGGCGGAGAACGGAGCCCCCGACCGATGGCGACCTGTTGGAGGCAAGCGTGTCCGCACAGGAACATGCCAAAGCTGCTCGCAAGCCCGTCAGGGCCGAGCCCGACCCCGAGCCCGCAGCGGAGCCCCTGCCCGCTGTGCAGCGCTGGGGCGTGCCCCGAGAAGGTGCCGTTCTGCCTCCGCGGCAGCACTACCACCGATGAGACTCCCGCTCGGCTGCCCCTGGGGATGTTCGGCAGTCGGGACGGGTGCAGCGCTTCGCAGGAACGAGCCGCGAAGGCTGCCCACCACGAGACGTAGAGGGGAGGTACAGCCATGAACGTTGACGACCTGTTCACCGGTGACCTGATCACTGGCGTTCCGAGCATGGGCGCGGCGCTGCTCGACAAGATGCCTGGCGGTGGCGACAACAACGGCGACCACTGTTCGGCCAAGTGATCCATGTCTGACGTGCGGCGGGGTGGGGCTGACCGGGCCTCGCTCCGCCGCACTCATGAGAGGAGTAGCCGCGTGCTGTCTTTACGTCTCCGGCTGGCAGATCTGGTCTCCCCTAACTGGCGTTGGGACTCGGGCCGTTGGGTGTGCGGAGAGAGTTGGATCATGCCCGCGAACGTGTCGGTACTCGTCACCGTGACGGACGATGATCCGAACTGTGTCAGCCTCACAGTGCGAGAGCACAAGGAAGGCGACACGGACTTTACGTCTGTCGAGATGAGACCCGGGAACGTGCGAATTTCTGCGGGGGTGTTCGGCACAGCACCGCTGTACGTCACGGCGGTTGGTGACGAGCTGCACGCGTCATGGGATCTTGCGGAACTGCGTCCGTTCCTGCGAACTGACCAGCTCGAACCGCGCGCCGTTGCCCGGGTGCTGACCAGGCAGCACCGATACACAGCGGACACGCTCTTTGAAGGGGTGTACCGGCTCACCGAGCGCGCATCGGCCGAGTTCACGTCCTCGGGCCTCGCCATGATCTACCCGGAGCCCGCCGAGCACGTGCTAGAGCCCCGAACCCTCGCGCCCGGGGTAGATCCACTGGACGTGTTCGACACGCTGTTGTTTCAGGCGGTGGACGAGGCACCAGCGGCGACCGGTTGCGTAGGGCTTGAACTGTCTGGCGGTGCCGACTCGGGCAACGTTGCCGTGTCCATCAGCGCTGCGGGATTCGACCAGGTACATAGCTTCGGGCTGCTCATGGGCGGGACCATGGGCGCCCAACAGCGCGACCGGCGACGGGCGTTGGTTGACTACTTCGGCTTTCGAGACACAGCCATTCCCGCGATGCAGCACCCGCCCTTTGTGTCGGGCGGAGCGCGAGCCCTCGGGGTGCCGCACGATCCGGCAGGCGCGTTCTATCAAGAGGCGTTCGACGTGGTGCGCGAACAAGTTGCTGCTCGGGGCTGCGAGTTGATCTTTACGGGGAGTGGCGGGGACGAGATCAACGCCCACCATTCACGGACGCGCGCCGTACTGCCCCCGTCGCAACCGGTCCCATGGCTCGGCAGCAAGGCAACAGAAGCCCTCGCCGATGTGGACGAGAACCTAGCCCCGATGCCAGTGCTGCCCGTGCCCACGCTCATGGCGTGCGGGCTGCACAACCCCGGCTATCTGCGGGTCGGCGTCTGGCCTGTCAACCCGCTCGCCCACCCTCGGATCGTGCGGTTCATGGAACAGCTTCCCCACGAGTACAAGCGGGGGAAGTCGCTGTTCCGTGAACGGCTACGGCGGGCGGGACTGCCTGAGTCGGTTGCCTCGCCGACTGAGCCTGAGAACTTCCTAGGCGTCATGGAATCCGGGCTGCGTTCCTACGGGCTGCCCATCTTGGATGCCATGCTGCGGGAATCGTTGCTCGTTGACCTCGGCTACGTGGACCCCGCGGAACTCGCCCGAGCCCGCGAGTACGCCGAGGATGCCCCCGTGGTGCCTGACCTCCTGTGCGACGTGATCGCACTGGAAACGGGTCTGCGGACTCTCGCATGATCAGCCCTGATGTGGAAGCGAAGCACGTGGAAGAGACGAACCTTTTCTACCGGGACCCCGCGCTATACGACGCGGTACAAGCCGACAGCAGCACCGCCGAGACGTGCCAAGCCCTGATCGAGCGCCACCGCCCCGACGCAACCACACTGGTGGACTTCGGATGCGGCACGGGCCGAGACCTGGAGATCTTGGCAAAGCGGTTCGAGTGCATCGGCGTGGACCTACAGCCCGGGATGATCGACTACGCGCGCCGAGTGCGCCCGGGGCTCGACATCCGAGCCGGCGACATGCGGACCGCCCGACTGTGGCGACGTGTGGACGCCGTGACCTGTCTCGGCAACTCCCTGGCCTACGTGCACGACAACCGGGCGGTCGGCGAAGTGTTCGCCACGTTCGCCGCACACGCACGCCCGGGGGCGCTGCTCGTGCTCTGCTCGCCCGTGTGGCCCATCGTCCAGCCCGAACCGACCAGCGCCGAAGTGGAGACCCCGGGCGGAACCGCAGCGGTCACCATCCAATACGAATGGGACCTACGGACGCAGATCAACACCATGCACCGACATTGGGTCTTGCCCTCGGGCGAGGACGTATGCGACGTGATCCGGCGACGGGTCCTGTTCCCGCGCGAACTGGAGCAGTACGCCAACAGCGCGGGCTTTGAACTGGTGGACATGGTGAACGAATCCGGAACCGGGCTGACGGGACCAACCGCGTACAGCGTGGCTCGGTTCACCCGCTGACCAGCCCCACCCGTCCTACCCGTGCGCTGCCCCGTGCCGCACGGGCAGGACTTTCATCCCTACTGCCCTTGTCGAGATCTCCCGAGGAACACGCAGTGAGCCGAACCATTCTGATCACCCGAAGCCCCCGTGACCTGGGCTCCGCACACCATGTCAACCGCAACGAGTGGTCGGGACGTGTTGTCACGCTTCGCTGCCCGGGATTGCTGTGTGGACGACTGGTGCCCGTGGACGTCTTCTTACGGGTATCTCGCCACGCGGCCTTGAACAGGACCGACTACTACTGCGGCATGTCCGGAGTGCAGGTCATAGACGAGGCTCGCGAACCGCGGAGTCGTCCCACGTACTAGCCGTGCTCGTCCTCGGCGGGCGGAGAGTCGGCAACGAAACTTCCCATGCTCGGCGTGGTCGTGATCCAGCCCTCTTCGCGCAGCGCCCGGGTTGCCTTTCGCAAGGTGTCGCGGTTCACGCCGAACTCGTCAGCCAACCGGACTTCCGAGAGCTGGAAACCGGGCGAATACGTCCCGCCCTTAATGCGGCGGGTGATCTCTTCGGCGATCTGCTGCCACTTCGGGCGCCGGGGGTCGAACTCCACACCGCGACGTTACCCGGAACCCCGGTCCTTCCCCCATGGCCGACAGGGACCCCGAGGGGTGGACAGGGGTGGACTGGCTCTTTAACGTCAGTAACGAAAGCGCCCCGGAAGACCGGTCCTACGCGGTCTTGCCGGGGCTTGCCGAGACAGCTTCAGAGGAGCTGAAACGACCATGCGCGATGCTATCGCCCGTGCCGCCATGTGGGTGCTGCGCCTGTTGCTGCCCGCCCGAGGGCGCCACGCGGCCCCGGAGTCCGCCCCTGAGCCCGCCGGCTCACCCGTAGCCGTATCTGCGTGGCTCAAGCCGTGGAACGCGCCGAGCGCCGAGGAAGTCCGATCAATCTTCCTGGCCAAAGAAACCGAGCCGCTTCCCCTGGAACAGCGCGAGCGGCTGTGGGCCGCAGCGTTCGCGGAACTCGGTATCGACTACGACCACCCCACCACCAACATCACGCCCGTCCGGGCGGTGTCCGCATGACCCACGACGCGATCACCTCGGACCCCGAGCCCACCAGAGCGCCCGTGTTAGCGGTCTGCGGCTGCTGGACAAGCGCCCCCATCGTCATCGGCTCGGTGCAGAGCATGAGCGGCGGAGCCGGATACACCCGCTACGTCTGCCCGGACCACGTGCACGAGTACCCGCAGTACGCGCAATGGGACGAGCTGCCCGCGATGCGCAGGACCCCGCGGGCATGACCAGCCGAAACCCGCACCGCACGTGTGGGCAGCGTGATAGGCAAGTGACGATCTTGTGTGCAACTAAGGGGAGGGGTCCGCAGTGACACCGAAGAAGCGTAATTGGATCATCGCAATCGTGGCCGTGCTCGCGCTCGGTTGGGTGGTCAGCCTGTTTCAGGACGAGCCCGACAAGGCCGAAGCGGAGACCAAGCCCAAGCCGTCCGCCACTGCGGCAGCCAAGCCCACAGACAAGCCGAGCAAGGAAGCGCCCAAGCCCTCGGGCATCCCCTCGCCGGACACCGCGCAGACCGCCGCACTGATACGCGCGCTCGGAGCCATCGAGCCGGGGTTGGTCGTCAAGGAAGACCGAGCCGTGGACCGTGCCCGGAACGTCTGCTCGGACATCAAGGCGGACAAGCCCGCTGCGACGGTTCAGAGCAACGCCAAGGCTCGATACGAGGGGGGCACGGTGCCGAGCCTCACGGACAAGCAAGCGTCGGACATCGTGACCGCCGTTAAGTCGTCGTTCTGCGGCTGACCAGCAACAAAGAAGCCCCGTCCGCGAGTTGGACGGGGCTTTCTGCTGTTCCGGGGACTGGTGGGGCGGTACCGTAGAACTGGTAGTCAGGAGTGTTGGGGTC
>NZ_JBEZCG010000036.1:0-31319 GCF_040647455.1 Streptomyces sp. NPDC041068
GACCACACCACCACCCAACACATCGCCACCCGCTACACACGCATCCTGCAACAACTCACCGACAACCCCCACCTGCACATCGCCGCCATCGAACTTCCCACACCACAGGAACGCGATCGGCTGTTCGGCCGCCCGGCAGCGCCGAGCGCGCAGACAGCGACGCCCTTGGCCAAGGCGGACTACCGGGCGCCCGGCTCGCCGAAAGAAAAGGCGTTGGCGGATCTGTTCGCCGAGGTCTTCGAGGTGGACCGAGTCGGTGTCGACGACGATTTCTTCGCGCTGGGCGGCAACTCACTGCTCGCGATCAAACTGGTCAGCCGGATCCGCAGCGAACTGGGCATGGAGGTACCGATCCGCAGCGTGCTCTTCGACGCCCGCACCGTCGCCGAACTGGCGGCCCGGTCGGACGAGTCGGGGACATCGAGCAGGCCTCGCCTTCGAAGGCGTACCGATGAGGGGACCATCCGCGAATGACGACGACTCAGACGCAATGAGGCCTCAGAAGTCCGACCGGCAAAAGAAATGGGATGGAACACCGCGTGTTTGACGTCATCGTTGTGGGCGCCCGCTGCGCTGGAGCACCGACCGCCATGCTCCTGGCTCGCGCCGGATACAGCGTCCTGATCCTGGAGAAGGCCCGCTTTCCAAGGGACATCATGTCCTCGCACTACATCCACCAGCCCGGAGTGGCCCTGCTCGACCGATGGGGGCTGCTCGACAAGCTCCGGGCGACCGATGTCCAGCCGCTCGACCGCGTGATTTACCACGTGGGGGACGACATCAGGCTTGAAGGCTGCTCGCTTCCCGCCGACGGCCACCGCACGGCGTACGCGCCCCGGCGCTTCGTACTCGACCCGATCCTGGCCGAGGGCGCCGTGGACGCCGGCGCGGAGCTCCGGGAAGGCTGCCAGGTCACCGACCTGATCTTCGAGGACGATCGAGTGGCCGGGGTCAAGTACCGGGTGTCCGACGGAAGCGAGATCACCGAGCGGGCCCGGCTGGTCGTGGGTGCGGACGGCATGCGTTCCGTGGTCGCGCGCCTCGTCGACGCGAAGACTCTGGTGGAGGATGCCCCGCTGACCTGCACGTACTACAGCTACTGGGAAGGGCTGCCTGCCGAGTTCGAGCTGTACGACAAACCCAATCGCTGGGTCGGCGTCATCCCCACCAATGGCGGCCGCACGCTGGTGATGGCGTACTTCCCCCAGTCGGAGTTCAACGAGGTGCGCAGGGCTGCGGGGCCCGCGTTCGTCGAGAACGTACGGACGACGGCTCCGGAGGTGTACGAGCGGATGGCCGGGGCGGAACAGGCGGAGCGGCTCTACGGCACCGGCGAACAGCTCAACTTCCTTCGCCAGCCCTCCGGGCCCGGCTGGGCGCTGGTCGGCGACGCCGCCCACCACAAGGACTCCATCGCCGCGCGCGGCATCATGGACGCCTTCATCCAGGCCCAGCTTCTCGCCAACCGCATCGGCGACGACCTCCATGACGAGGCCCGCCTGCGCAAGGCTCTTCGTCGGTACGCGCGGAATTTCGACAGCCAGTTCATGGATTTCTACCGCAGCACCCTCACCGTCGCCGAACTCAGGGTTCCGGAGAGCAAGCTCGACTTGTTCCGGGCCATCGCCGATGACCAGGATCGGATCGACAGGTACTTCGCCACTCTGTCCGGCGCCATCGACGTCGGTGACTTCTACAACGCGGATCTGCTGGCGAGGCTCGCCCGGACCTGAGCGCGCGAGGGCGGCCCCGGTGACGGGGCCGCCCTCGTGTCGCTTCGCCGTGCGACGTTGTCGAGCCGGACAGGCAACCGCACCAACTGCCCCTGCAGGTCGGCAACTTCCCTGCTTCCCGCAGGTCGGCAAGTTCCCCGCTGACGGAAGTCCGTCAACCGCATGCCACCAGTATCGCGCCCCTGAGAGTGCAGCCCTGCACAGGAGGCTTGCCGAGAACGCTTTCCGCCCTACGGTCGGAACATGGCCGAAACCGGAGCATCCCCCGACTCAGTGCCCTCCCCCGACGCGGCGTCCTCCCCGATCGCCCGCGCCGAGCACTTCGTCTGGCTCACCGCGCGCGTCCTCGAGCAGCGACGGTTCGCGTACCACTTCCTCGACGGCGCCGGCGGCGACCCCGCGGCGGACGCGGTCGAGACCGCCCTGACCTCGTACGCCACCGCCGACGGCGGGTACGGCTACGCCCTCGAACCGGATCTGCGCGGCCCCGTCAGCCAACCGCTGCACACCGGGCACGCGCTGCGGGTCCTTGACTCGATCCGGCGCTGCGGCGGGCAGCGGGTGGAGCGCGTATGCCGCTATCTGACCTCGGTGTCGACACCCGACGGCGCTCTCCCCGCGATCCATCCCAGCCAGCGCGGCTACCCTTCCGCGCCGTTCGTGCCGATCGTGGACAACCCGCCGAGCGAACTGCTCGCCACCGGCCCCGTGGTGGGCCTGCTGCACCGCAACGAGGTGTGGCACGCCTGGCTCTTCCGGGCCACGGACTTCTGCTGGGCGGCCGTCGAATCGCTCGAGAAGTCGCATCCGTACGAGGTCCAGGCGGCCGTCGCCTTCCTCGACGGCGTACCCGACCGCCCGCGCGCGCAGGCCGCGGCCGACCGCCTCGGCCGCCTCGTGCGCGAGCAGCGTCTCGCGGCGCTGGACCCCGAGGACCTGGACGCATACCCGGTGGCGCCGGGCTACGCGCCCGGTGAGCACCACTTCGCGCACGACTACGCGAAGGCCCCGGAGTCGCTCGCGCGCGCGTGGTTCACCGACGACGAGATGGAACGCTCCCTCGACTTCCTGGTACGGGAGCAGCAGGAGGACGGCGGCTGGCCCGTCCGCTGGCGGCAGTGGGCGCCGGGCACGGCCTTGGAGTCTCGCCCGATCGTCACCCTCGAGGCGCTGCGCACACTCCGGGCGTACGGACGGCTGTGACGCGTCACGGCGACCACGCCGACGAAATGTGACGTACGGCGGTTCTCCAACCCTCGAACGGGCCCGAAACTCATGGCTGAGCAACCCGAGCCGTGCAGCATGCCCAGCGCCCACGAGGAGCCGCGGAGATGACCGAGCACAAGGCCAAGTACGCCGAGCACATCGACCGGGTCCGGCGGGGCGAGGAATCCCTGCTCGCCCACCTGACCGGCGCGTACACCGGAGACGAGCTCGTGCGGCCGCGTGAACGCGTGGGTTTCTTCCCGGCGTTGGCCCGCGGCGCCTTCACCTGGGCGGCGGACGGCTGCCGCCGATGAGCGCGGCCTGGCGCACCACGTGGCTGCTGCTGGCCTTCATGGTCGTGAACTTCGCTGACAAGGCCGTCCTCGGGCTCGCGGGACCGGAGATACGCGCGGACTTCGACCTCACCCGACAGGAGTTCGGCACCGCGCAGTCGGCGTTCTTCGCGCTGTTCTCCGTAGCGGCCCTCGGGGTCTCCCTGCTGACCCGGAGGGTGCGCACGACCCCGCTCCTCCTGGTGCTCGTACTCCTGTGGTCGGCCGCCCAGCTGCCGATGCTGTGGAGCGCGGCCGGGTTCGGCACCCTGCTGGCCACCCGGGTGCTGCTGGGCGCGGCCGAGGGCCCCTCCGCGCCGGTGGCCATGCACCACGTCCACGGCTGGTTCCCGCAGCGCGAACGCGCCCTGCCCACCGCTGTCCTGCTGTTCGGCGCCGCGGCCGGGGTGGCCGTCGCCGCGCCCGTGCTGAGCTGGGTGATCACCCAGTGGGGCTGGCGCTGGTCGTTCGGCGTGGTGGGCCTGGTCGGTCTGGTCTGGGCGGCGGCCTGGCTGATCTGGGGCTCGGAGGGGCCGCTCGCGCCGCCCGTCGGCAAGAAGGCACCCGCCCCGGCAGCGGGCGAGCGTTCCGCGGTGCCGGACAGTGTGTCCCCGCGCGCCATGGCATCGGACAGTGCGTCCCCGCGCGCCGCGGCATCGGACAGCGTGCCCCTGCGCGCCATCCTGCTGTCCGGCACCTTCGCGACGGCGGCCTTCGGCGCCTTCGCCGCGTACTGGCTGATGAGCACCCTGCTGACGTGGACGCCCGACTACCTGGAGAGCGTCGTCGGCTGGGACCTCAACCGGGCGGGCACGTTGGTGGGCGTGGGCGCCCTCGCCAACGGCGCGGTGCTGCTCGTCCACGGCCTGATCGCGCAGCGCTCCGCGCGGCGGGGAGCCGACCGGCGGCTGCCCGCGGGCGCGGGAGCCGGACTGCTCATGGTGGTCTCGGGGTGTGCCGTCGCCCTCTTCGGAACGGTCGACTCCATGTGGCTCAAGGTGCCCTTGCTGATAGGCCCGATCACCCTGGCGATGGTGATGTTCGCCGTGGCCACGACGGCCTGCGCCCGCATCGCACCGCCTGCCCAACGGGGCGTCGTCCTGGGAGTGCTGACCTTCGTGTACGCGCTCGGCGGCATCCTGTCGCCGCTCGTCCTGGGCGGCATGGTGGACCGCGCTGCCACGGTGGACACGGGCTACGAACAGGGCTGGCTGCTCACCGCCGGACTGCTGCTGACGGCAGGGGCCCTGGCAGCGCTGTTCTGCCGCCCGGAAACGACGGCCGACAGGCTCGGAGTCCCCGAGGTCCCGGCGGCACAGGCACCGCTCGTGCACTGAGGCCGGCAGCGTGCCGCGGGGCGGACGGCCCCGGGGTCACGCCGTCAGCGCCCGCGGTCCGGCCGCGACGACGACGGCCGCCGCAACGACCGCCGCCGCAACGACGCGTACCGCCGGTGCCGTGCCTGCTCGCCCGAACCCGCCGTGCCCCCATTCCGCGGCAGGCGCGCGACCCCGTTTCCGCAGGTCGACGCCATTGTCAGTGGCGGGGTGCACGATGGGGGCATGGTCAGCTCCGCGTCCAGTGCCCACAGCGCCCACCGCGCGCGCCGTGCTCTCGATGGCTTCTCCCCCGCGACCCGCGGCTGGTTCTCGGGCGCCTTCTCCGCGCCCACCTCCGCCCAGGCCGGTGCGTGGCAGGCGATCGCCGAGGGCTCGGACGTGCTGGTCGTCGCGCCCACGGGCTCCGGCAAGACCCTGGCCGCGTTCCTCGCCGCGCTCGACCAGCTGGCGTCGACGCCGCCGCCCGCCGACCCGAAGAAGCGCTGCCGGGTGTTGTACGTGTCCCCCTTGAAGGCCCTCGCGGTCGACGTGGAGCGCAATCTGCGCAGCCCCCTGACCGGTATCCGCCAGGAGTCGGTGCGCCTCGGCCTGCCCGAGCCCGAGGTGCGGGTCGGCATCCGCTCCGGCGACACCCCGGCCGCCGAGCGCCGTGCCCTGTCGACCCGCCCGCCGGACATCCTGATCACGACCCCCGAGTCGCTGTTCCTGATGCTCACCTCCGCCACGCGGGACGCGCTGACCGGCATCGAGACGGTGATCCTGGACGAGGTGCACGCGGTGGCGGGCACCAAGCGCGGCGCCCATCTCGCCCTGTCCCTGGAGCGGCTCGACGAACTGCTGCCGAAGCCCGCGCGCCGCATCGGCCTGTCGGCGACGGTGCGTCCCGTGGACGAGGTGGCGCGCTATCTCTCCCCCAAGCGCAAGGTGGAGATCGTCCAGCCGCCGTCCGGCAAGGAGTTCGACCTGTCGGTGGTCGTCCCGGTCGAGGACCTCGGAGAGCTGGGTGGCTCCCCGGTCGCCGACTCCGGCGACGGCACGGGTGCCGCGGCGGAGCGCCCGTCGATCTGGCCGCATGTCGAGGAGCGCATCACCGACCTCGTCCAGGCGCACCGCTCGACGATCGTGTTCGCCAACTCCCGCCGCCTGGCCGAGCGCCTGTGCAACCGCCTGAACGAGATCGCGTACGAAAGAGCGACCGGCGAGGCGCTCCCCGAGGACCACTCCCCGGCGGAGCTGATGGCCGAGTCGGGCGCCGCGAAGGGCGCGCCCCCGGTCCTGGCCCGCGCCCACCACGGCTCGGTCTCCAAGGAGCAGCGCGCCCAGGTCGAGGAGGACCTGAAGGCGGGCAGGCTGCCCGCCGTGGTCGCCACGTCCAGCCTGGAGCTGGGCATCGACATGGGCGCCGTCGACCTGGTCGTGCAGGTCGAGTCGCCGCCGTCCGTCGCCTCCGGGCTCCAGCGCGTGGGCCGGGCGGGCCACCAAGTGGGCGCGGTCTCCACCGGAGTCGTCTTCCCCAAGTACCGCGGCGATCTCATCCAGGCCGCCGTCGTCACCGAGCGGATGCGGACCGGCGCCATCGAGTCCCTGCGCGTCCCTGCCAACCCCCTGGACGTGCTCGCCCAGCAGCTGGTGGCGATGGTCGCGCTCGACAGCTGGCAGGTCGACGACCTGCTGGCGGTGGTCCGCCGTGCCGCCTCCTTCGCCTCGCTCCCGGAGTCGGCGTTCACTGCCGTCCTGGACATGCTCGCGGGCCGCTATCCCTCGGACGCCTTCGCGGAGCTGCGCCCGCGCGTGGTCTGGGACCGCGTCGCGGGCACGGTCACCGGTCGGCCGGGCGCCCAGCGTCTCGCGGTCACTTCGGGGGGCACGATCCCCGACCGCGGCCTCTTCGGAGTCTTCCTCGCGGGCGCCGACCCCAAGAAGGGCGGCGGCCGCGTCGGCGAGCTCGACGAGGAGATGGTGTACGAGTCCCGGGTGGGCGACGTCTTCACGCTCGGCACGAGCTCCTGGCGCATCGAGGACATCACACGCGACCGCGTCCTCGTCTCCCCCGCCCCCGGCGTCCCCGGGCGCCTGCCCTTCTGGAAGGGCGACCAGCTGGGCCGCCCGCTCGAACTGGGCCGTGCGCTCGGCGCGTTCCTCCGCGAGGTCGGCGCGCTCCCGCAGGAGGACGCGCGCGTGCGCCTCCTCGCCGCCGGGCTCGACACCTGGGCCGCCGACAACGTCCTCGCGTACCTCTCCGAACAGCGCGAGGCCTGCGGGCACATCCCGGACGACCGCACGATCGTGGTCGAGCGGTTCCGCGACGAGCTGGGTGACTGGCGCGTCGTCGTGCACTCCCCCTTCGGAGCCCAGGTGCACGCCCCGTGGGCCCTCGCCCTCGGCGCCCGCCTGACCGAGCGGTACGGCATGGACGCACAGGTCATGCACGCCGACGACGGCATCGTGCTGCGCCTGCCCGACGCCGACCTGATGGGCCTGGACCTGCTCGACCAGGAGCCCACCGCGCCCTCCATGGAGTACGACGCCGAGAAGCCGCCGGTCGGCGCCGGCGACGTCGCCTTCGACAAGGGCGAGGTCAACCAGATCGTCACCGACCAGGTGGGCGGCTCGGCGCTGTTCGCCTCGCGCTTCCGCGAATGCGCGGCCCGCGCGCTGCTCCTGCCGCGCCGCAGCCCCGGCAAGCGCACCCCGCTGTGGCAGCAGCGCCAGCGCGCCGCCCAACTGCTCCAGGTCGCGAGCGAGTTCGGCTCCTTCCCGATCGTCCTGGAAGCCGTCAGGGAGTGCCTCCAGGACGTCTTCGACGTACCGGGTCTCACCGAGCTGATGGGCGACATCGAGTCCCGCCGCGTCCGCCTCGTCGAGGTCACCACCCCCGAGCCCTCCCCCTTCGCCCGCTCGCTCCTGTTCGGGTACGTCGCCCAGTTTTTGTACGAGGGCGACTCCCCCCTGGCCGAGCGGCGCGCGGCGGCCCTCTCCCTGGACTCCCGGCTGCTCGCCGAGCTGCTCGGCCAGGCGGAGCTGCGCGAGCTGCTCGACGGGGACGTCCTCACGGAGCTGGAACAGGAGCTTCAGTGGCGCACCGAGGACCGCCGCGTCAAGGACGCCGAAGGCGTCGCCGACCTGCTGCGCCTCCTCGGACCGCTCACCGGGGCCGAGTTGGCCGAGCGCGGCGCCGAGCCCGACTGGGCCGAACAGCTCGCCGCCGCCCGCCGTGTCATCCGGGTCCGGATCGCCGGCGCCGACCACTGGGCGGCGATCGAGGACGCGGGCCGCCTGCGCGACGCCCTCGGCACGGCCCTGCCGGTGGGCGTCCCCGAGGCGTTCACCGAGCCCGTCAAGGATCCGCTCGGCGACCTCCTCGCCCGCTTCGCCCGCACCCACGGCCCCTTCACGTCCGCCACCGCCGCCGCCCGCTTCGGCCTCGGAGCGGCGGTCACGGAGGGCGCACTGCAGCGCCTCGCGGCGAACGGCCGTGTCGTACAAGGGGAGTTCCACCCGGCGGGCATCGGACAGGAGTGGTGCGACGCCACGGTCCTGCGTCGCCTGCGCCGCCGCTCCCTCGCGGCCCTGCGGCACGAGCTGGAGCCGGTGCCACCGGCCGCCCTGGCCCAGTTCCTGCCCCAGTGGCAGCACTTGGGCGGGCACGGCCTGCGCGGCATCGACGGCCTGGTCCGCGCCATCGAGCAGCTGCAGGGCGCGACCGTCCCCGCCTCCGCCCTGGAGAAGCTCGTCCTGCCGTCACGCGTCGCGGGCTACCACCCGGCCATGCTCGACGAGTTGACCTCGGCCGGCGAAGTGATCTGGGCCGGTGCGGGATCCCTGCCGGGCAAGGACGGCTGGGTCTCCCTCCACCTCGCCGACGCCGCGCCCCTGCTCCTTCCTCCGCCGCACCCGCTGGAGCTGACCGCCCTGCACCAGTCGGTCCTGGACACCCTCTCCGGGGGATACGGCCTCTTCTTCCGCCAGATCGCCGACCAGGTCCGCGCCACCACCCACCCGGACGTCCCTGATCCCCAACTGGCCGACGCGATCTGGGACCTGGCCTGGTCGGGCCGGCTCACGAACGACACGCTCGCCCCGATGCGCTCCCTCCTCGGCTCGGGCCGCACCGCGGGCGCGACCGCCCACCGCGCCAAGCGCACCATCCCGCGCGGGCGCTACGGCAGCCTGACCGCGGCCGCCCGCCCCACCTCCCGCACCGGCCCGCCGACCGTCGCGGGCCGCTGGTCGCTGCTCCCCCTCCGCGAGCCCGACCCGACCCTGCGCGCCCACGCCCTGGCCCGCACCCTTCTCGACCGGCACGGCGTGGTCACCCGCGGCGCGGTGGCGGCCGAAGGCGTCGAGGGCGGCTTCTCGGCGACGTACCGCGTCCTGTCGGCCTTCGAGGACAGCGGCCAGGCCCGCCGCGGCTATGTCGTCGAGGGCCTCGGCGCCGCGCAGTTCGCGATGGACGGCGCGGTGGACCGCCTGCGCGCCACGGCGAACTCCCAGGAGCGGGCCGGGAGTTCCCCCTCCCCCGACGACCGGACCGCCGTGGTCCTGGCCGCCGCCGACCCCGCCAACGCGTACGGGGCCGCGCTCCCCTGGCCCGAGCCGCCGGACGGAGCGAGCCACAAGCCGGGCCGCAAGGCGGGCTCACTGGTCGTCCTGGTCGACGGCGAGCTGACGCTCTACATGGAGCGCGGCGGCAAGACCCTCCTCGCCTGGCCCGCCGCTCCGGAGAACCCGGTCACCGACGACCCCCGACTGCACACCGCCGCCGAGGCCCTCGCCGCGGCGGCCCGAGCGGGCTCCCTCGGCACGGTCACGGTGGAGCGGATCAACGGCACCGCCGCCCTGACGTCCCCCTTCGCCCCCCTCCTGGAAGGAGCCGGCTTCCACGCCACCCCGCGCGGCCTGCGTCTACGGGCATGACGCACCGCCCCGCGGCGCCCCACCCGCACACCGGCACCGCCCCGCACCACCGCCCCGCCCCCTCATGCCACCCTGGACCCCATGCCCGAAGGAGACACCGTCCACCAGGCGGCCCGGCGCCTGCACACCGCCCTCGCCGGGCACACCCTCACGCGCTCCGACCTCCGCGTGCCCAAACTCGCGACGGTCGACCTCACCGGGCGCACCGTCCTGGACGTGACCCCGCGCGGCAAGCACCTGCTCACCCGCATCGAGGGCGGCCTCACCCTGCACTCGCACCTCCGCATGGACGGCTCCTGGCGGGTGTACGCCGCCGGTGAGCGCTGGCGCGGCGGTCCGGGCCACCAGATCCGGGCGATCCTCGGCACCGCCGAGCGCACCGCCGTCGGGTACCGCCTGCCCGTACTGGAACTGCTCCGCACCACCGACGAGAACAAGGCCGTCGGTCACCTCGGCCCCGACCTCCTCGGCCCCGGCTGGGACCCCGAACAGGCCCTGAGCAACCTGATGGCCGCGCCGGACCGCGCCCTCGGCGAAGCCCTCCTGGACCAGCGCAATCTCGCGGGCATCGGGAACATCTACAAGAGCGAACTCTGCTTCGTCCTGCGCGTCACCCCGTGGCTCCCCGTCGGCGACCTCTCCGAGGAGACGGCGGCCCGCCTCCCCGCCCTCGCCAAAAAACTCCTGGAGGTCAACCGCGACCGCCCCGACCGCACCACCACCGGCCGCAGCCGCCCCGACCAACGCCTCTACGTCTACGGCCGCGCACCCCGCCCCTGCCTGCGCTGCGGCACCCCGATCCGCACCGCCGAGCAGGGCGACGGCTCCCGCAGCCGCCCCACCTACTGGTGCCCCGCCTGCCAACAGGGACCGACCCCCTAGTTGACGCCCCGTCAGATCCAGCCGTACCGTCCCGTCATGCCCGTCAAGGCGTACGACCTCACCGGACGCACCGCATTCGTCACCGGCGCCGCCAGCGGCATCGGCCGCGCAACCGCCCTGCTCCTCGCACAGGCAGGCGCCACGGTCCACTGCGCCGACCGCGACGAGCAGGGGCTCCACGAGACCGCCACTCTCATCAAGACGACCGGCGGCACCACCCACACCCATTCCCTGGACGTGTCGGACAAGGCACAGATCGACCAGGCCGTGACAGCGGCGGCAGAGACAGCACCAGAAGCCACGACACCGGCATCGACATCAGCACCGGCATCGACATCGACACCAGACGGCCGCCCCCGCCTCGACATCATGGCCGCCGTCGCCGGCGTCATGCACAACAGCTCGGTCCTGGAGACCCGCGACGAGGACCTCGACCGCGTCCTGAACATCAACTTCAAGGGCGTCCTGTACGCCTGCCAGGCCGCGGCCCGCACCATGATCGAGGCGGGCTCGGGCGGCAGCATCATCACCATGGCCTCGGGCGCCGTCGACACCGGCGGCCCCGGACTCCTCTGCTACGGCGCCTCGAAAGCCGCCGTCGTCCAGCTCACCAAGACCCTGGCCACGGAAGTGGGCCCGCACGGCATCCGCGTCAACGCGGTCGCGCCGGGCTGGATCCGCACACCCATGACGGACCGCCACGACACGGAGGCCCAGGCCCACACCGAAGGGCTCATGGTGCGCATGTCCCCCCTCGGCCGCGTCGGCGAACCGGACGACATCGCGCACGCCGTGCTGCACCTGGCGTCCGACGCCGCGTCCTTCACGACGGGCCAGATCCTCCGCCCGAACGGCGGCGTCGCCATGCCTTGGTAGCCGCCCGAGCACGCCGCCGCAGCGCCAGCGCAGTACGCTCCCCCGGCCACCGCAGCGCGCCGTCGGGCCGTCGGGCGTGGTGCCGCCCGGTCCCGCCCCTGCTCGCCCCCACCACTCCGGCCGCCCGCGCCTTCGACACACAGTGCACGGGGAGCACGCTCAGCCCCCACCCCCCGGCCGCGACCGCGCCCTCCAGCACCCCCGCGTCGGGCGCGAAGGCAAGGCGCAGCACGCCCCACCACCACAGGGCACCGAACCCCAGGACAGGCACCCAGCGCAGGGCCCGCCACGTCACGGCACTCCCGCTCACGGCTGCCACGGCTGTCACCTCCCGCCCGACGTGAGGTCGACGCTAAACGCCCGGGTTCACCCCACGGGAGGGCGCGCACCGCCGGCACCGGAAGCACCACGGCGCACGAACCGTGCCACCGCACCACACCGCCCAGCGGAAGCGCCCTCCCAGATCTCCTCAGCTGTTCTCCGCCTGGAACATCCAGTGATGCTTCTCGAGATCGGCCGTGATGCCGATGAAGATGTCCTGACTGACGGGGTCGGCCTCACCGGTCGCCTCGACCCGCTCACGCATCCGCGTGATCACCGCGCCGAGGGCGTCCACGAGCGTCCCCACCGCGTCCGCGTCCTTCACCCAGCCGTCGGCGACCGCACCGATGCCGCTGCTCTGCGCCACGGTCGCCGCGCGGCCGTCGGGCGAGACACCCAGCGTGGAGGCGCGCTCGGCCACGGTGTCGGAGTGCGCCCTGGCCGTGTCCACGACCTCGTCCAGCTGGAGATGTACGGAGCGGAAGCGCGGGCCGACCACGTTCCAGTGGATCTGCTTGGCCACCAAAGACAGGTCGACCAGGTCCACCAGCGCGCCCTGCAGCGCCTCCGAGACCGTCTTCAGATCCGCGTCGGACAGCGGGCTCTTCACGACGTACATATGTCTCCTCCAACTCACGATCGAAACTAGAGAAATCCCCATCAACCATGGCACAAACGAACCAAATAGGTCGATTCGAGTAGACCTCTCACCCAGGCCTCTCCGCCGGATCTCTCCTCAGGCAACGCAGAAGCCCCGGCCGAGTACCCGGCCGGGGCTTCCACACACCTGAACGCTCAGGCCCAGCGTCACGCGGCGACGACGTCGACCGCCTCCGCTGGCGCCTTGATCGTGACCCGTTCCGGTGGCACACCGGCCACGGAGACGGAATTGAGCATCGGACGAACCGGCGCACGCACCGGTTCCGTGACTGCTGCAGACTCAGCCAGCTCGGCGAGCGACAGTTCGTCGCTCACTTCACGCATGAGCTCGGACATCCGTACGTCAAGCGCGTCGCAGATCGCGGAAAGCAGCTCGGAGGAAGCCTCCTTCTGCCCCCGCTCCACCTCGGAGAGATAGCCGAGCGAGACTCGGGCGGACGAGGAGACTTCGCGCAGAGTACGGCCCTGGCGCTGGCGCTGCCGACGCAGCACGTCACCCAGCAGGCGACGGAGCAGAATCATCGGTGGCTCCCTCCTCGGACCGCGTAGCCGCATCCTTCACGCCCCACCGTACCGCCTCGCGCGGCGGCCGTGCGGGGAGCGATGTCGTGTTCACTCAGGGCTGCAAACATCAATTCCCCCCGTTCTGTTCCGTATCCTGTGCCCGCCCATTCTCGGCACGTTCTCCGGAGAGCTGCTTGAGAAGCAACGTGAGCACGCTCCGTACACTCTCCATACGGATTTCCGAACGGTCACCGTTCAACCGCAGGGCGGCCACTTTCCCGTCGGCTCCGCCGTCGGCGTAACCGCGCATGCCTTCGAGATCCGCTTCCGCGGGCCCCACGCCCGGCCCCGCGACCGCCACGTACACGGTCCCGACGGCCTGGCCGTCCTGTGGGTCGGGCCCGGCAACCCCGGTGGTCGCGATGCCCCAGTCCGCGCCGAGCGCCTTGCGCACACCGGCCGCCATCTGCCGCGCGACCTCGGGATCCACGGCCCCGCGCTCGTCCAGCAGAGTGCCGTCCACCCCGAGCACGTCCCGCTTCAGATCCGTGGCGTACGCCGTCACGGACCCGCGGAAGACCTTCGAGGCCCCGGGCACCGACGTGATCTCGGCGGCCACCAGACCGCCGGTCAGCGACTCCGCGACGGCGAGCGTCTCGCCCCGCGCGGCGAGGAGCCGCAGCAGCCTGCTCGCGGACACGGCGGCGGCCGAGACTCCGGCGGACGTCACTTCGCGGCCTCCCGGGCGGACTCCGCGGCCGCCTCACGTTCTTCGGCCATGCCCTGCCTGCGCAGCACGACGGCCTGCTTCACATAGTCCAGACCGGTCACCACCGTCAGTACGACGGCGACCGCCATCACCCAGAACCGCAGCGTCGCGAGCGGCCCCGTCAGTGCGAGAACGTACATCCCGACGGCCGTGCCCTGCGCGAGCGTCTTCATCTTGCCGCCGCGGCTGGCCGGAATGACGCCATAGCGGATCACCCAGAACCGCAGCAGCGTGATCCCGAGCTCGCGGCCGAGGATCACTCCGGTCACCCACCAGGGCAGGTCGCCGAGCCAGGACAGACAGATCAGCGCGGACCCCATGATCGCCTTGTCGGCGATGGGGTCGGCGATCTTCCCGAAGTCCGTGACCAGGTTGTACGTGCGCGCCAGGTGCCCGTCGAAGAGGTCGGTGATCATGGCGATGGCGAAGGCGGCCCAGGCGAAGGAGCGCCACGCCGGGTCGTACCCGCCGTTGCCGAGGAGCAGCATCACAAAGCCCGGCACGAGGAGCAGCCGGACCATCGTCAGCAGATTCGCGACGTTCCACAGGCTGGCCTGATTGACGGCCGCGGCACCCAGCTTCCCGCCGCGTACCGGCTTCGCGCCGTGCGCGCCGGAGCCGCCTGACGCGGATGCCGGCATGCCTGTCATCTGCCGGCCTCCTCGAGACACTCAGCCACCAAGTCCACGCCCTCCGTGCCGACGACCTTTGCCACGACCATACGGCCGACCTGCAGACCGTCCCCACCCGTGGCGCCCGTCAAGCGGATCTGGCCGTCCGTCTCGGGAGCCTGGTGCGCGGCCCTGCCGAGCGGCCCCTCCTCCTCGTCGAGGGACTCCACGAGGACCTCGACGGTCTCGCCGAGCCGCTCCTCCGCGCGCTGCGAGGTGAGCTCCTCGGCGAGCCGCGCGATGTGCGCGAGCCGCTCGTCGACGACGTCCTGGTCGAGCTTCGCGTCGTACGTGGCCGCTTCGGTGCCCTCCTCGTCGGAGTATCCGAACACCCCGATGGCGTCCAGCCGCGCGCCGGTCAGGAACCGCTCCAGCTCAGCGAGGTCCGCCTCGCTCTCGCCGGGGAAGCCCACGATGAAGTTGGACCGCACACCGGCCTGCGGCGCCTTGGACCGGATGGTCTCGAGCAGCTCGAGGAAGCGGTCGGTGTCACCGAAGCGCCGCATGGCGCGCAGTACGCCGGGCGCTGAGTGCTGGAAGGAGAGGTCGAAGTAGGGGGCGACCTTCTCCGTCGACGTGAGGACGTCGATGAGTCCGGGCCGCATCTCGGCGGGCTGGAGATAGCTGACGCGGATCCGCTCGATCCCGTCGACGGCGGCCAGCTCGGGCAGCAGCGTCTCCAGGAGGCGGATGTCGCCGAGGTCCTTGCCGTACGAGGTGTTGTTCTCGGAGACGAGCATGACCTCCTTGACGCCCTGCTCGGCGAGCCAGCGGGTCTCGCCGAGGACGTCGGAGGGACGCCGCGAGATGAAGGAGCCGCGGAAGGAGGGGATGGCGCAGAACGAGCAGCGCCGGTCGCAGCCGGAGGCCAGCTTCACGGAGGCGACGGGGTTGGTGCCCAGGCGCCTGCGCAGCGGGGCACGCGGCCCGGAAGCGGGCGCGACACCCTCGGGCAGATCCTGCCGGATCACGGCGGCCTCGACGGGCGCGTGGCCCGGAAGCGCGACGTCCGCCTGGGCGTCCTGCCGCTCGGCCGGGCTGATCGGCAGCAGCTTGCGCCGGTCGCGCGGGGTGTGAGCCTCGACGCTGCCGCCGCTGAGGATGGTGTTCAGACGGTTGGAGATGTCCGAGTAGTCGTCGAACCCGAGCACGCCGTCGGCCTCGGGCAGTGCGTCGGCGAGCTCCTTGCCGTACCGCTCGGCCATGCAGCCGACCGCGACGACGGCCTGGGTCCTGCCGTGGCCCTTCAGGTCATTGGCTTCGAGGAGGGCGTCGACGGAGTCCTTCTTGGCGGCTTCGACGAAGCCACAGGTGTTGACGACGGCGACGTCCGCGTTCTCGGCGTCCTCGACGAGCTGCCAGCCGTCCGCCTCCAAGCGGCCTGCGAGCTCCTCCGAGTCCACCTCGTTACGGGCGCAGCCAAGAGTGACAAGGGCGACGGTGCGGCGTTCGGGCATGGTCTCAAGACTACTTCGTCCCCGCCTCGGCCCCCGCCGCCAGGGTTGCCAGGCCGTCGGGCCCCGGTCGCGCTCCCGTCACCGGGCCGTCACCACCGCACGTGTTCCGCCGCTGGTCGTCGCCCTGCGGGGCGCCGGTCAGCCGACCTCCGGGTCGCCCTTCGTGTACGTGAGGCGCTCGACCTGGCCGGGCTCGAATTCGTTCTCGACATGCTTGCCGTTCACATACAGCTCGATCGCGCCCGCGTCGCCGAGGACGAGGTCGATCTTCTGCTTGTCCTGGAACGTCTTGGCCTGGCCCTCTTCCAGGACGCCGTCGAAGAGGGTGCGGCCGTTGTGGTCCTTGGCCGAGATCCAGCTGCGGCCGTCCGCCGCGTCGACCTTCACGGTGACCTTGTCGCGCGGGACACCGGCGATGGCGCTGTCCGACGGGTCGGGCTTGGGGTCCGCGGGCTTGTTGGGCTTCGGCTTCTCGGCGGGCTTGGAGCTCGCGGGCGTGGAGCCCTCGGCCACCGACTTCGAGCCGTCGCCGTCGTCCCCGCCGCTGAACGCGGTGAAGCCGACGAAGCCGATCACCGCGACGATCGCGGCGACCATGGCCGCGGTCCAGTTCGGCCTGCGCGGCTCGGAGCGGATGCGCTCGGCCTCGAAGAGGGGCGCCGCCGGAGTGGGCTGGGGCGGGTGGCCGCCGTGCCCCTCGTCGTACTGCGCGATCAGCGGGGCCGGATCGATGCCGACGGCGCGCGCCAGCGTCCTGATGTGGCCGCGGGCGTACACGTCTCCGCCGCACCGCGAGAAGTCGTCCTGTTCGATCGCGTGCACGATGGGGATGCGCACCCGGGTGGACGTGCTGACTTCGTCGACGGTCAGGCCGGCGTCGATGCGGGCCTGCTGCAGGACACGGCCGATCGAGGGCCGGTTGTCGGCCTGGCGGTCGCCTGCCGGGCTTTCGTCTGCGAGGCGGTCGAGGCGGTCGTCTGAAGGTCGGTCGTCTTCAGGGGAGTTGCCGATGGACACGGGGGCGCCTTTCGAGCGTGTAGCCACCTGCCGGACGTTCAGTTTAGGGGGGTCGTGAAAGGGCGGGGCAACCGGGCGGACGGACTTTGTACGCCATCAGAATGGCCGGACATCCCGATGGTGGGACATCGTGCTGTTCTTCCCCTCAACTTGACGTGTGCCGAAGGGAAACGGTTGCCTGCCGATCCCTTACGGGTGAGCCTCCTCCGCCCTTATGGGTGAGCCTCCCCGCGGATCACGGCAAGCACTCCGTCCAGCTCGTCGGGTTTCACAAGAACGTCACGAGCCTTGGATCCCTCGCTCGGGCCCACGATGGAGCGCGACTCCATCAGGTCCATCAGCCGTCCGGCCTTGGCGAAGCCGACGCGCAGCTTGCGCTGGAGCATGGACGTCGATCCGAACTGGGTGGAAACCACCAGCTCAGCGGCCTGGCAGAGCAGATCGAGGTCGTCGCCGATGTCCTCGTCGATCTCCTTCTTCTGCTTGGTGCCGACGGTGACGTCGTCCCTGAAGACGGGCGCCATCTGGTCCTTGCAGTGCTGGACGACCGCGTGGATCTCGTCCTCGGTGACGAAGGCGCCCTGCATACGGGTGGGCTTGTTCGCGCCCATCGGCAGGAACAGACCGTCACCCTTTCCGATGAGCTTCTCCGCGCCGGGCTGGTCGAGGATGACGCGGCTGTCGGCGAGCGAGGAGGTCGCGAACGCCAGCCGGGACGGCACGTTCGCCTTGATCAGACCGGTCACGACGTCCACCGAGGGCCGCTGCGTGGCGAGCACCAGGTGGATACCGGCCGCGCGCGCGAGCTGGGTGATGCGCACGATCGAGTCCTCGACGTCGCGCGGCGCGACCATCATCAGGTCGGCGAGCTCGTCGACGATCACCAGCAGATACGGATAGGGCTGCAGCTCCCGCTCGCTGCCCTCGGGCGTCTTGAGCTTGCCGTCGCGCACGGCCTGGTTGAAGTCGTCGATGTGCCGGTAGCCGAACGCCGCGAGGTCGTCGTAGCGCAGGTCCATCTCGCGTACGACCCACTGGAGGGCCTCGGCGGCCTTCTTGGGGTTGGTGATGATCGGCGTGATCAGGTGCGGGATGCCCTCGTACGCGGTGAGCTCGACGCGCTTGGGGTCGACGAGGACCATCCGGACGTCCTCGGGCGTCGCTCTTATCATGATCGAAGTGATCAGGCAGTTGATGCAGGAGGACTTGCCGGAGCCGGTGGCACCGGCCACCAGGATGTGCGGCATCTTCGCCATGTTGGCCATGACGTAGCCGCCCTCGACGTCCTTGCCGAGCGCGACCAGCATGGGGTGGTCGTCCTCGGCCGCGTCCGCCAGGCGCAGCACGTCGCCGACGTTGACCATTTCGCGGTCGGTGTTCGGGATCTCGATGCCGACCGCGGACTTGCCGGGGATCGGCGAGATGATCCGGACGTCAGGCGACGCGACCGCGTACGCGATGTTCTTGGCAAGCGCCGTGATCTTCTCGACCTTCACGGCGGGGCCGAGCTCGATCTCGTAGCGCGTGACGGTCGGGCCGCGGGTGAAGCCGGTGACGACGGCGTCGACCTTGAACTCCGTGAAGACGTTCGACAGCGAGTCCACGACCGCGTCGTTGGCGGCGCTGCGGGACTTGCCGGGGCCGCCCCGCTCCAGCAGGTCGAGCGAGGGCAGCGAGTACGTGATGTCACCGGCGAGCTGCAGCTGCTCGGCGCGCGGCGGCAGATCGCGGGTCGCCTCCGGCGCGGCCTTGGTGAGGTCCGGCACGAGGCTGTCAGCGGGCTCCTGCGGCTTCTTCTTGAGCTTGCCGGGCACCGGCGCGTCCGTGGCGCGCGCGGTCGGCACAGGGGCCGCACGCTCCGCCTCCTCACGCCGTTCGCGCTCCTCCCGCTCCCCCGCGACGCCCTGCGTCAGATCGGCGACCAGCGGCGAGGGCGGCATGCCGTGCAGCACGGCGCCGTCCAGGGCGGCGGCCGCGGCGGCCGCCACGTCCACGGCGTCCATCGGCCGGTCCATGTCGGGCTGCACAGAGGCCCTGCGCGGCCTGCGGCGCTTGGAGAGCGCCTCCTCCTCCGCCTGGTCGGGGGCGTACTCGGTGGGGGCGGCGGTGCGCCGGCGCGAGGAGCGCGCGGGCAGCGCCTCGCGCCACTGGTCCTCGTAGCGCTCGTCGTCGTCCGTGAACTCGTCGGCCTCGGGATCCGCCTGGATCACGCCGAGCTTGACGCCGAGCAGCCTCAGCCGCTGCGGGATGGCGTTGACGGGCGTCGCCGTGACGACGAGCAGCCCGAAGACGGTCAGGAGCACCAGGAGCGGCACCGCGAGGATCTCGCCCATGGTGAAGATCAGGGGTGTGGAGGCGCCCCAGCCGATCAGGCCGCCGGCGTCCCTTATCGCCTGCATGCCGTCGCTGCGGGCCGGCGATCCGCAGGCCACGTGGACCTGCCCGAGGACGCCGATCACCAGGGCGGACAGGCCGATCACGATGCGGCCGTTCGCCTCGGGCTTCTCCGGGTGCCGGATCAGGCGTACGGCGATGGCGCCGAGCAGCAGCGGGACCAGCAGGTCGAGCCGGCCGAACGCGCCGGTCACCAGGACCTCGACGAGGTCGCCGACCGGTCCGCGCAGATTCGACCAGGTGCCCGCGGCGACGATCAGCGCGATGCCGAGCAGCAGGAGCGCGAGGCCGTCCTTGCGGTGCGCGGGGTCGAGCCCCTTCGCGCCGCGCCCTATGCCACGGAACATGGCGCCGACCGTGTGCGCGATGCCGAGCCAGACGGCGCGCACGAGGCGGTACACGCCCCCCGTGGGACTGGGCGCCGGCTTGGGCGCGGGCTTCTTCGCCGCGGACTTCTTCGCCGGCGCCTTCTTCGGAGGCGCCTTCTTTGCCGCGGCTTTCTTCGCGGGCGGTTTGGCAGCGGCCTTCTTCGCCGGAGCCTTGGTCGGCGCGGCCGCCTTCTTCGCGGGCGTCTTCTTGGCTGCGGACTGACGTGAGGCCATGGGTGTGAGGTTACCGTTGCGGGCCACTGCGGACACGTGTGCCCACTGCTTCACCCGTTTGTGTCGCCCTTGCGGGGACAGTGAACTGACGGGAAATCACCGCACCGGAGAGCCACGACGGCCCCTCAGCGAGGCCTGGTGCCACGTCAGTTCTGCGAGGGGACCGAGGGGGCTCCGCTTCCCGTGCCCGGCTCCAGGGCGTCAAGAGCCCGTCGAAGACCGGTGAGTTTGCGTTCGAGATGGGCGGCGGTGGCGACCGCGGCGGCATCCGCGGACTCGTCGTCCAGCTGCTTGGAGAGCGCCTCGGCCTGCTCCTCGACGGCCGCGAGCCGCGCCGAGAGCTCGGCGAGCAGCCCCGCGGACTCCTTCGCGTCGCCCGCCGCCGACTTGCCGCCGCCTTCGAGCTGGAGGCGCAGCAGGGCCGCCTGTTCCCGCAGTTGGCAGTTCTTCATGTACAGCTCGACGAACACCGAGACCTTCGCGCGCAGCACCCACGGGTCGAACGGCTTGGAGATGTAGTCCACAGCGCCCGCGGCATAGCCGCGGAAGGTGTGATGCGGCCCGTGGTTGATGGCGGTGAGGAAGATGATCGGGATGTCCCGGGTCCGCTCCCGCCGCTTGATGTGCGCCGCGGTTTCGAAACCGTCCATTCCTGGCATCTGGACGTCCAGCAGAATGACTGCGAAGTCGTCCGTGAGTAGCGCTTTGAGCGCTTCCTCCCCGGACGATGCCCGCACCAGTGTCTGATCGAGCGCAGAGAGGATGGCCTCCAGCGCCAGCAGATTCTCCGGCCGGTCATCGACCAGGAGGATCTTGGCCTTCTGCACCATGGCCCGCCCTCCTCGCCCCGGCGGTACACCGGGCGCCGCCCCAGAGGACGACTCCCTTGCGCCGCCCGTCCTTGTGCCGGTCATGGTAGCCGCACCCCGCCTGTCGCCACACCCTGTCACCGCGATGTCACTGTGCACGTAGCAGAAACGCAGTGGGAGACCAGAAGGTTCCCCGAATACCGCGGTTCTACACGGCCTCGGCCACACTCTGTCAGCAACTCCGTGTGACGAAGCCGGTTCTCGGTCACTGGCCGCGCATCCACTGCTCCATCACCGACAACAGGTGATCCGGGTCGACCGGCTTCGTGACGTAATCGGAAGCTCCGGAGTCGATCGCCTTCTCCCGGTCGCCCTTCATCGCCTTCGCGGTGAGCGCGATGATCGGGAGCCCGGCGAACTGCGGCATCCTGCGGATCGCCGTCGTCGTCGCGTACCCGTCCATCTCCGGCATCATGATGTCCATCAGAACGACCGTCACGTCGTCGTGCTGCTCCAGGACTTCGATGCCCTCGCGGCCGTTCTCCGCGTACAGCACCGACAGACCGTGCTGCTCCAGGACGCTGGTGAGCGCGAAGACGTTGCGGATGTCGTCGTCGACGATCAGGACCTTCTCGCCGCCGAAGTGGAAACCGGGCCGCGCGACCGGCGCCTCCTGCGCCGCGGCCGGCCACTGCTCCTGCGGGTGCTGCTCCTGGGACCCGGCCGCCGGCTGACCCGGCAGCGCGGTCGGCTGCTCCGCGGCGGACGACACCGCGCGACGGCGGCGCCGGAACAGCGCGGCAGGCCCCGTCGGCGCCTCGTGCCGCACCGGGGCATCCTCGTCCTGCGCCGGAGCCTCCACCGGAGCGCCCTCTTCCAGGGCGGGCAGTTCCGGCGCCGTGGGCACGGGAGCGAGCTGCGCATAGCCCTGGGGCGGCAGTTCGCTCGGGTGCAGCGGCAAATAGAGCGTGAAGGTCGAGCCGCGGCCCGGTTCGCTCTGCGCGTGGATCTCGCCGCCGAGCAGCCGCGCGATCTCCCGGCTGATGGAGAGGCCGAGGCCGGTGCCGCCGTACTTCCTGCTGGTCGTGCCGTCGGCCTGCTTGAACGCCTCGAAGATGACCCGCATCTTGCTGGCCGCGATGCCGATGCCCGTGTCGGTCACCGAGAAGGCGATCAGGTCGGCGTCCGCGTCGCGCAGCGAACCCGCCTCCAGGAGCTGCTCGCGGATCGCGTTGGGCACGTCGTTGTTCGCGTGCCGGATGACCAGCTCGACCGCTCCGGAGTCGGTGAACTTCACCGCGTTGGACAGGAGGTTGCGCAGCACCTGCAGCAGCCGCTGTTCGTCCGTGTGCAGCGTCGCGGGCAGTTCCGGAGACACGCGTACGGAGAAGTCGAGTCCCTTCTCCGCGGTCAGCGGGCGGAAAGTGGCCTCTACGTAGTCGACGAGTTGGACCAGTGCGATGCGCGTCGGAGAGACGTCCATCTTGCCCGCCTCGACCTTCGACAGGTCGAGGATGTCATTGATGAGCTGCAGCAGGTCCGAGCCCGCGCCGTGGATCGTCTCGGCGAACTCGACCTGCTTCGGGGTGAGGTTCGCGTCGGCGTTGTCGGCGAGCAACTTGGCCAGGATCAACAGGGAGTTGAGCGGCGTACGCAGCTCGTGCGACATGTTCGCGAGGAACTCGGACTTGTAGCGCATCGAGACCGCGAGCTGCTCGGCGCGCTCCTCCAGGACCTGCCTGGCCTCTTCGATCTCGGTGTTCTTGACCTCGATGTCGCGGTTCTGCTGGGCGAGCAGCTCGGCCTTCTCCTCCAGCTCCGCGTTCGAGTCCTGCAGCGCCTTCTGTCGGTTCTCCAACTCGGCCGAGCGCTCCCGCAGTTGCTCGGTCAGCTCCTGCGACTGCTTGAGCAGCACCTCGGTCTTGGTGTTGACGCTGATGGTGTTGACGCTCGTCGCGATCATCTCGGCGATCTGGCTGAGGAAGTCCTTCTGGATCTGTGTGAAGGGCTGGAAGGCGGCCAGCTCGATCACGCCGAGCACGGTCCCTTCGAAGAGCACCGGCAACACGATCACCTGCGCGGGCGGCGCCTCACCGAGGCCGGAGGCGATCCGCAGATAGCCGGACGGCGCGTTCTCCACGAGGATGGTCCGCCGCTCCTTGGCGGCCGTCCCGATCAGGGTCTCCCCGGGCCGGAAGGACGTCGGCATGGACCCCATGGAGTAGCCGTAACTGCCGAGCATCCGCAGTTCGTACGCGTCCTCGTGGTCGCCCCCGAGGTCCTGGCCGTCGTCCGTCGGCATCGCCAGGAAGAACGCGCCGTGCTGCGCGGAGACGACCGGCGTCAGCTCGCTCATGATCAGCGAGGCGACGTCCTCCAGGTCGCGGCGGCCCTGCATCAGACCGGAGATCCGCGCGAGGTTGCCCTTGAGCCAGTCCTGTTCCTTGTTGGCGAGGGTGGTGTCGCGCAGGTTCGCGATCATCGTGTTGATGTTGTCCTGCAGGACCTGGATCTCGCCCGCCGCGTCGACCTCGATCTTGAGGTTGAGGTCGCCGCGGGTCACCGCGGTGGCGACCTTCGCGATGGCGCGCACCTGCCGGGTGAGGTTCCCGGCCATCTCGTTCACGGACTCGGTGAGGTCGCGCCACGTCCCGTCCACGTCACGCACGCGTGCCTGGCCGCCGAGCTGCCCCTCGGTGCCCACCTCGCGGGCGACCCTGGTGACCTGCTCGGCGAAGGACGACAGCTGGTCGACCATCGTGTTGATCGTGGTCTTGAGCTCCAGGATCTCGCCCCGGGCGTCGATGTCGATCTTCTTGGTCAGATCACCCTTGGCGATCGCGGTGGTGACCATCGCGATGTTGCGAACCTGTCCGGTCAGGTTGGACGCCATCGAGTTCACGGACTCGGTGAGGTCCTTCCACGTACCGGAGACTCCCGGCACACGCGCCTGGCCGCCCAGGATGCCGTCGGTGCCCACCTCACGGGCCACGCGCGTGACCTCGTCGGCGAACGAACTCAGCGTCGTCACCATGGTGTTGACCGTGTCGGCGAGCTGCGCGACCTCGCCGCGCGCCTCGACCGTGACCTTCTTGGTGAGGTCGCCGTTGGCGACCGCCGCCGAGACCTGGGAGATGTTCCGCACCTGGCTGGTCAGATTGTTGGCCATCAGGTTGACGTTGTCGCTCAGGTCCTTCCAGATGCCGGTGACGCCCGGCACCCGCGCCTGACCGCCCAACTGGCCCTCCGTGCCCACCTCGCGGGCCACGCGCGTGACCTGCTCCGCGAACGAGGACAGCTGGTCGACCATCGTGTTGACGGTCGTGACGAGTTCGAGGATCTCGCCCTTCGCGTCGACGGTGATCTTCTTGGAGAGGTCGCCCATGGCGACGGCCGTGGTGACCTCGGCGATGTTCCGCACCTGCAGGGTGAGGTTGTTCGCCATGCCGTTCACGGACTGCGTGAGGTCCTTCCAGGTACCCGAGACGCCCTGGACCTCGGCCTGGCCGCCGAGGATGCCGTCCGTCCCCACCTCGCGGGCGACCCGCGTGACCTGCTCGGCGAAGGCGGACAGCTGGTCCACCATCGTGTTCAGGGTGTTCTTCAGCTCCAGGATCTCGCCGCGCGCGTCCACGTCGATCTTCTGGGACAGGTCGCCGCGGGCCACCGCCGTCGCGACCTGCGCGATGTTGCGGACCTGCGCCGTGAGGTTGCCGGCCATGCCGTTCACGGAGTCCGTCAGGTCGCGCCACACACCGGCCACGCCGGGCACCTGCGCCTGACCGCCCAGGCGCCCCTCGGTGCCCACCTCGCGGGCGACCCGGGTCACCTGGTCGGCGAAGGCGGAGAGCTGGTCGACCATCGTGTTGATGGTGTTCTTCAGCTCCAGGATCTCGCCGCGCGCGTCGACCTCGATCTTCTGGGAGAGATCACCGCGGGCCACGGCCGTCGTCACCTGGGCGATCTGCCGCACCTGCGAAGTCAGGTTCCCCGCCATGAAGTTGACGGAGTCGGTCAGGTCCTTCCACGTGCCGCTCACGCCGTCCACACGGGCCTGGCCGCCGAGGCGGCCCTCCGTGCCCACGTCGCGCGCCATCCGCGTGACCTGGTCGGCGAAGGACGACAGCTGGTCCACCATCGTGTTCACGGTGTTCTTCAGCTGGAGCATCTCGCCGGAGACGTCGACGGTGACCTTCTGCGACAGATCGCCGTTCGCCACCGCCGTCGTCACCTGAGCGATGTTGCGGACCTGCCCGGTCAGGTTGCGGAAGGCGGTGTTGACGGAGTCCGTCAGGTCCTTCCAGGTGCCGGCCGCGCCCTGCACCTGCGCCTGGCCGCCGAGCTCACCCTCGACGCCGATCTCCCGCGCCACACGCGTCACTTCGGAACCGAAGGCCGAGAGCTGGTCGACCATCGTGTTCACGGTGTTCTTCAGCTCGAGCATCTCGCCCGCGACGTCGACCGTGACCTTCTGCGACAGATCACCGCTCGCCACCGCCGTCGTCACCGTCGCGATGTCCCGCACCTGCGTGGTGAGGTTACGGAAGACCGTGTTGACCGAGTCGGTCAGGTCCTTCCAAGTCCCCGCCGCTCCCGGCACGTTGGCCTGGCCGCCGAGCTGCCCCTCGGCACCGACCTCGTTCGCCACGCGCGTGACCTCGTCCGCGAACGTACGCAGCGTCTCGGTCATCTGGTTGATGGTTTCGGCAAGCTGCGCGACCTCACCGCGCGCCGAGACCGTCACCTTCTGCGACAGGTCACCGTTGGCCACGGCCGTCGTGACCTGGGCGATCCCGCGCACCTGCGCGGTCAGGTTGCCGGCCATGAGGTTCACCGAGTCGGTGAGGTCCTTCCACACGCCCGCGACGCCCGGCACCTGCGCCTGGCCGCCGAGCTCACCCTCCGTGCCGACCTCGCGCGCCACACGCGTCACTTCGGAGGAGAACGACGACAGCTGATCCACCATCGTGTTGACGGTGTTCTTCAACTCCAGCATCTCGCCCGCGACATGAACGGTGACCTTCCGCGACAGGTCGCCCTTCGCGACCGCCGTCGTCACCAGCGCGATGTCCCTCACCTGCGCGGTCAGGCGGTACGCCATGGTGTTCACGGAGTCCGTGAGGTCCTTCCACGACCCGGACATCCCGCGCACCCTGGCCTGGCCGCCGAGCTTGCCCTCGGTACCGACCTCGCTGGCCACACGCGTGACCTCGTCGGTGAAGGTGGAGAGCTGGTCGACGAGGTTGTTGACCGTCCGCCCGACCTTGAGGAACTCCCCGCGCAGCGGATGACCGTTCCCGTCGATCCCCTGCGCCCGCAGCTCCATGCGCTGCTCCAGGTCGCCCTCCGCCACCGCGGACAGGACCCGGCCGACCTCGCTGACAGGACGTACAAGATCATCTACGAGCGCGTTCGACGCGTCGATCGCGGCCGCCCACGAGCCCTCGCTCGCTCCGCCCTCCAGCCGTTCCGTGAGTTTTCCCTCACGTCCGACCATGCGCCGCACCCTCGACAGCTCACCGGTCAGATGCAGATTGCGGTCGGCGACCTCGTTGAAGACCGCGGCGATCTCCGACATGACGTCGTCACCGGAGACCGTGAGCCTCTTTCGGAAATTGCCGTCCCGCATCGCCACCAGGGCCGCGAGCAGCCGGTTCAAGGCCGCCGCGTCCACCGAGGCGGTCGCCCCGTTGCGCGGTTTGCGCTGTTTGTTCAGGGACTGTCCGTCTTTCGCGCGCGTCTTAGTGCCCCGCGTCGCTGCGCCAGACTCCACTGTGTCCCTCCCGCAAGGGTCGACCGGTACTGCTCGGGTTGTTCTGGGCTGTCTCCAAGAAGCTTGCCCAGTGTTTCACCATGGCTGAACCAGGCCATAACAGTTCGGCAGCTTCGCACACCGCCCGCACACCCTCCGGGCGGAAACACTGACGACCGGCATCAGCATGGACGGCGAAGGTAAGTAACCTTGCATCCGGCTGTCCAACCACCCCGGTCCTGCCCGGCCAGGGCGTTGGTACACGAACAAGCGGGCATCGGAGGGGCGGCCGCACCATGGGTTCGGGAGAACTGGGCGTCGATACAGTCGACACTGTCGATACTCGTACGAGGAGTGCTGTGATCACCGCGCGTGCGGCTGCCACCTTCGAACCCGTCGGGCGTTCCGTCGCGACGGCCCGCTCCTTCGTGCGCGACACCCTCCAGGGCTGGGGGTTCGCCGACGTCGTCGACGACGCCGTGGTCCTCACCAGCGAGCTGGTCACCAACGCCGTCGTGCACGCGGGCACCGCCGCCGACGTCCAGTGCCTGCGCAGCGAGGACGCCGTACGCATCGAGGTCTCCGACCGCTATCCCGAGCGCGAGATCCCGCTGCAGCAGTCCTCCGTCAACATGGGCAGCCCCGACCGCGAGGGCGGCCGCGGCCTCCAGCTCTGCGCGGCCCTCGCCGCCCGTTGGGGCGTCGACTACACCTCCACGCACAAGCAGGTCTGGTTCCAACTCGACCTCCCCGACCGCCCCGTGGGCACCCGCACCGCGGGCCCCTCGCTCCCTGCCGACCTCCTCCCGATCGCCGACGGCAGGGTCCGCGTCGCCGTCATCCAGATCGACCGCCTGGGCGCCATCTCCGCCTGGAACGAGGACGCCGAGGAACTCTTCGGGTACGTGGCGGAACAGGTCATCGGCAAGCCCCTCAACGACCTGGCGGCCTGGCCGCACACCCCCGGCACCAGCACCGGCATCGCCGAGGCCCTCCAACTCTCCCGCTGGGAAGGCAGTTACGGCGTCCGCGGCGCCCACGGCCGCGTCATCCCGGTCTACGCCTCACACCTGCGCGTCCGCGACACCGACGGCGAACCGTCCACGGTCTGCCTCCTCGTACGCGACGACGAGCGCGCCGTGCTGCAGACCCCGCTGCGCGGCGGGACGTCCGACCAGGCCACGCTCAGCGAGCCGAACGCCACGGACCCCTTCGAGGTCTTCATCGGCTCCCCCGCTCCCGACGACCTCGACGGCCTCCTCCAGCGCACCGTCGAGCGCGCCCGCGACATGCTCGACGGCGACGCCGCCTTCCTGCTCCTGGCCACCGACGACGAGACCGAGCTGGAGGTCCGCGCCTCCACGGGCCTGCCCTCGGCCCGCCAGCGCTTCGCCCGCGTCCAGGTCGAGTCGGCCCCCGGCCGCTACGGCTCCGCCCGCATGCCGGCCGTCCACGAGGACCTCACGGTCGTCCCGGGCGCGGTCCCGCTCCTCACCGGCACGGGCATGCGCTCCGTCGTCACGGTCCCGCTGAAGGTCGAGGGCCGTCTCACGGGCTCCCTCGGCGTCGCCGCGGAGGCCTCCGGGCGGTACTCGAACGAAGAGGCCCTGCGCCTCCAGTTCGCCGCCGACCGCATCGCCCTCGCCGTGGAGTCCGCCCGCCTCGGCGAGCTGGAGAGACTCCGCCGCGGCTCGCTCTCCTTCCTCGTCGAGGCCTCCGACCTGCTCGCAGGCACCCTCGACCGCGACCAGACCCTGGCCCTCATGGCCCAGATGACGGTCCCCACGCTCGCCACCTGGTGCGCCGTCTACACCATCGCCGACCAGTCCGCCGAGCCCTACCTCTCGTACGTCCTGCACGAGGACGAGGAGCGCATCGACGGCCTCAAGGCCCTGCTCTCCAAGATCGCCCCGCCCGACCCGGTCCCCACGCCGGGCGCCCGCGTCTGGGCGGCCCCCTCCGAGGCCGCACACCAGGCGGCCCTGCGCACCTCCATGCGCAGCCTGGGCCTCGGCGAACCCATGACCCTGGGCTCGGGCATCGGCACGACGCTCTCCACCGCTTCCGCGGTCGGTGGCGAGACCGTGGTCCTCCCTCTGGTCGCCCGCAACCGCGTCATCGGCATGCTCACCCTCGGCAAGCCCTCCGACGAGCACTTCCGCCAAGAGATCCTGGAATTGGCCGAAGATCTCTCCCGCCGAGCGGCCCTCGCCCTCGACAACGCCCGTCTGTACTCGGAGCGCATGGCCATCAGCCAGTCCCTCCAGCGCAGCCTGCTGCCCCCGGAGCTCCCGCAGATCCCGGGCGTCGAGGTCGAGGTCATCTACCGCGCGGCCGGCGAGGGCAACGAGGTCGGCGGCGACTTTTACGACCTCTTCCCCATCCGCGACGGCGCGTACGGCTTCGCGATCGGCGACGTCTGCGGCACAGGCCCGGAGGCGGCAGCCGTCACGGGCCTCGCCCGCCACGCCCTGCGCCTGCTCGCCCGCGAAGGCTTCGGCGGCCCCGCGGTCCTGGAGCGCCTCAACGCGGCGATCCTCGACGAGGGCGCCCGCAGCCGCTTCCTCACCCTTCTGTACGGCGAGCTGTGGCCGCAGGAGGACGGCTCGGCCGTACTGAAGATCGTCTGCGCCGGCCACCCGCTCCCGCTCCGCCTGCGCCAGGACGGCACCGTCGAGCCGTACGCGGAACCGCAGCCGCTGCTCGGCGTCATGGACGACCTCGAACTGTACGAGCAGACGATGACGCTCGACCCCGGCGACGTCCTGCTCTGCGTGACGGACGGCGTCACCGAGCGCCGCGAGGGCACCCGCATGCTCGGCGACGACGGCCTCGCGGACGTCCTCACGACCTGCACGGGCCTGACGGCCGGCGCGGTCGCGGCCCGCATCATGCGCGCGGTCGAGCGCTTTGCCACGGACGCCCCGTCCGACGACATGGCGATCCTCGCGATGCGCGTCCCCGGCCTCCACAAGGACTGAGCGCGCCGGGGCATCCTCCGGGATGCCCCGGGCCCCGCCCCAACCCATCGCCGGAGATTCCCGGCCAAACAAAAAGGGCCCCCGCCCAACTGGGCGGAGGCCTTTCTTGGTTGAGCCCCCAAGCGGAATCGAACCGCTGACCTTCTCCTTACCATGGAGACGCTCTACCGACTGAGCTATAGGGGCCTGCTGTGTGCTTCGGGGTTTTCCCCGCGGCAACGGAATAGATCATACCTGAAATCGAAGCCGCCTCGAACCGCCCGTTCCTCTGGACCGCCCGCCCGGCCACTGCGACGCTGCGCGCATGCCCACCCGACGTGGCACCCCCCTGCGGCACGCCTTGTCCGCGGCACTCGCCGCCCTGCTCCTGACGCTCGGGGCCTGCGGATCCGACGACAACGACGCGGACCCGAAGCCCACCAAGAAGCCGGCGGCGCAGGAGACCCCACGCCCCGGCGACCAGAAGGTCACGCTCACCTGGAAGGGCGAGAAACGCGTCTACACCGTCCACGCACCACCCGGCTACAGCACGCGCGACCGCCTCCCCCTCGTCATCGCCATGCACCCCTATCCGGCAGACGGCACGGCGGCGGCCACCATCAGCGGCCTCAGCGCCAAGGCGGACAAGGAGAACTTCCTCGTCGCCTACCCCGACGGACTCAACCGCGGCTACAACGCCATGATCTGCTGCGGCACCGAGGACGACGTGGGCTTCATCCGTACGATGACGAAGCGGCTGACCGGCACCTGGAACGCCGATCCGAGCCGCGTCTACGCCACGGGGATCTCCAACGGCGGCGACATGTCCTACAAGCTCGCCGTCGAACTCCCCGACACCTTCGCGGCCATCGCCCCGGTCAGCGGCGGCTATCTCGGCACCGATGCGGAGAAGGCCTCGTACATGCCGAAGAGACCCGTCTCTGTGATCACCTTCATCGGCGGCCTCGACGAGCACTACGCGGGAATGGACGAGGGCATCACGTCCTGGCAGAAACGCCTGTCCTGCAAGGCGGGCAAGCCAACTGAACTCAAGAACAGGATCAAGAAGACGACGGCCACGTGCCGCGACGGCTCGGACGTGGCCGTCTACCGGCTGCCGGAGATGGGCCATTCCTGGCCGAACGGCGCGGGCGGCGGCATGTCCGACCCGACGGCAGGCATCAACGCCACAGACCTCCTCTGGGAGTTCTTCGAGTCCCACACCAAGAAGGCGTCGTGACGGCTCTAGAAGGCCGGCTGAAGCAGCCCACCGAGCGCGTTGCACGCCGAGACGACGCGCTGCAGCTCTCGCCGTGACATGGACGCTCCGGCCGGCAGCGCCAGCGTCTCGTCCGCGGCCCGCTCGGTCTCGGGCAGATGTACGTCCCTACGGAAGCGCGGCATGCGGTGCACAGGGGTCTTCACGGGCACATGGCAGTCAACTCCCTTGGCCCGCACGGCTCGTGCAAAGGCATCCCGGTCGGGCCGCCCGTTCCCAGGCACCCGCACGACGTACTGCTGGTAGCTGTGCCCCTCACCGCCACCGGGTGTGACGACGCCGCTGAGCCGCCCGCTGAGATACGCGGCATGCGCCCGCCGCCGCTCCATCCCTTCGTACGGAGCTTCGGACTCGCCCTGCTCCAGCACGAGCAGTCCGTGCCGCTGCCCCACGTCCCGCAGCCGCCGCACATCGGCCTGGCGCCCGAAGCGGTGCACGACGACAACGGCGACCGTACGAGGCGTCACGACGGCGGCGACGGCCTCGGGGTCGAGGCAGTACGTGTCCGCATCGATGTCGGCAAAGACGGGCACGGCTCCGGCGAGGACCACGTCCTCGGCGACCTCGGCGTTCCCATAGGCCGGCACGACGACCTCGTCACCGGTACCGACACCCGCGGCGCGCAACAATCCAACTGTCCCCATGTCTGCGGATGTTGGCTGCGCAACGTGAACGGCAAGTAACGCAAAACAAAAAAGAGCTGGTCCCTGAACCGAAGTTCAGGGACCAGCTCTCTTATCAAGATTAGTTCGGCGGCGTCCTACTCTCCCACAGGGTCCCCCCTGCAGTACCATCGGCGCTGTGAGGCTTAGCTTCCGGGTTCGGAATGTAACCGGGC
>NZ_JBEZCG010000037.1:0-30465 GCF_040647455.1 Streptomyces sp. NPDC041068
CAGGGGGGACCCTGTGGGAGAGTAGGACGCCGCCGAACTAATTTTGAACGGGAAACCCCCGCACCGTATGGTGCGGGGGTTTTCTGCGTTCCAGGCCCTTTTAAGACGGGCTCACCAATTTCGTGTCGTACGCCAGGATCACTGCCTGGACCCTGTCCCTCGCGCCCGTCTTCGCCAGGATGCGGCCCACGTGCGTCTTCACCGTGGATTCCGCAAGGTGCAGGCGCGATGCGATTTCCGCGTTCGTCCAGCCCTGGCCGATCACCGTCAGGATTTCGCGTTCGCGGTCCGTGAGGGAGGCCAGGCGTGGGTGGTTCTCCGGATTCGCGGGGGAGGAGCCGGCCTCCGGGAGATGGTCGGCGTACGCGTCGAGGAGGCGGCGGGTCAGGCTCGGGGCGACCACCGCGTCGCCCGAGGCGACGGCGCGGATTCCGGCGAGGAGTTCCTCGGGCAGGGCGTCCTTGATGAGGAAGCCGGAGGCGCCGGCGCGCAGACCCGCGTACGCGTATTCGTCGAGGTCGAACGTCGTGAGGATCAGGACGCGGGTGCGGGCGCCCGACGCGACGATGCGGCGGGTGGCCTCGATGCCGTCGAGGCCCGGCATGCGGATGTCCATCAGGACGACGTCCGGGTGGAGTTCGGCCGTCATGCGGACCGCCTCGCTGCCGTTGCCCGCCTCGCCCGCCACCGCGAGGTCGTCCTGGCTCTCCAGGAGCATGCGGAAGCCGAAGCGCTGCATGGGTTGGTCGTCGACGATGAGCACGGTCGTCACGGTGTTTCGTTGTCCTTAGGGAGGTGGAGGTGGACCCGCCAGCCGCCCGGCGGGTGGGGGCGTGGCCCCGCCTCAAGTGTGCCGTCGTACATGGTGGTTCGCTCGTGCATTCCCGTCAGGCCGCGGCCCTTGGCGGAGGGCGGGGAGCTTTGGGGGCCGCCCACTCCTGTGTCCGTCACCTCCACCGTCACGCCGTCGTCGCCGTAGGCGACATCGACCGTGGCCGTGGCGTCGGGGCCGCCGTGCTTGAGGGTGTTCGTGAGGGCTTCCTGCACTACCCGGTAGACGGTGAGCTGGCGGCCCGCGGGGACCGAGTCGGGGCGGCCGTGCACCGTGCTGCGTACCGGGAGGCCCGCGGCCCGTACCCCGTCGATGAGTTGGTTCAGGTCGGTCAGGGCCGGCTGCGGGGAGAGCTCCGCCGCGGCGGGGGCGTCGTCGCGCAGGACGTCCAGGAGGCGGCGGAGTTCGGCGAGGGCCTGGCGGCTGGTCGTGCCGATGGCCTCCAGGGCCTGGGAGGCGCGCTCGGGGGACTTGGCGGCGGCGTACGAACCGCCGTCCGCGAGGCCGGTGATGACGGAGAGGTTGTGACCGATGATGTCGTGCATCTCGCGGGCGATCCGGGTGCGTTCCGCGGCCGCGGCGAGCTGGGCCTGCTGGTCGCGCTCGACCTCCAGCCGGTGGGCGCGTTCGACGAGGGCCTCTGTGTAGTCCTGGCGGGAGCGGACCGCGATGCCGAGGAGCGCGACGAGGGCGTACGCCCATACGTTCGGAATGATCTGCTGGTCCCAACTGTCCTCGGGATAGCGGACCGTGCCGATGACGAGCGGCGCGACCATCATGAGGCCCGCCCAGCCGAGCGTCTTCAGCGGCAGTCGCATCGCGATGCTGAAGAGGACGAGCATCTGGATCAGAGAGGCCTGCAGCATGGCGCCGGTCCAGCTGTTGACCAGACCGGTGGCCACCATGACGGCGAGGACCGCCATCGGGTGGCGGCGGCGCCACAGCACGGGGAGCGAAAGGCCCACGCTCATCAGGAAGATGAGCCAGCCCGGCACCTCCGTGTTGGGTGCGATGTTGCGCCAGCCGCCCGTCGCGTCGACGAGGGCGGCGGCCATGAAGAAGGCGGTGACCAGCAGATCCCAGACGAGCGGGCGCCGCCTGTCGAAGGCGCGCACCCGCTGGGTCAGTCGCTGGAGGAGCTGGGTGAGGGGGTGTGGCTCGGTCACGGCCTCATCCTCGTACACGGGCTCATACGTCGCGTCGCTTGAGCAGAACCGTCGCCGCCGCCATGATGGCCGCCGCCCACAGCGTGAGGGTGAAGACGGCCATGCCCGGTGCGATGGTGTTCTCGACGCGGGTCACCGAGCCGAGCGAGCTCGCGGCCTGGGCCGGGAAGTACTTCACCGCGGTGTCCACGGCGCTGAACGGCAGCATCGTCATGACCTCGGGCAGGATCAGGACCGAGCCGACGAACGCGCCGATGGCGCCGGGCACCGAGCGGAGCAGCGCGCCGAGGCCGAGCGCGATGAGGCTGAGCAGCGTGATGGAGGCGGCGCTGGTCGTGAGGGCGCCGAAGACGCCGGAGTCGGTGAGGGAGAGCGCCTTGTCGGTGTCCGAGAGCCAGATCTGGGCGACGAGGAAGGTGACGACGTTCGTCGCGAGGGTCACCGCGAAGGCGACCGCGGTGAAGACACCGGCCTTGGACCACAGGACGGGCAGGCGGCGCGGGACCGCGGCGAGCGAGGAGCGGATCATGCCCGTCGAGTACTCGCCCGCGGTGACCAGGATGCCGAGGACGGCGAGGCAGATCTGGGAGAGCTGGGTGCCGAAGAGGGTGAAGACGACGGTGTCGATGTCGGCGTCGTCGCCGTCGTAGGTGGAGCCCATCGTGATGCCGACGGCGATGACCAGGATGCTCGCGGTGATCAGGGTGATCCAGGTCGAACGGAGCGTCCACAGCTTGTGCCACTCGGAGCGGACGATGCCCTTGGTGCTCAGGCGGTAGGTGGTGGCTGGGTGTCGGGTGGTGGCCGGGCGGTCGGTGGTGAGGGTGGTGCTCATGCCGCGACTCCTTCCGGGTGCGGGGTGGCGGGGACGGTTGTCGAGGCGACGTACTCGACCGAGTCGCGGGTGAGGTCCATGAAGGCCTGCTCCAACGACGCGGTCTGCGGGGTCAGTTCGAAGAGGGGGATGCCGTGGGCTGCGGCGGTGCGGCCGATGTGCTGGGCGTCGGCGCCGCGCACGTCGAGGGTGCCGGGGGTGTCGGCGGTGATCTCCACGCCGGGGCCCGCGAGGAGCTCGCAGAGGTGGCCGGCCTCGGGGGTGACGACCTTGACGGACCCGGTGCCCGACTCGCGTACGAAGCGGTCGACGGTGGTGTCGGCGAGGAGTCTGCCGCGGCCGATGATGATCAGGTGCTCGGCGGTCAGCGCCATCTCGCTCATGAGGTGCGAGGAGACGAGGACCGTACGGCCTTCGGCGGCAAGGGACTTGAGGAGGTTGCGGATCCACAGGACGCCCTCGGGGTCGAGGCCGTTGACCGGCTCGTCGAGGATGACCGTGGCGGGGTCGCCGAGCAGGGCGGCCGCGATGCCCAGGCGCTGCCCCATGCCGAGGGAGAAGCCCTTGACGCGCTTGCGGGCGACCTCGTGGATGCCGGCCAGTTCGAGGACCGCGTCCACGCGGCTCTTGGGGATGGAGTGGGTGTGGGCGAGCGCCATGAGGTGGTGGTAGGCGGAGCGGCCCGGGTGGACGGAGCGGGCCTCCAGGAGCGCGCCGACCTCGTGGAGGGGCGCGGGGTGGGCCGCGTAGGTGCGGTCGCCGATGGTGGCGCGGCCGTGGGTGGGGGCGTCGAGGCCGAGGAGCATCCGCATGGTGGTGGACTTGCCCGCGCCGTTGGGGCCGAGGAAGCCGGTGACGGTGCCCGGGAGGACCTCGAAGCCGAGGTCGTCGACGACGGTCTTGTCGCCGTAGCGTTTGGTCAGTCCGTATGCCCTAATCATGGCTTCGATGCTGCCGTTCGCGGGGGCGCGGATCGTCGGACCGGGGGCGGGAAGCGCGGGCCCGCGGTAGTACCCGGGTACGACGGCGACCCCGAGAAACTATCGAGGGTGAGCACCGGGGGCGACTTAGGATCACGGCATGGAACACGAGTACGTCGTACGGACTGTCCGCGCCGAGGAGTGGCCGCAGGTCAGGGAGCTCCGCCTGGCCGCGCTGCGGGATCCGGCGGCTCCGGTCGCCTTTCTGGAGACGTACGAGGACGCCGCCGCGAAGCCGGACTCCTACTGGCAGGAGCGTGCGGCGGGGGCCTCGCGGGGGCTGCTCGCCCGGCAGTTCGTGGCCGAGGGGCCGCACGGCGACTGGGCGGGCTCGGTGACGGTCCTCGTCGAGGAGGCCGGGGCGGGCGACGTCTTCGGCGGGGTGATCGAGCAGCGCCAGGCGCATGTCGTGGGGGTCTTCGTGCGGCCCGAGCGGCGGGGGAGCGGGGTGACGGAGGCCCTGTTCGAGGCGGCCGTCGCGTGGGCGTGGTCCCTTGAGGGGCTTGAGCGGGTGCGGTTGTACGTCCACGAGAACAATCCGCGGGCGCAGGCGTTTTACCTGCGGTTCGGGTTCGAACGCAGCGGAGGGGCCGTCCCGGTGCCGGGCGACCCCTCTTCGCGCGAGTACGAGCTGGTGCTCAAGAAGCCTTAGCGGTACGGGTTCTCCGCGCGGGCGGTGTGCAGGGCCTTCGCCCACCAGGCCAGCTGGTCGAGCATGACCTTGGCGGCGCCGGCCGCGCCGTCCTCCTCGTGGGCGCGGCCGCCCTCGCCGAAGTGGTCCCAGGCGCCGTGGAAGCTGACGCCGTCGCGGACGGTCGCGCAGTGCAGCTCGGCGAAGACCAGACGGAGCTGCTCGACGGCGCGCAGGCCGCCGCTGACGCCGCCGTAGGAGACGAAGCCGACGGCCTTGGCCTCCCACTCCGTGCGGTGCAGGTCGATGAAGTGCTTGAGGGCGGCCGGGAAGCTGTGGTTGTACTCCGGGGTGATCACCACGAACGCGTCGGCGGCGTCGACCCGTTCGGCGAGCGCGGTGAGCGCGGGCGTGCGCTCGGTGCCCCAGTCCGGGTGGGCGGAGGGCAGCTCCAGGTCGGCGACGTCGATGACGTCGACGTCGAAGCCGGTGTGCTGCTCGGCGAGGGCGGTGAACCAGCCGCCGACGGTGGGGCCGAAGCGGCCGTCGCGGGTGGAGCCGACGATCACGGCGAGGCGTAGGGGCGCGGCGGCGGTGGTGGTGTTCGAGGTGGTGGACATGGCGTACTCCTCAAGAAAGTGCGTGCTGGTGATTCAGGTGCGTGCTGGTCATGAAGGCTCGTGCTGGTCATGAAGGCTCGTGCCGGTCATGAAGGCTCGTGCCGGTCATGATGGCTCGTGCCGGTCAAAAAGGTTTGTGCTGAGGGCAGTTGCTGTGCGGAGCGTCAGTGAGTCTGCGCTGTCGTGGTTTCCGACAAGGCGGCCGGGGTGGTCTTGGGCGCTTCGACCGTGCGGGGCCGGGGCTCGGGGCGCGGTCGCAGCAGGACGTGAACAAGCAGGGCCAGGGCGGCGGTTGCGCCCGCCACGGTCCAGAGGGTGATCTGCCAGGCCTCGGTGAACTCGGCGGCGTGACCGCCCGCGCCGGCCGTGACGCGGCCCGCGAGCTCCGCCGAACCGACCCGGGGCTCCAGGAGGGCGAGCAGCAGCGCGCCGAAGAGGGTGAGCATGACGGCGCCTGTGCCGCCTCGGACGGTGTTGAGGAAGCCCGACGCCATGCCGACCTTCGCGGGTTCGACCATGCCGAGCGCCTGGGCGTCGATGATGCCGACGGACAGGCCCTGCCCGATGCCGATGGTCAGCAGGGGCCCGGCGAGCCCGGCCGCGGAGATGCCGGGGTGCAGGGCGGTCAGCCAGGCGTTGCCCGCGGCGATCAGGAGCAGGGACAGGACGAGCAGTCGGCGGGCCGGGACGCCGCGGTTGACCAGGCGGGCGCCGAGCGGGGGCAGGGCGAGGACCGGGACGGTCATCAGGAGCAGGCTCAGGCCCGCGTCGCGTGCCGTGGTGCCGCTGGTGCCCTGGAGGTAGGTGGGCAGGAAGACCAGGACGCCGGTGGTGCCCGCGCCGAGCCCGAAGGAGCCGAGGGACCAGCCGAGGAAGGCGGGGTTGCGCGTCAGGGAGAGGTCGAGGATGGGGCGGCCACCGCTCGCGGCGAGGCGCTTCTCCACGCGTACGAAGGTGATGAGCAGCGCCAGGCCCGCGGCGAGCGGTAGCAGCGTACTCACCGACGTCCAGCCGGACTTGGAGCCTTGCGTGACGGCGAAGAGGGTCAGGGAGAGCCCGCCGATGAAGGTGGCGGCGCCGGCCTTGTCGACGCGCGGCGGGGCGTCGGCGCGGGACTCGGCGAGGAAGCGGCCGCCGGTGAGGACGAGGGCGCCCGCGGCGGCGAAGACCAGGAACGTGGTGCGCCAGCCGAGTCCGTCCACCATCCAGCCCGAGAAGGTGGGGCCGACGGCGAGGCCGACGCCCGCCGTGGTGCCGAGGGCGGCGAAGACCCTGGTCCGCGCGGGTCCGGAGTAGGTGGCGGCGAGCAGGGAGCCGCCGCTCGCCATGACGCCCGCGGCGCCCACGCCCGACAGCAGCCGTGCCGCGTCCAGGAGCAGGATGTGCTGGGCGAAGGCGGAGGCCAGGGTGCCCGCCGCGTAGAGCGTGGCGCCCGCGGTGAGGACGCGGCGGCGGCCGAAGATGTCGCCGAGCGAGCCCGCGACGAGCATGAAGGAGGAGGCGGCGAGGAAGTAGCCGACGACGACCCACTGGAGGGCCGCGCCCGACGCGTCGAGGTCGGAGCCGATGCGGGGCAGGGCCACGGTGGTGCCGGACATCGCCATCGGCAGTGTGAACATGCCGAGCAGCACGACGAGGAGGGTCAGGACGGGACGGGAGGAACGGGCGGAACGGGCGGGACGGGAAGGACGGGAAGGACGGGAAGGACGGACGGGACGGCCCCTGCGGATGGGCTGAGGGGCCTGCGGAGCGGTCTCGGTAGGCATGCGAGTAAAGTACAACGGGCGTTGTAGTTATTACAACGGCCATTGTAATTTTCCTGGGAGAGGTGAGATGGCGAGCAGCACGGAACAGGGTGCAGGGCAGGGCGAAGGGCAGGGCGAAGAAGGACAGAAGCCCCTGCGCAAAGGGATGTTGGAGAAGCGCCGGGCCATCACGAGCGGCGCCCGCACCGTCTTCGGACGCGAGGGCTACACGCGCGCGAGCATCGACGCCATCGCCGCCGAGGCCTGCGTCTCCTCGCGCACCATTTACAACCACTTCGGCGACAAGGAGGGCCTCTTCCGGGCCGTCCTGCTGGAGAGCGCGGCCTCGGTGACGGCGGCCACGGAGGCGCTCTTCGAGAAGCATCTGCGCAAGGTCCGCGACATCGAGGAGGACCTCCTCGACTTCGCCCGCGACTGGGTCGGGCAGGCCGAGGCGCACCCCGGGCACTTCTCCGTCGTACGCCAGATCATTCCGGAGGGGCAGCGGCTGCCCGCGGACGTCCTGGACGAGTGGCAGCGCATCGGGCCGCGGGCGACCCAGGAGGCCCTGGGGCGTTGGCTGTTGGACCTCGGGCGGCAGGGGCTCCTCGCCGTCGACGAGGCGAACGCGCGCAAGGCGGCGCGGCACCTCGCGCTCCTGGTGGGCGGCGGAGTGATGGCCGAGTCGTACTTCGGTGCGCTGCCGCTGGAGAAGGCCGAGGTCGAGGAGATCGTGCGGGACGGGGTGGGGATCTTCCTGCGGTTGTACGGGAAGACGGGCGGGGCCTAGAGCCCGGGTTCCGCCCGTGCGATGAGGTACCCGAGCTGCGCCCGTGACTGTGAGCCCAACTCCCGGGAGATCGCGGCTACATGGCCCGCCACCGTGCGCCGCGACACCCCGAGGCGGCGCGCGATCGCGTCGTCCGTGAGGCCGGAGACGAGGAGCTTCATGACCGTGCGGCGGACCTCGTCGACGATCAGTGGCTCGCGGGTGCGCGCGGCGGTCGGTTCGGCCACCGGCCTCGCCCGTTCCCAAGCGTCGTCGAAGACGGCCGCGAGGTGCGCCACGACGGCGGGCTGCCTGATCTCCACGGCGCCGGATCCCTGGCCGAGAAGGTAGGCCACGGACCGGTCGCAGAGCATCAGGTGGCCGGTCAGCTGGTGCAGGGTACGGACGTGGCCGCCCGCCCGTTCGATGTCCTGGATGTGCCGCCACTGCGCGGCATGGGTGCGGGCCGCGTGCGGATGCAGGGCCCGGTGCGTGACGCCGGACGGCGGGGCGATGACAGGCTCCGGGAGGCTCGTCAGGAGCTCCGCGCGGCAGTCGCGCACGGCCTGCTCCAGGAGTGCGGGCACGGCGTCCGCGCCGTCGACGACGGTCAGCCAGTCCTGGGACTCGCGCCGCGCGGCCCGGTAGATCGCATGGACCGGGGAGAACCCGGAGCTGATGGCGCGCAGCTGCTCCTGCTGGGCGTCGAGCAGCTCCCGCACGGGCTGCAGCAGCTCGGACTCGGCGACGTTCGGCGACACGGGCACCAGGACCCCGGGGTCGTCCGGCGGCGGCGTCAGCAGACCCAGGCGTACGAGGCAGTGGGGCGCCGTCGCGCGCGGCAGGCAGCCCTTGACGACGGCCGCGCGGTAGCGGCTCAGGCCCTCGGCGCAGGGGGCCTCGGCGGCGTCGGTGCAGCGGCAGCCGGTTGCGGGACCCTGTGCGTCATCGTGCATCGCACGATTATGCACCGGGATTTCTAAGGTTCATGCGGGGCATCGCTGTGAGACTCGAAGCCACAAGGGATTCCTTCTTGTGAATCGAAGGAATCGGCAATCGCTAATCGGCAATCAGTAATCGGGAATCGAAGGATCGTGGTTCATGTGAATCTCTCCGGCAGCACCGTCGTCATCACCGGTGCGGGCAGCGGCATCGGGCTCGCCACCGCCGAACTCGTCGCGCGGCGCGGCGCCCGCGTCGTCCTCACCGACCGCAGCGCCGACGCGGTGCGCCCGCACGCCGAGCGGATCGCCGAACTGACCGGCGCCGAGACCGCGTTCCGCGCCCTGGACGTCACCGACGGCGCCGCCGTGGAGGAGGTCATGGGGTCGGTCGGCACCATCGACCACCTCTTCACCTGCGCCTCGGGCAGCGTCATCGCACCCTTCGAGGAGCTCACCGAGGCCCAGGTGCGGCAGTTCTTCGAGGTCAAGTGGTGGGGGCAGTACCGGTGTCTGCGGGCCGCGCTGCCGCACATGCCGAAGGACACCGGTTCGGTCACGCTCGTCTCCGGCTACCTCTACCGCAAGGTCGACCCCGGATTCTTCGCCTTCGCCGCGGTCAACGGCGCCGTCGAGGCCACCGTGAAGTCCCTCGCCATGGAGCTCGCGCCGCTGCGCGTCAACGCCATCGCCCCGGGCCCGACCGACACGCACGCGCACCTGATGAGCCCCGAGGAGCACCGCGCCTACCGCGAGGAGATCGCGGGGCGGCTGCCGGTGGGGCGGCCCGGCACGGCCGAGGAGGTCGCCCACGCGGCGGCGTACCTGATGGAGAACGGGTTCACGACCGGTACGACGCTGGACGTGGACGGCGGCAAGCGCTGAAGCCGTTCGGTGCCGAAGCGCTTCGGCGCTGAAGTCCCGCTACGGCACCGGCAGTTCACTGTCCGGCCAGCGCGCCCTGCCCTGCTCCCGCGACCGCAGCAGCGCCAGGGTCGGAAGCCCGCTGTCCGCGCCCGCGGCGAGCAGCTCCGGCAGCTGGGGCAGCGGGGCCACCGCGGCGACGTCGTCCAGGACGAGGGTCATTGGTGGGTCGAGCCGACCGGAGGATGACCGTGCGGCCATGCGCCGGCCGTGCTCGACCACGCTGGAGGCGAGTGCCGTCAACAGAGGCATGGCACCCGGGCCCTGGTGGGACTTGGGATCCTCGATCGCCTCACCCACCACAAAAAGCGTGCCCCCTTCATCCACGAAGGAATCCAGGGTGAGCGCATCAGTTCGGTTCGGCGTGCACGACTCGCGTACGTGGACAGTGAAGAGCGCGGAGAGGGCGCGGGCGGTCAACTCCTGGGCGATGTCGCGTCGTTCGGGGTGCGCGGTGAGCGCGGCCTCCAGCTCGCCCGCGGCTCCGGACGAGGCCTTGGGGTGCGTACGGAGAATGCGTACCGCCTCCTGGACCTGGGTGCCCTGGGACCAGCGGTGGACGAGCTTCATGGGCTTGTCGGCCACCGCGGCGGCGTGCAGGAAGCTGCGCATCAGCGTCCGCGCGGTGTCGGCCACGGCGCTGTCCAGCTTCGCGGTCGGCCTTATCGGGGCGAGGAGGGCGGCGGCGCGCTGATCGGCGGTCGTCCTGTCCTGGCAGCCGGAGGTGGGGGACCAGTGCAGGCGGGCCGGGGTGTCGCAGAGGTGGAGGGGGTCGTAGAGCAGGACGGGGCCGAGCTTGGCGCGGGCGTCCTTCGTCTCGGCCCACAGGGTGGGATCGGAGGTCAGGACGAGGGCCGCGCCCTCGGCGTCCTGAATGGCCTGGACGGCGAGCGGCCGACGGGTGGTGGGGCCCCCGAGCACCAACGGGGTACGGGGGGTGGGGACCGCGGAGTCGGGGAGCGGGGCCTCGGCGGCGACCGGCTCGGCGACGGGGGCGGCGTACGAGGCCGACGCGGCGCACTCGACCGGCACGGGGGGCTCGGCGGCCGCGGGGGACTCGGCGGGGCCAGTAGCCGCATAGGACCCGGCAGCCACACCCGGCGAAGAAGCCGTACCAGGCCCGGCAGCCACACCCGGCGAAGAAGCCGTACCAGGACCAGAGAATCCGGCAGCCCCAGCGAGCCCGGCAGCCCCAGAGGACTCGACAGGCCCAGAGACCCCGGCAGCCCCAGAAGATCCGGCAGCCCCGGAGAACCCTTCAGCCCCAGAGCCCCCGGCACGCCCAGTGGACTCGACCGGCCCGGCGGCAGCCGAAGCCGCACCCGCCCGGCGGGCCCTCCGCACCGCCCGCCACCGCGTCACCGTCCCCATCACGAAGACCGTCAGCACGATCAGGACCATCAGCTGGCCGATGAACAGGCCCCAGAAGAGCCCGTACCCTGAGAGCTGGTCCGCCGGGGTCTCGGGCCACGCGCCCGCCACGTCCTTCGGGTTGCCCACCAAGTGCCGTACGGCAGGCGGCGTATGACCGAACGACACCTTCTCCGGCCAGGCCCCGTGCGCGAACCGGCCCGCGAGGTTCGTCGCCGACCAGACGAGCACCGTGGCCCCGATCAGGAAGCCGAGGAAGCCCACCAGAAGCCCGTCGGGAACGCCGCGTTCGGGACGCGCGCCCCGATCGGGACCGCGCCCGCGAGAAGCCCGATCCCGATCCCGGTCCCGCTCCCGGTCCCGCTCCCACTCATCCCGCATGCTGCTCCATGTACGCCGCCCGCTCCTCCGCCTCCAACTCGGCCGCGCGCATGGCGTCGTCGACCGGTCCGTCGTCTTCGGCGTGGTCGGAGGACGACTCGGTCATGGCGCGGTCCGTGAAGACCAGCGGCCGTTCCGTCTCCGTGATGAGGTGCTTGACCACCTGGACGTTGCCGTTCACGTCCCAGACGGCGATGCCGGGGGTGAGGGTGGGGATGATCTCCACCGCCCACCTCGGCAGCCCGAGCACCCGCCCCGTCGCCCTCGCCTCGTCCGCCTTCTGGGCGTAGATGGTCCGGGTCGACGCCATCTTCAGGATCGCCGCGGCCTCCTTGGCCGCGGCCCCGTCGACGACGTCGCTCAGGTGGTGGACCACCGCCACGAACGACAGACCGAGCCGTCGGCCGAACTTCAGCAGGCGCTGGAACAACTGCGCCACGAAGGGCGAGTTGATGATGTGCCACGCCTCCTCCACCAGGAAGATGCGCTTCTTGCGGTCGGGCCGGATCCACGTGTGCTCCAGCCACACGCCCACGATCGCCATCAGGATCGGCATCGCGATGGAGTTCCGGTCGATGTGGGAGAGGTCGAAGACGATCAGCGGGGCGTCCAGGTCGATGCCCACGGTCGTCGGACCGTCGAACATGCCCCGCAGGTCACCGTCGACGAGGCGGTCGAGGACGAGCGCCACGTCCAGACCCCAGGCCCGTACGTCGTCTATGGCCACGTTCATGGCCTCGGCCGACTCGGGCTCGGGGTGCCGCAGCTGCTCGACGATGTCGGTGAGGACCGGCTGCCGCTCCACGATCGTCTCGTTCACGTACGCGTGCGCGACCTTCAGGGCGAAGCCCGAGCGCTCGTCGAGCCCGTGTCCCATCGCGACCTCGATGATGGTCCTCAGGAGCGCGAGCTGGCCGGTCGTCGTGATCGCGGGGTCCAGCGGATTCAGCCGGATCCCCATGTCCAGGGCGGCCGTCGGGTCGAGCCGGATGGGAGTTATCCCCAGCTCCTGGGCGATGAGGTTCCATTCGCCCACCCCGTCCTCACCCTGCGCGTCGAGCACGACGACCTGACGGTCCTTGAAGCGCAACTGTCGCAGGACGTACGTCTTCTCGAGCGCCGACTTGCCGTTGCCGGACTCGCCGAGCACCAGCCAGTGCGGGGCGGGCAGTTGCTGCCCGTACAGCTGGAAGGGGTCGTAAATGTAGCCCTTGCCGGAGTAGACCTCGCGGCCGATGATCACGCCCGAGTCGCCGAGGCCCGGCGCGGCCGTCGGGAGGTAGACCGCCTGGGCCTGCCCCGTCGACGTACGCACCGGAAGCCTGGTCGTCTCGACCTTCCCGAAGAGGAAGGAGGTGAAGGCGTCCGTGAGGACGGTCAGCGGATCCCGCATCGTGGCAGCCTGCCTCTACGTCTAGCGTCGGATGCCGGTCGCGAACGGCAGCGTATTGACGAAGGCCCTGTGGTGCTCGCGGTCGCACCACTCCAGCTTCAGATACGACTTGCCGGCGGAGGCGCGGATGGTGCGCTTGTCGCGCGCGAGCGCCTCGGGGGAACGCGACGAGACGGTGATGTAGCCGACGAGGTTCACGCCCGCCGCGCCGCTCGCCAGGTCCTCGCCGCGCTGGTCCAGGCGGGAGTGCGAGGCGATGTCGCGGGGGTCGACCGTGCGGTTCATCTTGGCCTGGCGGCTGGCCTCCGCCTCGTCGTTCGTCTTCTCGGTCAGCATCCGCTCGATGGCGACCTCGGTGGGCTCCAGGTCCATGGTCACGGCGACCGTGCGGATCACGTCCGGGGTGTGGACGAGCAGTGGCGCGAGGAAGTTGACGCCGACCGGCGTCATCGGCCACTCCTTCACCCAGGCCGTGGCGTGACACCAGGGGGCGCGGGTGGAGGACTCGCGGGTCTTGGCCTGGAGGAAGGTGGGCTCCATGGCGTCGAGCTCGGCGGGCCAGGCGTTGCGCTTCGTCATCGCCTGGATGTGGTCGATGGGGTGGTCGGGGTCGTACATGGAGTGCACGAGGGAAGCCAGCCGTCCCTGACCGAGCGGCTGCCGTACGCGGATATCGGCTTCCTGCAGCCGCGAGCAGATGTCCGTCAGCTCGCGCGCCATGACGACCGCGAGCCCGGCGTCCTTGTCGAGCTTCCTGCCGCCGGCCGGGCGGGCCGCGCGGGCCATCGCCTGGGCCTCGCCCGCCAGATCGCGGGAGTAGTGCATGCAGGCGACGAGATAGGCGCGGTGCTGCTCGCTGCTGGTCGACACCATCGACTGCAGTTGGTCGTACGACTGCTGGAGCCACGGCAGGGCCCGGTCGTCGCCGCGCTGGCTGACGTCCTTGGCGTGGGCGTCGGGGTCGGCGGGCAGGGTGCGGGCGAGCATCTGGAGGCGGGTGACGAACCCGTCCCCGTTGGCGACGTGCTTGAGGAGGGTCCCGAACCGGTCGACCAGCGCCTCCTGGTCCTCGGAGTCGCGAAGGCCGACACCCGGGCCCTCGATCTCGATGGCCGCGGTGACGGTCCTGCGGTCCGCGTGCAGCAGAACGGCGATCTCGTCCGGGCCGAAGGGCGCGGCCAGCCAGCTGATGCGGCCGATGCCGGGCGGCGGCCCGATCTCGACTTCCCTTCCGTCGAGCCGTACGCCCGCCTCGGCCGCGGCCGAGCGGTAGGCGGTGCCGCGCTTCAGGGACCGCTTGTAACTGCGGTTGATCTCGAACCACTTGTAAAAGGTCCGGCCCTTGTACGGGACGTACACCGCGGCGATGGCGAGCATCGGCAGGCCCGTGAGCAGCACGATGCGCAGGGAGAGGACGGGGACGAGGAGTCCGCACATCATGCCGAGGAACGCCCCCACGATGATGAGGGCGATCTCCCCGGTCTCGCGGTTCTTGCCGACGATCGCGTTCGGCCGCGCGCGGCCGATCAGATATGTGCGGCGGGGCGCGACCGGATGGGACACGTGGGACTGGGTCGTCAACGCCCTTCACCTCCCGTGCGGTTGGTACTGCTGGTGCTGTTGTTGCGGGACCCGCCGCGGTTGCCCGCGTGCGGTGTGTTCGTCGCGCTGGAGCGCGGCGGGGGTGCGGCGGAGGGGACAGATCCGCCGCCGTTCGACGAGCCGCCGGAGGGGCGGCTGCTGTGGGCGGCGACGCCGCCGCTGGCGGGGTTGGCGGGCCGCGCCTGGTTGTTGCCCTGGCCGCCCTGGCCGCCGCCACCGCCGTTCCCGCGGGCGCTGTGGGTCTTGATGCCCTGGGAGACGAGGGAGGCCGGGGAGCTGATCACGGCGGCGGCCTTGTTCTCGGCGCCGCGCATGATGCGGTTGTTCCGGGAGTTGGCGATTTCGTCCCCGAAGCCGGGGACGAAGCGGTAGATCATGGCGCTCGCGAAGATGGCGAGCAGGATGATCGAGAGCCCGGAGACGACGGCGGAGAAGGAGTCGGGCCCGTCGTCGGCGGAGAGCGCTCCGGCGAGCCCGAGGACGATCACGATGATCGGTTTGACGAGAATGACCGCGATCATGATCCCCGCCCAGCGGCGGACGTGCGACCACAGGTTCTTGTCGACGAGGCCCGCGTACACGACGGTGCCGAGGAGCGCACCCACGTAGAGGAGCGCGGCCCTGATCACGAGCTCCAGCCACAGGACGCCCGCGGCGAGGATCGACACGAGGGAGACGACGATCAGCATGATCGGCCCGCCGCCGATCTCCTCGCCCTTCTTCAGAGCGCTGGAGAACGTCCCGAAGAACGTGTCCGTCTGACCGCCCGTCGCCTTGGCGATGACGTCCGTGACGCCGTCGGTCGCCGAGACGACGGTGTAGAGGATCAGGGGGGTGAAGGCGGACGCGAGGACGGTGAGCCAGAGAAACCCGATGGCCTCGGAGATCGCGGTGGTCAGCGGGACGCCGCGGACGGCGCGCTTGGCCACCGCCATCAGCCACAGGAGGAGGGTGAGGACGGTGGACGCGGCGAAGACGACGGCGTACTGCTGGAGGAACTTGGGGTTGGTGAAGTCGACGTTCGCGGTCTCCTTGACGGCGTCGGACAACTTGTCGACGGTCCAGGAGGCGGCTTCGGCACAGCCCTTGGCGAGGGAGCTCAGGGGGTCGGTCGAGGAGTCGTCGAAGGGGGCGTCGGCGGGGTACTTGCCTTCGCTGCCGCCGCTGCTGCTTTGGCCTCTTTCGCAGTATTTTTTGGCGGGGCCGACGATGAGGTCACATCTGTCGTCGTCGGGCTCCGGGGCGGCGTAGGCACGCGAGGCCAGCAGGACCGCCGCCACCTGGACGGTCGAGGCGGCGGCGGTGAGCTTCAGTACGCGACGGCTACCGGGCATACGTGAACCCTCCGTACTCCTCAATGGCCTTGGCGATGTCCTCGGCCTTGGAGATCTTGTTGTCGCCGTTCACGGGAGAAGGGCCGTCCTTCGACCGGAAGCTCTCGACCTTCCAGTCGCCATCGGTCCACCGGAGCTTGAGGGTCAGAGTGAACCAGTCGTTGCTGACCGGGTTCGTGGTGTCCTCGCCGGCCGTACCGAAGGCACCCGTGCACCAGACCTCGACGGTCGCCGTGCTGTCCGAGTACGCCGTGGCCTTGGTGCCGACGGGCACGGTGCGCGAGACGTACGTCTCGCCCGGCGCGGCGTTGCCCTTCTCGTCCAGGCCGATCTTGCCCAGGAAGTCCTTGGAGTACGTCTTGTCGAACTTGTCCTCCAGCTCGCTCACCTTGTCGGCGACGAAGAGCTGACGCACGATCTCGCTGCGGCGGTCCGGCTTGAGGATGTCGGCCGATACCAGCGACACCGCGTAGTTGGAGGCGGCACTCTGGGCGCCCTGTTCGTCGTGTCCGAAGCCGGAGGCCACCGGCTTCTCCCCGGAGGGAGCGGTAGGGGCCGCAGCCCCCGCCTTCTTCCCGTCCCCCCCTCCGGAGGAGTCCTCGTCACCGCCTCTGTTCGCGAAGGCGATCGCCGCGATCAGCAGGACCACGACTCCGACCACCGTCACCAGGCTCCGTGACGACGCACCGCCGCCGCGGCCGGATCTGCGGCCGGAGCCGTAGACGTCGCCGCCTGCGCCCTCCCCCTCGGGGAGCCTCGTGCGGGTCTCTCCCGAGCCGCCGAAGAGGCCGTCGTTCCGCTCGTCGTCGGGACTCATGCCGCGTACGCCCCCTCAACCTCTCGCTGAACCGCCACGCAGGACACGTAGGCCACGTACGACGGTAGCCGTGCTGGTTCCCGCGCGGGCGCGGTGTGGTGACTCGACATCAGGGAGTTGCAACCTCAGCCGGTGGGCACGACGGACGGGTGGGGAGAGGGGACATGGGAGAGGGGACATGAGCGGGAAGGGGAAGGCGGGGCGGTGGGAGGGACGCTAGACCGCCATGCCGTAGACGATGGTGAACAGGGTGCCGAGCGACCCGATGATGAAGACACCGGTCAGGCCCGCGATGATCAGGCCCTTGCCCTGCTCCGCGCTGAAGGTGTCGCGCAGCGCCGTCGCGCCGATGCGCTGCTTCGCCGCGCCCCAGATCGCAATGCCGAGACAGAGGAGGATGGCGATCGCCATCACGACCTCGATCATCACCCGTGCCTCGTTGCCCAGGCTCCCGAAGGGACCCCAGTCGGGGGCGATCCCGCCGATGATGGTGGTGATGTCGCCCTTTTCGGCTGCCATAAGCATGTGTAACTCACCGCCCCTAGTGGGTTGTTCTGCCACCTCTGCCCACCTCGGTGCAGAGGACAGCTCATTCTCGCCGACAATCGGGCCCGCGCATGTCGCCTTGGCGCCATTCGTTGGCTGACTTAGTACGTTTCCTCGTACGTGATGTCTGGTCACTCTGTGTATCACGCGGTACGACGCCGGGCAATGACGGCCCGGCGTGCCTCTGACCAGGTGTTAAGTGAGCCCGAGCCCGGCGGTCCCGCGGGTCACGAAGGAGCAGTCGGTGTAGCGGTACGAGGTGCTGAGCCGCGCGCCGTCGGCTCGATTGCGTACGGTGGCCCGCTTGTACAGGAAGTGGTACTCGCCGGCGGGCAGCCGGAGGGTGGTCCTGGGGTACTTGCCGACACCGGCCCGGCAGGCCTTGTCGCCATCGGACTTGGTGGCGTAGATGCGGCAGGACGTGCAGTCCTTCAGCTTGACGGTGCCGGTGGTGGGGCCGGTGTAGAGGACCTCAAGGGCTCCGGGGCCGAGGTTGGCGACGACGAAGTCGACCTTGCCGCCGCCGGAGGATCGCGCCGGGGGCAGGCGGCGGCCCGCGCTCGGGCGCTCGGCGGCGATCTCGGCCGCGACGGCGATGTCCTCGGCGCGCTCGCGCTTGCCGCTGGCCGGATACTGCTCGGCGAAGCCGTTCAGCGTCTCGGCGGCCTTGGCGAAGGCCGCGTCCTCGAACTCGTCCACGCCGCAGGCGTAGACGCCGCGCTCCACGGCGCGGCCGATGGTGGCGCGCAGGTCGCGGGTATCGGGCCTGGCGCTGGATCCGTCATCGGACCCGTCGCCATCGGACCCATCGCCGTTGGACCCGTCGCCATCGGTCCCGTCGTCGGCGGGCAGGCCCGCGGCGGTGTCGTCCAGGGTGCGCAGCTCGTCGACGGCGGGGCAGGGGTCGGAGCCCTTCAGCTCGGCCGAGCGGGTGTCGACGGCGGCGCGCAGGGCGGGGGCGACCTTCGCGGCCTGGTCCGACTCGGGGAACGTGCTGAGGAGTTCGGTGAGCGGGTCGTTCGCTTCGGTGCTGCCGAGCGCTTCGGTGCCGCATTCGTACAGCGACGTGGCGAGGCGGTCGTCCGGCCAGGTGGCGAGGGAGCCGAGGTGGTCCTTGCCGAGGGTGTCGGGGACGGTCCGCAGGTGTTCGAGCGGGGCGATGGCGTCGCAGTACCGCCTGGCCTCGTAGGGGGCGGCGGCCGATTTGTAGTACGCGTCGAGGCTGTCGGGCAGGCGGTCCGCGGCCTGCGATCCCGCGTGGTCCTCGGCGAGGCCGCGGTAGATGCCGAGGGCCTTGTTGTACTGGCGCTTCGCCGCGTCGTCGAACGGCCGGCCGTCGAGGCTCGCGACGATGCGGTCGGCCCGTTCGAGGCGGTCGATGAGCATCTGCTCGACGGCTTCGTCGTGTGCGACCTCGTACGCGTAGGAGCCGCCGGCGGGCACGGCGAGCAGGACGACGCCGAGGGCCACGGCCACGGGCGTCCGCAGCGGCCAGGGCCGCCGGTCGCGGGCGGCCCGGAGGGCACCGTGGGCCGCGGCCAGGAGCAGGAGGGCGGCGTATCCGAGGAGTACGCCGCGGGGGACGCCGTCGACGTCGGCGGGGAGTGCGAGGAGGAGCAGCGCGGCGGTGGCGGCGCAGCAGAGGAGGGCGAACAGGTGGCGCCGCAGGAGGAGATAGCCGAGGCCGAGCCCGGTGAGGTTGAGGAGGGCGACGGCCAGGGGGCGCAGGGGGTCGGGTCCTGCATCGGGGCCCTCTCCGGGGCGCTCGCCGGGCCGTGGGGGCTGGGCGGGGAGAGGCGGGAGAGGCGGAGGCGCCTGCGGGGGTGGAGGGGGCAAGAGTGGCTGGGGCGGCTGGGAAGGCTGGGGAGGAGTGCGGGGTGGCATGTCCGGCATCTCGGGCGGCGGGCCGAACTCACCCGGGCGCTCGTCGCCGGGGCCCGCGGCACGCTGATCCCTGGGTTCCATCGTCGGCTCCCCCCAGCCGTGACGCGGTCGCATAACGACCAATTCCCCCACGATCGAGGTTCGTTGAGGGCTAGTCAATCAGCTGGGACGGAGCGCTTTGCCTCGTCTGACCTGGGCGTTTCCCTGGTCGCATGGGTCACTTGCGTGACTCGGCCGCAGTCCGGGCCTTCGGGGTACGCGGCAGGGGGTTCTCGAAGCTGACGTTCTCGGCGATCTGGTGCAGCAGGCTGCGGTACTCGGCGCGTCGGCTCACGACGGTGGTGCCCAGCGTGAGGACCACCAGGCGTTGGCCGTCCGGGTGCGGGAGATGGGCGAAGACCTGGAGCACCGGGTCCTGGGGGAGGCCGGAGTCGGCGTTCGGGTTACGGACGAGTTCACTGAACGACGCGGGACCGCAGGGCAGTTCGAGGTACTCGACGTTCGTGTGCCCCTCGGCGCCCGCGACGGCGCGGGCGGCGGTTGCGGCGGGGGCGGCGGGTGCGATGTCTCGCCAGGACAGGGTGAGCAGGGAGAACAAGAACCCGGCGCTGGTCTCGCCGTTGGTGCGTTCGGACACGTCGTCGCGGTGAAGGCCGATCGCGCAGTGGGTGGTGCCGACTTCGACCAGGGCAGCCAACAGCTGTTGAGCCATGGCGGCTCGAGCGAGAATCTGCTGGCGGGCTACGTCATCCGGAGCGGCGTCGATGAGTGGCCGGATGGCGGTGCGCAGCTCCTCCGCTCCGGCGGAGTCGGGCGGGTTCAGCAGCGCTCTGATGGGGACCGAGGTGAAGCCCGCTGGTACTGCGAACCAGATGTCGCCGCCGGGTTCATTGACCGATTCATCGAGAATGAACTCAGGTGTACTCAACTGCGCTTCTCCATCCGGAGGGAAGTATCAGCGGGTCGGGGATACTCCGGCGCGCCGACCGCGTTCGAGGTCATCGGATGTGACACCCCATTCCGTGAGACGGTTGCCATCGCCCTTTCCGAGACCCTGGTCGAGAACCTGGAATCGACGGGGCATCTCCCCGCTTGGAGTGGACGCGGCGATGAGGCCGATCATGCGCGGATCGCCGGCGAACCAGATGGTCTCGATCTGCGCCTTCAGCTGAGGTTTGGCGCGGGGTGCCAGCCGCCGGGTCCACCAGTTCAGGCGGAAGTGCTGGGTGAAGACCAGCGGGAGCTGCTGGTTCCGGTCGGCAGGGTTGGGGAACTCGAACCAACCGTGCTGGGGCCCCACAACCTCTGGATAGTCGGCCAGACCATGAGGGACATCGCGCAGAACCTGCCAGGGGAAGGTGCGCATGATGCGCCGCATTCTCAGTGCCGCGGGGAAGTAGCGCAGTTGAACGTACGCTCGATAGAAGCCGTAGATGAAGTACGGCATGAAGATCCACACGACCCAGTTGGGTGTCTCGGTGGAGATTGCGAGCAGCGCGATCCACCCGCCGATCCAACCGATCAAACCGGCCACGTTCAGGGACATGTGCAGGGCCCAGGCGCGGCGCGTGGGTGGGTGATCCCACGCAGTGGGGAACTCAGCAGGGTTCACTTGGACACTCTCTCTGCGTGGAAAAGGTCAGAAGGCGGCGCGCAGAAGGCCTGGGAGCGCAGGCAGGTCGACGCCGAGTCGCGTGCCATCGATACCGGTACCCACCTGGCCCTTGATCTCGTCATCGGATGCCAAGCCATAGCCTGCCGTCACGAGGCCGATGCCGGCTGAGCCCTTGCCGATGGAGTCGATCACCACGGACGGGTTGCTTGTTCCTTGGAATACGCGTTGAAGCAGGGGATTTGCGACGCCTCCCATATCTCGTGCGCTTTCCGCAGTCTTACTGCCGAAGAGCGACAACTTCTGCCCGAGGGTGAGTGTGGTTTCTCCTGCTCTCACCGATCGTGCGGCACCGAGACCTCCCTTGAGGGTGGCTCCGAGCCCTGGAACCATGCCTAGGCCGTCGGCGCCCACCGAGACGAGGTTACTGAAGAAGTCGGCATCGAATTCGCCCTTTGTCAGGCCGTCCATCAGGGACTCGCGAACCGCCGGATCCGAAAGCCGAGTCGCGAGTGCCCCTGTGCTGAGAGCTGCTGCGCCCACCAGGAGAAGAGGCAGGGCAATGGGGCCGGTGAAGATCAGAGCTGCCAGGGCGAGAACACCGGCAACGGCGCTGAGAATGTCCGGCAGGTTCTCCTTGACCCATTCGCAGGCCTTCTCGAACCAGTTGGGCTCCTGCGGTGCCAGCTTGTCCGTCGCGTCGCGGATCTTTTCCGCGCGGTGCTTGGACTTCTGGTCGTGCTCGTGCTGCAGGCTCCGGGCCCGGCCCAGGATCCGGTCGAGCTCCGCCTGGGCGTCCTCGACCTTGCCGTCGGCGAGCTTCAGGGCCTTCTTCGCGTCGTCCTGCCTCTTGCCCTTCTTGTCCAGGTCGGGATCATCACCGGCAGTACTGGCGTGTCCCTTCGCGGCCTTCAGCGCCTCCCGCGCTTCTTTGGCCTGCCTGTTCAACTCCCGTGCCCGGCGCTGGAAGTCGTCCAGGTCCCCTTCCCAGCGCTCCAGTTGCTTCGCCGCCTTCTCGATGGAGCGCGCGGCGTTCTTGAGGTTCAGGGCGAGCGGCCCGTCCTCGACGGTCTCGCGGAAGGCGACGGCCGCATCGCCTTCCCAGTAGCTGCCGTCCATCAGCTTGGTGACCACCTTGCGGGTGTCGCGGAGGATGGTGACGCAGCTGTCCAGCTTCTTGTACAGGGCTTTTACGGTGTCGCAGTCGCCGGGAGTGGGGTCGAAGCCGAGGTCCGGGTAGGTGGCGGCGCTCGTCACTTCGGGATCTCCACGATGTCGTCCTTGGTCTTCCCGGCCTTGTTCATCGCCTTCGTGAGCGCGTCCTCGACCTCCATGAAGGCGTTCTTGTTCTGCTCGATGATCTTGGACAGGTCCTCTGTCTGTTCACCGATCTGCTCCGCGCCGTACTCCCAGTCCCCTTGGAACTCTTCGCAGGCCTTGTCGAGCTCGTCCGTCCCCAGTCCGCCGACGGTCGCGTTGGCGAGGGCGCTGCGTAAGCCTTTGAGGGACGTGACGGATCCGTCGAGCAGCTTCATGAACTGTTCGAGTTCGACTGCGTCGACTCTGAGCTTCTCCGCCATCGCTGCCCCGCCTTCGGTCGGTCACCTGTCGTGTCGGGCTCGATGCTCATCGTGCCGTCAGCGGGAAACAGGGAGCGGGAGTTCGGCGAGATTCGCACGTGCGTGCTTCGCAGTAGTGGATCTTGCCGCCGCCCTCGCGGTCCCCGCGGCGCGCGGACGGTCGACGAGCAGATTCAGCCGACGCTATCCACGGGGCGCGTGATTTCGCCAGTGCGAAGCTCTGGGGTATGTGTCTGGACCTGGAGATATCGGGCGCAGAGTGGCGTGAATCGCCCCCTGTGGCTGGACCGTGGATGGCCTTTGGTCAACCGTGCTGCGAAGGGTTGGGCAAGAGGACCGCCAAAGGGCTTCCGCCAAAGGGCTTCTGCTTCTCATCGAACCGGGACAGCCCGATGCCTCCCAGTTGGACCTGGGAGGCATCGGGACCGAGGCGATCGGCTCGTACGAGTTCGGTCAGCCGGCCGGGGAGTCGCTGACCGGGGCGACCGGGCTGATCCGGACCGGGCCGGTGAGGGCCTGGGAGTCGGGGTTCTCGGGCGGGAGGGAGCCCGCGGGCCAGTCGATGGTGACGGTCTTGGTCTCGTTCGGCGGTGTCACCAGGATCTTGGTCACGCGGACACCGGAGCCGCCGGAGTTGTTGAGCGGGAACAGGATGTTGAAGGCCGCGGACTCGCCGTCCTTGATGACGCCGGTCACGGGCTTGTCCTCGGTGCGCTCCGCGGACAGGGAGTCGCCCGCGGCCGTCTGCAGGTCGACGCCCGCGAAGCCACCGATGGTGCAGTCGCGGCCGCCGCCGTTCTTGAAGACGACGGTGACGACACCCTCCTCCTTGTCGGTGGTGTTGTCGGTGGAGGACACCTCCAGCTCGTCGCTGCGGCAGATGTCGACCTTGCCGTTCTCGTTGGAGCCGGTGCCCGCGAGGGTGCCTTCGCCGCTGTTGCCGCCTCCGCTCTTGGAGGTGCCGCTGCCGGAACCGGAGCTGGAGCCGCTGTCCGAGGAGCCGCCGCCGGAGCCTCCGCTGCCGCCCGTCTGGGAGCCGGAGGAGGAGCCGGCCGGGGCCGCGTCCGTGCTGCCGTCGTCGCCGTTGCATGCGGTGAGCGAGAGCGTGCCGAGCAGCGCGAGTCCTGCGAGCAGCGTCTTCGAGGCGTGCTTGAGCTTCATGGGATCCCCCGTGAGTACGTGATGAGTACGTGGTGTGGTGCGTGGCGTTCGTTCGGGCTCTCGGCCCGTGCTGTCCGGCCCGGAAACAGAGAAGCGGGTTCCGGTATTCGGGGGCAAGGAGCGTCGGGGGATCAGGGACGCTGGAATGCCGATAGGGGGTCTGACCTGGGAAAATGCCCGTTCCCTGGAATGCCGTGATGGGACGCTACGGGCATGGAGAGGAGGGGCGCGCTCCGCGGATACGGGGGTACAGGGATCAGCGCTCGCCCTCAGGTGCTCCGTACCAGCGCCACTCCGTCAGACGCGCCCGGCCCGGGAGTTCGCCGCGGCCCGTCGCCCACAGGAGGGTCGGCCATGGGTCCGTGTCCTTCGGGGCGTCCGGGAAGAGGCGGTGCAGGACGCGGGAGCAGAGGTCGGCGGGCGGGTTCCAGGCGGCGCCGACGCCGAGGCCGCCCGCGATGTCGTACGTGTGGACCAGCGTCTCCACGATGCCCATCGCGGCGAAGCCCTCCGGGTCGGAGATGCCCCAGCCGTGGTGGGCGCGGACCGTCGCGGGCGTGGTCGCGACCATGCCGGTCAGCAGCGCGCCGCACGACTCCACGACCTGGAGCAGGCCGGCGACCCCCGCCTTGCGGTCGGCGAAGGTGACGTTGGCGGGCCCGCCCTGCCGGTGCCGGTACCAGAGGAAGGGCACCTCGGTGTCCAGGGGCGGCTTCTCCGGGCCGAGTTGGGCCGCGTACGCGAAGAGGTCGTCCGCGAGGTGCTCGACGGTCTCCCAGCAGTCCCAGTCGATTCCGCCTGCCTTGACGCTCCAGTCCGCGTCGGCGGGCACCTCGCGGAGGGTGGCCACGGCGAGGCGTACGGCGTGGGTGACGTCGGTGGCGGTGACGGGGGTGGCGGTGACAGGGGTGGCGGTGACGGGCGTGGCGGTGACGGGCGTGGCGACCTTGCGGTCGGTTGAATCTCCGGTCTCAGACATGGCGGGACCGTAGCAGCGGCCTGCCGGGGGGTGGCCAGGGGTTTTTGGCTGTCGACCGCTATGCGCCGTCGACACCCTCCACGAAGTGGTCGAACTCGCCTGCCTGTACGCCGAGTACGAAGGCGTCCCATTTCTCGCGGGTGGTTGTGACGACATTCTCCGGAGCGCTTGTCTCCCGGAGGTAGACGGCGTCGTCGTCCTTGCCGAAGGCGATCTCGATCCAAGGGCCGGGGCCTTGCGCGTCCTCGGGGGCGGCGCGGGTCCAGGAGAGGTCGGCGGGTATGGAGGGTACGGCGGGGATGTTGGGGTGGAGGCGGTGGTGAGTCTCGGTCATGGTGGGACTCTTCTGCGGTGTCGGGGGCGCCTGGGGTTCGGTTGTGGGGCGGGGCCGCGGGGGTATGTCCGTACTCGCCATCTTTGTTGCGGGGGCTTGTTGCTGCGGCTCTGCGCGGCGTTGTGCGCAGTGCTCCGTGCGCACATACCCCCACGTCCCCTCAGGCCGGTTCGGCGCCTGCGGGACGCTTTGTGGCGCGGATGAGGGCCGAGAAGGCCTCGGGGGTGGTGCTGACTATCGCCCCGGTGGGGTCGCCGCTTTCGGTGAGTTCGACCGTGCCGCTTGCGGTGCGGGCGACGTTCACGCAGGCGTCGCCTTCCTGGCAGTAGGAGGAGGTCTGCCAGTTGAGCGTGAGCATATGGGCTCCTTCACAGGTCTTGGGCGATGCTGTGGATCAGGTCCCGTGATTTCTCCGGGCTGAGGGCGGTGCCCTCCACAACGTCGAGCAGTTTGCGGTACTTCCCCAGGTGCGCTTCAGAGTCCAGGAGTACGGGACCGTGGAACTGGTCCAGTTGGGCGGTGTCGAGCAGCGGTACGGCGCCGTGCATGTAGTTGATCGACTGGCCCGACCCCGGGAAGGCTCCGACGTCGAACGGAAGCACGCGGATCGTGATGTGGTCGCGCTCGCTCATGTCGAGCAGATGCCTGAGCTGGGCGCGTGCCACGTCACGACCGCCGACCTTCATGCGCAGGGCTGCCTCGTGGACGACAGTCCTGTAGGTAAGGGGGGCCGCTCGGTAGATGACGTCCTGCCGTTTGATGCGGTGCGAGACGCGGTGCTCGACATCGGGAGGGGTGGGGGCCGGGATGACGTGGCGGAAGATCTCGCGCGCGTGGTCCGCGGTCTGGAGCAGGCCGGGCATGTGGCTGGTGTACGCGGTGCGCACGGCGGACGCGTGGTGCTCCAGCTCTGCCAGGTCGAGCAGACCCGAGGGCAGCACCTCGCGGTACGCCTCCCACCAGCCCCGCGTCTTGTCCGTTGCCATGTCGACCAGGGCGTCGACGTAGTCCTGGTCCGGGCAGGCGTATAGGCGGGCCATGGCCCGAACCCGATCGGGGCTCACCCCGAACCGGGCCGACTCCACGTTGCTGAGCTGCCCCGAACTCGTGCCCAGTTGCCGCGCTGCCTCCGTGGAGGACATCCCCACGCGCTCGCGGAGTTTGCGCAGCTCAGTCGCGACGCGGATACGGCGGGCCGTCGGTGCTGGCCTCGCTGCCATGCAACTCCTCCTAAGTCAGGCTCTGTTGAAGCCGTCACTCACACGAGGGAAGCCCGCTGACTTTTCTCGAATTCTCGCAAAGATGCTTTGCGGAGACCCTAATCTGTGACCCAGGCCACCCTGCCCGGAAGTACCCCGCTCGACGGAGCGACCTGGTCACCGGGCCCAACTCGCCTATCTGAACGGAGACCTCCGTGAACGCAACCGTATCGCCGCCCTGGACCTACACCCTTCAACTCCCGCATGATCCCCGCGCCCCGGGGATCGCCCGCGCCACCCTCCGCGCGGTCCTCGAAACGTACGGACTCGGCGAACTCAGCCCCACCGCAGAGCTGTTGGCGGGCGAACTGCTCAACAACGCGCACTGCCACACCGACGGCCCCTACGCCCTGCGCCTCCGCTCCTCCTCCCCGGAGGGGATCCGCGTGGCCGTGTGGGACTCCGATCCGCAGGTCCCGCCCGGATTCGGCGAGAACGGACGAGCCCCGAGCAGCCACCCGCCGGGCATGGCGGAGGGTGGACGAGGGCTGCACCTCGTGCGGGCCTGTGCGGACAGTTGGGGTGCTTACCCTGTCGGCACCGGTCAGGCGGGCAAGTTGCTGTGGGCCGAGGTCACGCCAGGATCCCCGTGGCGGCGGTCCGGGGCGTAGCCACCGCTCGCTCAGATATCCCCTTGCCGGATCGCGCCTTGTCGGCCTCGCTTGCTCATGTGCTGGTGGCGCTTCTCGATTCCGTCCTCGGCCGTGACGGGCGCCGTCGTGCGGACCTCGATCAGGAACCGACCGCTCGGCCTGCGGGTGACCACGGGGGCCTCGTCTGGATCCCGGTCGATGACCGACGCGGCGTACGACTCGACGTACTTCCGTTGGCGCGGCGTCATCTCGGCGGGTGGCAACAGCTCGGTGGGGTGGGCGAGATGCCGTAGAACCGTCCAGCCGTACCGGAGGCCCGGTGGTGCGAGTCGGCACCATGAACCGTCGGTGAAGCGGATCTTGGCCTCGCCCCGGACCTCGCTGTACGTCATGCGCTCCACCTGCGTGATGTGCTGTCGGTCGATCTCCCAGAGGACCTCGTCCTTGCGCGGGTTGAGGTCGGGGAAGCCGACGATGACGACGCGGCGGTCGGTGACGACGCAGTGGGTGTGGTACTCGGCGGGGCGTCGCGCGGGGTCGAGCTGCCAGGGGAGGGTGCGGGCGAGGGTGCCGGGGGCGCCCCACAGGACGGGGAAGTCGTCGACCTCGTTCTCGGGGTCGCGGGGGCGGCCGGGCCCCTTGCTTCCGCCCGGTCCGGTACCTCCCAGGTCACCCAGGAGTACCCCGAGGGCGATCACGACGGCGGCGACGAGGGTGCCGAGCCCGAAGCGTCCGGCTTTGCGGGCGGCGCTCTTGGGCGGTGGAGGCGGGGCGAGGGTGTAGGAGGGGCCGTCGGGCCAACCGGCTTGTGCGGTCAGCTCGTTCTGGATGTCCCTGCGCTCGGCGTCGCGGAACCAGCGCATGCCGGACACGGATGGCGCCGTGCCGCTCGCGAACTGGATCGCGTCGCGGGCGAGGAGGGTCTCGCCGGGGGCGGGCTGCCAGGACGCCATGCGGGGGTTGCTCCTTCGGGGTGTGGTCGCTCTGGGGGCCGGGGCTGGGTGAACCGGGGAGCTACGTGGGACGGGTATGTGCCCGGATCTCCCTGGCGGAGCTGGGGAAGGGGAGCCTTGGTCCTCGTCAGGCTGCGCATGGCGGGTTCATGGATGGTTCGGCACCTCGGCGGCCGGGGCGTCGTCGGTTTCGTCTCCGTCCTCGTTCGGTTCGGAGAAGGAGACAGTCTGGAGGACCGCCGCCATGAGGTTGCAGAACTCGGTCCAGTAGTCCGTGGACGCGGTGTGGAGCGTAAGGACCGCGGTGAACGGGCCTGTGGGGAACGGGACATGGACTTGGATCTGTCCGGTGAGGAGATCCGTCGCCTCGCCCGTCGCCGTGATCTCCGGATTCAGCTTGTACTCGGTCAGGGTGACGCAGGAGACCGCGGGGCCGCACGGCAGGTCCAGCCAGCGGGCGTCGTTGTGCGGCGTGCTGGAGAGGACGGTCAGAATTCCCTGGGCGACGGTTTCTGTGTCACCTGATGCCTGGTCGGTCGGGACGGCCGCCACGGTGAACGCGCACTGGGCGACGCCATGGGAGCCTTCGTTTCCCGCCGCCTGCTCCCCCTCCGCCTCCGCCTGTGTTTCTTCCTCCGCTGTGGAGAAGAGCCCCATCGCCGAGTAGGAGATCCCGGTGTCCGCCATGAGGTCGGCCAGTCCCGCGTAGTACGGAGCGGCGGGCTCCCAAATGCGCTCGTCTCCGCGGGAGTAGAGGCCGCGTACGAATTCATGAGCGCGCTCGGCTCGCTCCTCCGGCGTGGCGGCGAGAGGGAGGGCGTAGAAGCCGTCGGGGACGTTGAACCAGATGGGCGGGGGATCGAGCTGGTCGGTGGGTATGGGCGGGAGCGCGTTCGTGGGGTTGGGCGGGGGCGTCATAGGGGCGGAGGCGTCCTGGTCTGGTTTCGGAGGAGTGGAGGGTTCAGAAGTCTGCGGGGTTGTACTCGGTGATCCTGAGTTCCACGCCATCGGCATCCATGACCATGTCCCGGTCGATGATGCCGAAGAACGGGTCGATCTCGTTCCGCGCCAGGAGCTCGACCCGGTAGTGGCCACCGGGGCGGCGAGTGATGACGGGGGGTTCGTCGGGTGGCGCCGGCGTTTTCGCCAGGAAGGCCTCGACGGTGTTCCGCTGCGCCGGGGTGAGGGACCCCAGAGGGACCAGGTCGAGAGGGTGGGCCAGGTGCCGAGTGATCTTCTTCCGCGTGATGGTGTGCAACCTGCACCACGAGGCATCGCTGAAGAGGATCTTGAAGTCTCTCCCGTCCCTGAAGTCTCGGGGCTCGACCTTGCTGATGGCGGAACGCGGAGTTTCCCAGAGGACTTCGTCCTCGATGAGCTTGTCGTTCTTCTTGGAGTACGGAAAGCCCACGATGACCAGGCGACGGTCCGTGACGATCGCGTGCGTACGGTAGTGCTTCTCGTTGGAGCGGCCGGGGTCGAGTTGCCAGGGCAGGGAACGAGCGAGGCTATCCGGAGCGGCCCACATGACCGGGAAGTCCTGGACCTCGTCGTCGGGGTCGTGGGAAGTGTCGGACCCGCCGTCAGGTCCCGAGCCGCCGCTGACGTTGCCGCCCGCGGAGCTGAGGGCGGCCATGATGATGCCGCCCAAGGCCATGACCCCGCCTTTGCCGATGTTCCGCGTGAAGGAGCCACCGGCTGAGCGAGCCTCGTACTTCGGCCCTTCGGGCCAGCCGGGCAGTTCGCCTTGGATGTCATGGCGCTCGGTGTCGCGGAACCAGCGCATGCCCCTGACGGGAGCAGCCTCGCCTGTGGCGAAGGTGACCGGCGTTCGGGCCAGGAGAGTTTCGCTCGGTTGGGGCAGCCAGATGTCCATAGCTGTAAGCATCTTCCTAATGTGGTGACCCGGTACCGTCGTCCTGTTTGTTCACTGCTCAGGTCCCCGAAGCCGATTGTGCGAACTGGTCGCCCGGGAAGAGGGCCTCGCCCACGTGCTGGTGGATGCTTGTGACCTTGGGGAGAATCTTTGCCCCCGCGTCGATGGCGATACCGGCCTTCACGGGGTTGATGTCCACTTTCGGGATCATGTTCAGGCCCTTGGTGCCCAACCATTGGCCTTCGTGGTAGCCCGCGATCGCGAGGCCTCCCATGCGCGACTTCAGGCCACTGGTCGTATGTGCCACCTCATATGCATCCTCCGATTTCCCTCCGAGCTTCACGAGCCCGCCCTTGCCGAGGCCGCCGGTGAGCCCCCGGGAGCTCTTGCCGAAGGACATCAAGATGCGTGTGCTGCCGACGATCTTGGTGGCCTGGAACCCCTCGCCGAGATTGGTAACTGCCTTGAGCGCCTTGCTCTCACCGACGACCTTCGTGGCCTTGCCGAACATCCCGATCCCCGGCATGAGCCCCACCGCATCAAGCCCCATCGTCGCCCAACTCACGTCGGCCCCGCCCATTTTGGCGAGCCCATGCGCGCCCAGTGCCAGCCCGCTGGTGATGAGCGCCGCTGTGCCGAAGATCGCGGCGAGCGGCGGGAAAGGAAGCGTGACGATGGCCAGCAGTCCCAGCACGGCCGTCAGGTCGCTCAGGAGGTCGCCGATCAGCTTGATCAGGTCGGCGTGGTCCTTGAGCCACTTGCCGGTGGCGTCCCAGGCCTCCTTGACGCCCTTGGTGAGCTTGTCCCAGAAGCCGGGCTCGTCGGGGGCGATGTCGCCGGCCTTGTCGAGCTCCTTGCTGATCGCGCCCGCGGCTTTGGAGTAGCGGTCCTCCAGGTCGTGTACGTCCCCGATGACCTCGTCGACGTCTCCCGAGGCCTTGGCGGACTCCTTGCTGTCGGGCTTCGCCTCCGAGCGGGCGTCCAGTTTCTTGCCGGCCTTGATCTCCAGGCGGTCGGCCTCGTCCTGGAAGTCCTGGAGTTCCCTGGCCCAGCGGTGCAGTGCGCGCGAGGCCTTGTCGAAGGATTCGTGGCTCTTGCGGATGAGCGGGGTGACGTCCTCGCCGATGTACTCGGTGAAGGCGAGCGCGGCCTTGCCCTTCCAGGCGCCGCACTCGATGCGCTCCAAGTCCCGTACGGCATTGCCCAGTTCCGAGGCGAGGCCGCCGAGCTTCTTGGCCAGGTCGCGGGTGTTCTCGACGTCGCCCGGGGTGGGGTCCCAGCCTATGTGGGGGAATGCGGGCCGTTTGGTGCCCACGTTTACTTGCCCTTCTTCTGGGCCTGGGCCGC
>NZ_JBEZCG010000038.1:0-27812 GCF_040647455.1 Streptomyces sp. NPDC041068
GGCGGTGGTGTTCTCGGGGCAGGGTAGTCAGCGGGTGGGTATGGGGCGTGAGTTGTATGCCGCGTATCCGGTGTTCGCAGCTGCCTTTGATGAGGCGTGTGCGGTGTTGGATCGTGAGCTGGCCGGGCATGTGGGTAGGTCGGTGCGGGAGGTCGTCTTCGGTGACGGCGCCGACAGTGCGGGTCTGCTGGACCGGACGGTGTTCACGCAGGCGGGGCTGTTCGCTGTCGAGGTGGCGTTGTTCCGTCTGGTGGAGTCGTTCGGTGTGCGGCCGGACTTTGTGGCGGGGCATTCGATCGGTGAGATTGCGGCCGCGCATGTGGCGGGTGTGTTCTCCCTGGAGGACGCCGCCCGTCTGGTGGCTGCTCGCGGTCGTCTGATGGAGGCGCTGCCTGCGGGTGGTGCGATGGTGGCGGTGCAGGCTTCGGAGGATGAAGTGCGGCCGCTGCTGGCCGAGTTCGAGGGCGGCGTGGACATCGCCGCGATCAACGGGCCGACGTCCGTGGTGGTGTCCGGTGATGAGGATGCCGCCCTGGCGGTGGCGGACCGGTTGCGCGGGTTGGGGCGGAAGACGAAGCGGCTGGTGGTCTCGCACGCGTTCCACTCGCCGTGCATGGAACCGATGCTGGCCGAGTTCCGGGCGGTCGCGGAGACGATGACCTTCGCCGCCCCGGAGATTCCGGTCGTCTCGAACCTGACGGGTTCGATCGCCTCGGCGGGGGAGTTGGGGTCGGCGGAGTACTGGGTACGGCACGTGCGCGAGGCGGTGCGTTTCGCGGACGGCGTGGCGTCGCTGACCGCGCAGGGCGTCTCGGTGTTCGTCGAGCTGGGCCCGGACGGCGTACTCAGCGCGATGGGCGCCGAGACCGCGCCGGAGTCGGCGTTCGTCCCCGTACTGCGCAACGGCCGTCCGGAAGCCGAGACACTGGTATCGGGTCTGGCGCGTGCCTGGGTACATGGTGCGGCCGTGGACTGGACGGCGTTCTACGAGGGCACGGGCGCCACCCGCGTCGAGTTGCCCACGTACGCCTTCCAACGCCAGCACTACTGGCTGGACGCCCCGGCCGCTCTCGTCGGCGCCACCGCCGCCACTGGTCTCGGGCTCGGCTCCGCCGAACACCCGCTGCTGGGTGCGGCCGTGGAGCTGGCAGGCGCGGACGGCCTGCTGCTGACCGGCAGGCTCTCCTTGCAGACGCATCCCTGGCTCGCCGACCACGCCGTGGCTGGTGCCGTGCTCTTCCCGGGCACGGCCTTCGTGGAGCTGGCCATCCGTGCCGGTGACCAGGTGGGCTGCGACACGGTGGAGGAGCTGACGCTCCAGGCACCGCTGATCCTGCCCGAGCGCGGTGGCATCCAACTGCAGCTCTCGGTGGGGGAGTCCGACGACTCCGGGCGCCGTTCGCTGACCGTCTACTCCCGCGCGGGCGACGCCGCCGCGGACGAGCCGTGGACCTGCCACGCCATGGGCGTGCTCGCCGTCGGCAGCCGCACCGAGGCCGCGACCGACGACGAGGGGCTCGCGGCCCTCGGCGGGGCATGGCCGCCGCCCGGCGCGGTCGCCGTGGACGTCGAGGACCTGTACGAGCGCTTCGAGTCGGCGGGCTACGGCTACGGCCCGGTCTTCCAGGCGGTACGGGCCGCGTGGCGGCGCGGTGACGAGGTCTTCACCGAGGTCGCGCTGGACCAGGACCACCGCGAGGAGGCGGCGCGCTTCGGGGTGCACCCGGCGCTCCTTGACGCGGCGCTGCACGGGGTGCGGCTGGGCGACTTCTTCTCCGACGAGCGGGCACGGCTGCCGTTCGCGTGGCGCGGGGTGTCGCTCCGCGCGGCCGGTGCCTCGATGCTTCGGGTCAGGCTGGCCCCGGCGGGTGCGGACACCCTCGCGGTGGCCGTCGCCGACGCCACCGGCCGACCGGTGGCCGAGGTCGAGTCGCTGGTCTGCATGCCCGTGGACCGCGCGCAGCTCGCCGCGGGTACGGGTGACCGGGAGCACGACGCGCTGTTCCGTATCGACTGGACGGCTGTGCCCGCGGCGACCGCGGACGGCGCCACCGGTACGGACACCGATGCCGCGGGCCTTGCTGGCATTGCCGGATGGGCGCTCCTCGGCACGGACGACGAGACGATCGTGACCGATGCCGATGCCGATGCCGATGCCGATGCCGATACCGGTACCGATACCGAGAGCGCCGACGGTTCCGCCCCGGCAGCCACTGCCTTCGGCGCCACCGCCGTCCACGCCGACCTCGCCGCGCTCGGCGCGGCCCTCGACTCCGGCGCGGTGGTCCCCCCGCTCGTCGTGGCCCTCTGCCCGTCGGCCCCGGCCGGCGCGGAGCTGACCGAGGCCGCGCGGGCGGCCACCCATCAGGCCCTGGACCTGGTCCACGCCTGGCTCGCCGACGACCGCTTCGCGGGTTCCCGCCTTGCCGTGGTCACCCGCGGCGCGGTGTCCGCCGGCGCCGACGAGGACGTGACCGGCCTTGCCGCCGCACCGGTGTGGGGCCTGCTGCGGGCCGCGCAGACCGAGAACCCCGGCCGCTTCCTGCTGCTCGACCTCGACGGTACGGACGCCTCCCACCAGGCGCTCCCGGCCGCGCTGGGCTGGGCCGTGGCCCAGGACGAGACCCAACTGGCGCTGCGTTCGGGTGAGGTACGGGTGCCCCGGATGGCGCGGTTCACCCAGGGCGACGGGGCGTTGACCCCGCCCGCGGGCGCTTCGTCCTGGCGCCTTGAGGTGCCCACCAAGGGGTCGTTCGCCAACCTCGAACTGCTGGAGAGCCCGGAGGCGGCCGCCCCGCCGGCCCCGGGACAGGTACGGGTGCAGGTCCGCGCGGCGGGCATGAACTTCCGCGACGTGGTGCTGGCCCTCGGCGTCGTCCCCGACCAGGAGGTGATGGGCAACGAGGCCGCCGGCGTGGTGATCGACGTCGGCGAAGGCGTCACCGACCTGGCGCCCGGCGACCGCGTGATGGGTGTGTTCTCCGGCGCCTTCGGGCCCGTGGCCGTCACCGACCGGCGGATGCTGGCCCCGATGCCCGACGGCTGGTCCTTCGTCCAGGCCGCCTCCGTGCCCGTGGTCTTCCTCACCGCCTACTACGGTCTGCGGGACCTGGCCGGGCTGCGACCGGGCGAGCGGGTGCTGGTGCACAACGCGGCGGGCGGCGTCGGCATGGCCGCCGTCCAACTGGCCCGCCACTGGGGTGCCGAGGTCTTCGGCACCGCCAGCGAGGGCAAGTGGCACGCGCTGCGCGCCTCCGGCCTCGACGACGCGCGCATCGCGTCCTCCCGCACCCTGGACTTCGAGGACCGCTTCCTCACGGCCACGGACCAGCAGGGCATGGATGTCGTCCTGGACGCGCTGGCCGGCGAGTTCGTCGACGCCTCGCTGCGGCTGCTGCCGCGCGGCGGCCGGTTCCTGGAGATGGGCAAGACCGACAAGCGCGATCCCGAGGAGGTCGCCGCGGCGTACTCCGGCGTCGCGTACCAGGCGTTCGACCTGGGCGAGGCCGGGCTCGACCGCACCCAGGAGATGCTCACCGAGCTCCTCGAGCTCTTCGAGCAGGGCGTGCTGACGCCGCTTCCGGTGGCCACCTGGGACATCCGGCGCGCACCGGAGGCGTTCCGGTTCCTCAGCCAGGCCAAGCACATCGGCAAGGTGGTCCTCACCGTGCCCGCTCCGCTGGCCGGCGTCGGCGCGGGCACCAGGGGTACGGACACCACCGCCTCGGACACCACCGCCTCGAACACCACCGCCCCGGACACCGGCTCCGGCACGGTGCTCGTCACCGGTGCGACCGGCACCCTCGGCCGACTGGTCGCCCGGCACCTCGTCGAGGAGCACGGCGCACGGCTGCTGCTGCTGGTCAGCCGCCGCGGCCCGGACGCCGAGGGCGCGGCGGAGCTGACGGCCGAGCTGGCCGCGCTCGGCGCGTCGGCGCACATCGTCGCCTGCGACGTCGCCGACCGGAACGCGGTGGCGGACCTTCTGAACGCCATCCCCGCCGGTCAGCCGCTGACGGCCGTCGTGCACACCGCCGGTGTCCTGGACGACGGCATGGTCTCCGCGCTCACTCCCGAACGCGTCGACCGGGTCCTTCGCCCGAAGATCGACGCGGCCTGGAACCTGCACGAGCTGACCCGTGACCTGGACCTGTCGGCCTTCGTCCTCTTCTCCTCCGTCTCCGGCGCTCTGGGCAACGCCGGACAGGGCAACTACGCGGCCGCCAACGTCTTCCTGGACGCACTCGCCGCCGCGCGCCGCGCCCAGGGTCTGCCGGCCACCTCGCTGGCCTGGGGCTTCTGGGAGCAGCGCAGTGCCATGACCGGCGAACTCGGCGAGGCCGACCTGGCCCGCATGGCGCGCTCCGGCCTGATCGCCCTCTCCTCCGAGGAGGGCCTGGCGCTGTTCGACACCGCCGTCGCCACCGACGAGCCGATGCTGCTGCCGGTTCGGCTGGACACGGCCGTCCTGCGCGCCGCGCCCGGTCCGGTGCCCACGCTGCTGCGCGGCCTGGTGCGGGCCCCCGTGCGCCGCGCCCGTGCCGCCGAGAGCCACACCGACACGGCAGGCTCCAACGGTCTCGCCCAGCAGCTCGCCGGACGCCCCGAGCACGAGCAACTCGCCGCGCTCTCCGAGTTCGTACGCGGCCATGTCGCGACCGTCCTCGGGCACGGCTCGGCGGGCGCCGTCGACGAGAACCGGGCCTTCCGCGAGCTGGGCTTCGACTCGCTGACCTCGGTGGAGCTGCGGAACCGGCTGAACGCGGCCACCGGGCTTCGGCTGCCCGCGACGCTGGTCTTCGACCACCCGACCCCCGCCGCGCTGGCCCGCCATCTGCTCGCCGAACTCCTCGGCGCACAGCCGGACTCCACGACCGCGCCCACCACGGCGGCCGCCACCACCCACACCGACGACCCGATCGCGATCGTGGGCATGAGCTGCCGCTACCCCGGCGACGCGGGAACCCCCGAGGAGCTGTGGCAGCTGCTGATCTCCGGCGGCGACGGCATCAGCGCCTTCCCCACCGACCGCGGCTGGGACATCGAGGACCTCTACGACCCGGACCCGGACCGGCCCGGCACCTCCTACGTCCGCACCGGCGGATTCCTGCGCGACGCGGGCGAGTTCGACCCGGCGTTCTTCGGGATCTCGCCTCGTGAGGCGCTGGCGATGGACCCGCAGCAGCGGCTGCTGCTCGAGACGAGCTGGGAGGCGTTCGAACGCGCCGGGATCGACCCCGCCACTGTCCGCGGCACCCAGGCCGGCGTCTTCGCCGGCGCGGCGGCCCAGGGCTACGCGTTCGGCATGCAGCAGGCCGTCGAAGGCAGCGAGGGCTACTACCTCACCGGCAGCACCACCGCCGCCATCTCCGGGCGCGTCGCCTACACGCTGGGCCTGGAGGGCCCGGCGGTGACGGTGGACACCGCGTGCTCGTCGTCGCTGGTCGCGCTGCACCTGGCGGTGCAGGCGCTGCGAGGCGGTGAGTGCTCGCTTGCCCTGGCCGGCGGCGTCGCCGTGATGGCCACGCCCACGGTGTTCGTGGAGTTCAGCCGTCAGCGCGGCCTCGCCGCCGACGGCCACTGCAAGGCGTTCTCCGACGCCGCGGACGGCACGGCCTGGGGCGAGGGCGTCGGCATGCTGCTCCTGGAGCGGCTGTCGGACGCACAGCGCAACGGTCACCCGGTGCTGGCCGTGATCAAGGGCTCCGCCGTCAACCAGGACGGCGCGAGCAACGGCCTGACCGCGCCCAACGGCCCCTCGCAGCAGCGCGTCATCCGCGCCGCCCTGGCGAACGCCGGTGTCTCTGCCGCTGAGGTGGACGCGGTGGAGGCGCATGGCACCGGTACGACGCTGGGCGACCCGATCGAGGCCCAGGCGCTGTTGGCCACGTACGGCCAGGGACGGCCTGAGGACCGCCCGCTGTGGCTGGGCTCTCTGAAGTCGAACATCGGCCACACGCAGACCGCCGCCGGTGTGGCCGGCGTGATCAAGATGGTGGAGGCGCTCCGACACGGTGTGCTGCCCAGGACCCTGCATGTCGGCGAGCCGTCGTCGAAGGTGGACTGGTCGGCGGGTGCGGTGGAGTTGCTGACCGAGCAGCGGGAGTGGCCGGAGTCCGAGGGCCGTCCGCGTCGCGCGGGTGTGTCGTCCTTCGGCGTCAGCGGCACCAACGCGCACCTGATCCTGGAGCAGGCACCCGAGCCGGAGGCGGCGGCAGAGCCCGTCGACCCGGCCGAGCCCGCTGTCCCGGTCGACCCGTCGATGGTGCCGTGGGTGCTTTCGGCGCGTGGCGCGGAGGCGCTGCGGGGTCAGGCGGAGCGGCTGCTCTCTCACGTCGAGGGCACCCCTGCGTCGTCGCTGACGGATGTGGGTTGGTCGTTGGTTTCCGAGCGGGCGGTGTTCGAGCACCGTGCCGTTGTCCTGGGCGCCGACCGAGACGAACTCGCCGACGGTCTGCGGGGGTTGGCCTCCGGTGAGTCGGCCGCGAACGTCACCGCGGGACACGTGTCGGGCACCGGTCGTACGGCGGTGGTGTTCTCGGGTCAGGGTAGTCAGCGGGTGGGTATGGGGCGTGAGTTGTATGCCGCGTATCCGGTGTTCGCAGCTGCCTTTGATGAGGCGTGTGCGGTGTTGGACGGTGAGCTGGCCGGGCATGTCGGACGGCCGGTCCGCGAAGTCGTCTTTGGTGAAGGCGCCGACAGCACGGGTCTGCTGGACCGGACGGTGTTCACGCAGGCGGGGCTGTTCGCTGTCGAGGTGGCGTTGTTCCGTCTGGTGGAGTCGTTCGGTGTGCGGCCGGATTTTGTGGCGGGGCATTCGATCGGTGAGATTGCGGCCGCGCATGTGGCGGGTGTGTTCTCGCTTGAGGATGCGGCGCGGCTGGTGGCGGCGCGTGGCCGTCTGATGGAGGCGCTGCCCGCGGGTGGTGCGATGGTGGCGGTGCAGGCTTCGGAGGAGGAAGTGCGGCCGCTGCTGGCCGAGTTCGAGGGCCGGGTGGGCATTGCCGCGATCAACGGGCCGACCTCGGTGGTGGTCTCGGGTGACGAGGATGCCGCGTTGGCGGTGGCGGACCGGTTGCGCGGGTTGGGGCGTAAGACGAAGCGGCTGGTGGTTTCGCACGCGTTCCATTCGCCGTGCATGGACCCGATGTTGGATGGCTTCCGGAAGGTCGCGGAATCCCTCACGTTTGCCGCGCCGAGCGTGCCGGTCGTCTCGAACCTGACGGGTTCGGTCGCGTCGGCGGGGGAGTTGGGTTCGGCGGAGTACTGGGTGCGGCACGTGCGTGAGGCGGTGCGTTTCGCCGATGGTGTGGCGTCGCTGACCGCGCAGGGTGTGTCGGTGTTCGTGGAGCTGGGCCCGGACGGTGTGTTGAGCGCGATGGGTGCGGAGACGGCGCCGGAGTCGGCGTTCGCCCCGGTCCTGCGCAGCGGCCGTCCGGAAGCGGAGACGTTGGTCGCCGGTCTGGCGCGGGCGTGGGTGCACGGCGCCGGTGTGGACTGGTCGACGATGTTTGCCGGTACGGGTGCCACCCGCGTGGAGTTGCCGACGTATGCCTTCCAGCGCCAGCGCTACTGGCTGGACACCTCGGGCAGCGTGACGGGTGCGGTCACCGGTCTCGGGCTCGGCTCCGCCGAGCACCCGCTGCTGGGTGCGGCCGTGGAGCTGCCGGAGTCCGAGGGTGTCGTCTTCACCGGTCGGCTGTCGCTGCGTACGCACGCCTGGTTGGCGGATCACGCGGTGGCGGGCGCTGTCCTGCTCCCGGGCACTGCCTTCGTGGAGCTGGCGATCCGTGCCGGTGACGAGGTCGGTTGCGACACGGTGGAGGAGCTGACGCTTCAGGCGCCGCTGGTGCTGCCCGAGGAGGGCGGTGTGCAGCTGCGGTTGACCGTTGCCGCGCCCGACGACTCCGGCCGCCGCACCGTCAGTGTCCACTCGCGGCGGGAGGACACCTCCGCGAACCAGACATGGATCTGCCACGCGACGGGCGTGCTGACGGCGGACGGGGCGCGGAGCTCCGTCTCGGACTCCGCCGCACATGACCTCGCGGTCTGGCCTCCGGTTGATGCGGTGGCTGTGCCGGTTGATGGTTTGTACGAGGGTTTCGTGGCGGCGGGTTATGGCTACGGGCCGGTGTTCCAGGGGTTGCGGGCGGCGTGGCGGCGTGGGGACGAGGTCTTCGCGGAGGTCGTGTTGCCGGAGGAGCAGCACGAGGAGGCGGGCCGGTTCGGGTTGCACCCGGCGCTGCTCGACTCCGCCCTGCACGGCATCCGCCTGGGCGGGTTCTTCGCGGACGACGACCAGGTACGGCTGCCGTTCAGCTGGAACGGCGTATCGCTGTCGGCGGCGGGCGCCTCGGTGCTGCGCGTGGCGCTCGCCCCGGCCGGCGCGGACGCCGTGTCGGTGACCGTCGCGGACGGCACGGGCGCCCCGGTCGCGGCCGTGGAATCGCTCGTCGTACGGGCCGTCGACGCCGACCAGCTCACCCGCGCGGCACAGGCCGATGTCCGGCACGACGCGCTCTTCCAGCTCGTCTGGCCGCCGCTGGCCGCCAACTCGTCCATCACCGCCGACGCGGCGAGCGAGGGCGACTGGGCTGTGCTCGGAACGGCCGACACGCTGTTCCGGTACGGGATCGGGGACGCGATCACCGCGGGCGGTGCGACGTACCCGGATGTGAGCGCGCTGGGTGATGCCGTCGAGTCGGGAGACGCGCCTGTGCCGTCCGCCGTGCTCGTCCCCCTCCCCGTCGGCAGTGGCCAGGAGCCCGAGGGCGCCGCTCTGCCGGAGTCGGTGCGGGAAGCCTTGGCGCAGGCCCTCGCCGTGGTGCGGGGCTGGTTGGCCGACGAGCGGCTCACCGGAGCGCGCCTGGTGCTGGTGACCCGCGGCGCCGTGTCGACGGACCCGCGGGAAGACGTGGCGGACCTGGCCGCGGCTCCCGTGTGGGGCCTGTTGCGCGCGGCGCAGTCGGAGCACCCGGACCGCTTCGTGCTGCTCGACACCGACGGCACCGAGCTGAGCCGTGACGCGCTGGCGCTCGTACTCGGCTCGAACGAGCCGCAGTTGGCCCTGCGCGGCGGCGAGCCGCGCACCCCCCGCCTGGAGCGGGCCGACGCGGCGAAGGACGTCGCGCGACCGGGCTCCGAGCTGGGCCTGTCGGACGGCCGGGGCACGGTGCTGCTGACCGGTGGCACCGGGACGCTGGGGGGCCTGGTCGCGCGGCACCTGGTCACCGAGCACGGGGTGAAGCAGCTGCTGTTGGTCAGTCGTCGAGGCCAGCAGGCCGATGGCGCGGCCGAGTTGGTGGCGGAGCTGGCCGAACTGGGCGCTTCGGCGCGGGCGGTGGCGTGTGATGTGGCGGACCGCGAGGCGTTGGCCGCGCTGCTGGCGGACATCCCCGCCGAGCACCCGCTGAGCGCCGTGGTGCACACCGCGGGCATCGTGGACGACGGGCTCGTCTCCGCGCTGACCCCGGACCGTTTCGCTGCGGTGCTGCGTCCCAAGGTGGACGCCGCCTGGAACCTGCACGAGCTCACCCGCGACCTGGACCTGTCGGCCTTCGTGCTGTTCTCCTCCGCTTCCGGCGCGCTGGGCAGCGCGGGGCAGGGCAACTACGCGGCGGCCAACGTCTTCCTCGACGCCCTCGCCCAGCGGCGACGCGCCGACGGACTGACCGCCACCTCCCTGGCCTGGGGCTTCTGGGCCGAGCGCAGTGGTGTGACCGGTCATCTGAGCGAGGCCGACCTGGCGCGCGTGGCGCGTTCGGGTCTGGTGCCGCTGGCCACCGACGAGGGCCTTGCTCTGTTCGATGCCGCGCTCGGGACGGACGAGGCACTGCTGCTGCCGGTACGCCTGGACCTGGCCGCGCTGCGCGCTGCGGCCGGACCCGTGCCCGCGGTGCTGCGCCGACTCGTACGCGGTCCGGTGGCCCGCGCCCGCACCACCGCGCGCAGCGGCGAGGCGGCCGGTCTTGCGCAGCGCCTTGCGGGCCGGAGCGAGGCCGAGCGGCTGGAGGAGGTGTCGGAGCTGGTGCGCGGCCATGTGGCGGGCGTGCTCGGCCACGGCTCCGCGGCCGCGGTGGCGGACGACCGGGCCTTCAAGGAGCTGGGCTTCGACTCGCTGACCTCGGTGGAGCTGCGGAACCGGCTCAACGAGGCGACGGGGCTACGGCTCTCCGCCACGCTCGTCTTCGACTACCCGACCCCTGACGCCCTCGCCCAGCACCTGCTCACCGAGCTGGTGGACGACGGCCGGGGGAGCGCCGCGATCGAGGCCACCGCGGTCCGGCGGGCGGCGGACGACGACCCCATCGTCATCGTCGGCATGAGCTGCCGTTACCCCGGCGGCGTGCGCTCCCCGGAAGAGCTGTGGGACCTGGTCGCCTCCGGCCGGGACGGGATCTCCGCGTTCCCGGTGGACCGCGGCTGGGGCGAGGACCTGTACGACCCGGACCCGGAGCGGCAGGGCAAGAGCTACACCCGCGAGGGCGGCTTCCTGCACGACGCGGCGGAGTTCGACCCGGCGTTCTTCGGTATCTCGCCGCGTGAGGCGCTGGCGATGGACCCGCAGCAGCGGCTGCTCCTGGAGACGAGCTGGGAGGCATTCGAACGCGCGGGCGTCGACCCCGGCGCCGTACGCGGCACTCAGACGGGCGTCTTCACCGGCGTGATGTACAACGACTACGGCTCGCGGCTGCGGACCGCACCCGAGGGCTTCGAGGGCTACCTCGGCAACGGCAGCGCGGGCAGCGTGGCCTCCGGCCGGGTCGCCTACACCTTCGGCCTGGAGGGCCCGGCGGTCACCGTCGACACGGCCTGTTCGTCGTCCCTGGTGACCCTGCACCTGGCCGCGCAGGCGCTGCGCAACGGCGAGTGCTCGCTGGCCCTCGCGGGCGGTGTCACCGTGATGTCCACGCCGTTGGTGTTCGTGGAGTTCAGCCGTCAGCGCGCGCTCTCCGAGGACGGCCGTTGCAAGGCGTTCTCCGATGCCGCGGACGGTACGGGCTGGGGTGAGGGCGTCGGCATGCTGCTGTTGGAGCGGCTGTCGGACGCGCGGCGCAATGGCCACCCGGTGTTGGCGGTGGTGCGTGGCTCGGCGGTGAACCAGGATGGCGCGAGCAATGGTCTGACGGCGCCCAACGGCCCCTCGCAGCAGCGGGTGATCCGGGCCGCTCTGACCAGTGCGGGGCTTTCGCCGGCCGATGTCGATGCCGTCGAGGCGCATGGCACGGGTACGACGCTGGGTGACCCGATCGAGGCGCAGGCCCTCCTGGCGACATACGGTCAGGAGCGGCCGGAGGACCGCCCGCTGTGGCTGGGCTCTCTGAAGTCGAACATCGGCCACACGCAGGCTGCGGCCGGTGTCGCGGGCGTGATGAAGATGATCCTGGCGATGCGGCACGGTGTGCTCCCCAAGACCCTTCACGTCGATGAGCCGTCGGCGAAGGTGGACTGGTCGGCGGGTGCGGTGGAGTTGCTGACGGAGTCGCGTGAGTGGGCGGAGGTCGAGGGGCGTCCGCGTCGTGCGGGTGTGTCGTCCTTCGGTGTCAGTGGGACCAACGCGCACGTGATTCTGGAGCAGGTCCCGGATCAGGCTTCGGAGCCTGCCGAGGTGACCGCTCCGGTGGAGCCGGTGACGGTTCCGTGGGTGCTCTCTGCGCGTGGTGCGGAGGCGCTGCGGGACCAGGCCGCGCGACTGCTCTCCCGTGTGGAGTCGGATGCCGAGGTCTCCCCGATCGACGTGGGCTGGTCGCTGCTCTCCGAGCGCGCCGAGTTCGAGGACCGCGCCGTCGTGACCGGTGACCGGGACGCGCTGCTCGCAGGCCTCAGGTCCCTGGCCCGTGGGGAGAGCACCCCGGGTGTGGTGACCGGTCCTGCCGGAGGTTCGTCGGCTGGGTCTCGTGGCCGGGTGGTGTTTGTGTTCCCGGGTCAGGGTGCGCAGTGGGCGGGCATGGGCGTGGAACTCCTGGACGCTTCCCCGGTGTTCGCCGAGCGGCTCGGTGAGTGTGCGGCGGCTCTGTCGGAGTTTGTGGACTGGTCGTTGGTGGACGTGTTGCGCGGCACGGAGGGTGCTCCGTCGCTGGATCGCGTAGACGTGGTCCAGCCCGTGTCCTGGGCGGTGATGGTCTCGCTGGCCGAGGTGTGGCGTTCGCTGGGTGTGGAGCCGTCGGCGGTGGTGGGGCATTCGCAGGGCGAGATTGCCGCCGCGTGTGTGGCGGGTGGTCTGTCGTTGCGTGATGGTGCGCGGGTGGTGGCGTTGCGCTCGCAGGCAATTGCGGGCGGTCTTGCGGGTCGTGGCGGGATGATGTCGGTGGCGCTGCCGCTGGCCCAGGTCGAGTCCCGTCTGAAGGGCTGGACCGGCCGTCTGGAGATCGCGGCGGTCAACGGCCCGTCCTCCACGGTGGTGGCCGGTGAGCCGGAGGCCCTGGACGAACTGCTCGCCGCGTGTGAGGCCGATGGTGTGCGTGCGCGGAAGGTGCCGGTGGACTACGCCTCGCACACCTCGCACGTGGAGCTGATCGAGGATGAACTGGCCCGTGTCCTGGGCGACATCAGCCCTCAGCCGGCCCGCATCCCGTTCTTCTCCACGGTGGAGGGGGAATGGCTGGGCGATGGTCTGGTGGATGCCGGGTACTGGTATCGGAACCTGCGTCGGACGGTGCGTTTCGAGGAGTCGATCGGCGCGCTGTCCGGTGCGGGCTTTGGCGCGTTCGTCGAGGTGAGCGCGCATCCGGTGTTGACGATGAGCGTGCAGGAGACGCTGGAGGAGCGTGGCGCGGAGCAGGCCGTGGCGGTGGGTTCGCTGCGGCGTGACGAGGGCGGCCTGGACCGCTTCCTGACCTCGGTCGCCGAGGCATGGACGCACGGCGTGCGCGTCGACTGGACGCAGGTGTTCGCCGGAACCGGCGCGACCCGCGTGGAGTTGCCCACGTACGCCTTCCAACGCCGGCGCTACTGGCTGGAGGAAGCGGCCGAGGCTCACACCCGCACCGCGGCCACCGCCGAAGCCGCCGTCGACGGGGACTTCTGGGCGGCGGTGGAGCGCGGGGACCTGGATTCCCTCGCGAGCACTCTGGACGTCGACGAGTCGGACGAGCGGTCCTCGCTGAACGCGGTACTGCCCGCGCTGTCGTCATGGCATCGGCAGCGCCGCACCCGCGCGACGCTCGACGGCTGGCGCTACCGGGTCGACTGGCAGCCCCTGTCCGAGCGGTCGGCGGCCGGAGCCGCGCCCCTCACCGGGACGTGGCTGCTGGTGACCCCGGCAGCGACCGACGACGCCGCGTGGGTCGCGGCGGCCGAGCAGTCGCTGATCGACGGCGGCGCCACGGTCGTACGACTCGCCTTGGACCCGGCCGACGTCGATCGGGCGGAGCTGGCAGAGCGGCTGCGGGCGACGCTGGCGGAGCGCGCGGCAGCCGGTGACGGAGTGAGCGGCGTACTGTCGCTGCTCGCGCTCGACGAAGCACCGCACCCGGCGCACCCCGTCCTTCCCCGCGGTCTGGCCGGCACCCTGCTGCTGACGCAGGCGCTGGGCGACGTGGAGCTGGACGCGCCGCTGTGGCTGGCCACGCAAGGCGCGGTGACCACCGGTCGTCCGGGCGGCGAGGCCGTCAGCACCGCTCAGGCACAGCTGTGGGGCCTTGGCAGGATCGTCGGCCTTGAGCACCCCCAGCGGTGGGGTGGTCTCATCGACCTGCCGGAGACGCCCGAGGCGACCTCGAAGGCACGTCTGCGCGTGCTGCTCGCGGGAGTCGCGGCGGGTGACGAGGACCAGCTCGCGCTGCGCGAGTCCGGGCTGTTCGTGCGCAGGCTGGTGCGCGACCCGCTCGGCGACCGCAGCGCGCCCCGGGACTGGAAGCCGCAGGGCACTGTGCTGATCACCGGTGGCACGGGCGCGCTGGGCGGCCAGGTCGCCCGCTGGCTGGCGGCCCGCGGTGCCGAACACCTGGTGCTCACCAGCCGTCGCGGCCCGGACGCGCCGGGCGCGGCCGAGCTGGCGGCCGAACTCACGGCAGCCGGTACGCGGGTGACGTTGGCGGCGTGCGACGCCGCCGACCGCACCGCGCTGGCCGACCTGCTCGCCGGGCTGAAGTCGGAGGGCTCCCCGGTCCGTTCGGTGATGCACGCGGCGGGGGTGGCCCCGAGCGCGCGCCTGGACGAGACCGATCTGCCGGCGCTCGCCGACGTGCTTGAGGCCAAGGTCGCGGGCGCCGCGCACCTGGACGAACTCCTTGCCGACGAGGAACTGGACGCCTTCGTGCTCTTCTCCTCGAACTCCGGCGTCTGGGGCGGCGGCGGCCAGGGTGCCTACGCGGCGGCCAACGCCTACCTGGACGCACTGGCCGAACACCGCCGGGCCCGCGGCCTGACCGCCACCTCGGTGGCCTGGGGCGCCTGGGCCGACGGCGGCATGACCACCGACAACGGCGCGGAGGAGCATCTGCGTCGGCTGGGGGTCGTCACGATGGCCCCGGACATGGCCATCGAGGCGCTCCAGCAGGTCCTGGACCACGACGAGACGTTCACCGTGGTCGCCGACGTGGACTGGGCGCGCTTCGCGCCCGGTTTCACCGCCGCTCGGCCGCGGCCGCTGCTGGACGCCCTGCCCGAGGTACAGGAGCTGCTGCGGGCGGCCGAAGAGGTCACCGTCGGCGGTGCCGAGCCGGAATCGTCCCTGACGAAGCGTCTCGCGGGCCTGACCGCGCCGGAACGGCAGCTGCTCCTGGTCGATCTGGTGCGCTCCACGGCCGCCGCCGTCCTCGGGCACACGGGCGGTGACGCGATCGGCCAGGAACAGGCGTTCAAGGAGCTGGGCTTCGACTCGCTGACCTCGGTCGAACTCCGCAACCGCCTGCAGGGTGCCACCGGGCTGCGGCTGCCGGCCGCGCTGGTCTTCGACTACCCCACGCCCACCGCGCTCGCCGAGTACCTGCGTACGCATCTGGCGGGCGACGAGGACGGCGCGCCCGGATCCGCCCTGGCGGAACTCGACCGGCTGGAGGCCGCGGTGTTCTCGCTCCTCCCGGACGAGGACGAGGTGCGCTCCGCACTCACCGCGCGGCTGCAGGTGCTGGTGTCGAAGCTGGGCGGCGACGAGGCCCGTGACGGTGCGCCGGACAGCGCCCCCGTCGAGGACCAGCTCCAAGGGGCCACGGACGACGAGATATTCGACTTCATCAACCAGGAGTTCGGAAAGTCCTGAGCCGTCGCCGGGGCGCGGCGACACAGCAGCACAGCAGACGCAGAAAACACGGCACAGCAGGCACAGCGACATCAGGCGACGGCAGTCGGCGATGGCCCCGAAGCAGTAAAGGTCCCGAAGGTCTCACATGGCGAACGAAGAAAAGCTCCGCGACTATCTGAAGTGGGTCACGACCGATCTGCACAAGGTCCGTCAGCAGCTGAAGGATCGGGAGGCGGTGGATCGGGAACCGATCGCGATCGTCTCCGTGAGCTGCCGTTTCCCCGGCGGTGCCGATTCTCCGGAGGCGCTGTGGCAGCTCGTCTCCAGCGGCACCGACGCCGTTTCGGGATTTCCCGAGGGGCGTGGCTGGGACATCGACAGCCTTTACGACCCGGACCGTGAGTCGGGCCGCAAGGACACCAGCTACGCGAATGAGGGCGGCTTCCTCTACGACGCGGGCGATTTCGACCCGGCGTTCTTCGGGATCTCGCCTCGTGAGGCGCTGGCGATGGACCCGCAGCAGCGGCTGCTCCTGGAGACGGCCTGGGAAGCCGTCGAACGCGCAGGCATCGACCCGGCCTCGCTCAAGGGGTCGCCCACGGGCGTCTTCGTCGGAGGCACGCCCTCCGGCTACGGGGCCTCCGGACCGGTGCCGGAGGACGTGGCCGGGTACATGCTCACCGGCAGCTCCGGCGCGGTGCTGTCGGGCCGTATCTCGTACTTCCTCGGCCTGGAAGGCCCGGCGGTCACCGTCGACACGGCGTGCTCCTCGTCGCTGGTGGCCCTGCACCAGGCGGCGCACGCGCTGCGCCGAAAGGAGTGCTCCCTGGCACTGGCGGGTGGCGTCTCGGTGATGTCCACTCCGGTGGCGTTCGTGGAGTTCAGCCGCCAGCGCGGCCTTGCCGCCGACGGTCGGTGCAAGTCCTTCGCCGAGGCCGCCGACGGCACGGGTTGGGGCGAGGGCGCCGGCTTCCTGATGCTGGAGCGGTTGTCGGACGCCCGGCGCAACGGGCATCCGGTGCTGGCCGTGATCCGGGGCAGCGCCGTGAACCAGGACGGTGCGAGCAACGGCCTGACCGCGCCCAACGGCCCCTCGCAGCAGCGCGTCATCCGCGCCGCCCTCGCCGACGCGCACCTTGCCGCGGCCGAGGTCGACATGGTCGAGGCCCACGGCACCGGCACCACCCTGGGGGACCCGATCGAGGCCGATGCGCTGTTGGCCACGTACGGGCAGGGGCGGCCGGAGGAACGTCCGTTGTGGCTGGGCTCGTTGAAGTCCAACATCGGCCACACCGCGGCCGCCGCCGGTGTCGCGGGCGTCATCAAGGTGGTGCTCGCGATGCGGCACGGGGTGATGCCGAGCACGCTGCACGTGGACGAGCCCTCCACCAAGATCGACTGGTCCGCCGGTGCGATCGAGTTGCTGACCCGGCAGCGGCCCTGGCCGGAGACCGGCGAGCCGCGCCGGGCCGGAGTCTCCTCGTTCGGCGTCAGCGGCACCAACGCGCACGTCATCCTCGAACAGGCCCCGGCGGACGAGGAGTCGGAACCGACGCCCCAGGAGCAGGAGCCGGACGCGAACCCGGAGCCCGGCTCGGACGCCGCCGCGCAGGCCGTCGCTCTCCCTGTGCTGCCCTGGGTGGTGTCCGGCCGTGGCCGTGCCGCGCTGCGCGCGCAGGCCGAACGGCTGGTGAACCGACTCACGGAAAGCCCGGAACCGTCCCCGCTGGACCTGGCCTACTCGCTCACCGCCACACGGGCGGCGCTGGAGCACCGCGCCGTCGTCATCGGCACGGACGACCATGAAGGCGATGCCGAGCAACTGCTCGCAGGCGTACGGGCGCTGGCGCGGGGTGAGTCGGCGCCGGGATTGGTGGAGGGCCCTGCCGAGGGTGTGACCTCCGGGCGTACGGCGGTGGTGTTCTCGGGTCAGGGTAGTCAGCGGGTGGGTATGGGGCGTGAGTTGTATGCCTCGTATCCGGTGTTCGCAGCTGCCTTTGATGAGGCGTGTGCGGTGTTGGATCGTGAGCTGGCCGGGCATGTGGGGCGGTCGGTCCGTGAAGTCGTCTTTGGTGAAGGCGCCGACAGCACGGGTCTGTTGGATCGGACGGTGTTCACGCAGGCGGGGCTGTTCGCCGTGGAGGTGGCGTTGTTCCGTCTGGTGGAGTCGTTCGGTGTGCGGCCGGACTTTGTGGCGGGGCATTCGATCGGTGAGATTGCGGCTGCGCATGTGGCGGGTGTGTTCTCGCTTGAGGATGCGGCCCGTCTGGTGGCCGCGCGTGGTCGTCTGATGGAGGCGCTGCCTGCTGGTGGTGCGATGGTGGCGGTGCAGGCTTCGGAGGAGGAAGTGCGGCCGCTGCTGGCCGAGTTCGAGGGCCGGGTGGGCATTGCCGCGATCAACGGGCCGACGTCGGTGGTGGTGTCCGGTGATGAGGATGCCGTGTTGGCGGTGGCGGACCGGTTGCGCGGGTTGGGGCGGAAGACGAAGCGGCTGGTGGTCTCGCACGCGTTCCACTCGCCGTGCATGGAACCGATGCTGGCCGGGTTTCGGGCGGTCGCGGAGACGATGACCTTCGCCGCCCCGGAGATTCCGGTGGTGTCGAACCTGACGGGTTCGATCGCGTCGGCGGGGGAGTTGGGGTCGGCGGAGTACTGGGTGCGGCACGTGCGTGAGGCGGTGCGTTTCGCCGATGGTGTGGCGTCGCTGACCGCGCAGGGTGTGTCGGTGTTCGTGGAGCTGGGCCCGGACGGTGTGTTGAGCGCGATGGGTGCGGAGACGGCGCCGGAGTCGGCGTTCGCCCCGGTCCTGCGCAGCGGCCGTCCGGAAGCGGAGACGCTGGTCGCCGGTCTGGCGCGTGCCTGGGTGCACGGCGCCGGTGTGGACTGGACGGCAATGTTCGAGGGCACGGGCGCCGAGCGGGTCGAGTTGCCGACGTATGCCTTCCAGCGCCAGCGCTACTGGCTGGAGGCGCCTGCCGCTCTCGTCGGCGCCACCGCCGCCACCGGTCTCGGGCTCGGCTCCGCCGAGCACCCGCTGCTGGGTGCGGCCGTGGAGCTGCCGGAGTCCGAGGGTGTCGTCTTCACCGGTCGGCTGTCGCTGCGTACGCACGCCTGGTTGGCGGATCACGCGGTGGCGGGCGCTGTCCTGCTCCCGGGCACTGCCTTCGTGGAGCTGGCGATCCGTGCCGGTGACGAGGTCGGTTGCGACACGGTGGAGGAACTGACGCTTCAGGCACCGCTGGTGCTGCCCGAGGAGGGCGGCGTGCAGCTGCGGTTGACCGTCGCCGCACCCGACGACTCCGGCCGCCGCACCGTCAGCGTCCACTCGCGGCGGGAGGACACCTCCGTCGACGAGGTGTGGACCTGCCATGCGACGGGCGTGCTGACGGCGGAGGTGGCTCGGACCGCTGCCCTGGATTCCGTCGTCGGTGATCTCGCGGTCTGGCCTCCGGTTGATGCGGTGGCTGTGCCGGTTGATGGTTTGTACGAGGGTTTCGTGGCAGCGGGTTATGGCTACGGGCCGGTGTTCCAGGGGCTGCGGGCGGCGTGGCGGCGTGGGGACGAGGTCTTCGCGGAGGTCGCGTTGCCGGAGGAGCAGCACGAGGAGGCGGGCCGGTTCGGGTTGCACCCGGCGCTGCTCGACTCCGCCCTGCACGCTGTGGGCCTGGAAGTCATCAACGGCGCGGACGGTGTGACGGCACGGCTTCCCTTCGCCTGGCGCGGTGTGTCGCTCCAGGCGGCGGGCGCGTCCGCGCTGCGCGTCCGGGTGTCTCCCACGGACGGCGCCGACGGCGTTTCCGTGGTGCTGGCCGACGGGACGGGGCAGGCCGTGGCCATGGTCGACACCCTCGTCATGCGGCCCGTCGACACGACCCAGCTGGGCGCCGCCACGCGGCAAGGCGCAGCGCACGACACGCTGTTCCGGGTCGCCTGGAGCGAGTGCCCCGCCGCTACTGCGGACGCCGACCGGGCGGTCCGCATCGCGGAAGAAGCCCCATGGGCGCTCCTCGGCGACGACCGGCTCGGACTCACGGCGTCGTCGGCCGCCGCGCCGACGGCTGTGAAGCCCTACGAGGACCTGGCCGCGCTGGAGGACAGCCTCACCCAGGACGGTCCCCTTCCGCAGCTGGTCCTGACCGGCTGCGTGGCCGGGGCCGGGGCCGGGGTCGACGCCGAGTACGGAGCCGGGGTCGAGGGGAGTGCGGGAGAGCTTCCTGGAGTCACGGCGACTGCCGCGCGCAGAACGCTGCGTGAGGTCCTTCCCTTGGTGCGGTCCTGGCTGGAGACGGACCGCTTCACCGGGCTGCCGCTTGTCCTCGTGACGCGTGGCGCGGTGTCGACGGGGCCCGACGAGGACGTACCCGACTTGGCGACGGCTCCGGTCTGGGGACTGCTGCGGTCCGCACAGACCGAGCATCCGGGCCGGTTCGTGCTGGTCGACACCGACGACAGCGAGGAGTCGCGCGCGGCCCTGCCGGCGGCCCTGGCCTGGGCGCTGGCGCAGGACGAAGGCCAACTCGCGCTGCGCGCGGGCGCGGTATGGGTGCCGCGGGTGGAGGCGGTCACCGCCTCGACCCCCGCCACCACCGAGCCCGGCCTCGACCCGGCGACGGCTGATGGCCCCGCGGGGGCGTTCGGTGCCGACACGGGCACGGTGCTGATCACGGGCGCCACGGGGACGTTGGGCGGCCTGGTCGCGCGGCACTTGGTCGCCGAGCACGGAGTGCGGCACCTGCTGCTGGTGAGTCGTCGTGGCGAGCAGGCCGATGGTGCGGGCGAGTTGGTGGCAGAGTTGGCCGAACTGGGTGCTTCGGCGCGGGCGGTGGCGTGTGACGTGGCGGACCGTGAGGCGTTGGCCGCGCTGCTGGCGGACATCCCCGCCGAGCACCCGCTGACCGCCGTGGTGCACGCGGCCGGCGTCCTCGACGACGGGTTGATCACGGCGCTCACCCCCGACGGCCTGGACCGGGTGCTGCTGCCCAAGCTCGACGCGGCCGTGCACCTGGACGAGTTGACGCGTGACCTCGGCCTGTCCTCCTTCGTCCTCTTCTCTTCCGCCGCTGCCACCTTCGGCAGCGGCGGCCAGGCCAACTACGCCGCGGCCAATGCCTTCCTGGACGCGCTGGCGCACCGCCGCAGGGCGCTCGGCCTGCCCGCCGTCTCACTCGGCTGGGGCTTCTGGGAGGAGGCCAGCGGCATGACCGGCGACCTGGCGCGCGCCGACGTCCGGCGCATGGCACGCGGCGGCATGACCCCGCTGCCCACGGCCAAGGCGCTGGCGTTGCTGGACACGGCGCAGCGTCTGGGCGAACCGCTCCTGCTGCCCATGCAGTTGGACAGTGCCGCACTGCGCCGTTCGACCGCCGACGGCTCCGGCACAGTCCCGGTGATGTTGCGCGGACTGGTCCGCACCGGGGCCCGGCGCACGGCGGCCGCCGCGGCGCCCGCCGGTGAAATCACCCTGGCGCAGCGCCTGGCGGGGCTATCGGAGGAGGAGCGGGAGCGGACCCTGCTGGACCTCGTTCGCGCGCACACCGCTGCCGTACTGGGCCACGGCACCGCAGTCGGTGTCGAACCCGGGCGCGGATTCCAGGAAATCGGATTCGACTCCTTGACCGCGGTCGAATTCCGTAATCGAATGAATACGGCCACCGGACTTCGACTTCCGGCCACGCTCATCTTCGACTACCCCACGCCCGCGGCCGTCGCGAAACACCTTCACGAGGAGGTGCGCGTCGACGGATCCGCGGTCGAGACCACGGTGTCCGAAGAGTTCGAGCGGCTGGAGAAGACGCTCACCGCGCTCGCCGCCCACGATGGCAAGCGGGTCGAAATCATGGTGCGTATGAAGGAGTTCCTCGCGAAGCTGGGCGACGCCGACGGAACGGCCACCGATGCGCACGGCGACAGCGACCTCGACGAGGCCAGCGATGACGAACTGTTCAGCGCCCTCGAGAACGAGCTGAGGAAGAACTGACGGAATGAACAACGAAGACCGCCGTTTTCGTGGGGGACTGAGCTCGCATGTCTAACGAAGAGAAGCTTCGGTCGTATCTGAAGCTGGCAACGACCGACCTCCGGCAGACGCGTCGCCGACTGGAGGAGCTGGAGGCCAAGGACTCGGAGCCGATCGCGATCGTCGCGATGAGCTGCCGCTATCCGGGCGGCGTGGCGTCCCCCGAGGACCTGTGGGACCTCGTCGCCTCGGGCACCGACGCGGTGTCCCCGTTCCCGACGGACCGTGGCTGGGACGAGGACCTGTACGACCCGGACCCGGAGCGGCAGGGGAAGAGCTATGTGCGTGAGGGCGGATTCCTGCACTCCGCCGCCGAGTTCGACCCCGGCTTCTTCGGCATGTCACCCCGCGAGGCGCTGGCGACCGACCCGCAGCAGCGGCTGCTCCTGGAGACCTCCTGGGAAGCCATCGAGCGGGCCGGGATCGACCCCACGTCCCTGCGGGGCAGCCGGACAGGTGTCTTCGCCGGTGTGATGTACAACGACTACGCCTCTCGGATGCACGTCGCGCCCGACGGCTTTGAGGGCCACATAGGCAACGGCAGTGCCGCGAGCGTCGCTTCCGGCCGGGTTTCCTACACCCTCGGTCTGGAGGGCCCGGCGGTCACCGTCGACACCGCGTGCTCGTCGTCGCTGGTGACCCTGCATCTGGCGGTCCAGGCGCTGCGCAACGGCGAGTGCTCGCTGGCCCTGTCCGGCGGCGTCACGGTGATGTCCACCCCCACCGTCTTCGTGGAGTTCAGCCGCATGCGCGGCCTTGCCGCCGACGGCCGCAGCAAGGCGTTCTCGGATGCCGCGGACGGCGCCGCGTGGGCCGAGGGCGCGGGGATGCTGCTGCTTGAGCGGCTGTCCGACGCGCGCCGCAACGGACACCCCGTACTCGCGATCGTCCGTGGTTCCGCCCTCAACCAGGACGGTGCCAGCAGTGGCCTGACGGCGCCGAACGGTCCGTCGCAGCAGCGGGTGATTCGCGCGGCGTTGGCGAATGCGGGTGTTTCTGCCGCTGAGGTGGATGTGGTGGAGGCGCACGGTACGGGTACGACGCTGGGTGACCCGATCGAGGCGCAGGCGCTGCTGTCCACCTATGGCCAGGAGCGGTCGGAGGACCGTCCGCTGTGGCTGGGCTCTCTGAAGTCGAACGTCGGTCATACGCAGGCTGCGGCCGGTGTGGGCGGCGTGATGAAGATGGTGCTGGCGATGCGGCACGGTGTGTTGCCGCGGACGCTGCATGTCGATGAGCCGTCGTCGAAGGTGGATTGGTCGGCGGGTGCGGTGGAGTTGCTGACGGAGTCGCGTGAGTGGGCGGAGGTCGAGGGGCGTCCGCGTCGTGCGGGTGTGTCGTCCTTCGGTGTGAGTGGGACCAACGCGCACGTGATTCTGGAGCAGGCGCCGGAGCCGGAGCTGGTGGAGGCGGCTGAGCCTGCCGAGGTGACCGCTCCGGTGGAGCCGGCGGCGGTGCCGTGGGTGCTGTCCGGTCGTGATGGCGCGGCGTTGCGTGGTCAGGCCGCGCGGTTGCTCTCCCATCTCCAGGCCGACCCGGCCCTGTCCCCGGTGGATGTGGGTTGGTCGTTGGCGGCGGGGCGTGCGGAGTTCGAGGACCGTGCGGTGCTGGTCGCCGCCGATCGGACCGGTCTGGTGTCCGGGCTCGCCGCGCTGGCGCGAGGTGAAGAGGCGCCCGGTGTGATTGCGGGCGTGTCCGAGGGCGTGGGCGATCGGGTGGTGTTTGTGTTCCCGGGTCAGGGTGCGCAGTGGGCGGGCATGGGCGTGGAACTCCTGGACGCTTCCCCGGTGTTCGCCGAGCGGCTCGGTGAGTGTGCGGCGGCTCTGTCGGAGTTTGTGGATTGGTCGTTGGTGGACGTGCTGCGCGGCACGGAGGGTGCTCCGTCGCTGGATCGCGTAGACGTGGTCCAGCCCGTCTCGTGGGCGGTGATGGTCTCCCTGGCGGAGGTGTGGCGTTCGCTGGGTGTGGAGCCGTCGGCGGTGGTGGGGCATTCGCAGGGGGAGATCGCTGCCGCGTGTGTGGCGGGTGGTCTGTCGTTGCGTGATGGTGCGCGGGTGGTGGCGTTGCGCTCGCAGGCGATCGCGGAGCATCTTGCGGGTCGTGGCGGGATGATGTCGGTGGCGTTGCCGCTGGCCGAGGTGGAGTCCCGGCTGGAGGGCTGGGTCGGCCGTCTGGAGATCGCGGCGGTCAACGGCCCGTCCTCCACGGTGGTGGCCGGTGAGCCGGACGCCCTGGACGAACTCCTCGCCGCCTGCGAAGCCGAGGGTGTCCGCGCTCGCAAGGTGCCGGTGGACTACGCCTCGCACACCTCCCACGTGGAGCTGATCGAGGCCGAACTGGCCCGTGTCCTGGCGGACATCAGCCCTCAGCCCGCTCGGGTGCCGTTCTATTCGGCGGTGACCGGACAGCCCGTGGAGACCACCGGGCTGGACGCGGGCTACTGGTACCGCAACCTGCGTCGGACGGTGCGTTTCGAGGAGTCGATCGGCGCGCTGTCCGGTGCGGGCTTTGGCGCGTTCGTCGAGGTGAGCGCGCATCCGGTGTTGACGATGAGCGTGCAGGAGACGCTGGAGAACCGTGGCGCGGAGCAGGCCGTGGCGGTGGGTTCGCTGCGGCGCGATGAGGGCGGCCTGGACCGCTTCCTGACCTCGGTCGCCGAGGCATGGACGCACGGCGTACGTGTCGACTGGACGCAGGTGTTCGCCGGAACCGGCGCGACCCGCGTGGAGTTGCCCACGTACGCCTTCCAACGCCGGCGCTACTGGCTGGAGAACCCGGCCGCGGAGATGGCCCCCTCCCTGCCCGCCGATCGCGTCGACGCCGAGTTCTGGGACGCGGTCGAGCGAGCGGACCTGGACACGCTCGCCGCGACGCTCGACCTGCCGGGCGGAGAGCCGCTGGGCGAGGTCGTTCCGGCACTCGCGGCCTGGCGGCGGCAGCGCCAGGAGCATGTGCGGCTCGACGGTTGGCAGTACCGCATCGGATGGCAGCCGCTGAGCCTCGACTCCTCGGCGGTGCTCTCGGGCACCTGGCTGCTCCTGGTTCCCGAGGGGCATACGGACAAGGACACGGACACGGACTCGGCCGCGTTCGCCGCCGACGCGCTGTCCGCTCGCGGGGCCCGGGTGGTCACCGTCGAGCTGGACGGCAGCCACGCCGACCGGGAGCAGTGGGGCCGGGCCCTGGCTTCGGCGGTCGAGGACGGCTCGCCGGTCGACGGCGTGGTCTCGCTGCTGGCGATCGCCACCGCCGAGAGTGGCGCTGTCGCCGCCTCCGGCACCGCACCCGGGGCGTTCGGCGTTCCGGCCGGTATCGCCACGACCCTGGCCTCGGTGCAGGCGCTCGGTGACGCCGGAGTCGACGCGCCGCTGTGGTGTGTGACGCGCGGCGCGGTCGCCGTCGACGGCGGAGAGGCAGTGGCCGACCCCGTCCAGAGCGAGGTCTGGGGCCTGGGCCGGGTGGTGGCGTTGGAGCACCCCGAGCGCTGGGGCGGCCTGATCGACCTCCCCGAGACGCTCGACGCCCGCGCGTCCGAGCGCTTCGCCGCCGTGCTGGCGTCGGAGGGCGCCGAGGACCAGGTGGCGGTGCGTGCCACCGGCGTCTTCGGCCGTCGGCTTGCGCGTAGCGGCGGTGTGGCCGACCGTGCCGCCGACGACGCGGCATGGCAGCCGGGCGGCTCCGGCTCCGTGCTCGTGACCGGAGGCACGGGTGCCCTGGGCGGCCACGTCGCCCGCTGGCTGGCCCGGAACGGCGCCGCGCACCTGATCCTCACCAGCCGTCGTGGCCCGGACGCCCCGGGCGCGGCCGAACTGGCGGCCGAACTCCGGGAGCTCGGTGCCGAGGTCACGGTCGCGGCATGCGATGTCGCCGACCGGGACGCCGTGGCCGATCTGCTCGGCTCCGTCCCCGCCGAACACCCGCTGACCGCCGTGGTGCACACCGCCGGCGTGCTCGACGACGGGGTGATCGACGGGCTGACGCCGGAGCGGTTCGCACGTGTACGGGGTCCCAAGGTGGACGCCGCCGTGCACCTGGACGAGCTGACCCGTGAGTCGGACCTCTCCGCGTTCGTCGTCTTCTCCTCCATGTCCGGCACGGTCGGCGCGGCCGGACAGGGCAACTACGCCGCCGCCAACGCCTTCCTCGACGCGCTGGTGAACCGCCGCCGCGCCCTGGGCCTGCCGGGTACCTCCATCGCCTGGGGGACCTGGGCGGGCGGTGGACTCGCCGAGGGGGAGACGCGGGAGAAGTGGACGCACCGCAGCGGACTCGACGCGATGGACCCGCGGGACGCCGTCGCCGTCATGGGCCGGATCCTCGGGCGCGGGGACGAGTTCGCCGTGGTGGCGGACGTGAGCTGGGACCGCTTCGCCCCGTCCTTCGCCGCCGTGCGCCCCTCGCCGCTGCTGCACGGGATCCCGGAGGCCCGCAGGGCCTTGGAGGCCGCCGCGGCCTCCGCCACCGTCGGTGGGGAGCCGGGCGCGGGCTCGGCCGCGGGGCTGCGGGAGCGGCTGACGGGACTTCCCGCCGCCGAACGCAAGCGCGTCGTACGGGAGTTGATCCTGACGCACGCCGCCGCGGTTCTCGGACACGCCGATACCGCGACGATCGCGGGGGGACGCCCCTTCAAGGACCTGGGCTTCGATTCGCTGACCGCGGTGGAGCTGCGCAATCGGGTCAAGGCCGCGACCGGCCTGCCCCTGCCACCCACGTTGATCTTCGACTTCCCCACGCCCGCGGACCTGGCGGAGACCGTCCTGACCCGTCTCCTGCCGGAGAGCGAGAGCGCGGACGACGCCGGAACGCCGTACGAGACGCGGGTACGCGAGGCCCTGGCGTCGATTCCGCTGGCGAGAATCCGTGACGCCGGGTTGATGGACGTTCTTCTTCAACTCGCCGATTTCCAGGAAGAGAACCAGGCGGAAGAAGAGAACGACCACGAGCCGGTCGACGAGGAGTCGATCGACTCGATGGATGCCGAGAGCCTGCTCCGCATGGCATTCGACAGCACCGATTCCTGAAAGCGCCCGAGAACCACTGAGCGCCGAGCGCCAGAAATGTGGAGTTAGTTCGCGATGAGTAGCACGTCTCCGGAGAAGATCCTCGACGCCCTGCGCGTCTCCCTGAAAGAAACTGAACGGCTGCGCAAGGAGAATCGGAAGCTCGCGGCCGCCTCGCGGGAGCCGATCGCGATCGTGGGAATGGGCTGCCGCTTTCCCGGAGGCGTGCGGACGCCCGAGCATCTGTGGGAACTGCTGGCCAACGGCACCGACGCGGTATCGGAATTCCCCGGGGACCGCGGCTGGGGCGAGGACATCTACGACCCGGATCCCGAGCGGCAGGGCAAGAGTTACGTCCGCGAGGGGTCCTTCATCGACGGGGTCGCCGATTTCGACCCGGCGTTCTTCGGCATCTCGCCGCGTGAGGCGCTGGCGATGGACCCGCAGCACCGGCTGCTCCTGGAGACGAGCTGGGAGGCCTTCGAGCGGGCCGGGATCGACCCTTCGTCGCTGAAGGGCAGCCGTACCGGCGTCTTCGCCGGTACGAACGGCCACGACTACGGCGCGCTGCTGCGGAAGACCCCCGAAGGGCTTGAGGGCTACCTGGGCACCGGCCGCTCCGGCGCGGTGCTGTCAGGTCGTATCTCGTACTTCCTCGGTCTGGAGGGACCGGCCGTCACGGTGGACACCGCGTGTTCGGCGTCGCTGGTCACCCTGCACCTGGCGGCGCAGGCGCTGCGGGGCGGCGAGTGCTCGCTCGCCCTGGCCGGCGGTGTCACGGTGATGACCACTCCCGGTCTCTTCGTGGAGTTCAGCAGGCAGCGGGTGCTGTCGCCCGACAGCCGCTGCAAGGCGTTCGCCGACGCGGCCAACGGCACCGGCTGGGCCGAGGGCGCGGGAATGGTGCTGCTGGAGCGCTTGTCCGACGCACGCCGCAACGGCCATCCGGTGCTGGCGGTGATCCGGGGCAGCGCGGTGAACCAGGACGGTGCAAGCAACGGCCTGACCGCGCCGAACGGTCCCTCGCAACAGCGGGTGATCCGCGCGGCGTTGGCCAATGCGCGGCTGACGTCGGCGGACGTGGACGCGGTGGAGGCGCACGGCACGGGTACGACGCTGGGTGACCCGATCGAGGCGCAGGCGCTGCTGTCCACCTATGGTCAGGGGCGGTCGGAGGGCCGTCCGCTGTGGCTGGGCTCGCTGAAGTCCAACATCGGCCACACCCAGGCCGCCGCCGGCATCGCCGGTGTGATGAAGATGGCGCTCGCCATGCGGCACGGGGTGCTGCCCCGGACCCTGCATGTGGATCAGCCGTCGTCGAAGGTGGACTGGTCGGAGGGCTCGGTGGAGCTGCTGACCGAGGAACGGGCCTGGCCGGAGACCGGCCGTCCGCGCCGGGCGGGGGTGTCGTCCTTCGGCGTCAGCGGCACCAACGCGCACGTGATCCTGGAGCAGGCTCCCGAAGAGGATCCCGAGGCCGAGACGCACGAGCCGACCGAGCCCGTGACCCGGCCTGTGGTGGTGCCGTGGGTGTTGTCGGGTCGTGGTGTGGAGGCTTTGGGGGGTCAGGCGGGGCGGTTGCTCTCTTGTGTGGAGGGTGCTGCGGGGTTGT
>NZ_JBEZCG010000039.1:0-27509 GCF_040647455.1 Streptomyces sp. NPDC041068
GAGAGGATCTTCACGGCGGTGGTCTTGCCCGCGCCGTTCGGGCCGAGCAGGGAGAAGATCGTTCCTTCGGGCACGGCCAGGTCGATGCCGTCGAGCACGACCTTGTCTCCGTAGGACTTGCGCAGCCGGTGTGCCGCGATGGCCAAGCTGGTCATGAGAGGGGCTCCTTGGAAGCTGCGGTGCTGGTCAGGGGCTGGTTCAGAGACCGGGGCAGAGGTCGGAGGTCAGAGGCTGCGGGCGGTGATGTCGCCGTACGCGGTGGTCGCGTGGATGGTCAGGCCCGGGGTGCCGTCGGTGTTCTTGAGCGCGTTGTCGATCCGGCCGTAGCCGGTACCGGCGTTCAGGGAGGCGGAGACCCCGCGGGCGGCGCCGATCGCGATCGCGCCGGACTCGGTGCGCAGCGTCACCTCGCCGCGCACGGCCTCGGTGATCCGGATGTCGCCCTTCTGGGCGCTGATCTCCGCGGGGCCACCGAGGCGGCCGACCGAGATGTCGCCGGCCTGGACGGTGAGGCGGGCGCCCGCGGTCTCGTCGAGCTTGACCGCGCCGTGCGCGCCCTCGTAGGTGACGTCGCCGAGCCGTCCGACGCCGCGGAGTTCGGCGGCGGCGGCCTTCGCCTCGACCCGGGATCCGGCGGGCAGCTGGACCGTCACCTCGACGGAGCCGGAGTTGCCGAGGATCCGGTTCTTCGGGGCCGCGGCCTCGACCCGCAGGACGCCGTCGGCGTACGCGACCTGGATCCGCTCCGCGGCCTGCACGTCGCGGTCCTTGGTGGCGTCCGCGGGCAGGACCTCGACCGTGGTGTCGGCGCGGTCGGCGGCGATGAGACGGATGCGGCCCGCGGGGATGTCGAGGACGGCGGCGATCGGGGCGAGGGTGTCGAACTTCTGCATGGTGCTTCTCCTTCATCAGGGGCGGGCTCTCTGTCGGCCCGCCGTTTCCGATGACGTAAAAGCTACGTTGCCTTTACTGATCCGGCAACAACTTCGTTGCGTAGAAGTGCAGTAATTGCAGGTCAGAGCGGATAAATCGTTGCAACGGATTCGAGCCGAACGCAACGCAACAAGCTCCGTTCGTTGCAATGGGATGGGGGTGAACGCTATGGTGACGGCACCGAGTGGCACGAGAAGGCCGAGAAGGCCGAGAAGACCGAAAGAGGGAGAACGCGATGCCGGGAGGCAGGCTCACCCAGCAGGAACGCCAGCAGATCGCGCTGGGACTGGCCGACGGCCTCGCCTACGCGGAGATCGCCAGGCGCCTGGACCGCCCGACCTCGACCGTCACCCGTGAGGTCATGCGCAACGGCGGCCCCACCTCCTACCGCGCCGAGCTGGCCCACCGCGCCACCGAACGCCGCACCCAGCGGCGGAAGCAGCCCGCGCCCGGGGGGACGGAGGCGGTCTCGCAGGCCCACGGGCGCGACGCGGAGGCCGTGCGCGCGTACGAGGAGGTGTTCACCACCGTCGTCATGGCCTCGGGCATGCCGAAGATGATGTCCCGGGTCCTCGCCTGCCTCACGCTCACCGACTCGGGCAGCCTCACCGCGGCCGAACTCGCCCAGCGCCTCCAGGTCAGCCCGGCGTCCATCTCCAAGGCGGTCGCGTTCCTCGACAGCCAGGGCTTCGTCCGCAGGGAGCGGGACGAACGCCGCCGCGAGCGCTATGTCGTGGACGACGACATCTGGTACCGGTCGATGATGGCCAGCGCCCGCTCCATGGCCCAGGTCGTGGAGACCGCGCAGGAAGGCGTACGCGTCTTCGTCCCCGGCACCCCGACCGCCACCCGCCTGGAGAACATCGCCCGGTACCTCGACTTCGTCTCCGAGAGCATCGCCCGCGCCGCGGAACAGGCGCGGGCGATCCTGGCCACGAAACCGGAGAGCACCGACTCCCCGTCGTGAGCGGTCAGTCGCTCAGCACCCGGGCCAGATCGAGCGAGGACGCGACCCTGGCCGCGACGCTCTCCGCGTACGCCGCGTCGGGCCGCTCGAACTGGCCCCGCCCGGGGGCCCGCAGGAACGTCACCACGCCCAGCGTCCGCCCCCGGCTGCGCAGCACCGCGCACAGGGCGTGCACCGAGTCGTCGGGCCACTGCCGGGCGGCGGCCCACTCACGGGCCCGCTCCGACGAGGCCGCCCCCGCGCTGGACCGCACCGACCCGGCGCGCTCCACGCACTGCGTCGCCGGATGCCCCTCCGGATAGCGCACCGGCAGCCCGGCCATGGCGACCGGCAGGCAGGGGCCCGGCGGCCCCGCGGGCGTCGCGGCGACCCGCACGAGCCGCACCGGTTCCTCGCCCGCCACCAGGTCCACCAGGGCGTGGTCGGCGAACCCGGCGAGCGCGAAGTCCAGCTGGATCGTGGCCGCCTCCATCGGGTCCTCGCACTCGGCGGCGGCATGCGCCGCACGGTGCAACTGATGGGAGCGGAAGCGCAGTTGCGAAGCCTCCTGCTCGGTGTGCTTGGCCTCCGTCACGTCCTGGAAGAGCCAGCCGACGCCCAGCGGCACGGGCTCCTCCGCGAGCGGCGAGGCGAGCCGCAGGAACCCGCTGCGCCAGCACCGCCGCTCGAACCCTTCGGCCTGGCCGCCGCCGGACCGCACGGACACCCACAGCTCGGCGGGCGCGGGCGGCGCCCCTTCGGCGAGCACATGGGCAAGCGCGCTCTCCAGTTCCTCGACGCCCTGCCCGAGCAGATCGGCAAGGGGCCGACCCAGTGCGGCCGTACGCCCAACTCCCAGAGAACGGGCGGCATGCTCATTCATGACAGCAGGCCGAAGATCGGCATCGACGAGGACGACGCCCCAGGTGGCCTTCTCGAAGAGGGCCTCGCTCAGGGCGATGGACCGCTCCAGGTCGATCTGGGCATGCACCTCGCTGAAGGCGCAGTACACCCCCGAGGGCTTCCCGTCCCCGCCGCGCACGGAGGCGGACTGCGTGCGCACGAGCACCCGGCCGCCGTCCTTGGTCACCAGGGCGAACTCGTGCACCTGCCGGCCCGGCGCGTCCATCGCGGACAGCAGCCGCTCCTCGACCTCCCCGGCATCGGCGGCCCGCACGGCCCATCCCGCGAACCCCCGCCGCCCGACGGCCTCCGCGGCCGACCACCCGAGAATCCGCTCGGCCTCGCGGTTCCAGTGCGTCACCACGCCATCGGCGTCGAACGCGCACAGCGCGGCATCCATCCCGTCGAGCAACGCCGCGAGCAACTCGGCCCCTCCGGGCTCTGGCTCTTCAGGACCCAGTTCGTCAGTAGTTCCGCTCTGCCGCGAAGCGCTCACCTGGAACCCCCTGCAGGCCGTGTCCTCAGATCATTCAACTCGAACGTGACGCACCCCACAGCTAGTTCCCGGAAGTTGGAGAGATTTGCAGAGAAAACGTCGTGCGCGGAAATTCGGTTGTGCGGCGCACGGGACGCTTCCTAGGGTGGCGTGCACACGAGAAGGGAGGTGGTTCGGCAGATGTATGGAAACCGGACGCGTGAGGTGACTGCGGGCTAGCGGCCCGTCGTCGCAACTCGAATTCGGCGCCGGACCAGCACGTGTGGTGTGCGTGCAGCCGGCCCTATTCCCAAGCAGTCACCCGACCCGCGAGCCGCCGGTACGTCCGGCCGGCTTCCTCCGCCCCAGGCGGCAGGAACCACGGCTCGCGGGTCGTCTGCGTTTGCGGGGCGGGTGCTGCGAGCCCTAGCCCCTGCTGACCGCCGTAAGGATCTCCGGCAGGCGACGGGCCAGGCGGGGGGACGCGAGGCGCAGGCCCAGGTCGGTGATGGCCGCGCCGTACGCCGTGCCGACGGGCAGCAGGAGCCAGGTCCAGGTCGAGCCGGTCGAGGCGTGCAGCCAGATCGTGAGGGCGATGACCGGGGCGCACAGCAGGGCCGCCGCGACCATGCCGCCGAAGATGGAGATCCAGGCGAGTCCCGCCTGGCCGGGGGCGGCGCTCTTGTAGCCCTCCTGCGGGATCGAGTACGGGAAGCGGGCCGAGGACCACGCGCCCGTCGCCAGCATCGCGCCCAGCAGGGCGAAGGTGAGGCCGAGGGCCTCGGGGAGCGCGGGCCAGTCGCCGAGCATCGCCGTCGTGACGACCGTGACCAGGGTGGCGTACGGAAGGGTGATGACGAGGAGCGCCAGGGCCCGGCCGCGCAGCTCCACGTACGCGTCGCGGGTCGACGAGATCGTCATCGCCACCATCCAGAACGCCGAGGTGTCCTGGCCGAACTGGTTGTACATCAGGATGCCGAGCATCCCCGCCGCGAAGCACGCGAAGTAGACGGAACCGGTGCCCTGCAGGGCGTTGAAGAGCGGCACGATCAGGCCGATGGCCAGGGACGTCACCCAGGCGGCCTTGGTCTTCGGGTCGCGCCACACATAGCGCAGGCTGCGCTCCATGACGGTGCCGGTGCGGCCCGCGGGGAGGAGCCCGCCGAGGGCGTCCGAGGCGCGGGAGGCGCCCTTGTCCGGTTCCGCCGCGGCGATGGTGGAGCCGTCCGGGCTCGTCATCAGGCGGGTCAGGCTGCGCTGCCAGAGGGCGAGGAGCCCCGCCAAGGCGGCCAGGGTCAGGGCGAGTTGGGCCGCGGCCGTCGCGTACGCGCCCTCGCTCACCGAGTCCACCGCGCCGAGCGCGGCGGCCGGCGGGATCCAGCGCACCACGTCCGCGGCCGGGTCGAGCGTGGAGAGCCCGGACGAACCGAGCTTCTGCGCCCCGAAGTTGACGACCTGCGCGCCGATCGCGATGACCAGGCCGCTCAGGACCGCGAGGTCGCGCCCCTTGCGGCTGGTCAGGAGGCGAATGTTGGCGGCGGCCACCGCGCGGGCCAGCGCCACGCAGACCAGGACGACGAGCGCGGTCGCGAGGGCGCCGGTGGCGGCGGCCGCCGTGCCGTGCGCGAGCGCGATCGTCGCGCCGATCGCGAGGGAGAGAGTGATCAGGGGTCCGATGCCGACCAGCGAGGCCACCAGGAGGGCCCGGACGAGCGGGCGCGGGCGCAGCGGCAGCATCACCAGGCGCGTGGGGTCGAGCGTCTCGTCGCCGCTCGGGAAGAACAGCGGCATCACCGCCCAGCCGAGGGCGAGGACGCCGACGAGCAGGACGCAGACGGTGGCGACGTGGTCGTTGCCGCGCAGCGCGATCAGGCCGATGAGCTGAAGGGCGGCGTAGAGCAGCGCGATGGTGACGGACGCGATGTAGGCGGCCCGCCGCCCGGCCGACTGACGCAGGCCGTTGCGCAACAGGGACAGCTTCAGGCGTACGAAGACAGGGGTGATCCCCGGGGTGGCGCCGGGGGCGGCCGGCGACGCGGTCACGGGGGCGTTCATCGCGCACCGCCGCCCAGCCAGTCCAGGTCGGACCCCGCGTTGCGGCCGTTCGCGCCGACGAGTTCGAGGAACGCCTCCTGCAGCGAGGGCGCCGAGCCCCGCACCTCGGCGAGCGTGCCGTGTGCGCGGATGCGGCCCGCGGCCATGACCGCGACCCAGTCGCAGAGGGACTCGACGAGCTCCATGACGTGCGAGGAGAAGACGACGGTGGCGCCGGAGGCGGTGTAGCGCTCCAGGACGCCGCGGATCGTCTGGGCGGAGACGGGGTCGACGCCCTCGAACGGCTCGTCCAGGAAGAGGACTTCGGGGTTGTGGAGCAGCGCCGCCGCCAGGCCGATCTTCTTGCGCATGCCGGTGGAGTAGTCGACGACCAGCTTGTGCTGGGCGCCCGCGAGATCGAGTACGTCGAGGAGCTGGGTGGCGCGCTTGTCGACCTCGGCACCCGGCATCCCCCGCAACCGGCCGGTGTACGCGAGGAGTTCACGCCCCGAGAGCCGCTCGAACAGGCGCAGGCCCTCGGGGAGTACGCCGATGCGGGCCTTGACCTCGACGGGGTCGCGCCACACGTCGTGGCCGACGACCTGGACGGTTCCCTGGTCCGGCCTCAGCAGGCCGGTGACCATGGAGAGGGTGGTGGTCTTCCCGGCGCCGTTGGGGCCGACCAGGCCGATGAACTTGCCCGCGGGCAGGTCGAGATCGATTCCGGCCACGGCGATCTGCTCGCCGAATCGCTTCCAGAGCCCTTGGACCCGTACCGCCGCCGGTGCTGCCTCGGTCACCCGTTCCGCCCTCCGTCGCAGGACCGTCGTACCCGTGCTCGCACGATACGTCGGAGGCGCGCCCCGCGCGGGGCAGCGAACCGGCAGTCTAGCGGCGGGCCTCCCTGCCGCATGCGTACGCCAGCGGGGAGATGATCTCCTCCGCGTCCGGCAGCCAGCGGTTGGCGGCGGTCGGACGGCACGCCCACTGCACCGCGCCGGAGGCGCCGAAGCGGGTGGGGGGAGCGGCGACGTACGCGCCCTCGCCGAGCGCGACCAGGTCGATGGCGGCCGGGGGCCAGCCCAGCTTGCGGACGAGGTCGGGGACCTTGACCGTGGCGCCGGGCAGCACGAAGAACTGCATGCGGCGGTCCGGCGTGCAGGTCACGGGGCCGAGGGTGAGCTCCATCCGCTCCATGCGGGCGAGCGCGAGGAACCCCGCGGTCTCGGGCACGTCGATCGCGTCGAACGTGCGCCCCGTCGGCAGCAGGATCGAGGCCTTGGGCTGCTTCTGCCACAGCCGCCGGGCCACGGTCGCGCTGCCGGTGGCCTGGGTCGCCCAGTCCTCGCGGGCGGGGTGCGCGCCGGGCGCGGCGCACGCGGTGTCCCCGCAGGAGCACTGCTCGGCGCCCTCGGCGGACTCGAGCCAGGTCCCGGGGAACACGTCCCAGTGACGCTCTTCCGCGTATCGCACGGCCGTGTCCAGCAAGGCTTCTCCGCGCTGCTTCGGGATCTGCGCGGCTGACGTGACTCCGATGGTCTCTTCCACGCAGTTCTCAACTCCCGCCGCCACCTCGGGTTACGGGCGCACGCGAGGGCGGAGGAGGAGCATCGATCCTGCGAGCGGGGCGCATGGGAGCACGGGTGGGGGCGCGCATGGGGATTGGCTTCCGGGTGCGGGTAGCCAGGTCAAGGGCAATCAGAGGACGCCTCGGAGGAAGCCCGGGGACCGACAGGTCCGTACAGAGTCGCACTTGTTGTTCTTCATGGTTTCTTTTGCTTCTTTTGTGGCGCATCTTCACCCTGCCCCAAGGGCATTGATCATCGTGAGGCGGTCCGCGACGGCCGTCCCCAATGATGGTCCACGGTGCACACAGGGGGTACGCCATGGCCGCCAGGCCTCTCGTCGCGCGGCAGCCCAATGAAAGGCTGCAGGCGCTCATTCAGGAAGCCGGCTGTTCCAACGCCGGACTGGCCCGCCGGGTCAACATGTGCGGAGCGGAACACGGTCTCGACCTGCGATACGACAAGACATCGGTGGCCCGTTGGCTGCGCGGGCAGCAGCCGCGCGGGCGTGCGCCCGGCATCATCGCGGAGGCACTCGGCCGCAAGCTGGGCAGGACCGTCACGATCGACGAGATCGGCATGGCGAACGGCAAGAACCTCGCCTCCGGCGTGGGCCTGCAGTTCTCGCCGACCGTCCTCGGCGCCATCGAGCAGGTCTGCGAGTTGTGGCGCAGCGACGTGGGCCGCCGTGACTTCCTCTCCGGCTCGTCCGTGGCCGCGTCCGCGCTCGTCGAGCCCAGCAGGGACTGGCTGATCTCCTCGCCGGATCCGCAGGTCGGGCGCACGGCGGGACCGCGCGTCGGGATGTCCGACGTGGCGGCGGTCAAGGCGATGACGGAGGCGCTGACGCAGCTGGACCACCAGTTCGGCAGCGGGCATGTGCGTCCTGTCGTCGTGCACTACCTCAACTCCGTGGTCTCCGGGCTGCTCGCGGGCTCCTACCGGGAAGCGGTCGGGCGCGAACTGTTCGCCGCGGTCGCGCGGTTGACGGAGCTCGCGGGCTACATGGCCGTTGACACGGGCCAGCCGGGCCTCGCCCAGCGGTACTACATCCAGGCCCTTCGCCTGGCCCAGGCGGCGGGCGACAGGGGGTACGGGGGGTACGTGCTCGCGGCGTCGATGAGCCATCTCGCCGCCCAGCTCGGAAACCCGCGCGAGATCGCGCAGTTGGCGCGGGCCGCACAGGAGGGGACGCGCGGACGGGTCACCCCCCGCGCGGAGGCGATGTTCTACGCCGCCGAGGCGCGCGGGCACGCGCTGCTCGGCGACGCGCGGGCCACGCAGGTCGTCGCGGGCCGCGCGGTCGAGGCGATGGACCGTGCGTCGGGCGACGCGGGGTCCGGCGACGACCCGGTGTGGATCCGGCACTTCGACCACGCCTATCTGGCCGACGAAATGGCGCACTGCCACCGTGACTTGGGCCAGGCGGACGCGGCGGCGCGCAGCGCGCAGGAGTCCCTGGACGGGCACCCGGAGACGCGGGCGAGGCGCCGAGCGATCGGCCTCGTCCTGCTGGCGACGGCGCAGGTGCAGCGGCGAGAGGTGGAACAGGCCTGCCACACCGGCCTGAAGGCCGTCGAACTCCTCGGCACGCTGCGGTCCAACCGCGGCGCGGAGTACCTGGAGGACTTCCAGCAGCGGCTCGAGCCCTATCGGGAGGAGCCGGTGGTACGGGAGTTCGGGGCGCGCGTCGACATCCAGGCGGCGTGAGACGCGCATACGTACCCGTGAACAGCGTCAGGGAAGGAGGTTTTGTTACTCCAGCCGCTGAGTGGAGGGCAGCGTTCTGAGCTGCGTGGCAGAGCGATGTGGCGACCCGGTAGCGTGACCCGACGGTTCCGTAGGTCCCCCATTCGTAGGAGTCCCGGTGACGCAGCAGAGCGGTCAGGGCGCTGCTTCCTCCGATCCGCAGCAGCCCGCGGCCCGGCCCGCCCACGAGGGCGTCGTGCTGCCCGCGGACGGCAGCGAGCCGCTGCTTCCCGGCACCGCGGGCCGGCACAGCGCCCCGGCGGGCGGCAGCCCGTGGGGCCAGCCCTGGGGCCCCGAATCGGCGGGCCCACCGCCGCAGGCGGGCCCGGGACAGGGCCAGGCGTGGGGTACGCCACACCAGCCGTCCGCCCAGCCGCTCCCTCCGGAGGGAGCGCCCGCGGCCGGTCCTGACGCTTCGTACGGAGGGCAGGCGGCCTACGGAGGCCAGGCTTCGTACGGAGATCAGAGGTCGTACGGAGATCAGGCGTCGTATGGAGATCAGGCTTCGTACGGTGGCCAGGCGTCGTACGGAGATCAGAGCTCGTACGGCGGTCAGGTGGCCCACGGCGGTCAGGTGGCCCACGGTGGGCAGGTAGCCCGCGGTGGTCAGGCGCCCCAAGGTGGTCAGGTGACCCATGGCGGTCAGGCGGCCCATGGTGGTCAGTCGGGCCATGGCGGCCAGTCGGCCCACGGTGGCCAGGCGAACCACGGTGGTCAGGTGACCCATGGCGGTCAGGCGGCCCATGGTGGTCAGTCGGGCCATGGCGGCCAGTCGGCCCACGGTGGCCAGGCGAACCATGGCGATCAGGCTGCCCACGGTGGCCAGGCGAACCACGGTGGTCAGGTGGCCCACGGCGGTCAGGCGCCCCAAGGTGGTCAGGTGACCCATGGCGGTCAGGCTGCCCACGGTGGTCAGTCGGGCCATGGCGGCTACGGGTACGGCGGTCAGTCGGTTCCGGGCGACGCCTCGTACGCGGGGCGGTCGGGCCACGGTGGTGCGCATGCCGCGCCCGTGCCCCAGCAGAGCCACGGTGCGCACGCCGCCCCCATGCCACAGCCGACACCCACGCCACAGCAGGGCCCCGGCGGCACTCCGTACGCGGGGCAGCAGGGCCAGGGCGCGCACGGGGCGCACGCGGGGCACGGCGCTCAGCCGCTGCCGCCCGCGGCCTCGGCCCAGCCGTTGCCCGCCGGGCAGGGCGCTCAGCCGCTGCCGCCCGTCGCCGTGCCCGGGGCGCCGTCGGACAGCGAGGCCACGCAGTACATCGCTCCCGTGCCCACGGGCGGCGTCGACGAGGGGGCCACGCAGTACATACCCCCGGTGGGACCCGGTGCCCTGCCGCCCGAGGCTCCCGCCGCCGACGCCACGCAGTTCCTGGGCAGGGCCAACGCGCCCGTACCCGGCGCCGCGCCCGCCGCCACGCCCGACAGCGAGCCCACGCAGTTCATCGCGCCCGTCCCCGGCGGAAACAGCGGGCCCGGCGGGACCACCACCCCGCCCGAACCGGCCGCCGCCCCCTACGGCATCCGCCCCGGCGCCCCCGGCGACCGGCAGCCGCCCGCCGAGTTCGACAGCCTCTTCCGCACCGAGCCGGAGGCCGAGGGCCCCGCCTCCACCCAGCAGATGCCCCGCTTCGAGGCACCCGCGCCCGCACCTGCCCCCGCCCCTGGCGGCCACGGCGGCGGTGGGCGGCGCGGCGGCGGTGGCCGCTCGAAGGCGACCCTCATCGGCGTCATCGGCGTCGGCATCGCCGCGCTCGGCATCGGCGCGGGCGCCCTCCTGAGCTCCGGCGGTGGCGACGACGACGAGAAGAAGGACGAGGGCAAGCCCGTCGCCGCGTCCGCCGAGCCGGACGAGCGGCCCTCGCCGACCGCCGACCCGGCCAAGGACCAGGCGGTCGCTCTGGACAAGCTCCTGGCCGACAGCAACAACAGCCGTGACTCGGTCATCGCCGCCGTACGCAACGTCGGCAAGTGCCAGAACCTCGGCCAGTCGGCGAAGGACCTGCGCGCCGCGGCCAAGCAGCGGAGCGGCCTCGTCACCCGGCTCGCCGCCCTCAAGGTCGACAAGCTCCCGGCCAACGACCAGCTGACCGCGTCCCTCAACAGGGCCTGGAAGGCGTCCGCCGCGGCCGACAACCACTACGCCGCGTGGGCGGACCAGGTGGCCGGCAAGAAGGGCTGCAAGAAGGGCCACGCCCGCAACACCCCGCAGACCGTGGCGGGCAACAAGCAGAGCAACGCGGCGACGACCGCCAAGGGGCAGGCCGCCAACCACTGGAACGCGATCGCGCGGAAGTACGGCCTGACCGAGCGGAACAAGACGCAGCTGTAGGACGCGGTCCCGCGCCCCGAAAGGGGCGCGGGAGGATGACTCACGCGGTCTGTTCCAGCGTCTTCTCCACGTTCACGAACCCCTTGCGCGCCGGGACGAGCCGTCCGTCCCGCACCACCTGGAACGTGACGCCCGAGTTGATCAGGCGCGGGAACTCGCTGGCCGCGAGCAGGTCCTCGAAGCGCCAGCTCAGCGTGGGGGTGAGGCCGCCCGTCTGGACCCGGAGGCCGCCGTCGAGGGCGCGGCGCAGCGTCTGGGACGTGACCTCGCCGCCGTCGAGCGACTCGACGGCCTGCTTCAGGACGGTGTACGCGATCCACGTCGTCTGCACGCCCGCGTCCGCGGGGTCGACCCGGTTGTCGCCGAACGCCTGCTCCTGGATGACCTGGCGCATCTTGTCCCAGCGGGCGTCGCTGGACGCGGGGTACCAGCCGGTGACGTACGCGCCTTCGTAAGGGCCGCTCGCGCCGCCCGTGCGGTCGACGAGGGACTGGTCGACGCTGCCGAGGACCGAGGAGATGCGGACCGGCGGATAGTCGGCCGCGGTGCGCCGGAACGAGTCGTAAAACGTGTCGGTGCGCGCCCCGAGCGCGGCGGTCACACAGCCGTCGCTCGCGCCCGCGGACTTGAGGGCCTGCTCGGCCTGCGGGGTGAGGTCGGTGCTGTCCTCGGGGGCCCGGATGTCCGCGACGGGCTTGTGGTGGCCGTCGGCGAGCCCCTGGTTGAGCAGCTTGGGCAGCTCGTCGCCCGCGAGGGTGTCGGGGCGTACGAGGGAGACGCGCTCGCAGCGGGAGGCGAGCTGGCGGCCGTTGCCCGCCATGAGGGCCGGTTCACCGCCGTTGACGGGGTAGGAGAGCGGGCTGCTGAACTCGTCGTCGGTGATGCCGTAGCCGCCGATGTAGGGGATGCCCGCGACTTCCAGCGGGGCGAGGAAGGACTTGCCGTGCTGGCTGTAGGCGCCGACGACGGCCACGACGTCCTGGTCGACCGCCTCGCGCGCGCAGTCGGCGGCGCCCACGGGGTCGTTGTGGTCGTTGCAGGTGAGGACCTTCAGCTCGCGGCCGCCGAGGCCGCCGTGGGCGTTGACCCAGCGTGCGTAGGCCTGGGCCATGGCGGGGACGCCCGGCTTGTTGGTGGCCTTGGTCTTCTCGGGGGCCCAGGTCATGACGGTGATGGGGTCGTCCCTGGAACCCCCCGTGGCTCCAGGGATGACCCCGCACCCGGCCATCAGGGACGTGCACGCCGCCGCTGCGGCCGCGGAGAGTGCTGCGGTTCGGAAGGGGCGGGGGAGGAAGGTGCGTCGCCGGCCGGTCATGTCCCTGCACGATTCCGGTGGTGGACCAACCTTGGAGTGACTCGTTCCCAACGGACAGTGACATGAAGGTGAACTGGCGGGGGCCGATTCGAGTGCACGAGGTGGGAACGTACGATCGATGACCGTGCAAGGTTCGGAGAAGTCTTCCCGTCGCGGCCGTCGCTCTAGCACCATGGGCGGCATGCCGACCAACGACATGCCGTGGTGGCGCTGGCGCAGCAATGTGCGCTCGGCGCTTCACATGCTCTCCGACCCGGACTTCCAGCGTGAGTGCTGGCTCGCGGGGCGCGAGGAGTACGGGGACGTGACCGATGCCGTGTACCGGCTCGTCGAGGACACGTGGCTGGACAACTGGTCCGCGGAGAAATACGTCGGGACGATCTTCCGGGACCCGCAGGAGGCGGCGCTCGTCGACACGGCGGTGCTGCGGGTGCTGCGGATCATGCACGAGGTGGGGCCGGACGCGATGGTGTCCGTCTATCTGGAGCACCCGGGGTGGCCGGAGGCCGTGCGGGCGGCGCGGGACGCGCATGTCCGCCTCGCGGCGGGCGACGGGGAGGATCCCGATGTGCCGCCGAAGACGCTTGAGGTGCTGCGGATCCTGACTCGGTCCGCCTGAGGTCGGCCTGAGATCCGCCGAGGTCCGGCGAGGTCCGCCTGAGGTCCGCCTGAGGTCCGCCTGAGGTCCGCTCCGCGGGACGATTGCCCACAGCGGTTTCCGCTGTGGGAACCTTGCCTGCATGAACGAGCAGTCCGTCGCCCCCGCCGCCCCCTCTGAGCAGTACGTCCTCACCCTCTCCTGCCCCGACAAGCAGGGCATCGTGCACGCCGTGTCGAGCTATCTCTTCATGACCGGCTGCAACATCGAGGACAGCCAGCAGTTCGGCGACCACGACACAGGACTGTTCTTCATGCGCGTCCACTTCTCGGCGGAGGCTCCGGTGACCGTGGACAAGCTGCGGGCCAGCTTCGCCGCGGTCGGCGACTCCTTCCACATGGACTGGCAGATCAACCGCGTCGAGGACAAGATGCGGGTCGTCCTCCTGGTGTCGAAGTTCGGCCACTGCCTGAACGACCTGCTGTTCCGCTCGCGGATCGGCGCGCTGCCCGTGGAGATCGCCGCGGTCGTCTCCAACCACACGGACTTCGCCGAGCTCGTCGCCTCGTACGACATCCCCTTCCACCACATCCCGGTGACCAAGGACAACAAGCCGCAGGCCGAGGCGCGGCTCCTGGAGATCGTGCGCGAGCAGGACGTGGAGCTCGTGGTCCTCGCCCGCTACATGCAGGTCCTCTCGGACGACCTGTGCAAGGAGCTCAGCGGGCGGATCATCAACATCCACCACTCCTTCCTGCCGAGCTTCAAGGGCGCGAAGCCGTACCACCAGGCGCACGCGCGCGGTGTGAAGCTGATCGGTGCCACCGCGCACTACGTGACGGCCGACCTCGACGAGGGGCCGATCATCGAGCAGGAGGTCGAGCGGGTCGGCCACGACGTCACCCCGGACCAGCTGGTCGCGATCGGCCGTGACGTGGAGTGCCAGGCGCTGGCGCGGGCCGTGAAGTGGCATGCGGAGCGGCGGATTCTGCTGAACGGGCGCCGCACGGTGGTCTTCGCGTAAGCCCTTGGCGGGCGCCCCCTACATCCGGCTCAGCGAAGCCGCCGCGAACAGGACGTCGCGGATGGCCTCACGGTCGCCGTCCTGGCCCGCGGCCGCCTCCTCCGGAGAGACGTGTCCCGCGGCCAGGCGGCAGAACTCGACGCCGTCCAGCGCCACATGGGCCACCTCGTGCTCGGCGGAGGCGGTCGCCGCGGGGGAGTCGAGCGGGATGAACCACTCGCCGCCGCCGAGCCCCTCGATCTCCAGGCGCAGGGTGCGCCCCGGCGCGCCCGCGGCGACCAGGCGGCGCGGTGGTGTGGCGAGCCCGGCGCGGCGGCGCTCCGCGAGCGTGCCGGGCAGTATCCGGGCGGCGAGGTCGATCATGCGGTGGAGGTGCCGGGGCGCCGGCGGCGGGTAGGGGTAGTCGACGGCGTCGGCGATGTCGCCCGCGTGGATCCAGCACTCGAAGGCGCGGTCCAGCATCGAGTCCCGCAGCGGCAGTTCGATCTTCTGCGCGGTCTCGGGGTCGGGGTCGCCGCCGGGGACCGGCACCGTTCCGTACGGCACGGGGAGCCGGCCGGAGCCGCCGCCGGCGAACGAGACCGTGCGGATCAGCTCGTGCGTCTGGTCGCGCCAGGGGCCGCGCACCGCGCGCGTGGGCGGGAAGTACGAGGCGCGCCAGTACGCCTCGGTGCGGTGGGAGGGGTCCTGGGGGCCCGTGCGCTCGGGGCCGAGCGGGTCGTCGAGGCCCAGGGCGAGCCCGACCAGGCCGTCGACCGCGAGGAGATGCGCGATGACTCCGGCCACGGTGGTCTTCCTGCTGACCGGGGCGTCCTCCTCGAACCAGCGCAGCCGCACCGGGGCGTGCCACTCCGCGTCGCCGATGTCCTGGAGGAGAGCGTCGAGGCGGGCGGTCTCCGCGTCGTACGGCACGGCCCACTCGGGGACCGGGATGCGCGGTGGGCGGCGGCCGAGGCAGCTCTCCAGGACGCGGGTGCGCAGGCCGGGGTCGAGGTCGAGGCTCTCCTCGGGGTGCAGCAGGCCGACGGCGTCGCGCAGCCGCAGCGCCTCCTCCGCGCAGGGGCCGCAGCCGCCCAGGTGCTCCTCGACGGCGGTGGCCTCCTCCGCGGAGCACGCGGAGAGCGCCCAGGCGCCGAGGAGGGACTTCAGGACGCGGTGTTCGAGGACGAGCGGCACGGCCGGGGGTGCGGCAGGGGGCGTCTCGTCGGGGTCCGGCGTCTCGTCGGGGTCCCGCCACGTCGTCTCGTCGGGTTCCCGCCACGTCGTCTCGCCGGGGCCCCGCGGCGGTGGCGGGTCGGGCACGGGCTGTCCGGTGTCCTCTATGGAGGTGCGCGGCAGCGGTATGCGCGGTGCGTCGTCCGTGCCGTCCGGCATGCCGTCCCGCATGCTGTCCGGGTCCGGCTCGTCGAACGGTTCGGGGCGGTCGGAGCCGGTCACAGCACGGTCCCGAATCCGGTCCCGGTGCCGGGGGCCGTGCCCGCGGAGGGGTCGCCGGTGTCGTTGGCCGTGGACAGGAGCTGCAGGCCGAGGCGGAGTCTGCGGCGGGCCTCGTCCTCGGTGACGCCGAGGTCGGCGGCGGTCTGGCGGTAGTCGCGCCGCTGGAAGTAGGCGAGTTCGAGGGCGGCGCGCAGCGGGGTGGGCATGGCCGTGACGATGTAGTCGGCGCGGGCCGCCGCGGAGGCGCGGCGGACCTTGCGCTCCAGGTCCTCCGTGGTGCCCTCGCCACCGAGGGCGAGGGCGGCGGACTCGGTCTGGCGGAGCCTGCGGACGGCCTGCTGGTGGGTGAGCGTGGCGATCCAGGAACGCAGGGGGCCCTGCTTGGGGTCGTACGCGTCGGGGTTCTCCCAGATGTGGGTGAAGACCTCGCGGGTGATGCGGTCCGCGGCGCTCTCCTCGCCGAGGACGCGGTGGGCGAGGCCGTGCACCAGCGAGGCGAAGCGGTCGTACAGCTCGCCGAGTGCGGCGGCCTCTCCGTGCGCGAGCCGCTGTTGCATACGGCGGTCCCAGCGCCGCGGCGCGTCCTTCGGCATGCGTCCCCCTCGTGCGCTTGCCCGTACTGCTGTCCGTACTGCTGTCCGTACTGCTGTCCGTACTGCCGTCTTCTTCGACCGTACTTCTGTCGTTCCCGACTCTCCATCGAATGTAGTCGGCGCCGCTGACAGCGCACTCCTGTTTGAGGCAAAGCGCGGCTTCTGCCGGGCACCGGATGATATTGACGAGAGCTTGCTGGTGTTTCATGGGGGAGCGGTGGGGCAGCCGAAGCAGAACGAAGCGTAAGGACTGCTTCCGGATCACTGCGGAATCAGCGGGCGGACAGGGCTGGCGGGAGGCGTGGCGGGTGACGCTCAAGGTGACGGTGGGCGAGCAGTCCGGCTGGGCGGTGCTGCGCGTGTCCGGCGAGATGGACCTGCTGACCTCGCCCGTGCTGCGCCAGCGCGTGCACGACGCGGTGGCCGACGGGCGCCGCAGCATCGTGCTCGACCTCTCCGAAGTGCTGTTCTGCGACTCCAGCGGCGTCGGCGTGCTCATCGCCACGCGCCGTCTGATCCGCTCCTGTCAGGGGCGGCTGCGGCTGATACTGCCGGCCAAGGGCGCGGTCGACGGCTCCCATGTGAACCGTGTCCTCGCGGCCCTCGGCGTACGCCGCCTGTTCGAGGTCTTCCCGGACGTGGGGGCGGCGCTGGACGACGGGGCGACCCCGCTGTCCGCGTAGGGGCGGTGCATGCTCAGACGTGCCGTTTGGCCGCCGCCACAAAGGAGTTGATGGCGTCCCGCGAGATGCGCCGCCGCTCGCCGAGTACGCCGCGGTCGTCGGTCCTGTGCACGTCGGCGACCTGGTCGAGGGTCTCGGCGGCGAGGCGGACGAGCTCCTCGTCGTTGGTCAGCAACTGCACCCGGAACAGCGCTTCCTGGGCCTCGGAGCGCAGCTCGTAGGAGCGGAAGCGGGACTCCTCGCTCTCCTCGGTGCGGTTCTCCGCCCGGCTGAACCAGCGGTCGACCAGGACCCGCCGGTAGTTGACCAGCGCCCCCGCGTACGCGCAGTACGCGTCGATCCGTTCCTGCCGCAGTTTCTCGCCGCGCGTGAACTCCTCCGTCCGTTCGATCGACTTCCGCTGGAAGGCGTGCGTGACCCCCGCACCCAGCAGAGTTCCCAACACCGCTATGACACTTGCCGCAACCGCTTCCACGGGAACAGTGCAGCACATCACCCTTGTGACACACCCTTGTCCCGGAATTCCGGCGGTCTTGGCACAAGCGTCGGTTTCCCGCCCCCCGGTGGCCTGCGAAGACGTACGCTCGCTGCCGGGGACACACACCCCCTGAACACGCACCCAACCGCGGAAGTGAGGCGGCCCGAAGACCATGGACAGTGCCGAGTACGAGCGTAGGATCGCGGCCCGGTTCGCCACCTTCGACCAGGACGGCAACGGCTACATCTCCCGTGAGGACTTCAGCACGGCGGCGGCCGCCCTGTGCGCGGAGTTCGGCGCGACGGCGCGGTCCGAGAAGGGGCAGGCCCTCTACATCGGGGCCGAGGCGTTCTGGCAGGGCATGGCCGGAATCGCGGATCGCGACGGGGATCAGCGGATCACCCGGGACGAGTTCGTGGGCGGCGCGGTGAAGCGGCTGCGGGACAACCCCGGCCGGTTCGCCGAGATCGCCCGCCCCTTCCTGCACGCGGTCATCGCGGTCGCCGACGGCGACGCCGACGGCGCGGTGACCCCCGGCGAGGCCGGGCGGGCGCTCAAGGCGCTCGGCGTGCCCGAGGACATCGCGGGGACGGTGGCCGGCGCGCTGGACGCATACGGCGACGGCAAGGTCGCCGAGCAGGAGATCGTGACGGCCTTCGCGCAGTACTTCACGGTGCCCGAGTAGCCCTGCGCGGGCCCCGGCAGCGGGGTCAGCTCCGGGAGAAGCGCTCCCGGAGCTTGTACTTGAGCACCTTGCGCAGCGTCTCGTTGCGGGGAAGCGCCTCGACCAGCTCCAGCTGTTCCGGCAGCTTGTAGGTGGAGAGGCCTTCCCCGCGCAGATACGAGACGACCGTCTCCAGGGTCAATTCCCCGGCCCCCGCGTGCTGTTCGACCACCGCGCAGACCCGCTCCCCGCGCTCGGGGTCGGGCAGGCCTACGACCGCCGCGTCGCCCACGGCCGGGTGCTGGTGGAGCAGGTCCTCGATCTCCTTGGCGGAGATGTTCTCGCCCTTGCGGATGATGATGTCCTTGGCCCGCCCGGTGAGCACCAGATGGCCGCTCTTCTTGAGGTGGCCGAGGTCGCCGGTGATCAGGAACCCGTCGGCGTCGAAGACGTCCGCGCTCTGCCGGGGGTCCAAGTAGCCCCGGCAGACGGCCTCCCCGCGCAGTCGCACCTCGCCGTCCGTGTCGGGCGGCAGCTCCTTGCCGTCCGCGTCCGTGACCCGGATCTCCATGCCCTCCGGGGGCAGCCCTTCCGTCGTCGCGAGGTTCTCCGCGGTGTCGTCAGGGGCGCCCATCGTGATCATCGGGACCTCGGTCATGCCGTACCCGTGGGTGAGTTGGCAGCCCATCTCGCGTACGACGGCGTGATAGATCTCCGGCGGCTTGGGTGCCCCGCCGCCCGCGAGGAGGCGCAGGGTCGGGATGACCTTCTCGCCCGGCCGCAGCTTGCGCTGCTCGGTCAGGAACATCGAGTAAAAGGCCGTCGACCCGCCCGCCACGGTCACGCCGTGCCGCCGGTAGCCGTCGAGCGCGGCGGGCAGCGCGAAGTGCTCGAACATGACCGCGGGGAAGCCGTAGAGCAGCAGCATCACGGTGTAGTCGGGGCCCGCGATGTGCGCGAAGGGGAACGCCATCGAGCCGACGTCGGAGGCCTTCAGGTGCAGGGCGTGGGCCAGGCAGGAGCCGCCCGCCATCAGTGAACGGTCCGTGTGCAGCACGCCCTTGGGGTCGGACGTGGTGCCCGACGTCCAGTAGATCCAGCGGACCGCCGTGCCGTCGGAGGGCGGCGGGGGCAGCACGGACGGGTCGCCGTCGGGCAGGTCGTCGTACGCCTCGAAGACGCCGCGCGCGCCGAGCCGTCGCGCCATCTCCCTGTGGTCGAAGCCGCGCCAGGTCCCGGGCACCGCGAAGTACTCCGCCTTCGACTCCCGCAGGGCGAAGCCGACTTCGCGGTCGCGGTAGAAGGGGATGACGGGGGACTGGACGGCGCCGATGCGGGCGAGCGCGAAGGAGAGCAGGGCCGTCTCGATGCGGGTGGGCAGCTGCCAGGCGACGACCGTGCCGGGGCGCACCCCCATGTCGTGGAGCCCCGCGGCGACGCGCTCGGCGCGGTCCCGCAGCTCCCCGAAGGTGAGCGTGCGGTCGTCGGAGGGGTCGGCCGCGGCCTGGAGGAGGACGGGCCTTTCGGGGGTGAGGTCGGCGCGGCGCGCGATCAGCTCCCAGAGCGTGCGGGACTCGCTCAGCGCGTACGCGGTCTCGTTCCTGTGCTCGTGCTCGTGCTCGTTCCCGTGCTTGGGCTCGCGCCCGGGCTCGTGATCGTGATCGTGATCGTGCTCCGAGGTCCTCATGCGGTCCCCTCCCAGCCCCACCGGCTGAACTGACGGGTAGTCAGATCGTGCCGAGAGCGTAAGGCTCCGCGCCTTGTCGGTCCAGGGGTGCGGGGCTAGCCTGCGTTCTGACGGGTCATCAGATCATTTCGGAGGGCCGGAGGGGACGTGCCGCATGGACCTCACGTACACCGACGAGGAGGAGGCCTTCCGGGCCGGTCTTCGTGACTGGCTCGCGACGGTGCTCCCGAAGCTCCCCGCCAAGCCCTCGCCCCAGGACTGGCCCGGACGCCGCGCCTACGACACCTCGTGGCAGCGCATGCTGTACGACGCGGGCTACGGGGAGGTGCACTGGGACGCATCGCCGACGCAGCGGCTCATCTTCCTGGAGGAGACGGAGAAGGCCGGTGCCCCCTATGTGGGCGCCAACTTCGTGGGGCTGCTGCACGCGGGGCCCACCATCGCCTCCGAAGGCACCCCCGAACAGCGCGAGCGCTGGCTGCCGCCCGTGCTGCGCGGCGACGAGGTGTGGTGCCAGGGCTTCAGCGAGCCCGACGCCGGCTCCGACCTCGCGTCGCTGCGCACGCGCGCGTGGCGGGACGGCGACCACTACGTGGTGAGCGGATCCAAGATCTGGACCTCGCACGCCGAGGTCGCCGACTGGTGCGAGCTTTTGGTGCGTACGACGCCGGTGAGCGAGGCCGTGCCCAAGCACCGGGGCATCACCTGGCTCGCGATGCAGATGGACGCCCCCGGCATCACCGTACGCCCGCTGCGCACGCTCGCCGGGTCCACGGAGTTCGCCGAGGTGTTCCTCGACGAGGTGCGGGTGCCGGTGGCGAACCGGGTCGGCGAGGAGAACGACGGCTGGCGCGTGACGATGGTGACCCTGTCGTACGAGCGGGGCACCGCCTTCGTGGGGGAGGTGGTGGCCTGCCGGCGCGTGCTCGGTGAACTCGCGCGCGAGGCACGGAAGAACGGCCGCTGGGACGACGCGGTGCTGCGGCGCGGGCTGGGGCGGCTGAGTGCGGAGTTCTCCGCGCTGTGGCGGCTCACGCAGTGGAACGTGAGCGAGGCGCAGCGCACGGGCGGGGTGCCCGGCGTGGGCGGATCGGTCTTCAAGCTGCGGTACTCGCACGCGCGCCAGGAGCTGTACGACGCCGCGGCCGATGTGCTCGGCGCGGGCGCGCTCGACCTCGGTCACGAGTGGAACCTCGACCGCCTGTCCTCGCTGTCGTACACGATCGCCGCGGGGACCTCGCAGATCCAGCAGAACATCGTGGCCGAGCGGATTCTCGGCCTCCCGAAGGAGCGGTGAGGGTCCGTATGGATTTCCAACTCGATGAGGACCAGGTGGCGTTGCGCGACGGAATGCGGCGGCTCCTGGAGGGGCGGTTCGTCCTGCGGGACGCCACGGACCGCGTCGACCGGGCGCTCTGGCGCGAGCTGGGCGATGCCGGGTTCTTCGCGCTCACACTGGCCGAGGAGGAGGGCGGGGTCGGACTGGGGCTGCCGGAGGCCGTGTTGGTCTTCGAGGAGGCGGGGCGCGTGCTGCTGCCGGGGCCCGCGGTGGCGACGTTCCTCGCGGCGGGGGACGTGCCGGGCGCCGCGTCGGGTGAGGTCGTGGTGACCGAGGTCGAAGGATCGCTGGTGCCGTGGCTCGACGAGGCCGACGTGGTGCGCGGGGCGGCGGGGGGCGCCGTGCCGCTGCGGTCCGTCGACCCGCTGACGCCGCTGCACCGGGTGCCCGAACCCGCGGGCCCGGGGTCTCCCGTCGGCTCGCTGCTCCACGCGGCGCAGCAGCTCGGCAGCGCGGACCGCACCTGCGACATGGCCGTCCAATACGCCCGCGAGCGCGTGCAGTTCGGGCGGCCCATCGGGGCGTTCCAGGCCGTCAAGCACCTCTGCGCGCAGATGCTCGTGCGGGCCGAGCTCGCCCGCGGCGCGGTGTACGCGGCGGCCGTGACCGGGGACGCGCTGGAGATCTCCGGCGCCAAGCTGCTGGCCGACGACGCGGCCGTGCGCAATGCGCGGGACTGCCTCCAGGTGCACGGCGGCATGGGCTTCACCTGGGAGGCCGACGTGCACCTGCACCTCAAGCGGGCCTGGGTGCGCGCCGAGCTGGGGCGGACGGCGCGGGAGGCGGAGGAGGAGCTGGCCGCGGCCCTCTGAGGCGTCGGCCGACATTGGTCTACCCGATATCGGGCGTTTTGTCCTGTTGTTGCGCGAGCGGGAAGCGGCCCGCGGCAGGACTACTGAGCGTCGATATCGGGTTGTGTCCTACGCGTGACTCGTCACGGCACGGAGTCGGTGTCCGGCTCGGGTACCTTGTGTGGGATGCGAGTGGTTCTGAGGCCGAGCCATCCCGGTGTTGCCCCTGAGGCGACTCCGGGCCCGGGAATGCCCGCCGTTCGCAGCGCAGGACTGGGTTCCGTACCCGCCTGTTCGACCCCCCATGGCGCGCGTCGCACAGTATGCAGCACGCGTACTCCTTCGCGCTGGAATATGCCCGAAGCGCTTGTTGGGGTGACTGAACGTCAATCATGCTGGCTCCCAAGGGGTTCACGTTCGGTGACTCCGTGGAGTCGCGAGGCGATGTGTCCGCCGGTTCGGATGGTGTGAGCGGTGCAGGTGCTTCAAGTTCAGCTGGAGGTCGGGGCCGACCCCGCAGAGGTGGGACGGGCCAGGCGTTGGGCCCGTTCGCGGCTCGCGGGCTCGGGGATAGAGGCCGACGAGCCGGTGGCCGAGACACTGATCCTGCTGATCTCGGAGCTCGTCACCAACGCCGTTGTGCACACGGGCTGTCCGGCCGTGCTGCGCATGCTGCTCCCCTGTATCCCTGACGGTCCCGCCGATGCGCCGGGGACGGTCCGGGTGGAGGTCGCCGACCGCAGCGCCCGCCCGCCCGCGCCGCGGCACGCGGACGGCGACGACACCAACGGCCGCGGCCTGGAGCTCGTCGACGGCCTCGCCGACCGCTGGGGCTGGCAGCCCGAGGGGGTGGGCAAGAGCATCTGGTGCGAGGTGGACCGGTGCGACGCGGGCGTGGCCGCGGTGACCTTCGAAGGCGCGACCTATGACGCCGCGACCTTCGACGAAGCGCCGCGCGGCGAGGCCGGTGTCGCGTACGAAGCGGTGTGAGCGGCCGGGCGTAGGGGGCCGAGCTGGTGGGTCGAGTTGCATGGGGTCCGAGCTGTTGAGGGTCCTAGTTGTTTGGGGTCCGAGCTTTGAGGGTCTGAGTTTTGAGGCTCTGAGTTTTGAGGCTCTGAGCTTTGAGGGTCCGAGCTTTGAGGGTCTGAGTTTTGAGGGTCCGAGCTTTGAGGCTCTGAGTTTTGAGGGTCCGAGTTTTGAGGGTCCGAGCTTTGAGGCTCTGAGCTTTGAGGGTCCGAGCCGTGGCCGTGTGCGAGCCGCGCGAGCCCCCTTTGCTCGGGTGCGGGGCTCTCTGAGCCCGTATGCGCCGTCGTGTGCCACGATGCGCGCACCCATGCGCGGGTGGGGCAAATCGGTCATAATTCATTAATCCCCGGCCGGGTGTTGACGTACCGTGTCCGATTGATCACGCTTGTGTGCAGCGATTCGCCGCGAGGGGACGTCGAGGGTGCTCGGTGACGGAGGTTCCTTGACGAGATGTGGGTCGTGATTTCGGCGTCAGTCCCTTCGGGGCCATGAGGGGCAGGGTCGAGCGCCGGAGCCGGACGGCGGCGCGCGGCATCGCGCTCGGGGCGGAAGCCGACGCGCCGCCGCCCGAAGGGGTGGGGCGGGGAGAGTGGGAGTTCACAGCACGGCGACCGGGGCCACCGGCGTGCCCGTGCCGCCGGTGAACGGCTCGGGCATCGCGGACAGCAGGAAGGCGTACCGCGCATCTTCTGCACAGGCTGTGGACAACTTCTCCAGGTTCCAGTTCTGGCCCTGCAGCATCCCCATCTCGACCAGGTCGAGCGCGTGCACGGGCAGCCAGAGGTTCTCGATCTCCGGCGGGAAGATCTCGAAGGTCAGGGTGTCGTTCGCGACCGCCGCCACGTCCCGCGCGTGGAACCACTCGGGCGTGCGCACCGAGAGACCTGGTGACGGATAGCCGTACGCGTGCTTGTCGCCGGCCAGCAGCACCTGCGTCTGCCCCGTCCGGACGAGCACGACGTCGCCCGCGCGGACCGTGACGCCCCCGAACTCCGCCGCCTCGTCCAGGTCTTCGGGAGTGACCGCGTGGTCGCCGGGCAGCCGGTCGAGGCCCTTGGCGCGCGCGACGTCCAGGAGGACCCCGCGCGAGACGATGTACGGGACCTTGTCGATGCCGCTGAACTCGGCGCCCCCGTGGGCCGTGACGGTGTCCGCGGGGCGGCCGTTGTAGATCTTCCCCGAGTGCGAGACATGGGTGAGCGCGTCCCAGTGGGTGGCCGTCTGCAGGCCCATCGTCACCGCGTCGTCGCTGGTGGCGACCGTGCCGGGGCCGAACAGCTCCTGGTTGATCTGCACCATCGTGTGCAGGGGGTTGATGCGGCCGGGTATCAGGCCCGTTTGGACGCCGTCCTCCTTGAGCGGCAGCGCGAGCGGGACGCGGCGGCCGCTGCGGACGGTGGCCGCGGCCTCGCGCACGACCTCGTCGGTGACGAGATTGAGGGTGCCGATCTCGTCGTCCGCTCCCCAACGGCCCCAGTTGTTCACGCGTTTGGCGATGTCGTGGAACTCGGGCGGCAGGGTGGAGGGGGCCGCGGCCGAGTCTGACATGAGTCCTCCACGGGGCTTGTCTTCCGGTATCTGACGGGTCATAGAATCTAACGGTCCGTCAGAAACCGCGGGAAGGGGCCGGACGTGGGGAACTTCTTGGCAGGCAAGGTGGTGGCCGTGACCGGCGCCGGGCGCGGCATCGGCAGGGCCGTCGCGCTCGCCGCGGCGGCCGAGGGGGCGAAGGTCGTCGTCAACGACTACGGCGTCTCCATGGAGGGCGGCGAGCCGACCAGCGAGGTGGCCGACGCCGTCGTCAAGGAGATCCAGGCCGCGGGCGGAGAGGCCGTCGCCGTCGCGGACGACATCTCGACCATGGCGGGCGGGCAGCGGATCGTCGACGTCGCGCTGAGTGAGTACGGGCGTGTCGACGGTGTGGTCTGCGTTGCCGGGATTCTGCGCGAGCGGATGCTCTTCAACATGTCCGAGGAGGAGTGGGATCCGGTCGTCGCCACGCACCTGAAGGGGACGTTCACTGTTTTCCGCGCCGCGTCGGCCGTGATGCGCAAGCAGGGGTCGGGGACCTTGATCGGCTTCACCAGCGGCAACCACCAGGGGTCCGTCGCGCAGGCCAACTACAGCGCGGCGAAGGGCGGGATCATCTCGCTGGTGCGGAGCGCGGCGCTGGGGCTCAACAAGTACGGGGTGACCGCCAATGCTGTGGCGCCCGTCGCGCGGACCAGGATGTCGGCGAATGTTCCCATGGAGTTGAAGGAGATCGGGGAGCCGGAGGACGTTGCCGCGCTCGTCGTATATCTGCTGAGCGACCGGGCCCGCGAGGAGAAGATCACCGGGCAGGTCTACACGATCGCCGGGCCCAAGATCGCCGTATGGGCACAGCCGCGCGAGCTGCGCGCCGGGTACGCGGACGGGGCCTGGACCCCCGAGAAGATCGCCGACTTCCTGCCGGGGACGGTGGGGACCGATCCGATGCCGATGCTGGCGCAGCTGGAGGCCATGGCCAAGGCGGCGGCCGACAAAGAACGTCCGAACGCGTAGGCGGGGGCGGGGCGGTGGAGTTCGGGTTCGGGCCCGAGGACGAGGAGTTCCGCGACGAGGCGCGAGCCTGGCTCGCCGAGCACCTCACCGGCGACTTCGCCGACGCGGTGGGGCGCGGTGGGCCCGGCAGCGAGCACGAGGGCGGGGCTCAGCGGCGGGCCTGGGAGCGGGAGTTGGGGCGCGGCGGGTGGATCGGCCTCGGCTGGGACTCGGACGCGTACGGCAACCGGCGGGCCACGCTGACCCAGCAGGTGGTGTGGGCCGAGGAGTACGCGCGCGTGCGGGCACCCGGGAGGTACGGGCACATCGGGGAGAACCTCCTTGCGCCGACGCTCCTCGCGTACGGGAGCCAGGAGCAGCGGGACGAGTTCCTGCCGGCGATCGCCCGGGGGGAGGCCTTGTGGTGCCAGGGGTACAGCGAGCCGGGGGCCGGGTCCGATCTGGCGGGGGTGCGGACGCGGGCCGTGCGGGAGGGGGAGACCTATCTCGTCACCGGGCAGAAGATCTGGACTTCGTTGGCGCACGACGCCGATTGGTGCTTCGTGTTGGCTCGGACGGAGGAGGGGGCGCGGGGGCATCGGGGGTTGTCTCTGTTGTTGGTTCCGATGGATCAGCCCGGGAAGATCGAGGTGCGGCCCATCCAGCAGCTCACCGGCACCAGTGAGTTCAACGAAGTCTTCTTCGACGGTGCACGCGCGCGTGCCGCGCATGTCGTCGGCGGCGTCGGCCAGGGGTGGCGTGTCGCGATGGGGCTGCTCGGCTTCGAGCGCGGGGTGTCCACTCTGGTCCAACAGATCGGCTTCGCCGAGGAGTTGGCGGGTGTCGTGCGGGAGGCCGTGGCGAGCGGGGCGGTCGGCGATGCCGTGGTGCGGGATCGCATCGTGCGGCAGTGGGCCGAGCTGCGGGTCATGCGGTGGAACGCGTTGCGGACGCTGGGGAGTGGAGGCGGCGGGGAGGGTGCGGGGCAGGACCTCGGGGCGCCCAGTGTGGCCAAATTGCTGTGGGGGCGGTGGCATCAGCGGCTCGGGGAGCTCGCCGTGGAGGTGCGGGGGGCGGCCGCCGCGGTCGGGCCTTCGGACTGGCGTGCCGACGCTCCGTACGAACTCGACGCCCTGCAGCGGCTCTTCCTGTTCAGTCGCGCCGACACCATCTACGGCGGCTCGGACGAAGTGCAGCGGAACATCATCGCCGAGCGTGTGCTCGGTCTGCCGAGAGAGGCCAGAGGGCCTCGGTGAGGGGTGCGTGATGAGGGGCGTTGTCTTCGACGGGGAGCGGGTCGAGGTCGTCGACGACCTGGAGATACGGGATCCGGGGCCCGGTGAGGTCCTTGTCGCGGTGTCCGCGGCCGGGCTGTGCCACAGCGATCTCTCGGTGATCGACGGGACGATTCCGTTTCCGCCGCCGGTGGTGCTCGGGCACGAGGGCGCGGGGGTCGTGGAGGCTGTGGGCGCCGGGGTCACGCATGTGGCTCCCGGGGATCATGTGGCTCTGTCCACCATTGCGAGCTGTGGGGCGTGCGCCGAGTGCAACCGGGGGCGGCCGACGATGTGCCGCAGGGCGATCGGGCGGCCGGATCAGCCGTTCTCGCGGGGCGGGAAGCCGGTGTATCAGTTCGCGGCGAACTCCGCCTTCGCCGAGCGCACGATCGTCAAGGCCGTGCAGGCAGTGAAGATCGCGGACGACATTCCGCTGACGTCCGCGGCGCTGATCGGGTGCGCGGTCGTGACGGGGGTGGGGGCGGCGTTGAACCGGGCCGAGGTCGGGCTCGGGGACTCGGTCGTCGTCATCGGGGCCGGTGGGATCGGGCTCAACGTGCTGCAGGGGGCGCGGATCGCGGGGGCGTCGACGATCGTCGCGGTGGATGCGAATCCGGAGAAGGAGGCGGTGGCGCGGCAGTTCGGGGCCACGCACTTCTTTGGGGCGGTGGAAGGGGTGCGGGAGGTGCTGCCGGACGGGGTCGACCACGCGTTTGAGTGCGTGGGGCGGGTGGAGTTGGTGCGGGAGGCGGTCGATCTGCTGGATCGGCATGGGCAGGCGGTGCTGTTGGGGATGCCGGCGGCGGGGGCGGAGGCGTCGTTCGTGGTGGCTTCGATGTTCCTGGACAAGTCGATCCTGGGCTGCCGGTACGGGAGTTCGCAGCCGCAGAGGGATTTCGCGCTGTACGCGGAGATGTATCGGGGCGGGCGCCTGCTCCTGGACGAACTGGTGACGGCCACGTACGTGCTGGAGGACTTCGGCAAGGCGGTGGAGGACGCGCGGGCGGGGCGGGTTGCGCGGGGGGTTCTGACGTTCTGACGTGGGGTTTGTCTGCGGGTGTGTGGGGTGTGGTCGTGGGTGTGGGGGCTGGTTCGTCTTTTGGTGTGGGTGCTTTGCCCTGTGCGGGTCGTACG
>NZ_JBEZCG010000040.1:0-25767 GCF_040647455.1 Streptomyces sp. NPDC041068
GGAAGGAAAGGGTCCGCCGGAGCTTCCCCTCGGTCACATCCCACAGCCGTACCGCCGCCCTGTCAGCGGTGGCCAGGATGTCCTTGACGGGGCTGAACACCAGCTCAGACACATCCCCGTCGTGGCCGGTGAGGATGCGACGTGTTCTGCCGGTTGCGCTGTCCCACAAACGCACCGTGCCGGCGTCGCTGACAGCCAGTGCGTCTCCGCCCGGGCTGAACGCCATCCCTCCGACCATGTCATTGCCGGGAGCACGCAGGGTGCGCCGGAGCCTCCCGTTGGATACATCCCACAGCCGCACCGCATCCTCATCAGCGGTAGCCAAGGTGTCCCCGCCCGGGCTGAAGACCACCTCGGACGCCTCCCCGGTGTGGCCGGTGAGAGTACGGCGAGGTCGGCCCTCCGTGACGTCCCACGCCCGCACGACCCCTGTCCCAGCGACAGCGGTCAGTGTGTTCCCATCCGGGCTGAACGCCGTCGTGAGGATGGAGTTACTGGGGAAGGGCAGGCTGCGTCGGAGCGTCCCGTTGTCCACGTTCCACAGCCGTACCTCCTTCTCGTCAGCAGTGGCCAGAGTGTTCCCGTCAGGGCTGAAAACCACTGCGGAGACCGCCCTGGCGTGGCCGGTAAGGGGGCGGCGGAGCTTGCCTGTCCCGGTGTCCCACAGCTCCACCGCTTCGTCGTAGCCAGTGGTGGCCAGGGTGCGCCCGTCTTTGCTGAATGCCGCTATACGGAAAGATCCCGCAAGGTAAGTGGAGATAGTGCTCTCTGTCTTCCCGCCGACCATGTTCCATATCCGAATCGCCCTGTCGTGACCGTCTTCATCGTCGCCATTCTCTTCGCCTACGGTGGCCAGGGTGTTCCCGTCTGCTCTGAATACCACTGCGGACACATAACCGGGGTGGCCTGTGAGTGTGCGCCGGAGCGTGCCTGTGGTGGTCCCCCACAGCCGCACCCGTCCTCCACCGTCACCGACGGCGAGGGTGTGCGCATCAGGGCTGAAGGCCATCGCGGACACAACGTCACCATGGCTGGGGAGAGTCCGGCGGACCTTTCCCGTCGCGGTGTCCCACAGCCGCACCGCATTCTCGTCAGCAGTGGCCAAGGTGCGTCCGTCCGAGCTGAAGGCCATCGTGGACACAGCCCTGGTGTGGCCGGTAAGGGTGCGGCGGGGTTTGCCCGTCGCGGTGTCCCACAGCCGCACCGTCTTCTCGTCAGCAGTGGCCAGGGTGCGTATGTCCGGGCTGAAGGCCGTCACAAGCACGGGGGTGGCGTAGGCGGGCAGGTGGTACTGGCGGGCAAGGTCTGCTGCGGCGTACAGACTGGTCGTTGCCTCGCCGGTCGGGGCGGTGCGATAGGCGCGCACGGCCAGCAGCGAAGCCAGGTCGGGGTCGGTGGCCATCAACGCGGAGGACTGTGCGGCGAGCTGCCGGGATATGGCGGTTTGTTGCGCGGCCACCGCGCGTGCGCGCTGCCGGTCGCTGGCGCGGCTTTGCTGCCAGGCAAGCACACCGGCGGTCAGGGCCAGGACGAGCAGCCCGGATACGGCGATGGAGAACTGGCGCAGTCGTCGGGTGGTGCGGGCGGCTGCGTGTTGTTCGTGGTCGCGGGCGGCGACGCTGGCGTTCAGGAAGGCGCGTTCCAGGCTGGTGAGATGGGGGTGGGGGAGATGTTCTTCGGCGCTTGCCAGACGGATTCCCCGGTACAACGCGCCTGAGTCCTGGTCGAGTTCGGCCCACGCCCTGGCCGCCTCGGTCAGCCGGCGGTGGGCACGCAGGCGTTCGCGGTCCTGTTCGATCCAGCCGTGCAGCCGAGGCCAGGAAGTGATCAGCGCCTCGTGCGCCAGGTCGACGGTGGTGTCCTCAAGGATGACCAACCGGGCGCGGGCCAGCAGGTCGAGCACCGTGCGGGTGTCGGTGCGCCGGTCTTCCTCCAGTTCGCTCACATCGATGGGGCGGCGGGTGTCCGGGGTGTCGTCTCCCGGGGTGATCAGGCACAGCAGGATACGCCGGGCCGTCTCGGCCTGGGCGGGGGCCAGTTGGGTGTAAACGGACTCGGCACTCTGGGCGATGGAACCATGGATGCCACCGGCCGATTCGTAAGCTTGCAGGGTCAGGGTGCGGCCACGGCGGCGGCGCCAGGTCTCCAACAGCACATGCGACAGCAACGGCAACGCCCCCGGCTCACCTCCCACCTCCTCGATCAGGTGTGCCGTCAACGCACGCTCGACGATCAGGCCCTCAGCTGCGGCCGGTTTGACGATGACCTCACGCAGCTCGCTGGTGGACATGGGGGGCACCGGCAGGCTCGATTCCGCGATGACCGCGGCGAGTTCGGGATGCTCCAGACAGCGGGCGTAGAAGTCAGCCCGCACACCGAGGACAACCCGCCGGCGGCTGTGCGGATCTTTGGCGGCCAGCAGCTGGTTGATGAACTCGGCTCGTTCGGCGGGATCGGGGCAGAGAGTGAAAACCTCCTCGAACTGATCCACCACCAGCCACGTCTCCCCCTCAGCCGCCGCAGGAACCAGGACATCGGCGTGGATACGCAAGGGATGCGCGCCCGGCGTGAGGATGCGGATCGCCGCCGGGCGCAGCCCGCTCTCCTTGGTCTGGCGCAGGTGTGGGATGAGCCCGGCCCGCAGGAGCGAGGACTTGCCGCTGCCGGACGGGCCGAAGACCACCGTGACCCGATGCTGCCGGACAAGCTGTGCCAGGTGGTCGGTCAGGTGGTCCCGGCCGAAGAACAGATCCGCGTCACCGGCCTCGAAACGGGCCAGCCCCCGATAGGGCGCATCGGTGGGTTCCTCGTCGGCGGCCGCGGCCTCGGACTCCTCACGGACAACAGCCCGCCAGCGCCCCTCCCACTCCTCTACGTCCCCGCCACACGCTCTGGCGTAGGCCAGCGTCAGGGCCAGGGAGGGGAGTTTCTCCCCCGCGGCGGCCTGCGACAGCGCGGTAACCGAGTACCCCGTGCGCCCGGCCAGCCCCCGGTAAGTAATCCCCCCGGCCTCGTCGCGCAGCTTGCGCAGCTCCACCGCGAACCGCGCCACCGGCCCCGCCGCCGGATCCACCGGCTTCTCCTTACGCCCCACCCAGATCCCCCAGACCCCCGGATGATCACCTGCACGCCACGCTACGAACCCGGCACAGGCGCTACAAGCCGCTCGCTGGCCATCCCTGGAACCCCCACCCGTCCAGAACCCGATTGTTTACCCCCACCGACCTGGGCTGATGAACAACACCCCAGCAAGGTGAACTCGATGCCAGACCGCCCCTGGCGCTCCAGACCCGGGGGGGTGCGCAGCGGCTGAGCCCATATCCCCGGCCGCTGTGCAACATCCGCAAGAACCACCGTCACACCCACGGAAGGACCACCGTGACCACCAGGTATCAGACCGAGCAAGGACGGCGTCCCGCGAAGATCAAGCCCAAGATTGCGGTCACCACGGCCATGATGGCGCTGGCTGCAGTTGCGATGACCGCTCCAATGGCCTCCGCCGGCGCTGCACAGGCACAACAGGCGCCGAAAGCCACGCGCGCTGCCGCAGCTCCCAATACCCCGGCCCAGGGCACGGCGGCGCCCTGCCATGTCCCCGGTTACGGGGGGAACTACCTGTGCCAGTACCCGCCGAAGTACTACGTCTACCCGAACGGGACCAAGGCCGTGTACGTGATCGGCACCGACCGCGCGGTCTGGGAGCGGATGCGCACCGCCTCCGGGCACTACACCCCCTGGAAGTCCCTGCACGGCAAGGCCTACAGCAAGGTCTTCGTGCACCGTGACACCGGCTACAACGTCACGCTCAAGGTCAAGGACAGCATTGGTCGGTGGTGGTACGCCAGCCGCATCCCCAGCACCGGCAACTTCACCAACTGGCACCTGTAAGACCTGCCCCGTCAGCGCGGACGGCACCCCGATCAGCCGTGGTGCCCGGCACATCGCCGGGCACCACGGCCACATTCATGAAGACGATCTCGATATCCGCCTGCTGCACCCCGCCGACCGGTCGTCACCAGGCGCTCCAGCCCCGGCCGGTGACGCTGACCGGTCCGCCAGGAAAACCGCCGCACCGGCACCGGCACCGACGCAATCGCCGGGCCCGCCGACAGGTTCTTCACCGGGACGCTGGCCGAGCGGGGACGGGCCATGACTGTCGAGCTGACCGCGCTGGGCTTTGGACGGGTGGCGGAGAAGACGGTGCAGCGCATGCGGCTGGCGTATCGCAAGTAGGGGTTGTGGGGGCTCGTCGGCCACCGTGTCACACGGGGCCGCAGTGGTGGCGGTGGGCGGCAGGACGAGCGGGGCGTGGCCGCAGTCCAGGGCGTGCTGCGCGGGCAGCAGGGACGCTCCAAGGGCGCTGTCAAAGGGCTGATGCCATTGGTCGCTCGGTTCCTCAAAGACCGGCACAAGGGCACGGTCGCGATGCCATCGCGGGCCACGTTCTACCGGCTCGTCCATGAGCTCGCACACCCCGCGGACCATCCGGCCGCCCGGGTACGGACGGTGCCGGTCACCGACGGCGGGCGTAGGTTCACCCCGCCCGTGGCATTGCGGCCCGGGGAGCAGGTCCAGATCGACACCATCCGCCTGGACGTGCTCGCGCTGTTCGACGACGGGAGCGTGGGACGGCCGGAGCTCACGATCGCTATAGATGTTGGGTCAAGGGCGATCCTGGCGGCGGTGCGGTGCCCGGCGGGAACGCAGGCGGTGGATGCCGCTCTGTTGCTGGCGGAGATGGCGGTGCCGCGCCCGGCACGACCGGCCTGGCCCGATGTCCTGCGCTTCGCACACAGCGCGGACCGCAGCGGGGAAGAACGTCGGCATCGACCGCGTGCACTGGGATGCGGCCGTCAAGCGCGGCACGGCGGACAACCTGTCCGGATCCCGCGTCGCCGAGCTGCTCCTGACCGACTACGCCGAGGCCCGCGTCGAACTGGCCGTCACCGTCCGTGTGCTCAAACGGCCCCGGACGACAGCCTCCTGACGCACCGCACTCTCGACGTCGCCGCCCCAGTCCCGCTGCCACCGGCCCTGGCCCTGGGTCCAGCGCCGGTGGCAGCTGACAGGACGACCGGATGAAGCCCCGGCTATGGTCTGTCCGCCGGCCTCGCCGGAGCTCTCGAATCGCCCGGGGCCGGGTCGTGAATTTCCGGGCTACCCGGTGACGGGCCGGATCCGTGAGCGCTGTGCGGCCCTGTCAGTGGCTCCGCGTTCTTCACCCACTCGGGAGATTTCCTCTGTGGTCCTGAGCTTCGTCGTGGGGCCACCGGCTCCACCGTGTCTGCGGCCGCCCGGAGTTGAGCCGCACGGTGTGCCGGTTGTATGCCCTGCGGTCAGGACAAGCTTCTGGCCGCCGAACCGGCGCGGCTTGGCTCGTTGGCGCCCCATCGCTTCGGCTGCCCGAGATTCCCGTACGTCCGTCCTTCCTGTGGGTTGAACGACCACCGGGGCTCAAGCGCCTTCAGCCCGCCGTTCGCCGCCAGTTCAACGGCGGTGTCCCGGCGGCCACCGAGGCATCCTCGCCACTCTGCCCGGCCACACCCGCACCGGCCGAGTTCGGTGCGCCCTTCACGCCTCTCGGCGACTCCTTGGCCTTCTCCGCCCCGGCCCCGCAGGCCGTCACCAGCGCCAGCGCGGCTACCAGGCTCGCACCGAGCACGCCCAGCCGCACGTGTCCCCCGTCCAGAGGCACTCTCCTCCCCCATCGATTCCATCCAGTGGCCGGAGACGGTCGGCCCTTCCGCAAGCCGCACGAGCCCCGCTACCGGCCCACCACCCGCATGCGCTCACCGGCAGTGACGGCGGACTGCTGACTGCCGACTGCTGACTGCCGACACCGGGGGCCCGGGCCGTACCCGGCGTCCACCGTTGGTTCCATCGACGATGAAACCCCCGCGGTAGGCACGCGGTTGCTACACCTTTCGCGGTAGCGCCGCGCACACAGCCCAGCCTGTGATCTTGATCTGAAGCTCCCCCAGGTACGGTCCGGCCTGCCGAACAGGCCGTACGACACACCCGTGTCCTCTCGCGAACGAGGCCGTGAACGTGTCGGACCGGACGGCAAGAACGTTGTCCCCGTCACCCCCGACACCGGCGAGCACATCGGTCCGGATGAAGCCCGTCCTTCTATGCCGTCAGTGGACTGCGCGGGAACCGAGATCTCTCCACACCCCGGTGGTTCTGGCACAGCCACCTCGCGACCGGATTCCGGAAATGCGCCATCGCCCCACCGCCGCAGGCCATGACACGTGTCCGCGTGACCTCTCCGTACGGTTCATACGTTTCGTACGGTTCGAGCCTGTCCTCACGCATGCGCATGGACAGCACAACGTCCGGGAGGAGGGGACGTCGTACATACAAGGGCGGACGGCCGGTTGGTCACCACGCACGATGTCCGGCGCCGTTGCGTCGTTGATCGTTGACCCGTGATGCGATGTCAGCCCTCCGGCGCCGGTACCGGCGCCGGCAACGGTGGGAGCAGACGATGGCAGAAGTGACACGACGCGGCGTCCTTGCAGGAGCCGCCGCGCTCGGAGGGGCAGCCGCGGGGCTGGGCTTACCTGGCACCGCGACGGCTGCCGCCGCGCGTACCGGCGCGCCGGGCGCGGTGACGGTCCGCCCCGACGACACACGGTACGCGTCGTTGACCGGCCGAGGCAGCAACGCGCGTTTCGTCGGCGCTCCCGACTACGTACGTGTGGCGTCCTCGGCCCGGGAGGTCGTCGACGCCGTGCAGCAAGCGGTGGACGAGGGGCGGCGCATCGCCGTGCGGAGCGGAGGGCACTGCTTTGAGGACTTCGTCGACGACCCGTCCGTCAAGGCGCTCATCGACCTGTCCCCCATGGCCTCCGTCTCCTACGACACGCGGCGGCGGGCCTTCGCGGTGGAGCCGGGTGCCCTGCTCGGTGAGGTCTACCAGCGGCTGTTCCTCGGCTGGGGCGTCACCGTTCCGGCGGGCGCCACGGCGGAGGTCGGGGTCGGCGGTCACGTCCTGGGCGGCGGGTACGGCGCCCTGTCGCGCCGGTACGGCCTGTCCGTGGACCACTTGTACGCCGTGGAGGTCGTGGTCGTGGACGGGCGCGGGCGGGCGAGCAGCGTGGTCGCCACGCGGGAGCCCGACGACCCGCACCGCGATCTGTGGTGGGCGCACACCGGGGGCGGGGGCGGCAACTTCGGCGTCGTCACGCGCTACTGGTTCCGCTCGCCCGGCACGAAGGGCTCCGACCCCGCTCGGCTACTGCCCCGCGCACCGGCGTCCGTGCTCACCTTCAGCGCCTCCTGGTCCTGGAAGGACCTCGACCGGCGGTCGTTCACCCGCCTGGTCGGCAACCACGGCGGCTGGCACGAGCACAACAGTGCGCCCGGCTCCCCCTACACCGACCTGTTCAGCTTGCTGATGCTCAACCACCGTGAGTCCGGCACGATCGAGCTCGTGGGCCAGGTCCATTCCCCAGGTGCCGACGCACAGCGCCTGGTCGACGACTACGTGGCCGCGGTCGGGGCCGGAGTGCGGGCGCGGCCCACGCGGACCGTGGTGAACCGGCCATGGCTCCTGGCGGCCGCGGCCGTCCAGGAAAGCGAGCCGGCTCTCTTCAAGGCCAAGGCCGCCTACCTGCGGCAGTGCTTCACGGATCGGCAGCTGGGCGTCCTGCACGAGCACCTGTCGGCCGAGGCGGGCGGCGCGGTCGACGGCGCGGTGTGGTTGGTCTCCTACGGAGGGCAGGTCAACGCGGTGGTGCCCGGGGAAACGGCCGTGGCACAACGGGATTCCGTCCTCAAGGCCATCTACCTCACCACCTGGCAGAACCCGGACGCCGCGCGGTCCGCCCTGGGATGGGTGCGCGACCTCTACCGTGACATGTACGCCGACACCGGCGGCGTCCCAGTACCCGGCGCGGTCAGTGACGGCTCGTTCGTCAACTACCCGGACACCGACCTCGCCGACCCGGACCTCAACACGTCCGGGACACCGTGGCACACCTTGTACTACAAGCAGCACTATCCGCGCCTGCAGCGCATCAAGGCCCGCTGGGATCCGCGCAACGAGTTCCACCACGCGCTGTCCATCCGCCCGCCCAGGTGAAACGGCATCGCTCGAGACCGAGGAGCTCATGCAGTTCACCGACGAGCGTCAAGATGACGAAGCGGTCGGCGTCGGGGAGAGACCGGTGGATGACCAGCCGGCCCATGATCGGGCCCTTCCCCCGTGGGCACCCCTGCATCACGGTCAAAAGGGCGAGACACCATTGCACCGTCCTTCGCCGAAGTCCGCTGGGCCTTGCCCGTCCGCGGCGTGCTCATACGAAAGGTCCGCCAGCACCCGCCCGAAGGGCTCAACACTCTGCAAATAAAGGCGCGTTGGAGATTCAGGCAAAGGGCCCACCTACGGCCTATCCACAACACCGGAGCGCGACGCCCGCCACTACCGGCAGGCCCGCACCCGGCACCGATCCGAGCACTACAGCGCCGACTTCACCCGCTCCCGGCAGTGGCCAGCCTGCGTGACCTCGATCGCCGATACCTGGGGCGGGAACGCCGCTGAACGCCACCGAGAGAACCGCACCTCCGCAGGAACCCTCGGCAACTGGCCTCAGCGGCAGAAACAAACGTGCACCTGGCAGCTGCTCCCGACCGAGCAGCAGGAACGGCTGACGCGGCCTGACAGCCCTCACACAATGGATCGAACGGAACGGGAGGGCTCGGACCGGCCAGTACCGCGGAAGACGTTGCAGACCCCGCCCGACCGGACCGAGACCAAGCCCGGCGTATGGATCTCCCACACCAAATCGAGACCCCAAAAACTCACCAAAGAGCAGCCGGAAGCACCACCGAAACTGCGAGCCGAGTGGGCGTAAGCGACACCCCGGGAAGCCTGACGGAACTGGACTGGAGCGACTCCGTCGTCCACCCCCAGAGCGGGCGCCGCTACCACCGCACCGCCGACTGCCGCGCCTACCGGTGCGGGCGCGACCTCCAGGGCGCGGACTGCTTCGGGGCCGTAGCGGTGACCGGCCCGCTCCCCCGCCGTCAGATCACGGCGCACCGCCCGGAACAGGGGCAGCGGGCCGCGACGGGCCGGGCGCGGTACTCGGAGCGGGCTGGCTTCGGTTTGGCCAGTGGTCACGATCGGCAGGGGGAACGGCCTACCGGGCCTTGGAGATAAGTGGCGCGTTCTAGTGAGGTGAAGCTGCGGTTGACGGCATGGCAGATCTTGCGGGCGGCGGGTTCCGGTCGGAGAGGGGTCGTACCAGGGTCTCAACGACTCGGCCCGCCACTCGTACTTCAACAACGACACCGACTTCCGCAACGACACCGACTTCCGCAACGACACCTTCAACGAGTTCACCAGCCGTGCGGGCGGTGGCCAGAGAGTGCACAACAACGGAGTGTCCTTCAGCAACTCGAGCAACAGCGGATACGAGAGCCACTACTACACCGGGATCGGCAACGACTGGGGCGGGCAACTGCTCTGCGTCGAAGCCGGATCCGAGGTCAACTACGTCCACCCGGACTTTCGGAACAGGGCCAGCTCGCTTCGGTTGCTGAAGAACAGCGGGAACTGCTACTGAGCGAACGCCTCGCAGGTAACGGGGCGGCGGTGTGCCGCACACCGCCGCCCTCCGGCGCCACTCCTCATCGCACCCCGACCACGGATTACGGAGAGAAGATCTGCCATGCCCCCGCTGAAAGTGGGCCGCAGGCTGGGTATCACCGCTCTGGCGCTCGCCCTCCTCGTCCTCACCGGGACCATTGTCTGGGCGCTGCACGACGGCAAGCCGCCGCCCGCCCGACAGTTGGCACCGCGGTCCGCTCCTGAGCCGGCCGTACTGCGTTCCCGGCTTCCCTTTCATCCCCTGCTGCACAACACATCGACCGCTGCTTCCCGCCGCGTGCACCAGGCCCGACAGCGCCTGATCACCCGCTGCATGGCCAAGCACGGTTTCCGCTATCAGGCACCTCCCCTCGATGCCACGGCCTCGGCAGACGCCGGCTCAGGCCCTGCGCAGTTCGGCATCGAGACCCTCAATCCGGCGGACTCCGCCGACCGGCCCGGCACGCAGCCCACAGAACGCCCCCGTGGAAAGTATTCGGCCGGGCACTCTACGGGGACCCCCAACTCAGGATCTCCGCCCACAACAAGGACATCAGCGTGAGCCGGCCCGCCACGGGCTGCGTGGCCGACGCCCAGCGACAGCTCCTGGGCCCGGGTGGGCCGCGACGCGATCTCACTCTGCGACTGCAACTCGACCAAGGGGAGCGCGACGCACTGCGCACGCTGGGAAAGGACTCCGCGTTCCGCGAAGCGACGGCACGCTGGCGTTCCTGCATGCGACAGGCGGGATTCACCACCGCCAAAGACCCACAGCGGCTCGCAGCGGCACTGCACCCCGACACCCCCCTTCCCGAACAACCCGCGGCCCGCGCCGACGTGACCTGCAAACACGCCACCGGCTACCTGGAGCGCGCGTACGCCAGGCTCGCCGCGCTGCAACAGCGCTGGCTCGACGCCAACCCACAGCCAGCGGACCAATGGCGCTCCCTGCGCCAGCGCGAAAGCCAGGCCGCCACCAAAGTCCTCAACAACGAGTGACGTTACGGACACCCCTGCCGCCGAGCGCGCCCACGCCCTTCCCGGCCCTTGCAGCAACGTTCGGGTAAGGACACGGCACCGACCAGCCCACACCGTTCAACGCGCCTGCCGGACTCCTCCACGACAGCCACGCCGTGAGTCCCGCCCCAGCCCCCTCCACGATGGACACAAAGGCCGTACTCCAAGGCCGCGCACAAAGACCCGCCCAACAACGGCAAGGCCGTCTGCCAGGAACTCACCGGCCACCCCTCCGAGGCATGTCCCTCAAACATCAGGCCGCTCACAACCGTGGCCGAGCACCCACCCGGCCCAAGCGTTCACATCCCAACTCCTCAGCGCTGCAGAAAAGACGGCCCCCGTGAGCACCATCGCCTGCCCGCACTGCGAGGAGTCCCGCGCGCTGCTCCTCCTGAAGGAGCGGGGAGCCCGAAGCAGAAGGACGCACCGACCACTTGGCCGGTGCGTCCTTGGCCGAGCACCGGACCGAGCGTCAGGGCCTCAGCAGTCCGCCCACCCACCAGTCATGCGGCTTACCGTCGTTGGCGATCCCGCGATTGCGCAGTGTCCCTTCGACGGTGAAGCCGAGTCTCTCGGCAACGGCACACGAGCCGATGTTCCCCGCCATGACTCACCACCCGATGTGGTGGACAGCGAGGGGCGGCCCAGCCCCCCCCTCACACAGGGCCCCAGCCGCCTCCACCCAGTACCCGCGGTCGCGCTGAAGTTCGCAGCCACGGAGCGTCACGGAGCCCACGTAGGTTTCCGAAGCCCGATCGCCGTTTACCGGAAAGTCACATTCGGTGCGGTACGGCTTCGTCCCGCCAGCGGTAGAGGTCACGCAGCAGGGAAATCTCGGCGCCGTGATGGATCAGCTCCCTGTTGACGTGCAGGACGATGCCCTCCATGGGAAACCGCTCGGGACCCACCACGGGCGGATTCTCCAGGTCGGCGTCCGAGAGCTCGCGGACCCCCGCGTTCCATCTCCCGTACATCTCATCGAGCTGTTTCAGCGCCTCGTCAGCGGTCCCCGCGTAGGCGAAGGTCTCGGACTCGACGTCCTGGCCGCCGAAGTGCCATCCGACCCGATAGCCCAGCACGGAGACGATGACGTGCGCCAGCCGCCAGGCAATCGTGGTCACCGGCGCCGGCTCCGGGCCAGGCCACGCGAAGTCCATCGTCCATTCCCCCGAACCTTCCGACATCGGTGCGGCCGACGTGCCACGTGGGCGGATGCTCCAGCAGCCACGCACCGGCTCCCAGAAGTACTCCTCATCGGCAAGACCATGCAGCCGCGGCCGCAGGTTCTTCTGCCAGTGCCGGTCCAGCTGGTCCGCGAGCCGCTCACTTCTTGTCATGTCCGCACACTACAGATCAGACCACGGAGACCTGGCCGCGGCCCGCGCGGACGCCGTCGACGGCCGGGGCCGCGAGAACCTGCCACACCGAGAGATGGCGCTGGGGACTGAAGCGCCCTTCGGGCCGCGCCGCCGCGAGCGGCTGCCCGGCATCAACAACCCGGCCGGCCGGGTCGGGTTCACTGACCCACATGCGACAGCCCCTCCGCCGACATGACGGATGATCAAAAACCGCAGGCTCCCGCCCGAGATCAACACGAGCATCCCGAGCGAGCGCCGTACCCGGAGAACTGGGGCGGCGGCAAGGGGATCGAGGGCCAGTTCGACGTGGACACCGGTGTGCCCGACGCCCGGGATGTGCACTACCGCCTCGACCCGTTCGAGGACGATGCTCCTGACGCCAACTCGTCCGCCGCCGTCGGCGCTCCCAGGGCCGCTGCCCCGGCGGCCCCGGCCGCGAGCAACACCGCCTCCTTCACCACCACACCGGCCGCGGACGGCAACCACGTGGTGCAGGCCCGCTCCGTGGACCGGGCGGACAACGTCGGCCCGATCGACGCCATCAAGGGTGGGTACAGATCGACCCGGTGTACAACGACTTCCCGAGTAATGAGCGTGCGGTCGTGATGGGTGCCGGTAACCCGGGTGCCTGGTTCGACTCCATGTGCGTGAGTGACGGCTCCGACACCGGCGACGATAACGCGCGGCAGAACTTCGACTTCTTCGGCGACCTCACCTGGAAGGGAGGCATGAACAGCAACCACCCGGTCGACCCCCACATGGCCACCGGAACAGCCGACCACAAGTGGAATGGCGACGTGGACAAGGCATCCGACTCCACCGACAACGACCTATCGAAGAGCATGCCGGTGTTCTTCTCCGGCCGACCCGTCACCGAAACGCAAGCCCCGCCCGGCCTGAACGGCAAGAAGGGCGAATGGCGGGACGGCTACGGGCACTGGGAGTCCCCGAAGCTGATCGTGACGTGCGACAAGGCCGCCTCCTACGGGACCCCGGGCTGTGTACTGCCGCAGTACGCCCCCCCACGTGCAAGTTCAACACCGCCGCCTGTCCCGAGGCAGCCACGCACGCCTGGCTGATCCTGAACAAGTCAGGGGTCAAGGGACTGGGGCAGAGCAGGGAGAGGCCGCTCAAGTACCTGCCGCCGACGGACCGGAACAAGCAGGGCTATTACTCGAAGAAGAGTCGCAAGGCGATGTGCACCACATAGCAGGGGCCGAAGTCGGGAAGTACCGGATGAGTTCAGGGCTCCAGCCCTATTGATCCGAGATTCAAGCGGTCCCATGCCAAGGTCTAGTGGATATGCGGGCCCAGAGGCCTACCAGGATGACTCGTGCCTCTTGTGCTGTCCCGCTCTGCCCTCCCGCGAGCCCCGATGGTGGTCTCGCTTCGCTCAGCGCCGAGGTGGACGAGGCGCCCATATCCTCGACGGCCTGGAAACGGGACGGCCCAGCGACGAGGTAGCGTCCGCCAGGAAGGTGCATGACGAATGGAACATCCCAGGACCAGTCACCAGTACACCTGCTGAAGTGCAGACTCTGGTGGCTGGTTGAGGGATGGAGCGGCCGGAGAAACGGCTCAGCATACGCGGCTTCCACCAGTTTGATGTCCATCTGCTCCTCATGGAGCAGTCGCTGCCACGCAGCCTCCACGACATCATCCTGACCAGGCCCAGGCGCCAACGGCAGCACTCGGCCCATCTGTCCATCCCATGCGCCCATTCTGCCGTTCCGTGCGCCGACTAATTCTTCGTCGACCGGCCAAGCTGCATGCAGACAAGGGATACGACGTCGACCACCAGTACCGCTGGCTGCGCCGCCGACAGATCGTGCCGCAGATCGCCCGCCGCGGAGTTGAAGCCAGCGAGCGCCTTAGCCGGCACCGCTAGGTGGTCGAACGCACGATGTCGTGGATGAACGGATGCCGCCGTCTACACCGACGTTACGAGCGCAAAGCCGAACACTTCCTTACCTTCGCGGGACTCGCCGCATTCCTCATCTGCCTATCACCGTACGTCAACGGCAAACTGACAGATCACCATGTTCAGCGCCGCCTCGACGGAATATTGCGCAACTGCTGCTCCAGTTCCCATCCGTAGCCGGAAGGTGGATTTGCAGAGACTGCGGCCTGGGAGGGTGTACGTGGGCTGACCTGCAACGGCTCGGGGCCAGGCGGGCCGGGCATCCTGACGTTGGCCGTTCGCTCCCTATGAGGTCTTACTCCGCGCGCGCCGGCGCCGGCCTGGAGGCCGTCCAGACCGGTGGACAGGGCGACGTCACGCAGGGACGCCGAGCGGCGGGTGCTCGAGCACGCGAGGCTTGTACTCGACCAGCTGGATGCGGCCGTCGAAGGTGCGGTGCTCGATCATCTCGAGGGCAACGTCCGGGTAGCCGTCGTAGATGCGTTCTTCGCCCGTGGCCCCGGTGATCACCGGGAACATCACCACCCGGAAGCGGTCGACGAGTCCGGCTCGAAGCAGGGACCGGCACAGGCTGAGGCTGCCGATCGTGCTGAGAAGCCCCGAGCCACTCGACTTCATGGCGCGGACCGCCCCGACGGCGTCCTCGCGAACGAGCTTGGAGTTGGCCCACGTCAGTGGCTCCTCGAGTGAGGAGGAGAACACCACCTTGGACGCTTGCGTGAGCTCGTCGACGGACGTCTCTTCTTCAGGCCTGAACTCTTCCTGTCCCTTCGGGACCTCGCCTGCGGCGAAGCCCGACATCAGGCGGTAGGTGTTCGCCCCCATCAGGTAGGTGGCCTCGGGCTGCTCGCCGAGCCATGCGAGATACTCCGGGCCCTCGAGGCCCCAGAACCCGGGCCATCCCTCTCCCGATGCGTGGCCGTCGAGGGAGGTGATGAAGTCGACGAGAAGCTCCGACATGGTGGTTTCCTTTCCTGCGGTGTCACGAGCTTGGACCGGCCGGGAGCCACGAACTCATCGGCCGCGCTGTGGAGCAACGAGAAAACCCATGACGCTGCAGTCGATCAGGACGGCGGAGCGGCACTCCTTCGGAGGACCCGGAGGCTTACATCATCGGTCAAAGCCCCAGATCAGCCCCACCCGCGAACGGCCCGAGCCAGCCGTCACCCTCAGCCGGGCCAAGTCCGGGCCCTTCTACCCCGGCCCTGCGCACCGTACCCAACCGGCTGACCCACTCCCAGAGTTCGAGACAGCCCGCCGCTGAAGCGGGAAAGGACCTGGTGTCCATAACCGCCCCCCACCACGGAAAGCACGGCCGCCACATGGGCGTCCCGGTACGTGTCGACACCAAGAATGACCTCTCCCTCAACAACCGGCCGCACCGGCTCACTTGAGATCACCAAAGAGCTCCTCCTGCCCTATGAGCCTGCTGTTCCGCGCCACTGGACTGTCAGAGCGGTCAGCAGTGAGACAGTGCCCAGTTCACGGCACGCATACCTTCGAGACACACCCGGAGCAGTCCGGTGGCAGTGATCCCACGCTGGAGGTCGGCGAAGGCAGGACAAGACACCCGGTCCGAGATGTCACGAGCCGGAGCCCGGCACGGCAGCACCACACCCCATCTGCCCACGTCCCGTCGGCCCACGATCGATCGCAGCCGCTGTGCACGGGAGAGCTGCCGACGGCTATCGACCCACGTCGACCCGGAAGGAGAGCCGGTTGCCCTTCGTCTGGAGTGCGGCGCTCTGAAGGGTCGGGTCTTTGTACGACGACGCCTGCTCGACCAGGATGGGGCAGCCATACTCGTCGTTGAGGCAGCCGCCGAGTTCGGCCCCGAGGGTGTCGACCCGGGCTACGCCCGCTTGCCGCTTCAACCACTCCTCGACCGGAGGGACCTGCTTGGCGCAGTGATTGACGCACGGGTCAGGCCACGTGTACGTCACTTGTGCCCGGTTCTGGTCGACGCGGGTCGTGGTCGACCGGGAGAAGCCCGTGGGGGCGGTCAGGGCGTCGGCCGCACTCCGGTTGGCCTCGTACGTCTTGTTGTCCCGCATGGAGGGGATGGACGCGGCAACCGCGGCCAGCACGAACACCAGTGTCGCCGTGGTCAGCTTGGCCCGCCGTGAGAAACGTCGACGCGGTGCGGGCTGCGGTCCGGCGGTGGGTCCCGCCGCGACCTGCCGCACGGCGGGGCTCCACGCGGGCATCGTGGGAGGTGCGAACGCAACGGGGCTTGCCGCGGCGGGCGTTGGTGCTGCGGAGCCGTTGAGCTGGGCTTGCAGCTGGTCCATGGTCAGGCGTGCGGCCGGATCCTTGTGCAGCAGCCCGTCGAGTACGGGGCCGAGCACCCCCGCCCGCACGGCCGGAATCGGCGGCTCCGTCGCGACGGCGACCAGGACCGCGCTCGGGGCCGTTCCGGCGAACGGGGCGTGGCCCTCCACGGCGGCGTACAGCGTCGCCCCCAGAGACCAGAGGTCGGACTCGGCCGTCGCAGGCAGGCCCCGGACCTGCTCGGGCGCCATGAACGCAGGCGTGCCCATGATCATGCCGGTGGCGGTGAGGGTGGCGTCTCCCTCAAGGGCGGCGATCCCGAAGTCGGTCAGGACGGCCCGGTCCTCTTCGAGGAGGATGTTGGCGGGCTTGATGTCCCGGTGAGTGATCCCCATTCGGTGCGCGGCACCGAGCGCAGCCGCCACCTGCCGCCCGACGTCGGCAGCCCGCTCGGGCGTGAGCGCGCCTCGTGCCTCGATAAGGTCGGCCAGGGACCCGCCGTCCACCAACTCCATGACGATCCAGGGCCGTCCATCCGGGCCGGATATCCGGTCATGAACCGTGATGATCCCCGGATGCTTCAGCCGTGCGGCGGCACGGGCCTCCCGGTCGAGCCGGGCGATCCAGTTCTGCCGCTCGAGCTCGCCCAGATGCTCGGGCAGCCGCAACTCCTTGACGGCGACGTCCCGCCCCAACTGCTCATCGTGAGCATGCCAGACGGCGCCCATGCCACCTTGGCCGAGCAGTCGGCTCAACCGGTAGCGCCCTGAAAGGAGTTGCCCGTGATCGTCGTCCACGCATGGAATATAGCCGGGCCGCACGCGCTGGACCCTGGCGTTCAGAACCCCGGTAACGCTCCCGCCGTCCGACTGGTGGAACGTCGTACGGCGCCGGGACCGCCTCGTCGGGGCGAACGGCCTTGCATCCGAGAATCACATTGATGTCCTGGCGGTCAGCGATCTCATGGGCGATGCGTGGGAGCCCGTTGAGAACGGCATCGGTGATGAACAGCCGACGGTACTCGTGTGGTGTGCAGCGATACAGGCCCAGTGACGTCGGTCATGCCCGTGCCAGTGAGGGCCTCATCACCTATCGATCGCGGCCGAGGTCACAGCATCGCTCAACTACCGCGTGTCGCCCCGGAGTCCGGGTCGATGAAACCCGCGTGGCGGCTGGCGGCTGGCGGCTGGCGGCTGGCGGCTGGCGGCTGGCGGAGAACCCTATGGCGGCGGATGTCCGGCCGTGTTCCTATATGGCGTCATCGCCCATCTGGCCACTCCCGCCTCACACGGAAAGTGAACGCATGTTACGAACCCTGCGCACCCTTGGCCTCGCCGTCCTCCTGGCGGCGGGCATGTCCGTTGCCACCGCCCCGTCCGCCAGTGCGGACACCCTCACGCCCGTCGGCGGCGGCAGCGGGCTCATCTTCCGGCTGAGCCCGACTCCGGAGGCACCCCAGAGCTACTACATCTGTACGCTCACCGCCGTCGGCCGTGACAACACCGGCAACCTCGTTGGCCTCACCAACGCCCACTGCTTCATTGACGACAAGGGCAACAAGCTGGTCGGCGAGAAGGTGTATCTGGACAGCTCTCCCGCCGGAACCGCCGCGGCCCCGGCGCCGATCCCCGACAGCCGCCCCGACCTCACAACGGGCGCCATCGGCACAGTGACGTACGTCGGCACACCGAACAACCTCCTCAACACCGGCCCCAAGGGCCTGGATTACGCGGTGATCGACCTGGACGAGACCAGGGTCGCGCCCACCAACACCGTCGGCTCGGTGACCATCACTTCGCTCGGCGCCCCGCCCGCCAACGGCACACGCATGTGCAAGCAGGGCCACCGCACCGGCCTCACCTGCGGCATCAAGCTGGGCACCAACGGCATCTGGTTCAACCACCTCATCTGGACCAACGGCGGCGACTCCGGCGCTCCCGTCGTCGACGGCCAGACACTGGTAGGTAACGCCTGGGGCGCACAGCACAGTTCGCCAATCCTGAGCATCATCGACGAGATGAACACCAACGGCGGCGTCGGCGCAGGGTTCCACCTCGCCTCCTGAACTCCTCCTGCCGAAAGCCCGGCCATCCGGAGGGTAGGTCCCAGGCGGCCGGGCCGCATCCCTCACCAGACCGCCAGAAGCGTCTCAGGTGTCACGGCCCCTATGAGCGGGGTCCTGGCTGTGGCCATCTGACCAGGTGGAAGACCTCTCGGGCCGCGTAGCGTTTGAGGCAACGGACGATTTCGCGCCGGGTCTTACCCTCCTTGATCCGGCGCTCGTAATAGTCCTGACGACCGTAGGGCCTGGGCGCAGAGTTTCGTGAACCAGCCGCCCGACTTGATGTCGTCCGCGCTCAGCCTGCGACGAACTCCCGCAGTTTGGCCCGCTCCTGTTCGACAGCTTCGCGGTCGGCATCGTCGGCATTGACGGAGCCGGGCAGCACTTCGGTCACAACGGGGTCCCCTCCCAGATGGTTCAGCGGCCTCCAAGATTGCCAGATACGGGCAGACTGTCGGCGGTTGGCCTTCGAGGAGTTCGAAGAGGTCTGGGACACCGCCCGCCGGCACATCGAGTCCCGGCGGGCGTCATGACTCCCAAAGCGGGCGTGAGCAAATGCCTCCCGTCCTGAGAAAAGAGCCCCCTGCCGCTCTCCCCGCAACCTTCGTCCACGCCGGCATCAACGTCACCGACACCCAACTGTTCACCAGCACCCACAGCGCCCAACTCGCCGGACGCGCTCCCTCGTCGACTGCGGCCCCTCCCCGCCCGCCACGGCACCCGCCCCTCCCTTCACCGACGTCATCACCGACGTCGAAAACAACCTCGACCTCGCCCACCACTACCTCCGCCAACGCACCGCAGGCCGCATCGAAAGCCCCACCGCCTCATCCACCAAGCCCCCTCCCAGCGTGACGGTATGTTCGATTCCCGTGGCCGACCACGCCGCGTCGTCGACATCGTGCTCAATCGACACGCCGCCGTCCTACAACTCCGCGCTCAGGGAAGGACATTACGGGGGGCATCAACTGCGGCCTCCGCCTCGACCACTACGCAGCGCGCCGCTGCACCCGCACCTCCGATATCCGCGAGTTACTCGTCGAGGTGAGGGAGCGCCGCACGAAGCTCGACGACTACAAGACGTATCTCTACCAGCGGTATCGCGTGGCTGCCGCAACGCTCCTAAGGTCTTCCGCGAGGTCGGGACCAGTGCTTCGCAGGCGATCGCGGCATACGGTCAACGCCTGTGTACGACAGCTGGGACTCAGCATCGTCCCGCCGTCACCGGACTGGACACTGCCCAAGCCTCGCCGAACTCTGCGATGGATCATGACTGATCCGTCCCTGCTGCAGCAGGGAGAACTGCAAGGCTTGAAGGAGGTCCGAGCCGCATGCCCTGAACTCAGGCCCCCACCCGGCCGGTGTCGTACGCCCACATCGCGATCTCGACCCTGTTTCGGGCGCCGATTTTGGTCAGCAGGCTGGCGACGTGGGTCTTGGCGGTCGTCAAGCCGATGAATAGCTCGGCGGCGATCTCGGCGTTCGTGCGGCCACGGGCGACCAGCGTCAGCACCTCCTCCTCGCGTTCGGTGAGCGGCTCGATCGGTTGGGTCCGTCGGCTCGACGGTTCCCTGGCGGCGAGGGTGGCCAGCAGCCGCCGGGTGATGTTCGGCGCGATCAGGGCATCGCCGACGGCGGCGGCATGGACGGCCTGGACGAGCAGCGCCGGCCCGGCGTCCTTGAGCAGAAAGCCTCGGGCGCCGGCCCGGAGCGCGCCTTGGATGTACTCGTCGAGGTCGAATGTCGTGATCACCACTACTGCGATCGGGTCCGGGACGCCCCGCCCTGCGAGGAGCTTGGTCACCTCGATGCCGTCGAGCCCGGGCATCTGGATGTCGACCAGGCACACGTCGGGGCGGAGCCGATGCGCCAGCTCGACGGCGGCGTGGCCGTCGGCGGCCTGGCCGACGACCTCGATGTCGGGCTGCGCGTCAAGGATCATCGACAGGCCGGTGCGCACCAGATCTTGGTCGTCGGCCACCAGCACGCGTACCGTCATCGGCGTACCTTCGTCGGCATTTCGGCATCGACCGTCCACCCGCCCTCGGGCGCTGGCCCGGCACACAGCGTGCCGCCGAGCAACTGCGCGCGCTCGGTCATCCCCAGCAGCCCGAAGCCGTGGTTCACCGACCGTGCCGGGTCGATCTGTCCGTCGTCGGTCACGCGTAGTCGCAGCCTTCCCGCGCACTCCACGACCCGGATCTCCACACGCGAGGCGTTCCGGGCGTGCCGCAGAGCGTTGGTCAGCGCCTCTTGCGCCAGCCGGTAGACCGCCGCGTCGACCTGGGGCGGAAGTTCGTCCATGGCATCTGGCAACTCGACGTCGACGACCGGGACCGGGGCGCGTCGGGCGAGGGACACCAGGTCGGCAACGCCGGGCTGGGGGGCGCACTCCGCCGGCGCTCCGTCGCGCAGCTCCCGGACCATCGCCCGCATCTCCGCGAGCGTCCGCGACGCTTCCCCTTCGATGACCACCAGCGCCTCGAGCGCCGCTTCAGGTCGCTGCCCGGCCATCGCCCGTCCCGCCTGCGCCTGCACAGCGATCGCCGAGACGTGGTGGGCGACGATGTCGTGCAGCTCGCGCGCGAGGCCGACCCGCTCCTGGCTGCGGCTCTGGTCCAACGCCCGGCGCCAGCTCTCGGCGCGGTAGCGGAACGCCGCTCCGTCCGCCGCAGCCGCCGCCAGGACGGCGAACCCGCCGATGACGTCGGCCGGCTCGGTGTAGTCGGCGACCGTACCGATTCCCGCAGCGACCGCCACCACCGCCAGCCCGATCACGATCTCGCGCCCTGAGCCCCAGCGGACCAGCGCGTAGACGAGCACCAGGATGTAGATCATCGTGTCGAGGCCCACGCTCGGGGCCCCGCCCAGCAGGCTCGCCAGTCCCAACGCCATCGCGGTGCCGAAGGCCACCACGACACAGGCCAACGGGTGGGTACGCCGCCACAGCAGCACCGGCGCAAGTCCGACCGCCACGATCGTCACAAACGGCCGCCAGGCGACGTCGTCCCGGAGGACTCCTTCGAGCAGCGCCGCCACCATCGACACCCCGACCAGCACCCAGTCGCGCGACACCCGTTCGGGAGCGTCCGTGGCGCGGGGCTCGGCCCACAGCGAGCTCAGGGCGTTGGTGGTCACACACCCAGCCTAGGGACCGCCGAGGCGTCGGGGACCGACCGAAAGAACGAGACGCCGCTTCTCCCAACGGCCGATGCGGGTCCGGCCTCGACGCCGATGTGTCCGCCGCCGGGCTCAGCGATCGTGGGCCTACCAGTCCTCACCACGACAACGGAGCCTACGATGAGAACGCGTCAACCCACCACGAGCGCACTGGAAAACCAGCGGATCCCGGTGAGAGCCAAGCTCGCCGCAGCGTGGACAAGCTTCATGTTCCTGTACGTCTACGTGGACATTCTCGCCTTGTTCAAGCCCGGCGCAATCGATGACATCGAGGCCGGCGTCGTCTGGGAGTTCAACATCAGCCAGACGTTGTTGACCGCCTTCCTCGTGCTCATGGCGATCCCGATCCTCATGGTCGTGCTGTCGATGACACTGCCCGCTCGGGCGAACCGCATCACGAACCTCACCGTGGCCTCGGTACAGGTCCCCTTCGCGGCATTCAACGCGGTGGGCGAGTCCTGGACGTACTTCTACGGCCTTGGCGTCGCACTGGAGGTGATCGTTCTCGCCCTCATCCTGCGGTACGCCTGGACCTGGCCCCGCACCACACCGTCGGCGACCATGGCGACCAGCCCGGACCGTGAAACCGTTCGCGCCCAGCAGCAAGCGTGAGCCCAAGAGCAGTCCCCGTCCTGTTCGGAGCCATCTGCCTCGGTGCCGCGGTGGGGGCCGCCTGGCGGTCGGACACCAACCATCACTGGGACGTCGCGTAGGGGCCTTCCAAGGCCCCTACCGGCAGGTCAGGTCATCGAATGCGCCCGCAGGCCCACCGCATCGTCGACACCGACCCCAAGCGCGGCGACGTCGCCGTCCGCGTCACTGGCACCCGCCACGACAAGCCGACGTATCAGGTCCGCCAGTCCCTACCGAACACCCCGGTCATGATCCAGGCGCACCAGCGTTCTTCGCCCGTGTTGGCCCACGTCAGTGGCTCCTCGAGTGAGGAGGAGAACACCACCTTGGACGCTTGCGTGAGCTCGTCGACGGACGCCTCTTCTTCGGGCCTGAACCCGTCTTGGCCCTTGGGGACCTCGCCTGTGGCGAAGCCCGACATCAGGCGGTAGGTGTTCGCCCCCATCAGGTAGGTGGCCTCGGGCTGTTCGCCGAGCCAGGCGAGGTACGTCGAGGTCGCTGCCCTGTGGTCGGCCAATCAGCTGACGGCTGCGATGGCCGCTCTTGGTGTCACAGCTACGTTCTGGGGCTCGCGCCACAGGTGGCATCGCCGGTAAATCTGCGGCTCCAGAACCCATCCGTCGGCACTTCAACACCATCCAACACCCCCGCGCGCCGGTGACCGGTCCGACGCATTCCTCCTTCCTGGCGCGCCGATCGAGGTGGCCCTGCACCAACTGCCGCAGCGGCTCGCGACCCAACTGTGCGAGCTGGACTTCCGGTTCATCGAGAGACAGCTCGGCAGCCGAGCCGCCGACCAGCGTCGAGATGAGGCATTCGAAGGCACCGCGGGAGGCCACGTACGGATCAGGCCCTCCCGCCACGGTGGCACCGTCCTCACCCCGATGCCAGGGGGCACCGACGCCTCCTCGAATTCCAGTACCTCCCCACCGGATCGCCTTCTCCGCTCTCGGCCGCCGACAGCACCGCCAGCACCAGCACGACCGTCTCCCGTGTGATCTCCAACCGCGACGGATCCTCCCGCGCCTTCTCCAGCTGAAAGGCCAACTCCGCCGCCTCTGGCTGGAGTTCCTCCACCCGACGCCGCATCGCGGCCTCTCGCGCCTCAGGCCCCCCAGCTCAGAGCGTCTCGTAGGGCGGTCGTGCGTTTCGGTCCTTGCCGCGGTTGACGAGGAGCCAGATGGAGCAGACAACAGCGCAGGCCAGACCTGCATAGAGCAGAGGGGACGTCCAGAACCACACCGCTTCAGTGCTGTAGCCACTGCTCCAGTGACAGCTGATGGACGGCGGGAATCCCTTCACGTCGACTGATGTCAGCGTGTAGTCCCGTCCCGCTTCCCTGTACACGCCACCGCCGGTCTTGTCCGCGCACACGTCGAGCGGGTTCGTGAAGGCGAGCCCGTAAACGGTCCCAGCCCCGTAAGCGGCGATCGCTGCCGCGCTGCCGAGCGCAGCCCAGCGTGCCGGCCGGGAGGGCTTCCTCCTGGTCACCCACAAGGCATACGGGATCGCGCCCACGGCGAACAGGAAGATCGTAATCATCGGCGGACCGAACAACGCGAACAAAGACACCATGAACACTGACGCTACGCCGAATGGACAGGCCCTCGCGGCCAGTCCCAGCACACACCGATCAGGATGACTTCAGATCAACTGTCCCTCGAAAGGAACCGCGCCCTTTGCCTACCGTCCCAGGACAGTTCGGAGGTGGGCTTCGGTCCCCTCAAGGACCCCCTGCGCTACAGCTCCGCTGCCGACAATCCTCTGCCGCCGCCCATCCTGGGACACCTGGACTATCAGCAGGACCCGCGTGTCCAGGAGGAGCTGGACCAGCTCCACCTCCGGATCATCTCGACATCACCGCCACCCACTCACACCTGGTGCTCCTGGGGCAGGACCCAGGAGCACCTGCCTCTGGGAAATCGCCCTGTACAGCAAGCACAGACATCGAGGCACCGCGCCGTCGGCGTGCTTGCAACCGCCTCAGCTTGTTCCTTAACATCCGCCCCGATTTCGTGGTCACTCTTTGGAGTGACTGCAGGGTACGAGGACGGCCTTCCTCGTGATTCTCAACTCTGCGACGGAGTACGGGAGTTCACCAGGAAGGCCGTGGGATGAGTGTGCCGAAGACTGTCGGCAGGCGGGACGCGCTCGAGGAACCGTCACGCTTTCGGACGGCGTTCTACGAGTGCCTGTCTGCCCGTACGGACGCGTTCTTCGAACTGACCGACGCGCTGTTATGTGCGGACGGTCCGACCCGGACACCGGTCGAACTGTCGCTGCTGGCCGAGCATCAGCGTGGCTACGGCTCACTGTACGGGGCCCTGAACCACGGCCGCCTCGACGCGAACGCCCTGCGTGACCTGCTGGTTTCCCTGCCGCTGCCGCGGTTCGACGGGCGGATCGTGCTCACGGTGGACGTCTCGCCGTGGCTGTGGTCGGACGCTGCCTGCTCGCCGGAGCGACTGTTCTGCCTGGTCCACGGCCGCAACGGCCGCTCCTCGGACCACGTGGTGCCGGGCTGGCCGTACTCGTTCGTCGCCGTGCTCACCCCGGACCGCACTTCGTGGACGCAGGTCCTGGACGCGGTGCGGCTGGGGCCGGCCGACGACGCCGCGGCGGTCACCGCCGACCAGCTGCGGGCCGTGGTCGAGCGGCTGATCGCGGCCGGGCAGTGGCCGCCAGGTGACCGGGACATCCTGATCGTGATGGACGCGGGCTACGACGTGATGCGGCTGGCCTGGATGCTGCGCGACCTGCCGGTCGAACTGGTCGGTCGGCTGCGTTCGGACCGTGTCCTGCGAGGGCCTGCGCCCTCGCTCAAGGAGTACGCCCAGTCCTATCCCCAGGGCGGGCGGCCGCCCAGGCATGGCAAGGAGTTCAGCCTCGCCAGGCCGCAGACCTGGACGGAGCCATCGGTGGTGACGGTGAACGACACACCCCGTTACGGCAAGGCCGAGGCCCAGGCATGGGACCGGCTGCATCCCCGGCTGCAGCAGCGATCCGCGTGGATCGACCACGACAGCGAACCCTCTTATCGAGGGCACGTTGATCCGGCTGAACGTCGATCACCTGCCCGGCGACCGGCACGCACCACCGGTCTGGCTGTGGTCCTCGGTCACCGGCACCACCCCGGACGACGTCGACTTCGTCTGGTCCTGCTACCTGCGAAGATTCGACCTAGAGCACACGTTTCGCCTGTTCAAGCAGTCCCTCGGCTGGACGCGGCCACGGCTGCGTGCCCCGCAGGCAGCGGACCGCTGGACATGGCTCGTGATCGTGGCACACACCCAACTCCGCCTCGCCGCACCGCTCGCGGTCGACCAGCGCAAGCCCTGGGAGAAGACCACGCGTCCCGGCGAGACGCCGACACCGACCCGCGTCCGGCGCGGATTCCGGCACATCCGCCCACACCTCGCGTGTCCGGCCCGTGCACCGAAACCCAGCCGCCCCGGCCCCGGACGCCCGCCTGGCACCAGAAACCGGCAACCCGCCACCCGCTACGACGTCGGCAAGACCTTCAAACGCCCCGCCCCCCTCACCGAACGTGACGGCCGAGGATAAGGAACAAGCTGAGCGGGGGCACACGAGCCACAGCAGAGGCTCTCTGGCCGTGTGGCTCGCCGCGACGCTTATTAGAGGTCGTTTTCTCCCGGTGTTTCATCCCGTGATGCGGATTTGGTCCGGTGATGTCGGGTCGCGCCAGGAGACCGTGTTCTCACCGGTGAGA
>NZ_JBEZCG010000041.1:0-23712 GCF_040647455.1 Streptomyces sp. NPDC041068
TTCCCCGCGCCCCTCAAGGGGCGCGGGGAACTGCGCGAGCAACCACGATGCACCTGTAGGCGCCGACGTACCGTTCTCGGCAGACGCTAACGCGCCGCCGCCCAGTGGCACGCCACCTGCGTCTCACCGCCCCCCGAGAGGACCGCCAGGTCCTCCTCGCGGCAGCGGTTCGCGACCCCCGCCCGCTCCGCCTCGCCGGAGGCAAGCACCTGGCAGCGGGCGTGGAACCGGCAGCCGCCCGGGATGCGGGACGGGTCCGGGGGTTCGCCCGTGAGGACCACAGGGGAGCCCGGCGCCTCCGGCAGGACCGACAACAAGGCCTGCGTATAAGGATGTTGAGGAGCCGTCAGGACCTCCTCCACCGTGCCGGTCTCGACGATGCGGCCCAGGTACATCACCGCCACCCGGTCCGCGATGTTCCACGCGAGGCCCAGATCGTGCGTCACCACCAGCGCGGACAGGCCGAGTTCGTCCCGCAGACGGAGCAGCAGGGCGAGGATCTCGCCGCGTACGGACGCGTCGAGCGAGGCCACCGGCTCGTCGGCGACGATGAGTTCGGGCTCGAGGACCAGCGCGCCCGCGATGACGACGCGCTGGCGCTGGCCGCCCGACAGCTCGTGCGGGTAGCGCAGGAAGAAGCGCTCCGGCGGGCGAAGGCCCGCCCGGGAGAGGGCCTCGGCGACCGCGGCCCGCTCGTCGCCCGCGTACCCGTGGATACGGAGCCCCTCCGCCACGGCGTCGTACACCGTGTGCCGGGGATTCAGGGAGCCGCTGGGGTCCTGCAGGACCAGCTGGACCCGCTTGCGGTACGCCTTCAGGGCGCGGCCCGCGTAGTCGAGCGGCTTGCCGCCGAACGTCACCCTGCCGGACGTCGGCGGCACGAGCCCGAGCAGCGAACGCGCCAGCGTCGTCTTGCCGCAGCCCGACTCGCCGACCAGGGCGACGATCTCGCCGCCCTTGATGTCGAGGTCGACGCCGTCCACGGCCCGCGCGGTCGGCGCGCCGCGGCGGCCGGGAAAGGCGATGTGCAGGTCGGCGGCGGACAGCAGGGGGCCGCCGCCCGTCTCCTGGGTCGTCGTCCGCGGTTCCTCGGTGGTCATGCGCGGTTCCTCTTCACGGGGGCTCTCGGTCACGGCGTGCGCTCCGCGGCGGGGGGCGCGGAGGTGGGCTGCGCGAGGAGCGGCGCGCCCGCGTGGACGCACGCCGCGCGGTGCTGCGGTCCCGCGTCCCGTAGGGCCTGGTCCTCCGTGTCGCAGGTGTCCAGGGCGACCGGGCAGCGCGGGTGGAACGTGCATCCCGTGGGCAGCGCGGACGGGTCGGGCGGGTCGCCGGGCAGGCCGCGCGGCGCGAACCGGGACGCCGCGTCGCCGATCCGCGGGAAGGCCGCGGAGAGGGCCTTGCCGTAGGGGTGCCGGGCGTTCTCGTAGACCTCGGTCGCGGGGCCCTCCTCGACGACGCGGCCCGCGTACATGACCGCGAGCCGGTCGCAGGTGTCGGAGAGCACCGCCAGGTCGTGGCTGATCATCATCAGGCCGAGGTCCTGCTCGGCCACCAACTGCTCGATCAGGCGCAGGATCTGGGCCTGGATCATCACATCGAGCGCGGTGGTCGGCTCGTCCGCGATGATCAGGCGCGGGTCGCAGGCGAGGGCCATCGCGATCATGACGCGCTGGCGCTGGCCGCCGGAGAGCTCGTGCGGATACGCGTCCGCGCGGGCGGCGGGCAGGCCCACGTGTTCGAGGAGCTCGCCCACCTTCTTCTTCGAGCCCGCCTGCGTCGCCTTCTTGTGCAGCAGGATCGGCTCGGCGATCTGGTCGCCGATGCGGTGCACGGCGTTCAGGGAGTGCATCGCGCCCTGGAAGACGATCGACGCGCCCGCCCAGCGCACCGCGCGGACCCGCCCCCACTTCATGGTGAGGACGTCCTCGCCGTCGAGCAGGATCTCGCCGGACACCTTCGTGCCCGCGGGCAGCAGCCGCAGCAGGGCGAGGGCGAGCGTGGACTTGCCGCAGCCCGACTCACCGGCGACGCCGAGCTTCTGGCCCGCGTCGACGGAGAGGTTCACGCCTCGCACGGCGGCGGCGCCGTTCGCGTACGTCACTTCGAGGTTCTTGACGTCGAGCAGGCGCCGGCCGCTCGACTCCTGGGACGTGGTCAACTCGTGGGACTTGGTCAACGGGAGGCCCCCAGCCTGGGGTTGAGCACGGATTCCACGGCGCGGCCGCACAGCGTGAACGCCAGCGCCACGATCGCGATGGCGAGTCCGGGCGGGGCGAGGTACCACCAGTGCCCGGCGCTGACCGCGCCCGCCTCGCGCGCGTCCTGAAGCAGGCCGCCCCACGAGACGCTCGTCGGGTCGCCGAGGCCGAGGAAGGCGAGTGTCGCCTCGGTGAGGATGGCGCCGGAGATGACCAGCGTGGTCTGCGCGAGGACGAGCGGCATGACGTTCGGCAGCACGTGCCGCGCCATGATGTGGCCGTGGCCGCCGCCGAGCGCCTGCGCCCTCTCGATGTACGGGCGGGACTCCACCGCGAGCGTCTGCGCGCGGACCAGGCGCGCCGTCGTCGGCCAGGTCGTCACGCCGATCGCCAGGATGATCGTCCAGATGGAGCGGGACATCACGGACGCCAGCGCGATGGCGAGGACCAGCGTCGGCATCACCAGGAACCAGTCGGTGACGCGCATGATGACGGTGGCGTACCAGCCCTTGAAGTGCCCGGCCGTGATGCCCACGAGCGTGCCGATGGCCACCGAGAGGACTGCGGCGAGCAGCCCCACGGACAGCGAGATGCGCGCGCCCCACACGAGCAGACCGAGCAGATCACGCCCGAACTGGTCGGTGCCCAGCGGGAATTCACCGCTCGGCGACTCCATCGGCTTGCCCGGCGCGTCGGTCACGCTCTGCGCGTCCGAGCCGACGAGCAGCGGCGCGAAGATCGCGGCGAGCGCGATCAGGACGAGCGCGGCGAGCCCGAAGAGCCCGGCGCGGTGTGTGCGGTACTCGCGCCAGAAGCGGGCGGCGGAGTGCCGCCTGCGCGTCCAGGCGAGGGACCGCGCGCTCTTCGCGGTCGCCGCGGGGGTGGTCGGTGCGGATTCGGTCGTCATCGGCCCACCCGGGGGTCGAGCAGCGGATAGATCACGTCGGCCAGGGTGTTCATCAGGATCACCGCGGTGGAGAAGACGAAGAAGAGCCCCTGCACCAGTGGCAGATCGGGCACGCTCAGCGCCTGGTAGAAGAGCCCGCCGAGGCCGGGCCAGGAGAAGACGGTCTCGACGAGGATCGCGCCCGCGACCACCGTGCCGAGGTTGACGAACATCAGTGTCACGGTCGGCAGCATCGCGTTCGGGACGGCGTGCCGGCGGCGTACGAGATCGTCGCGGAGCCCCTTGGCGCGCGCGGTCGTCAGATAGTCGCTGCCCATCTCGTCGAGGAGCGAGGACCGCATGACGAGCAGCGTCTGCGCGTATCCGACGGCAACCAGCGTGATGACGGGGAGCACCATGTGGTGCGCGACATCGACGACGTACGCGAACCCGGTCTCGCCGCCCGACTCCAGACCACCCGTCGGGAACATGCCGGGAATCGGCCCGATCCCCACCGCGAAGGTGATGATCAGCAGCAGGCCGAGCCAGAACGACGGCACGGAGTACAGGGTCAGCGCGAGACCGGTGTTGAAGCGGTCGCCGAGCTTGCCGTTGCGCCAGGCGGTGCGCGTGCCCAGCCAGATGCCGATGAGCGTGTAGAGGACGTACGCCGTTCCGGTGAGGAGCAGCGTCGCGGGCAGCGCCTCCGTGATCTTCTCCATCACGGGAGCGTGGAACTGGTACGACGTACCGAAGTCACCGCTCAGGACATTGCCGGTGTAGTCCCAGAACTGGGCCATGACGGGCTTGTCGAGGCCGAACTCCTTGCGCATCGCGGCCAGTTGCTCGGCCGAGACCCGCTTGCCGCCCGTCATCTGCTTGACGGGGTCACCGGGGATCAGCCGGAACAGGAAGAAGCTGGTGACGAGCACGGCGAACAGCGACACGATCGCGCCGCCGAGTTTGCCCGCCACGTAGAGGAGATAGGCGCGGGTGTTGCGGGCGCGGGGCCCGCGGGCCGACGGCGCCCCGGCCTTCGCCGGGTCGCCGTCGGCCCCTGGGCCCAGGGGGCCCTCGGTGTCGAGCAGTGCGGGATTGCTGTCAGCGGTCATGCGTTACTCGCGGTCCTCTGCGGTCGAACGGCGGCGCAGGGCGAACAGGACTCCGCCGCCCACGAGCACCACCGCGGCAGCGGCGATACCGATGATGACACCGGTCGAGCTGCCGTCCTTGGAGGAACTCTTCCCATCCGCGGGAACCGCCGACCACCAGCTCCAATATCCGTCCTGGCCGTAGATGTTGCCCGCAGCCGTCGGCATGGTGGTGATGGACTTGATCTGGTCGGTGCGGTAGGCCTCGACGGCGTTCGGGTACGCGAGGACGTTCATGTAGCCCGAGTCGTACAGCCACGACTGCATCTCCTTGACGATCCCGGCGCGCTTGTCGGGGTCGTACTCGGCGAGCTGCTTGTCGTAGAGGTCGTCGAACTTCTTGTCGCAGATGAAGTTGTCGGTGGCCGCGCTCTCCTTGGCCTTCTCCGGCAGCGCGGCGCAGGTGTGGATGCCGAGCACGAAGTCCGGGTCCGGGTTGACGGACCAGCCGTCGAAGGCGAGGTCGTACTCGCCCGCGTACCAGGGCACGGAGACGTCGTCGAGGCAGTTGACGTCGAGCCCGATCCCGAGGTCGCCCCACCACTCCTTCAGGTACTTCCCCACGGCCTTGTCGTTGGGGTCGGTGGCGTGGCACAGGATGCGGAAGTTCAGCGGCTTGCCGTCCTTGCCGACGCGCTTGCCGTCGCCGTTCTTCTTGTAGCCCGCTTCGTCGAGGAGCTGGGCGGCCTTCTTCGGGTCGTACGTCAGCTCCTGGTCGGCGGAGGGCTTCCAGGCGTAGTTGGAGAAGCGCGGCGGAATGTAGCCCGCGCCCTCGACGGCGTTTCCCTGGAAGACCTTGTCGACGAGCGCCTCGCGGTCGACGGAGAGGAAGAGCGCCTGGCGGACCTTCTTGTCGAGGAGCGCCGGGTTCCCGTCGCCGAACTTCTTGCCGTCGAGGGTCTTGGCGCCGGGGTTGGTGGCGAGCGCGAAGAAGCGCCGCCCCGGTCCCTCGTTGACCTTGATGTTGTCTTCGTTCTTCAGGGACTCGGCCTGCGCGGGAGTGAGGGCGGGCTGCCCGGCGACGAAGGAGACCTCACCCTTGCGCAGGGCGGAGACGGCGGCGTCCTGATCCTTGTACGTCTTGAAGACCAGCTCGTCGAACTTCGCGGGACCGCGCCAGAAGTCCTTGTTGGCCTTGAGTTTCACGTACTGGTCGACCTTGTAGTCCGTCAGGATGAACGGGCCGTTGCCGACGACGGGGAAGTCCTTGTCGTTGTTGAACTTCGAGATGTCGTCGACCTTCTCCCAGACGTGCTTGGGGACGATCGGCACATCGAGGGCGGCCATGGTCGCCTGCGGCTTCTTCAGCTCGATGACCAGCTTGGTGGGGCTGGGCGCGGTCACCTTCTTGAAGTTGGTGACGAAGTTGGAGTTCGCGGTGGCGGTGCCCTCCTTGGACATCACCTTGTTGAACGTCCACGCCGCGTCCTCGGCGGTCGCCTTCCTGCCGTCCGACCACTTGGAGTCGCCCCGGATGGTGTACGTCCAGGTCAGCTTGTCGGCGGAGGGCTCCCACTTGGTGGCGAAGCCGGCGATGGCCTCGTTGTTCTTGGGGTCGTAGTTCGTCAGGTACTCGTACGTGAGGCGGTGGATGCTGGTGCTGAGCAGCCGCTGGGCGAGGAACGGGCTGAGCGAGTCGACGCTCTGCGCCACGGCGACGGTGAGCACCTTCTTGTCGTCGGCCTTGGCCGCGGCCTGCTGCGGGGCCGGGTTGAGCGGCGTGGCGAGACCGGCCGTAAGAGTGAACGCGGCGGCGGCTCCGCCGGCGAGCACGAGGCGCCGACGGGGTCGGCGGAGGGGGCGGGCCAAGGTCTTCTGCGTTGCTGCCGGTGGTGTGGATGCTGCTGTTCTGCCGTGCTGATCTTGTGTGTCCATGGGTCGGTGACCTCGCGTCATCGCTCGCGCAGGGATGGCTGGTTGCACGTTGGTTGATCAAGGAACGTCAGCTGGTTGATGTGTGTGTTTACCAGCGCCGGTCTGCGCGCGTCAACGGCAGGTGAACCCCATGTGGCCTGCGGAAATAACGAGTTGACCGGGATTTCATCCGCATTGGTCAAGACCACTGACGCATGGCTGGTGAGGGGGTGACGGCGGGGGGAGGGGTGACTTGACCTGGCGTGCTGTGGCGAGGGCGGAACGCCGAGTGGGCCCGCACCGAGGAACGATGCGGGCCCACTGGGGAGTTGACGTCAACTACGGCTGCTGCTGCTGCTGCGGAGGGGGCGGCGGCGCCTGGAACGGTGCCCCCGGCTGAACCGGTGGCTGTGCCCCCGGCTGAACCGGTGGCTGTGCCTGAGGTGGCACCTGCCACCCCTGCGGAGCCCCTGGCTGCTGCGGGTACCCCTGTGGCTGATGTCCCGGCTGCGGCTGCTGAGGAGCGTACGGCTGAGGCTGCCCCGGATAGCCCTGTTGTCCCGGCTGCGGCTGACCCTGAGGCTGCGCCTGAGGTGGAGCCACCTGCTGCCCAGGCATCGGCGGAGCCATGTGCGGCGGCGGATTCCCGTCCGAAGTCCACAGCCCCTGCTGCTGCTGAGCCCGCACGAAGTCCTCGGCAACCAGCGCCGAAAGATTGAAGTACGCCTCACGCACCTTCGGCCGCATCATGTCGAGGTCGACCTCGGCGCCGGCGGCGAGATGCTCGTCGAAGGGAATGACGACGACGCCCCGGCACCGCGTCTCGAAGTGCGACACGATGTCGTCGACCTTGATCATCTTCCCGGTCTCACGCACACCGGAGATGACGGTGAGCGACCGCGAGACGAGATCCGCGTACCCGTGCGCGGACAGCCAGTCCAGCGTCGTCGACGCACTGCTCGCACCGTCCACGGACGGCGTCGAGATGATGATCAACTGGTCGGCCAGGTCGAGGACGCCCCGCATGGCGCTGTACAGCAGACCCGTACCGGAGTCGGTCAGGATGATCGGGTACTGCTTCCCGAGTACGTCGATCGCGCGCCGGTAGTCCTCGTCGTTGAAGGTCGTCGAGACGGCCGGGTCGACGTCGTTGGCGATGATCTCGAGCCCGGACGGCGCCTGTGAGGTGAACCGGCGGATGTCCATGTACGAGTTGATGTACGGGATCGCCTGGACGAGGTCACGGATGGTGGCCCCGGTCTCGCGCCGCACGCGGCGCCCGAGCGTACCGGCGTCGGGGTTGGCGTCGATCGCGAGGATCTTGTCCTGCCGCTCGGTGGCGAGCGTCGACCCCAGCGCGGTGGTGGTGGTCGTCTTGCCCACGCCGCCCTTGAGGCTGATGACGGCGATGCGGTAGCAGGAGAGCACCGGGGTCCGGATGAGCTCCAACTTCCGCTGCCGCTCGGCCTCTTCCTTCTTGCCGCCGATCTTGAACCGCGAACCGCCGCCCGCGGGCCGACTGCTCTTGGCCTTCGGCTTGGTGTTGCGCAGCAGCCGGTCGGAGGACAGCTCGACGGCGGCGGTGTAGCCGAGCGGGGCCCCGGGATTGGTGCGCTCCCGCTGATCGTGCTGCACGGCCTGCGGCCAGGCGGCACCGGTACGGGGATCGATGGGCGGCTGCCCCGGCTGCTGGGCCTGCGGCTGCTGAGGCTGCTGTGGGGGAGCCGCGTGGGGCTGAGGCTGCGGCTGCGCCACGGCGGGCGGCAGGGGCTGCTGGGGCTGAGGGGCCTGCGGGTGAACGGGCGGCTGCGGCTGAGGCGCCTGGGCCTGCGGCGCGGGCGGCTGCGGGAAGCCGTAACCGCCGGGCTGCGCAGGGGAGTTGGGGGCGACCGGAGCCGGAGCCGGAGCCGGAGCCTGTGCCTGGGGCTGCGGCTGCGACTGCTGGACCGGAACGGGCTGCTGTCCCTGCGGCGCGGGCGGCTGCGGGAATCCGTAACCGCCGGGCTGCACCGGCGAGTTGGGCGCGACCGGAGCCGGAGCCGGAGCAGGCGTGGTGTTCTGCGGCGCGGGCGGCGCGACAGGGGCGACCGGCGACGGGGGAGGCGCGACGGGCGACACGGACGCGGGCGGCTGCGGGAATCCGTAACCCCTCTGCGGGGCCTCAGGGGCCTGCGCCTCGGCGGCCGGAGGAACAGGAGCGGCAGGCGTGCTCCACGCGCCCGGCACGGGCTGCGGAGCCTGCGGCTGAACCTGCGCCGGGAAGGGAGCCGGTGCGGGCGCCTGCGGTGGGGTCTGCGCCTGCACGGGCTCGGGCGCGGGCTGCGCGGGCGGCGGAGTCGCCACGGGCGTGGGCCACTGCGGCGCGGAGGTCGGAGCAGCGGGCTGGTACGCGGGCGGCAGGGGCGGCAGCCCGTCCTGCGGCGCGGGCGGCGGCGGAGTCCACGACGGTGGCACGGAGTCCTGCGGAACGGCGTCGCTGACGGAGTCGGACGGCTCGGCTTCGTCGGCCACCGCCGTGCCGGAGCCCTCGTCACCGCCCTGATCGCCCTGATCGCCCTGATCGTCCAGGCCGTTCACGACCGGCACGGAATCGGCGGGCTCATCCTCACCGAAGGCTTCACCAGAAACCTCGGCGGAGACGGGGTCGGAATCGGAGACGGGGTCGGAATCGGAGACGTCCTCGGCCCCGTCCTTGTCCGCGTCCTCAGAGGCCACAACGAGGTCGACGACCTCAGCAGCCTCAGGCACCTCAGTAGCCTCAGGCACCTCGGCGGCTTCGGGGGCCTCAGCAACAGCGTCGGCCTCAGGAGCCTCGGCGGTCTTCGCCGCAGCCCGCTCCTCGATCTCCTGCTTGAGGGCACGAGCCGAGAACCGCATGGTGGCACCGCTTTCGAGGTCACCGCTGCCCAGGCTCTCGACGACGGGCTCGGCCTCGGGGGCAGCCTCGGCCTCGGGGGCGGACCCGGGCCCGGACGCCGCCTCGTCCGCAGCGTCGTCCTTGGCCTCGGCCAAGGCGTCGACCTCGCTCTTCGGTACGACGCCGGTTACGTGCACGGAGGCCGCGGGCCCGGCAAGGGCCCCGCTCCAGTCGGAGGCGCCACCGCCGGTGGCCACCGGCGGCACGACGGACGGCGCAAAGGCGGAAGACTTCTCCGGCTCCACGGCGGAGGGCTTCTCCGGCGCCGCGGAACCACCGCTCTCGACGTCCGCCTCATCCGGCGCCGCGGGCTGGAACCCGCTGCCCACCGGCAACTTCGGCACCACGCTGGGAACCGGCGGAGCCGGAGGCATCGCAAAGGAGGGAGTGACGGGCGGCGGCGTGGAAGCGACCGGAGCCGGGTCCGGCCGCGGCTCCGGCTCCGGAACCGAAGCCGAGGCGGCCGGGGCAGAGGCAGGCGGCGTCGGGGCGGGCGACGCGGAGACCGGCGGAGTGAAGACGGGCGGAGTGGAAACCGGCGGAGCCGAAGGCGTCTCGCCCGCACTGCCCGAAGCGTTCTGCGTGTACCAGGCGGGCGGCGCGTAGTCGATGGTGAACTCGCCCGTCGTCTCGGCAGCGGACTCCGCGTCGGACTGATCATCGACGGGTGAGTCCCAGCCCCCGCGGATCTCGTCCCGATCGCTGTTCACAATGCCTCCTGGTGTGGTCGAGCACCCTCGTGCCGTGGTGGGGGGCGACCGTTCCTGTCGTCCGATCCGCCTGGCTCTCCCCGTTGAGGGACGCGCACGACCCGCTCGAGGGTTCTGGCGTCGCGTCCTGTCCCAGCCTAATCACCAAAACCACCAGCACGGCAGGGCCGTCCACCCCACCAATGCTGTCCATTGCGTCACGCCCCGCCCAGGAGCGTTCCACGTACATCAAACCGTGACAGACAAAAGCCCCAACACATGACATTCGCCGGTGAATTGGAGTGATGCACCTAAGGAAGAGCAGGCGGACTGCGGAGGATAAGGTCCGCCCGTACGTCTGTGGGGCGACGTACGTCTGTGGGGCCACGGCTGCGGTTCGGTTCAAGGGGGGGCGAGGTCGATGCGGCGCTGGATCAAGGTGTCGGTGGCGGCTGTGGCCGTACTCGGCGTGGGCGGCTACATCGCCGAGCCCCACGTCCAGGACTGGACCCTGGCCGGATCCGCCTGCGACGGCGCGCTGCCCCGGGCCGCGGTCGACGCGCTCGCGCCGAAGGACTCGCACCTGGACGAGGAGAAGTCCCGGCAGGTCGACGGGCTCGGCTACTACAGCTGCAGCCTCACGGCCGAGGGCGACGACGTACGGGACGAGCGCCTGGTCGAGATGGAGGCGTTCACCCGCCGCGACGACCAGGACCGCGAGTTCATGGCGGTGTTCGCGGACGGCGGCTTCGCCCCGCAGGGCCGCCTGCCCGACGGGCTGCCCGGATTCGTCGACGAGTTCGGCTCAGTCCAGCTCCTGCTGCCCTGCCCGGACCTCGGCAAGGACGCGGAGGGCAGACAGCGCAAACTTCTGGTGCGTACGACGCTGGGCAGTCAGACCCACGTGGGGGTCCCCGGAGCCGCGTACCGCACAGCTGTCGCGCTCGCCAACAAGGCCTCGGGCAAGCTCGGTTGCGGTGCCGAGCGGATCAGTGTCCCCGAGCGGGACGTCCCGCTGGCGATGCCGGGAGAGGACGACCCGAAGCCCGTCCCGCTGTCCCGCGCGAAGGGCACGCCCTGCGCATGGGCGACGCGGGCCGACCTGCCGAAGGACCTGGACTGGCGTATGGAGGTGAACGCGAACGACGCGGGCCCGACAGGCCGTTGCGACCTCTACACTACGCCGGACGACACACATTCCCGGCTGTCCTTGGCCGCCTGGTACGGGGACTGGGGCAACCGCCTCCTGGGCGACGGCATCATCGGCAAGCCCCCGTTCGCGACGGCCACCGCCCGCTGCCACGGCGAGGCCGCCAACTACGCGCTCAGCGCGTCCGACGACACCCCGGGCGTCAGCAAGGCGGCGAAGCGACGGATGCTGAAGGAGTTCGCCGAGGACCAGACGGCCCGCCGGGGCTGCTCGACCCCGCGCTACTCCTTCTGACCCAGCTCCCCGCCCCAGCTCCCCGCCCCAGCTCCAGCCCCAGCTCCCCGTGCCAGCCCCAGCCCTCGCCCCTCAGAACCGCAGCCACAACGCCCGTACATAGGAGTCGTCCAGCAGCTGCCGCATCGCGCCGGCCCGGCGATCCGGCACTCCCCGCTCCTTGGCCCACGCGTCGAACACGACGAACAGCTGCTGCCGCCCGTCCATCAGGTCCCCGCGCACCGGCCCCGCGGTCCGCCGGTCCGCGATGTCACCCATCGGCGGCCGCGTGCCGAGCCGCCGGTCCGCGGGACGGTACGTGCCCCGGCTGTGCTCGCGCACGGCACGGTCGAAGGCGGCGAGATCGGGGATCGTGCCGTCCTTGGCGTAGCGGGTGCGGAGCTTCATCAGGGTGCCGACCCGGTCGGCGAGGTGCCGCAGATCGATGTCGGGCCAGTCCGTCGCGCTCGTCCGGAACCGCTTGTCGCGCGGACGGTCGGGCCGGTGGTGGGGGTCGCCGCCCTGGTCCGTGAGCCGCTCCAGATAGTGGGCGAGGTACGCGCGCTCGGCGTCGTAGAGGATCGCGAAGGCCTCCGGATCCTTGGCGAGCTCAGCCACCAGGTCCGGGATGTCGGCGTCCGCGTCCCGCGTCCTGTCGGCGTACTCGAAGGCGGCGTGCGCCTCGCCGGGGGCGAGGAACCTGCCGAGCCGCACCCAGCCGTCCTTGCCGAGCCGCGCCTGAGAGGCGGGCAGCGCGGGGCCGGTCACATCGTCGATGCCGGGACCGTCGTCTCGCCCCGCGTCCACCACGTACTCGGCCACCATCCGGGCCACCCCGGGCGCGAGTCCTTCCGGCAGCTCGATGTCACGGAGGGCGGCCACCGCGTAGGCGCTGCGGGCCTGCGCCATGCCGTGCGGCTCGCCCCGCCCGCCGGAAGAACGGGTCGCCGCCTCCGCCACGCGCCCCAGGACCCCGGCTCCGTCCCCGCACACCGTCTCGTGCGCCAGCAGCTTGCGCGCCGAGCCGAGGTGGCGGAGATCGTCCCCGGGGTCGAGGGCCTCGGCGGCGGCGGACGGATCACCCGCGAGAGCGCGCACCGAAGCGGGCACCTGATGGCAGGGCGCGGCGGCGGGGGAGTCGGCCACGGCGAGGGGTATGGCGACCCCGGCGGCGAGCACGACCAGGGCCACGGAAGGAACGAGCACCCGATGCCGCGCCAGCCCCCGCCTCAGCCGGGAAAGCCGCCCGCCCCCCGAGCCCGCCTGCTGCCCGCTGTCACTTCCCCCGCTACGCATCCGGGCAGAGTAGCGACCCCTGGCCGAGCGCCGACGCCGTACCCCGACAGCGCCGTACCCCGACCGTCAGCGCCGTACCCCGAAGAGGCAAGGAGGCCCTACTCGCCCCCCAGCCCCCCATTGCGCACCGAAGGCTCGAGATCGAACTCCCCGTCCCTGGCCCCGAGCACGAACGCCCGCCACTCCGCCTCCGTGTACCGCAGGACCGTCCCCGGATCGAGCGACGACCGCATCGCCACGGCGCCCGCCGGCAGATAGGCGATCTCGACCCGCTCCTCGTGCTCCTCCGTACCCGGAGCGCTCTGCCACTCGACGCCGGAGATGTCGAGGGCGTAGAGCTCCTCCTTCTCGCGTTCCTTGCGTGCCTTGTCCTGCGCCTCGGTCATGCGGAGCGGTCCCTTCACGACGTACGAAAGAGCTGTCCGGTTAGCCTATCGGGGGCATTCCGCCCTGTTCAGAGGTTTCGCAGGCCCGCGTAAGGGCCCTCTCGGACCGACTGGTACCCTGTGTAACGGCCGCTTGTCTGCGCACGCCCGGATCCCGCGAGGACCCGGACCCCGCGCCCCGCGGCCCATCCCGGCCTCCCGAGTCACGGAAGCTCCCCTGAGACGTAGACCAGGGGCACTCGGAGGCACTCGAAGACATCACGAGGAGTACGCGTGTCGCTCGACGCCGCTACGAAGAAGCAGATCATGACCGAGTTCGGCCAGAAGGAGGGCGACACCGGCTCCCCCGAGGTCCAGGTCGCGCTGCTCTCCCGCCGCATCTCGGACCTGACCGAGCACCTCAAGACCCACAAGCACGACCACCACTCCCGTCGTGGTCTGCTGATCCTGGTCGGTCAGCGTCGCCGCCTGCTGCAGTACCTGGCCAAGAAGGACATCCAGCGCTTCCGTGCGCTGGTCGACCGCCTCGGCATCCGTCGCGGTGCGGCGGGCGCCAAGTAAGTCGCCGTGAAGGGAGCGGTTCCCACTCGAAGCACTCGAAGGGGGCCGCTCCCTTTGCTGTACGTGCGCAGTGTCACTGACGCTTTGTAGTCTGGTGATACCAAGCACGCCCATGTACGTCCCCACGAGTACCCCACACCCCCAAGAGGGAGAGGCGCACCCAGCCGCCGCCGGTCCTCGGTAGTGGCCCCCGGGAGACATCCCCGGGTGCTTCGATCGAAGACCGGCCCGCACACACGGCGCGCTTCTCCACACGGTCCCTGACCACTCACGGGACCCCCGCCCCAGGCCACACGGGCCAAGGGGCGAGAAGACGACACGTAGACATACGTAGACACGTAGGAGAACCGCTAGTGGAGAACGAGACCCACTACGCCGAGGCCGTCATCGACAACGGCACCTTCGGCACCCGCACCATCCGCTTCGAGACGGGCCGCCTGGCCCGTCAGGCCGCCGGCTCCGCCGTGGCCTACCTGGACGACGACACGATGGTCCTCTCGGCCACCACCGCGTCCAAGAAGCCCAAGGACCAGCTCGACTTCTTCCCCCTGACGGTGGACGTCGAGGAGCGGCAGTACGCCGCCGGCAAGATCCCCGGTTCGTTCTTCCGCCGTGAGGGTCGCCCCTCCGAGGACGCGATCCTGACCTGCCGCCTGATCGACCGCCCGCTGCGTCCTTCCTTCAAGAAGGGCCTGCGCAACGAGATCCAGGTCGTCGAGACGATCATGGCCCTCAACCCCGACCACCTGTACGACGTGGTCGCGATCAACGCCGCCTCCTGCTCCACGCAGCTGGCCGGCCTGCCCTTCTCGGGCCCGATCGGCGGCACCCGCGTGGCGCTCATCAAGGGCCAGTGGGTCGCCTTCCCGACGCACACCGAGCTCGAGGACGCCGTCTTCGACATGGTCGTCGCCGGTCGCGTCCTGGAGGACGGCGACGTCGCGATCATGATGGTCGAGGCCGAGGCCACCGAGAAGACCATCGAGCTCGTCAAGGGCGGCGCCGAGGCGCCGACCGAGGAGATCGTGGCCGCCGGTCTCGAGGCCGCGAAGCCCTTCATCAAGGTCCTGTGCAAGGCCCAGTCGGACCTCGCCGCCAAGGCCGCCAAGCCCACCGGCGAGTTCCCGATCTTCCTCGACTACGAGGACGACGTGCTCGAGGCCCTGACCGCCGCGGTCAAGACCGAGCTCGCCCAGGCGCTCACCATCGCAGGCAAGCAGGAGCGCGAGACCGAGCTGGACCGCGTCAAGGCGCTGGCCGGCGAGAAGCTGCTCCCGCAGTTCGAGGGCCGCGAGAAGGAGATCTCCGCCGCGTACCGCTCGCTGACCAAGACCCTGGTCCGTGAGCGCGTCATCAAGGAGAAGAAGCGCATCGACGGCCGCGGTGTCACCGACATCCGCACCCTGGCCGCCGAGGTCGAGGCCATCCCGCGCGTGCACGGCTCGGCCCTGTTCGAGCGTGGCGAGACCCAGATCCTGGGCGTCACCACCCTCAACATGCTCCGCATGGAGCAGCAGCTCGACACCCTTTCCCCGGTGACGCGCAAGCGCTACATGCACAACTACAACTTCCCGCCGTACTCCACCGGCGAGACCGGCCGCGTCGGCTCCCCGAAGCGCCGCGAGATCGGCCACGGCGCCCTCGCCGAGCGCGCCCTCGTGCCGGTCCTGCCGACGCGCGAGGAGTTCCCGTACGCGATCCGTCAGGTGTCCGAGGCCCTCGGCTCCAACGGCTCGACGTCCATGGGTTCCGTCTGCGCCTCCACCATGTCGCTGCTGAACGCCGGTGTGCCGCTGAAGGCCGCCGTCGCCGGTATCGCCATGGGCCTGATCTCCCAGGAGATCGACGGCGAGACGCACTACGTCACCCTCACCGACATCCTCGGTGCGGAGGACGCGTTCGGTGACATGGACTTCAAGGTCGCCGGTACGAAGCAGTTCGTGACCGCCCTGCAGCTCGACACCAAGCTCGACGGCATCCCCGCCTCGGTCCTGGCCGCCGCGCTGAAGCAGGCCCGCGACGCGCGTCTGCACATCCTCGACGTGATGAACGAGGCCATCGACGTTCCGGACGAGATGTCCCCGAACGCGCCGCGCATCATCACCGTCAAGATCCCGGTGGACAAGATCGGTGAGGTCATCGGCCCCAAGGGCAAGATGATCAACCAGATCCAGGAGGACACCGGCGCCGACATCACGATCGAGGACGACGGCACGATCTACATCGGTGCCGCCGACGGCCCGGCCGCCGAGGCCGCCCGTGCCACGATCAACGGCATCGCCAACCCGACCATGCCGGAGGTCGGCGAGCGCTACCTGGGCACCGTCGTGAAGACGACGACCTTCGGTGCGTTCGTGTCCCTGCTCCCGGGCAAGGACGGTCTGCTGCACATCTCGCAGATCCGCAAGCTCGCCGGCGGCAAGCGCGTGGAGAACGTCGAGGACGTCCTCGGTGTGGGCCAGAAGGTCCAGGTCGAGATCGCCGAGATCGACTCCCGCGGCAAGCTCTCCCTCATCCCCGTCATCGAGGGTGAAGAGGGCGACGACAAGAAGGACGACACCGACAAGTGACGTCGCGTAGCACCACGACGACGGCCCGCGTCTCCTCGGAGGCGCGGGCCGTCGCCCGTACCCAAACCCTCATCAAGGGCGAGAACGGCATCGGCACGGTCCGCAGGACGACCCTCCCCGGCGGCCTGCGCGTCGTCACGGAGACGCTCCCCTCCGTGCGCTCGGCGACCTTCGGGATCTGGGCAGGCGTCGGCTCCCGCGACGAGACCCCGTCCCTGAACGGCGCCACCCACTACCTCGAGCACCTCCTCTTCAAGGGCACGAGCAAGCGCAGCGCCCTGGACATCTCGTCCGCGATCGACGCGGTCGGCGGCGAGATGAACGCCTTCACGGCGAAGGAGTACACGTGCTACTACGCGCGCGTGCTCGACACCGACCTGCCGCTCGCCATAGACGTCGTCTGCGACATGCTGACCGGCTCCCTGATCCTCCAGGAGGACGTCGACGCGGAGCGCGGCGTCATCCTCGAAGAGATCGCGATGACCGAGGACGACCCGGGCGACTGCGTGCACGACCTGTTCGCGCACACGATGCTCGGCGACACCCCCCTCGGCCGCCCGGTCCTCGGCACCGAGGAGACGATCAACGCCCTCACCGCCGACCGCATCCGCCGCTTCTACAAGAAGCACTACGACCCGACCCACCTCGTGGTCGCCGCCGCGGGCAACGTGGACCACAACAAGGTCGTACGCCAGGTCCGCGCCGCCTTCGAGAAGGCCGGCGCCCTCCAGCGCACGGACGCGACCCCGATGATCCCGCGCCAGGGCTCCCGCGCCCTGCGCACCTCGGGCCGCGTCGAGGTCATCAACCGCAAGACCGAGCAGGCCCACGTCATCCTCGGCATGCCGGGCCTGGCCCGCACCGACGACCGCCGCTGGGCCCTGGGCGTCCTGAACACGGCGCTGGGCGGCGGCATGTCGTCCCGCCTCTTCCAGGAGGTGCGGGAGAAGCGGGGCCTGGCCTACAGCGTGTACTCGTACACGTCGGGCTTCGCCGACACCGGCCTCTTCGGTGTGTACGCGGGCTGCCGCCCGAGCCAGGTGCACGACGTCCTGAAGATCTGCCGCGACGAGCTCGACCAGGTCGCGCAGAACGGTCTGACGGACGACGAGATCGGCCGCGCCATCGGCCAGCTCGCGGGCTCCACCGTCCTCGGCCTGGAGGACACCGGCGCCCTGATGAACCGCATCGGCAAGAGCGAACTCTGCTGGGGCGAGCACATGTCGGTCGACGACATGCTGGCCAAGATCTCCGCGGTCACCCCCGACGAGGTGCGCGAAGTGGCCCGTGACGTCCTCGGCCGCCGCCCGTCCCTCTCGGCCATCGGCCCACTCAAGGACAAGCAGGCCGCCCGCCTCCACGACGCGGTCGCCTAGGCCGTCCGAGGGCCCAACTCCCTTAAGGAATGAAGGACATGAGCAAGCTGCGCGTGGCGGTCATCGGGGCCGCGGGCCGTATCGGCTCCGAGGCCGTGAAGGCCGTCGAGGCCGCCGACGACATGGAACTGGTCGCCGCTCTCGGCCGGGGCGACGAGCTGGAGAAGCTGACCGGCGCCGGCGCCCAGGTCGCGGTCGAACTGACCCACCCGGACTCGGTGATGGGCAACCTCGACTTCTGCGTGCGCAACGGCATCCACGCCGTCGTCGGCACGACGGGCTGGAACGACGAGCGCCTCGCGCAGCTGCGGACCTGGCTGGCCGCGTCCCCGGAGACGGGCGTGCTCATCGCCCCGAACTTCTCCATCGGCGCGGTCCTGACGATGAAGTTCGCGCAGATCGCGGCGCCCTACTTCGAGTCCGTCGAGGTCGTCGAGCTGCACCACCCGAACAAGGCCGACGCCCCCAGCGGCACGGCCCAGCGCACCGCCCAGCTCATCGCCGAGGCGCGCAGGCAGGCGGGCAGCGCCCCGCAGCCCGACGCCACGTCGACGGCCCTGGACGGCGCCCGCGGCGCGGACGTGGACGGCGTGCCGGTGCACTCGGTGCGCCTGCGCGGACTCCTCGCCCACCAGGAGGTCCTGCTCGGAGGTGAGGGCGAGACCCTGACCGTGCGGCACGACTCGCTGCACCACAGCAGCTTCATGCCGGGCATCCTGCTCGGCGCACGCCGCGTGGTGGACACCCCGGGCCTCACGTTCGGCCTGGAACACTTCCTGGACCTCGGCTGACCACGAGCTGACACCCATGCGAGCAAAGATCACCTACGCCGTCACGGCTGCCGTCCTGGTCGTCTACTTCGTCCTGGTCGGCAGCCGCGGCGTGCTCCTCATAAAGCACGGCACCGCGCTCACCGTCACCTTCGGCGTCGCGGTGCTGATCCTGCCGTTCATCGGCATCTGGTTCCTCTGGAAGAACACCCAGTTCGTCCGGAACGCCAACCGTCTCGCCGCCGAGCTGGAGGCCGAAGGCGGTCTTCCCGTCGACGAGTTGAAGCGCACCCCTGCGGGGCGCATCGACCGCGACTCGGCCGACGAGGTCTTCGCCCGCCGCAAGGCGGAGACGGAGGACTCACCGGACGACTGGCGCTGCTGGTTCCGCCTTGCCGTGGCCTACCACGACGCGAGGGACACCCCCCGCGCGCGGAAGGCCATGCAGCGGGCCATCGCCCTGCACGCGGGCAAGCCGGTCAATGTCTGACGAGATGTGACAGGGCGGGGTGTGACCGGGCGAGGTGTGACCGGGAGGGGTGTGCCTAGGCGATGGGCCGGTACTCGTCGGCCCACACCTCGATGGAGTCGGCCGCGCGGTTGAACGCCTCGTGCCGCGCAAGGAAGTCGGCGTTCCGGTCGGTCAGCAAGGGCTGCGGCCCATCGGCCTGCTGATCACGCCGTACGAGAACGAGTGCCTGCCCCTGCACCGTGCGGGGCAGGCCCAGCCACCGCACCGGCTGCTGCGCGGTCCGCACGGTCGCGACCTGCGCCCACGGCACGGTCTGCGTCGTCAGGAAGCCGACCCTGCGCAGCCCCTGGGCGCTCACCCAGGTCCCCATGCGCAGCAGTCGCAGGGAGCTCGCGATGATGAGAACGGCGAGCCCCGCGCAGATCGCGGCACCCGCGAGCGAGTCCGCGAACGCGATGATCACGGCGGCGAAGAGGACGTACGAGGCGAGCAGCAGCAGAAGGGCGGCGGCGCCCACACGCCAGGGGCCCGGGCGGTAGGGCCGGCGCCAGTGATCGCGGTCTTCGAAGGGCAGCGCGGCGTCGTCCGCCGCGTCGTCGAAAGCGCGGTCCGCGGTCAGGAAGGGCAGGGGCACGGGCTGATCCTCACTCGATCCACGCACTGGGCTGTGCCCGGTGAGGCTATCGAGCCGTGCTCCCTGCTACCACCCTTGGGGGTCCGGACGAGTCAGCGCCGAACGGCGTCGGTCCGCGCTGATCCGTGCTGGTCCGGGCCGGTCAGCGACCGTCGGACGCCTCGGACTGCTGTGTCTTCGCGGGTGACTGGTCGGCGGACATCGCGGGCATCCCGAAGAGCAGGGATCCCACCAGGCCGGCCACCACGGTCAGGCCCATGAGCGTGCGACCGACGATCTGACCTGCCGATGCGCGCTCTCGGGGCGGGGGAGTGACGTTGCTGCGGAACTTGTCGGCTTCGGCGATGAAGGCGAACGGGACGGGCTCTCGCCGACGGAACATGGGGCGCGCTTCTCCTCACGGGTCTCGAACGGAACTCTGTGATTAGACAGACGCTCGAATCGCCCAAAAGGTGCCCTGTTTCGGCAAATTAGTCGAAGAATGTCGTAGCCGGTCACCGAGGGACCGATTGTCAGTGGCTGGCCATAGAGTGGGCGCCGCCCGAGTGATGCACATGGAAGGACCCCCGCCTGTGAGCGAGACCCCCACCGAAGACCTCAAGCCCAGCTTCCGCAGCGAGGTCACCGTCGAGCTCGTGAAGCATGCCGCCACCGACTCCGACGTCCTGTGGGCGGCCCGAGTCTCCACGGCGGGCGAGCAGTCCCTCGACGAGCTCCAGAAGGACCCGGAGCGCTCCAAGGGTCTGATCAACTACCTGATGCGGGACCGCCACGGCAGCCCCTTCGAGCACAACTCGATGACGTTCTTCATCAGCGCCCCCATCTTCGTCTTCCGCGAGTTCATGCGACACCGCGTCGGCTGGTCGTACAACGAGGAATCGGGTCGCTACAGGGAGCTGGAGCCGGTCTTCTACGTCCCCGACGCCTCCCGCAAGCTCGTCCAGGAAGGCCGCCCGGGCAAGTACGTCTTCGTCGAGGGCACCGAGGCCCAGCAGGAGCTGACGGGCCGCGTCATGGAGGACTCCTACCGCCAGGCGTACGAGGCCTATCAGGAGATGCTCGCCGCCGGTGTCGCCCGCGAGGTCGCCCGCTCGGTGCTCCCCGTCGGCCTCTTCTCCTCGATGTACGCGACGTGCAACGCCCGTTCGCTGATGCACTTCCTCGGCCTGCGCACGCAGCACGAGCTCGCCAAGGTCCCGTCCTTCCCGCAGCGGGAGATCGAGATGGTCGGCGAGAAGATGGAGCAGCACTGGGCCGAACTGATGCCCCTCACCCACGCGGCCTTCAACAAGAACGGACGTGTGGCGCCGTAAGGCACTGATGTACGGATGCGCCGAGCGAAGTGTCCGTATTGCGGCACTTCGTGAAGTTCATCTAGCCTGATCAAACGGACCCGGCACTGCTTGAACCCCCGAGCAGGCAGTGCCGGGCTCCACACTTGTCAGGTCCGCTCACATCCCCCGAGGGGGGACCCCGCGCTGAGCAGCGAGTAGCGTGTTACCCATGGCTCCGACCTCCACTCCGCAGACCCCCTTCGGGAGGGTCCTCACCGCCATGGTCACGCCCTTCAAGGCGGACGGCGCACTTGACCTCGACGGCGCGCAGCAGCTCGCCGCCCACCTGGTGGACGCAGGCAATGACGGCCTGGTCATCAACGGCACCACCGGTGAGTCCCCGACCGTCAGTGACGCGGAGAAAAACGATCTCGTACGAGCCGTACTGGACGCGGTCGGAGACCGCGCCCACATCGTCGCGGGCGTCGGCACGAACGACACCCGCCACAGCATCGAGCTCGCCCGCGCCGCCGAGCAGGCCGGCGCCCACGGCCTCCTGACCGTCACGCCGTACTACAACAAGCCCCCGCAGGAGGGCCTGTTCCGGCACTTCACCGCGATCGCCGACAGCACCGAGCTGCCGGTCATGCTCTACGACATCCCGGGCCGAAGTGGCGTACCGATCAACACGGAGACGATCGTCCGGCTCGCCGAGCACCCCCGGATCGTGGCCAACAAGGACGCCAAGGGCGACCTCGGCCGCGCGAGCTGGGCCATCGCCCGCTCGGACCTGGCCTGGTACTCCGGCGACGACATGCTGAACCTGCCGCTCCTGTCCGTCGGCGCGTGCGGCTTCGTCTCCGTCGTCGGCCACGTCGTCACCCCGGAGCTGCGCGCCATGCTCGAGGCGCACCTCACGGGCGACGTGCAGAAGGCCACGGAGATCCACCAGAAGCTGCTCCCGGTCTTCACCGGCATGTTCCGCACCCAGGGCGTGATCACGACCAAGGCGGCGCTCGCCCTCCAGGGCCGCCCCGCGGGTCCGCTGCGTCTGCCGCTGGTGGAGCTGTCGCCCGACGAGACGGCCCAGCTCAAGATCGACCTCGCCGCCGGCGGGGTACAGCTGTAACCACAGACTTCACAACTGAATACGCGAAACACCGCGGGCACGACGTGAACCGTCGTCCGCCCGCACCCCACACAAACAACTGCTACTGCACGAACGTCATACGCGCCACGTGCCCTGGAGGTACGTGGCGCGCGTGGTGAGGAGAGTCTTTTGAGTCATCCGCATCCTGAACTCGGCGCTCCGCCGAAGCTCCCGAAGGGCGGCCTGCGGGTCACCCCGCTCGGCGGCCTCGGCGAGATCGGCCGCAACATGACCGTCTTCGAGTACGGCGGCCGCCTGCTGATCGTCGACTGCGGAGTGCTCTTCCCCGAGGAGGAGCAGCCCGGAATCGACCTGATCCTGCCGGACTTCACGTCCATCAGGGACCGCCTCGACGACATCGAGGGCATCGTCCTCACGCACGGCCACGAGGACCACATCGGCGGTGTCCCCTACCTCCTGCGCGAGAAGCCGGACATCCCTCTCATCGGCTCCAAGCTGACCCTCGCGCTGATCGAGGCGAAGCTCCAGGAGCACCGGATCCGGCCGTACACGCTGGAGGTCGCCGAGGGCGACCGCGAGCACCTCGGCCCGTTCGACTGCGAGTTCGTCGCGGTCAACCACTCCATCCCGGACGCCTTGGCCGTCGCCGTCCGCACCCCCGCGGGCATGGTCGTCGCCACCGGCGACTTCAAGATGGACCAGCTGCCGATGGACGGCCGCCTCACGGACCTGCACGCGTTCGCGCGGCTGAGCGAGGAGGGCATCGACCTCCTCCTCTCCGACTCGACGAACGCCGAGGTGCCGGGCTTCGTCCCGCCCGAGCGGGACATCTCGAACGTGATCCGCGGCGTCTTCGCCGGCGCCCAGAAGCGGATCATCGTGGCGAGCTTCGCCAGCCATGTGCACCGCATCCAGCAGATCCTGGACGCCGCCCACGAGTACGGCCGCAGGGTCGCCTTCGTCGGCCGCTCGATGGTCCGCAACATGGGCATCGCCCGCGACCTCGGCTACCTCCGAGTACCCCCGGGCCTGGTCGTCGACGTCAAGACGCTCGACGACCTCCCCGACAACGAGGTCGTCCTGGTCTGCACGGGCTCCCAGGGCGAGCCCATGGCCGCGCTCTCCCGCATGGCCAACCGCGACCACCAGATCCGGATCGTCCAGGGCGACACGGTGATCCTGGCGTCGTCGCTCATTCCCGGCAACGAGAACGCGGTCTACCGCGTGATCAACGGCCTGACCCGCTGGGGAGCGAACGTCGTCCACAAGGGCAACGCCAAGGTGCACGTCTCCGGCCACGCCTCGGCCGGCGAGCTCCTGTACTTCTACAACATCTGCAAGCCCAAGAACCTGATGCCGGTCCACGGCGAATGGCGCCACCTGCGCGCCAACGCCGAGCTCGGTGCCCTCACCGGCGTCCCGCACGACCGCATCGTGATCGCCGAGGACGGCGTCGTCGTCGACCTCGTCGAGGGCAAGGCGAAGATCGTCGGCAAGGTCCAGGCCGGATACGTGTACGTCGACGGCCTCTCGGTCGGCGACGTGGGCGAGCCCGCCCTGAAGGACCGCAAGATCCTCGGCGACGAGGGCATCATCTCGGTCTTCGTCGTTGTGGACTCGAGCACCGGCAAGATCACCGGCGGCCCGCACGTCCAGGCACGCGGTTCCGGCATCGACGACTCCGCGTTCAGCGGCGTCATCCCGAAGATCCAGGAAGTCCTGGAGAAGTCGGCACAGGACGGCGTCGTCGAGCCCCACCAGCTGCAGCAACTCATCCGCCGCACGCTGGGCAAGTGGGTCTCGGACAACTACCGTCGACGTCCGATGATCCTGCCCGTGGTCGTCGAGGTCTGACCCTCTCGACTGCGCGAGCTCCGGAGCGGGGCGCCTCGATTTGCATCGGGGCGCCCCGCTCCGTTAGGTTTACGGCTCCGCCAGCGAGGGAAGCCCCGAGCACTCACGTGCCTGGGACCGACCCGAGCGGGGCGGAAATTCCGACTCAGAATCTCTGATAAAGTCGGAACCGCCGGAAAGGGAAACGCGAAGGCTGAAAGGCCGGAGCGGGAACCGGAAAGGCACCGAGGAAATCGGACACGAAAGAGTCTGATAGAGTCGGAAACGCAAGAACAAAAGAAACACCGAAG
>NZ_JBEZCG010000042.1:0-23289 GCF_040647455.1 Streptomyces sp. NPDC041068
GTCATGCGCTCCAAGTCCGGCACCATCCGCAAGATCGACTCCGACCACCGGCTCTCGAAGCTCCGCGCCTACAGCGCCATCGACTTCGACCGCGCGAAGTAGCGGCGGAGCGAAGGAGCGGGCGGAACACGACGGTTCGTACATGCGTACGTGACGTACGTGAAGTACGTGCATACGCGAGGGGGGCGCCCCGTGCGGGGAGCGCCCCCCTTTCGCGTACCCCCGGCGGTCAGCCGGCGGCGGCGACGGTGTGCGCCGCCTTCTTCAACTCCAGGTCACGCCTGCGGCGGCGGGCCAGGACCACGCGGCGCTCGGCGGCGGTGAGACCGCCCCACACGCCGTACGGCTCGGGCTGCAGCAGGGCGTGCTCGCGGCATTCGACCATCACCGGACAGCGGGCGCAGACGCGCTTGGCCGCCTCCTCGCGGGAGAGCCTGGCCGCGGTCGGCTCCTTGGACGGGGCGAAGAAAAGTCCGGCCTCGTCGCGACGGCACACGGCCTCCGTGTGCCATGGGGCGTCATCGTTGCGATCTCGCACTGGCACCTGCTGAGCCGGAACGGCGGCGACCTGCAGGGACTGATGCGGCGGTTGCAGCACGGTCTACTCCTGACGACGGCTTCGCGTGCGAGAGACGATGCAGCAACCTCTACCCGCTGTGTGCGCGCCTATGCACTGAGTTCCGATGTACGGAAGTTCACCTTCCCCGCGCCGGGCGTGCGCCGTCAGCGACCGAGGTGCTTGCGCAGCTGCTGATGCAGGTCCTTGATGAGCTTTCCGCGCTTGGGCCGTGCCTCGATGCTGCCCAGGACCGCCATGCCGTCCACGTAGACGACGGGGGCGTCCTGGTCCGGGGAGTCGAGTGTGTCGACCTCGAAGTTGCCGACGATGCCCGTGCCGCTGCCGCGCAGCGAGACGTTCTCCGGGACGCGGATGTCGACCGAGCCGAAGATCGCGACCGCCTTGATGACCACCTGGCGCTGCTCGAAGATCGCCTCGCTCAGGTCGATCTCGACGCTGCCGAAGATGGCGTACGCATGGGTGCGGCGGCCCACCCGCCAGCGGCCCTTGCGTACGGAGCTGCTGAGCACCGCTACCAGGTTCTCGTCCGCGACCGGCGGGACGAGGCCCGGGGAGGGCCTTGCGGGGGCGGGGTCGGGGGCGCCCGCTCCGGCGTGCGCCTGGCCGTGCGCCGAGGGCAGGTCCCGCACCAGCGGCTCCAACTCGGCCACGGTCTTGGCGCGATAGACCCCGTCGATCCGCTCGCCGTGCTCCTCCGCGGTGAGGCGGCCTTCGGCCAGGGCCTCGCGGAGGATGTCCGCCGTGCGGTCTCTGTCGGCATCGGAGGCGCGGAGCGACCCCGGCTCGTCGACGGCGGGAGCGGGCTGCGAGGGGCGCTTTTCGAGGTCCACATCAGCAGCGTACCCAAACGCGATAGATCGCGACTACCCCTGTGGATAACCGACTGCCGGTTACTGAGCCTTACCTCACAAACCCGGCCCGCTCCGCGCGCTCTACGCTGGTTGGCGCGTCGCCAATGGAGGCCGCGCCGCTGTCTGCCGAGTGAGGAATGGCCGTAATGCCAGAGTTTGCGTACTCCGATCTGCTCCCGCTGGGAGAGGACACCACCCCGTACCGGCTGGTGACCGCCGAAGGTGTCTCCACCTTCGAGGCCGACGGACGGACGTTCCTCAAGGTCGACCCGGAGGCGCTGCGCAAGCTCGCCGCCGAGGCGATCCACGACATCCAGCACTACCTGCGCCCGGCCCACCTCGCGCAGCTGCGCCGCATCATCGACGACCCCGAGGCGTCGGGCAACGACAAGTTCGTCGCCCTCGACCTGCTGAAGAACGCGAACATCGCGGCCGCGGGCGTGCTCCCGATGTGCCAGGACACCGGCACCGCGATCGTCATGGGCAAGCGCGGCCAGAACGTCCTCACCGAGGGCGGCGACGAGGAAGCGCTGTCCCGCGGCATCTACGACGCGTACACGAAGCTGAACCTGCGCTACTCCCAGATGGCCCCGCTGACCATGTGGGAGGAGAAGAACACCGGCTCCAACCTGCCGGCGCAGATCGAGCTGTACGCGACCGACGGCGGCGCCTACAAGTTCCTCTTCATGGCCAAGGGCGGTGGCTCCGCCAACAAGTCGTTCCTCTACCAGGAGACGAAGGCCGTCCTGAACGAGGCCTCCATGATGAAGTTCCTGGAGGAGAAGATCCGTTCGCTGGGTACGGCCGCGTGCCCGCCGTACCACCTGGCGATCGTCGTCGGCGGCACGAGCGCCGAGTTCGCGCTCAAGACCGCGAAGTACGCCTCGGCGCACTACCTCGACGAACTGCCCGCCGAGGGCTCGGCGACGGGCCACGGGTTCAGGGACAAGGAGCTCGAGGAGAAGGTGTTCGAGCTGACGCAGAAGATCGGGATCGGCGCGCAGTTCGGCGGCAAGTACTTCTGCCACGACGTGCGCGTGGTGCGCCTGCCCCGCCACGGCGCCTCGCTGCCCGTGGCCATCGCCGTGTCCTGCTCGGCCGACCGCCAGGCCACCGCGAAGATCACCGCGGAGGGCGTCTTCCTGGAGCAGCTGGAGACGGACCCGGCGCGCTTCCTGCCGGAGACCACGGACGAGCACCTCGACGAGGCCGCGGACGTCGTGAAGATCGACCTCAACCAGCCGATGGACGACATCCTCGCCGAGCTCACCAAGCACCCGGTGAAGACCCGCCTCTCGCTGACCGGCCCGCTGGTCGTGGCCCGCGACATCGCGCACGCCAAGATCAAGGAGCGGCTCGACGCGGGCGAGGAGATGCCGCAGTACCTGAAGGACCACCCGGTCTACTACGCGGGCCCCGCCAAGACTCCCGAGGGGTACGCCTCCGGCTCCTTCGGGCCGACCACGGCCGGCCGCATGGACTCCTACGTGGAGCAGTTCCAGGCCGCGGGCGGCTCCAAGGTCATGCTGGCCAAGGGCAACCGGAGCAAGCAGGTCACCGACGCGTGCGACGCGCACGGCGGCTTCTACCTCGGCTCGATCGGCGGCCCCGCCGCGCGCCTCGCGCAGGACTGCATCAAGAAGGTCGAGGTCGTCGAGTACGAGGAACTCGGCATGGAGGCGGTCTGGAAGATCGAGGTCGAGGACTTCCCCGCGTTCATCGTGGTGGACGACAAGGGCAACGACTTCTTCCAGAACCCCGCCCCCGAACCGACGTTCACGCACATCCCGGTGCGCGGGCCCGGCCTCGCGTAGTGCTCGGGCGGTCATAGCGCGGCCCGGTCCGGCGTCATAGCCGGGCCTCCATGGCCCCTCCCCCTTACAGGTCACCCTCCGCAGCCTCCGATTGCGGAGGGTGATCGCGTATCTGAGGGTGGAGCCATGTTCCGTAAGCAGGCACTGACCGCCGCCCTCAGCGCCGCCCTGTGCGGCACGCTCGCCCTCGTTCCCGCCGCGTCCGCAGCACCCAAGGAGCCGACGCCGAAGCCCCAGGCGGCCGCCCCGGTGCTTCCGCCGCTGCCCTCGCTGCCGTCGGCGCCTGCGACCCCGCAGCCGTGGACCTGGCCGGGCACCGCGCCCACGCCCACACCTACCCCCACGCCTACCCCCACGGCCACCCCCACCTCGCCGCTGACCATCAAGGACGACCCGCGCCGCGACCGCGAGCGGCTCGCCCAGAGCTGGCGGACCATCGGCAGGTTCGGCGGCGCCTCCGGGTCCACCGCGGACCTCGCGGGCATCGTCCTCGGCGGCGAGAAGGACGAGAAGAAGCTCGACGCGTCCGTGGCCGAGGCCAACAAGAGCCTCGACAACCTCCTCGCGATCATCCCGGGCGGATCGCTCAGCCGCGCGAAGGCCAAGGGCCACGACATCAAGTCCACGGTCGAGCTCCTCAAGGCGGACAACCGCGCCTTCAAGGAGGCGGGCGTGCGCGGGGACGTGCCCGCCATCTTCTTCCAGTCCGCCTGGGCGATGGTGCACCTGGCCCTGCTCGCCTTCGACATCTTCTTCGGGCTCGGGCTCAACTTCGCCCAGGCCTTCCTGCCGTTCCCGCTCCCGGAGTTCAAGCTCCCGGAGTTCAAGATGCCGGAGCCGTCGAAGCAGCCCGCCAAGCCCCGCAATGGCTGAGCAGGAGCCCCGGGACGACGCCGTGGAGGCCCCGGAGCCCCAGGACGAAGCCGTGGAGGAGGTGCCGGAGGCCCAGGGCGTCAAGAAACGGCTCTGGCCCCGCCTGCTGACCCGCGCCAACCTCGTCCTGCTCGCGCTCTCCGCCGTGGCGACGGTCGTCTTCGCGATCCGCTACTTCGGCGCGGAGGGCGCGCCCGTCGGGCACACCCAGCGCTCCGGCTGGGCCTCGCTCCTGGCGAGCGCGGTCATGCTGCTGCTCTTCCTGTCCATCGCGCTGATCAAGCCCTTCCAGCTCTCCGGCAAGCGGTGCGCGCTGGTCTCGGGGATCGCCGCGGTGCTCTTCGCGCTCGGCATCGGCACGGTCTGGCAGATCGTCTCGCACGACCGGGTCACGGACACGATCGTGGGCACGCCTCTCATGGACGACAAGGACAGCCGGACGTACCTGAAGAAGCTCCTGCCGGGCGTGAAGATCCGGGAGATCCCCACCGGCCTCTTCATCCAGGGCGCCAAGTTCACCGACCCGCAGGAGGTCGAGGTCAGCGGCTACGTCTGGCAGCGCTACCCGAAGGGCATGCCCGAGAAGGACATGGGCGTCGTCTTCCCCGAGGCGCCCGACGGCTACAGCCTCGACGAGGCGTACGACACGGTGAACACCGCGGGGCAGCGCCTGAAGGGCTGGCACTTCAACCTCACCCTGCGCCAGCACTTCAACTACCAGAAGTACCCGCTGGACAAGCAGAACATCTGGCTGCGGCTGTGGACCAACGCCACCTTCACCAACGACGTCCTGGTACCCGACTTCGCGTCCTACCCGCCCTGGAAGTACGGCGAGATCGGCCTCGACCAGGACATCGTGACCAGCGGCTGGGCGCCGTACTACACGGCCTGGAGCTACGGCCAGCACAACTACACGATGACGCAGGGCGTGACCGACTGGAACAAACCGTTCGTGGCGGCGCCCGAGCTCTACTTCAACATCGGCATGGAGCGGAAGTGGGCGGGGCCGCTGACGGGCCGCCTTCTGCAGTCCTTCTTCATCGCGGCGATCATGTTCCTCGCGCTGTTCGTCTACACGAAGGACGACACCCGCAACCCGCGCTTCGGCTTCTCCACATGGACGGCGATCTCCTTCGCGGTGACGTTGCTCCTCGTCGTGGTCGTGGACCAGACGCAGATCCGCGAGATCGCGGGCGACACGTCGCTGACGTATCTGGAGTACTTCGCCATCGCCCAGTACATCGTGATCATGGGGATCTTCGCCAACGCGATCCTCATCGGCTCCGAGACCAAGATCCGCGCCCTTGAGTGGAAGGACAACCTGCTGCCGACGCTGCTGTACTGGCCGGTGCTGATCGGGCTGTTCTTCGCGTTCACGTTGTTCGTTTTCGCGACCTAGCGTTACCGGGGGGTGCGGGTCCCTACTTCAACTGCTCGGCATGGCGATGCAGTTCGCGGGCCGTCTCGTCGAACATCGCCCCCCAAGCCACGTTCTCCAGGCCCGGCTCCTTGGGGCGGGCGCTGGTGACGCCGACCTGGACATCCTTGCCCTCGGCGGTGCGGGCGTACCAGGGGCCGCCGCTCGCGCCGTTCGTCATGCGGCACGGCTTGAGCTGCTCGCCCCCGACAAGGCGCTGGTCGTTCACGGGAGTTGTCGGGCCCGAGCAGTACTGCAGGGTCTCTCCGTCGTACGGCTTCACGAAGGGGTAGCCCAGCGCGGTCTTCTCGCCCGGGACCGGCGCGAAGGACGCGGGGCGGCCGCCGGTGACGTTCTGCACGGAGCGGCCCTGCTCGTCGGGGCCGAGGGTGACGAAGGCGAAGTCGGCCTTGTGGTCCTCGCGTGCGGACCAGGCCGGGGCGATGGCGACGGACTTCGCGACGTAACTGCCGTACGGGCTCGCGCCCTTGTCGTAGGCGGGGACGAAGAGCAGCTTCTTCATCCAGCCGCCGACCGCCTTCAGGTGCACGCAGTGCGCGGCGGTGGTGATCACGCTGCGGTTGGCGGCCTCGACGACGGCCGCGGTGCAGGTGGCCTTCTTGCCGTCGGGTATCTCCATGAAGAGCCGGCCCACGTTGCGCACGGACTCGGTGCCGTACGTCCACGAGACGCCGTCGGGATGAGGGTCTTCGGAGGCGGCCACAGCCTCCGCCATGGCCTCTGGGGTCCAGTACGCGCGTATCTCGTCCTGGGTGGCGCCTGCGGGGGTGGTGGCCGTGGTCGCGGCGACGAGTGCCGCCGCGACCACGGAGAGTGCTGAGATCATGCTCCGAACGTAAGGCCTACGCGAACCGCTGGCTCGCCGAGCCGTTGCACTTCTGGAGCTTCAGCGGCTCCTTCGGCGAGGCGAGCCCCAGGCAGAGGCCGGTGTCGGCGGCCGGGCGCAGGGTCCCCGATTGGCGTACGAACTTCTGGTTGGCGCCGCCGTGGCAGTTCCAGAGAGTGACGGCGGTGCCTTCCTTGTACGAGCCGTCGGGCACGTCGAGGCAGCGGTCCTGGGTGAGGCCGGTGTGCAGCGACTGCCGGCCGTCGGCGGCGCCGTCGTACCACCAGGTCTGGTTGCGGTTGCCGGTGCAGTCCCAGCCCTGCACCTTGGTGCCGTTGCGACTCTTGGACGCGTCGACGTCCACGCAGGTTCGGGTCCCCTCGTTCTTCAGGGGCTTGTACGCGTCGTCCCAGGCGCCCGGGTACAGCTTCGCGCTGCCCGTGCTCGCGGGGTCGGCGCAACTGGCCTCACGCTGACCCGAGTTGTAGATCTGGGTCAGGCAGGACGCGAAGGCGGCGTGGCCGCGGGCGTTCGGGTGGAAGGACTGGCGCACCGAATTGGAGTCCGGCGGGAAGGGGTTGGACAGGTCGACGTACAGACCCCTCGCCCAGGTGTCCTCCATGCAGACCTCGTGGCCGTGGAAGAGGCGGGAGTTGTCGAGGTAGGTCGCGCCCGCGTTCCTGGCGGCCTTGCGCATGCCGGTCGCGAAGGTCGGCACCGCGTAGTTGCGGCCCCACTCGGTGTCGGAGTCGTAGCCGAGCCCGCCGCAGGCCAGCTTGCCGGGGAAGGAGGGGTTGTCGCGGAAGTCCGGGCCGATCGGGCTCGGGTACCCCATGGCGACGAGCTTGTAGTCGCCCTCCTGGTAGCCCGCGTCCTTCATGACGGTCTTCAGGTCACGGATGGACTGCTCGACCTTGGGCACGAGGCCGTCGACCCGCGCTTGCCAGCCGTCGTTGTACTTGCCCGCGCAGGCGCCCTGACTGAGCAGGAAGCGGGTCACGCAGTCCGTCATCACCCCGGAGAAGTCGAGGTCGTCATTGGCCCCGATGACGAGCAGAATCGTCTTGATCTTGGTGTTTCGGGCCTTGATCGCGAGGTTGTCGCTCTGCACCAGCTCATCGGCGTACTGCTTCTGACCGCCGATCCTGATGTTGCCGGTCTGCGCTCCCGAGCAGGCGACGTTGTACGTCACGTCGGCCGGGATGCCCGTGCGGTGGATCGCGGCGTCCGGCGAGCGGTGGCACCAGTTGTCCGGGCCGTCCGTGCCGGGTTCGTACGTTCCGACGCCCTCACCGGAGATCTCGCTGTCGCCCAGCGAGATCAGTCCGGTCTTGCGGTCGGCCATGGGGCGCTCGGCCGGGCTGCCGTAGAGCTTGGTGGCCTCGTCCGCCCTGATCTTCTCGAGCTCGGGCGGCAGCGGTGTCGCCTTCGGCGCCACCCTCGTCCCCCGGTCCGCCGCCTGGGCGGGTACGGCCGCGGCCGTGCCGAGCACGGCCGTCATCGCGACGGCCGCCGCGAACGAACATCGCAGCCGGCCCCGTCCACTGCGCCTGATGCGCTCCATTGCGCCTCCCCGGTTCGGTGTTACCCAGGGTTTTTACTGGTGGGTAGCAGGCTTGGGAATACCTGGAACAAGACAAGTGCTCAACTTTTTAACGGGGTTGAACGGAGAGGTAGGTTCAGGGCATGACCAGCGACGCCAGCGACGGCCGCACCGGCGAGTACCGGATCGAGCACGACTCCATGGGAGAGGTGCGGGTCCCCGCGCACGCCAAGTGGCGCGCGCAGACCCAGCGCGCGGTGGAGAACTTCCCCGTCTCGGGGCAGACCCTGGAGCGCGCCCACATCGCCGCGCTCGCGCAGATCAAGGCGGCCGCCGCCAAGGTCAACGCGGGGCTCGGGGTGCTCGACAAGGACGTCGCCGACGCCATCGCGGACGCGGCCGCCGAGGTCGCCGAGGGCCGCTGGGACGAGCACTTCCCCGTCGACGTCTTCCAGACCGGCTCGGGCACCTCGTCCAACATGAACACCAACGAGGTCCTCGCCACGCTCGCCACCGAACGGCTCGGCCGCGACGTCCACCCCAACGACCACGTGAACGCCTCGCAGTCCTCGAACGACGTCTTCCCGTCCTCGATCCACATCGCGGCGACGGGCGCGGTGACGGGAGACCTGATCCCGGCCCTCGACCACCTCGCCGCCTCCCTGGAGCGCAAGGCCGAGGAGTTCGCGGACGTCGTGAAGTCCGGGCGCACGCACCTCATGGACGCCACGCCCGTGACGCTGGGCCAGGAGTTCGGGGGATACGCGGCCCAGGTGCGGTACGGCATCGAGCGGCTGAGCGCCTCGCTCCCCCGCCTCGCCGAACTCCCCCTCGGCGGCACCGCCGTGGGCACCGGCATCAACACCCCGCCCGGCTTCTCCGCCGCCGTCATCGCCGAGGTCGCGCGGGCCACGGGCCTGCCGCTGACCGAGGCGCGCGACCACTTCGAGGCGCAGGGCGCGCGGGACGGCATCGTCGAGACCAGCGGACAGCTGCGGACCATCGGCGTCGGCCTGACGAAGATCGCGAACGACCTGCGGTGGATGGCGTCGGGCCCCCGCACGGGCCTCGCCGAGATCAACCTGCCCGACCTGCAGCCCGGTTCGTCGATCATGCCCGGCAAGGTGAACCCGGTCATCCCCGAGGCGGCCCTGATGGTCGCCGCGCAGGTCACCGGCAACGACGCCACGGTCGCCGCGGCGGGCGCGGCCGGCAACTTCGAGCTCAACGTGATGCTGCCGGTCATCGCCAAGAACGTACTGGAGTCGATCCGGCTGCTCGCCAACGTCTCGCGGCTGCTCGCCGACCGGACCGTCGACGGGATCACCGCCAACCGCGAGCGGGCCCGTGAGTACGCCGAGTCCTCGCCGTCCGTCGTGACCCCGCTGAACAAGTACATCGGGTACGAGGAGGCGGCGAAGGTGGCGAAGAAGTCGCTCGCCGAGCGCAGGACGATCCGTGAGGTCGTCATCGAGAGCGGGTACGTCGAGCGGGGCGACCTCACCGTCGAGCAGCTGGACGAGGCGCTGGACGTCCTGCGGATGACGCATCCGTGACGGACCGGCCGGCCGTGAGGGACCGCCATCCGTAACGGACCGGCCCCTTATGGCGGGGCCGTCTAATATCTGTCCATGACAGACCTCGACGGGACGACGACGACCGATGGCGGAGCGGCGCGCTGGGCGCCCGGGGACCACATCCTGTGGCGATACCGGGAGAACGCCGGGCGCCGCTTCCACATCTGTCGCCCCGTCACCGTCGTGCGGGACAGCGACGACCTCCTCGCCGTGTGGATGGCGCCCGGCACCGAGTGCGTGAAGCCGGTGCTCGCCGACGGCACGTCCCCGCACCAGGAGCCGCTCGCGACCCGCTACACCAAGCCGCGCACGGTCCGCAGGGGCCACTGGTTCGGCACCGGCGTCCTCAAGCTCGCACGGCCCGGCGAGCCGTGGTCGGTCTGGCTGTTCTGGGAGCCGGGCTGGCAGTTCAGGAGCTGGTACGTGAACTTGGAGGAACCGCGCGCCCGTTGGTCCGGCGGCGTCGACTCCGAGGATCACTTTCTGGACATCTCCGTGCGCCCGGACCGCAGCTGGCGCTGGCACGACGAGGACGAGTTCGCCGAGGCCCTGCGGGTGGGTCTGATGGACGCCGACAAGGCCTCTGACGTACGGGCCGCGGGGAAGGCGGCACTTGACGTGATCGACGCCTGGGGGGCACCGTTTTCGGACGGCTGGCAGCACTGGCGTCCCGATCCGTCCTGGGTCGTACCGTCACTTCCGGATGACTGGGACCGTACGCCCGCGCATGTGTCCTCATGAGACCCTTGATGCGCCCCCTTGGTTCAAACGTAGGATCGTCCTCCGCAAGGGCGCACAGCAGCAACTCCGTGGGTCTGCGCGGTGCCTGACAGGAAGTCATCGAGGGGCGGCAGAACGTGAGCGAGGACCGCAAGGGCCAGGCAGAGGCCTTTGACGCCATCGGGCAGCACTACGACGACGCCTTCCCGCACAAGGAGGGCCAGCTGGCCGCGGGCCGCCGCCTCGCGGAAGGGCTGCGCCCCGGCGCCCGGGTCCTCGACGTGGGCTGCGGCACCGGCCTGCCGACCGCGCTCCAGCTGGCCGAATCGGGCCACTCGGTCCTCGGCACGGACATCTCGGCGGGCATGCTGGCACTGGCGGGAAAGAACGTACCGGCAGCCGAGTTCCGGCAGCTCGACATCGCGGACCTGCGGGCCGAAGGTCCGGGCTCTGTCGGCCGGTTCGACGGTGTCGCGTGCTTCTTCGCCCTGCTGATGCTGCCGCGCAAGGAGATCCCCGAAGCGTTGCGGCGGCTGCACGGCCTGCTGCGTCCTGGCGGCCTGATGGAGCTGTCCATGGTCGAGGCCGATCTGGACGACGCCGCGATTCCGTTCCTGGGGCACGCAATCCGGGTATCCGGTTACCTGCGGGACGAACTGCGGCAGGTCGTGCGTGACGCGGGCTTCGAGATCACCGGCGAGGACACGTACTCGTACGCCCCCGCGAGCACCGACGCACCACCCGAGCACCAGATCTTTCTGCACTGCCGACGCGGCTGAGCAACGTGCAACGCTGGACGGCGCGCACGGCGCGCAGCCCCGGACGGACGGATTCGAAACGCGTGACGGAGCACCTCACCCCCCACGAGGGTCGCAAGGCACCAGCTGCCAGGCCGACCGCCCCCGCGGATCCCCGCGGGGCGCTGCTGCGTTCTCCCGAGACCTCGGAGGGCGGCGGCAGCGCAGCCGTGCCGCCGTCCGGTGAGCACTCCCAGCCCTCCGCCGCCGAGCCCGACCCGCACCGGCCGCGCCCCGCGCCGGAGGGGGGTGTGCCCGCGCAGCCGGGGCACGCCCCGGCCAGGCCCGCGGGGCCGCCGGACGGCGAGGAGCGGCGCTCGGGGCAGCCGAGGCCGCCGGGGACGGGCCCCGTGGCGATGCGGCGCGACGGCGACCGGCTGCGCTTCGTGGGCGCCGCGACCCGGCGCATCGCGCGCGGCATCGACCTCGACGAGATCGTGATGGGCCTGTGCAGGGCCACGGTCCCGACGTTCTCGGACGCGATCCTCGTCTATCTGCGCGACCCGCTGCCCGTCGGCGACGAGCGGCCCACGGGCCCGCTGGTGCTGCGCCTGCGCCGCACCGACCGGCTGCGCTCCATCGAGGAGGGCTCCGAGGAGCCGGACACCGAGGGCGGCACACTGCCCGCCCTCCAGGTCGTACAGCCCGACATCACCGACGTGATGGGCAGCGCGGAGCTGTGCGAGGTGCGGCCCGGCGGTGCGCTCGCCGAGGTCCTGCGCGGCGTGCGCCCGGTCTTCGCGGACGCCCCCGCGGCACGGGCCGCGCTGCCCGAGCTGCTCGGCGAGGGACGCACGCTGCCGTCCGGGCAGCGCGCCATCCTCGCGCCGCTGCGGGGGCGCCGCCGGGTGATCGGCGCGGCCGTGTTCCTGCGCCGCCCCGACCGCCCCGCGTTCGAGGCGGACGACCTGCTCGTCGCCGCCCAGCTGGCCACGCACAGCGCGCTCGGCATCGACAAAGCCGTCCTGTACGGCCGCGAGGCGTACATCGCCGACGAGCTGCAGCGCACCATGCTGCCCGAGACGCTGCCGCGCCCGACCGGCGTGCGGCTCGCCTCGCGCTATCTGCCGGCCGCCGAGACGGCCCGGGTCGGCGGCGACTGGTACGACGCGATCCCGCTGCCCGGCAGCCGCGTCGCCCTGGTCGTGGGCGACGTCATGGGGCACTCCATGACCTCGGCCGCGATCATGGGCCAGCTGCGGACGACCGCGCAGACCCTGGCCGGGCTCGACCTGCCGCCCCAGGAGGTCCTGCACCACCTGGACGAGCAGGCCCAGCGGCTCGGCTCCGACCGCATGGCCACCTGCCTCTACGCGGTCTACGACCCGGTCTCGCACCGCATCACCATCGCCAACGCCGGGCATCCGCCGCCCGTCCTGCTGCACCTGGGCGGCCGCGCCGAGGTCCTGCGGGTGCCGCCGGGCGCCCCCATCGGCGTGGGCGGCGTCGACTTCGAGGCGGTGGAGCTGGACGCCCCCGCGGGCGCGACCCTGCTCCTGTACACGGACGGGCTCGTCGAGTCCCGCCTGCGCGACGTGTGGACCGGCATAGAGCAGCTGCGCGAACGGCTCGCCGCCACCGCCCAGTTGACGGGCCCCGACCACCCGCCGCCCCTCGAGGCGCTCTGCGACGAGGTGCTCGACATGCTCGGTCCCGGCGACCGGGACGACGACATCGCGCTGCTCGCCGCCCGCTTCGACGGCATCGCGCCGAGCGACGTCGCGTACTGGTTCCTCGAACCGGAGAACGCGACGCCGTCCCGGGCCCGCCGACTCGCCCGCAGCGCGCTCGCCCGCTGGGGCCTTGAGGACCTCACGGACTCGGTGGAGCTCCTTGTCAGCGAGGTCGTCACGAACGCCGTGCGGTACGCGTCGCGGCCGATCACGCTGCGTCTGCTCCGTACCGACGTGCTGCGCTGCGAGGTCGGCGACGACGTGCCGCAGCTGCCGCGCCTGCGCCAGGCGCGCGCCACGGACGAGGGCGGCCGGGGTCTGTACCTGGTCAACAAGATGGCGCGGCGCTGGGGCGCCACCCGCCTGAGCACCGGAAAGGTGGTCTGGTTCGAACTGAACCGGAATTAGACCCCGTCCAAATGTTGCCGACACCCAGTCGGCGGAGTTCACTGGCCTGTGTGCCCGAGCCCCGCCCATTGGGAGGAAGCACATGACGCACACGACCAACAACGCCGGGATCCCGGTCGAGAGCGACGAGCATTCACTCACCGTCGGCTCGACCGGCCCCATCCTGCTCCAGGACCATTACCTCATCGAGAAGATGGCCCAGTTCAACCGCGAACGGGTCCCCGAGCGCGTGGTGCACGCCAAGGGCTCGGGAGCGTACGGCTTCTTCGAAGTCATCAACGACGTCAGCCAGTTCACCAAGGCCGACCTCTTCCAGCCGGGCAGGCGCACCGAGATGCTGGCCCGGTTCTCGACCGTCGCGGGCGAGCAGGGCTCCCCCGACACCTGGCGCGACCCCCGCGGCTTCGCCCTGAAGTTCTATACGGAGCACGGCAATTACGACATGGTCGGCAACAACACGCCGATCTTCTTCGTGCGCGACCCGATCAAGTTCCAGGACTTCATCCGCTCGCAGAAGCGCACCTTCGGCAGCGCGCTGCGCGACCACGACATGCAGTGGGACTTCTGGACGCTCTCCCCCGAGTCCGCGCACATGGTGACGTGGCTGATGGGCGACCGCGGCATCCCGAAGACGTACCGCCACATGAACGGCTACAGCTCGCACACATACATGTGGATCAACGGCGGCGGCGAGAAGTTCTGGGTCAAGTACCACTTCAAGACCGACCAGGGCATCGACTTCCTCACCCAGGACGAGGCCGACGCGCTGGCCGGATCGGACGGCGACGCGCACCGCCGCGACCTGCACGAGTCGATCGCGCGCGGCGACCACCCGAGCTGGACGCTGAAGGTCCAGATCATGCCGTTCGAGGACGCGGCGGACTACCGCTTCAACCCGTTCGACCTGACCAAGGTGTGGCCGCACGGCGACTACCCGCTGATCGACGTCGGCCGGATGACCCTGGACAAGAACCCCGAGGATTTCTTCGTCCACATCGAGCAGGCGGCCTTCGAGCCCTCCAACATGGTGCCGGGCATCGGCCCGTCCCCCGACAAGATGCTGCTCGGCCGGCTCTTCTCCTACCCGGACACGCACCGCTACCGGATCGGCCCCAACTACGCGCAGCTCCCGCCCAACCACGCGCGCTCGCCGATCAGTTCGTACGCGAAGGACGGACCGATGCGGTACGAGCCGGCGAACGTGGCGCGGCCGTACGCCCCCAACTCCTACGGCGGCCCGGCCGCCCCCGTGCAGCAGTCCCCCGACCCGGCGGGCTGGCAGGTGGTGGGCGAGATGGTCCGCGAGGCGTACGCACCGCACCGCGAGGACGACGACTTCGGCCAGGCGGGCACGCAGGTCAGGCAGGTACTCGACGACGCTCAGCGCGAGCGCCTTGTGGCGAACATCAGCGGCCATCTGCTGGACGGCGTATCACCGCCGGTCCTCGAACGCGCGCTGCAGTACTGGCGCAACGTGGACAAGGAGCTCGGCGACAAGGTGGCGAGGAAGGTGTCGGGCGGCGGCTGACGGGAACGCCGCCCTCGGACGCCGAAGGCGCCCGGAACCTGCTGGTTCCGGGCGCCTTCACGCGCGTACGACGAGAGAGCCGCGTACGGCCCGGGGGGGCTGGTCGACTAGTCCCTGCCCGGCCTGCCGTTGTCGGGGTCCTCCGGGATCCCGACGGAGTCGGACGGGTCCGGCTCCTGGGTGGGCGGCTGGATCGTCGGGGTCGGCGTCGTCGGCGTGGTCGGGGTCGTCGGCGTGGACGGCGTCGACGAAGGAGTCCTCGTCGGCGGCTTCGACGTCGGGTCCTTCTCCGGCTTCGACGGGGTGTTCGACGGCTCCCGCGGCGCCTCCGAGGTCGGCTCCGCCGGCGGCGCGATGGCCGCGCCCATGTCCGTGTCGAGGTCGAACCTGCTCGGCGAGCCCATGGCGTCGAAGGTGAACGCCGCCCAGATCTCGGCCGGGAAGCTGCCGCCGTCGACGCGGGTCTTGCCGCCCGCGCCCTTCATCGACACGTGCTTGCTCTGCTCCGGGGTGCCGGGGGCGCCCTCGCCGAACAGACCCACGGAGGTGACCAGCTTCGGGGTGTAGCCGGTGAACCAGGCCGACTTGTTGTCGTCGGAGGTACCGGTCTTGCCCGCCACGTCCTGCGAGGAGTTGCGCACCGCGTGGCCGGTGCCGTCGTCGACCACGCCGGTCAGGACCGAGGTGAGCGAGTCGGCGGTGCCGCGCTTGACGACCTGCTCGCCGATCGGGTCGGGCATCTCGATCGTGTTGTCCTTGTGCTCGACGGACTTCACGATCGCCGGGGTGACCTTCTTGCCGTGGTTGTCGAGCGTGGCGTAGACACCGGCCATCTCCAGCGGGCTCGCGCCCATGGAGCCGAGCGTCTGGGCGGGCACCGCGGGCAGGCCCTTGACGTCCATGCCGAGCTTGCCCGCCATCTCCATCACCTCGGGCATCCCGACGTCCACGCCCATCTGCGCGAAGACGGAGTTGATGGACTTGTTCATCGCCTTCTGGACGGTGACGTCGCCGTAGCTGACGTCGTCCTCGTTCGGCGGGGCGAAGGCGACGTCGCTGCCCTTGACCGGGCGCTCGCTGGTGCCGTCGTAGATCGTGTTGGCGGTGATCGGCTGCCCTGACTGGGTCTTGGCGCCGTTCTCCAGGGCCGCGGCGAGGATCAGCGGCTTGAAGGTGGAGGCCGACTGGTAGTCCCGGCGGGTGGCGTTGTTCGTGTAGTGCTTCACGTAGTCCTCGCCGCCGTACATGGCGAGGACGGCGCCGGTCTTCGGGTCGACGGACGCGGCGCCCGCCTGGACCCGGGCGTCCGCCTTGTTCTTCTTGCGGTCGAGGTTGTCCTCGAGCTTCGCCTCGACCGCCTTCTCCAGCTGGCGCTGCTTCTTGGGGTCGATGTTGAGCGTGATGGTGTAGCCGCCGAGCTTGAGCTGCGCCTCGGCCTCGGACTTGGTGAGCCCCTGCTTCATGAGCTGGTTCTCGACGGCCTCGTCGGCGGCCTTCACCAGGTAGCCGGTCTGTCCCGCAAGGCCAGGGGCGGGCTTGGGCTCGTCCGGCACCGGGAAGCTGAGGCCCTGCCGCTTGCCGGAGTCCAGCCAGCCCTCCTCGACCATGTTGTCGAGGACGTAGTTCCAGCGCTGCTTGACCAGCTTCCTGCTGGTCGGCGTCGCGGACGTCCAGTCGTACTGGCTCGGGGCCTGGAGCAGGGCGGCGAGGTAGGCGCCCTGGGAGACGTTCAGCTTCTGGGCGTCGACGCCGTAGTAGGCCTGGGCGGCGGCCTGGATGCCGTAGGCGCCGCGGCCGTAGTAGCTGGTGTTGATGTAGCCCGCGAGGATGTCGTCCTTGCTCTTCTCGCGGTCCACCTTCAGCGAGATGACCAGTTCCTTCAGCTTGCGGGTGACCGTCTGGTCCTGCGTGAGGTAGTAGTTCTTCACGTACTGCTGGGTGATCGTCGAGCCACCCTGCTTGCCCTTGCCGGTCACCGTGTTGATCAGACCGCGGGCCGTGCCCTTGAAGTCGACGCCCTCGTCCTTGTAGAAGGACTTGTTCTCGGCGGCGACGAACGTCTTCTGTACGGGCTTGGGGACCTTGTCCAGGTCGACGATCTCGCGGTTGACCTTGCCGTCCCGCGCCAGGATCGATCCGTCGCTGTACTTGTAGACGTTGCTCTGCTTCCTGGCGGCCGCGTTGCCCTCGGGTATGTCGATCACCAGATAGAGGACGACGAACGCACCCATCCCGAGAAGGATGATCCCGAAGAACGTCCCGAGGATCTTCTTCCAGGTGAAGAAGCGGCGTATGCCGGTGCGCTTGGGCTTGCCCCCGGACGGGCGCCCGCGCGCTGCCCGGCGGGCACCGCGCTGCCGCGCTTGTCGTTCTTCGGCTCGGCCCATGACTGAGAGTGCTCCGCTTCCGTCTAGTCCACTGCGTACGTCGAGTCAGCTCATGAAGCTAACACCGCACCCCGGGACAAACTCCTGCCGATCCGGTCTTTTCCGGACGTGACAATGAGCACCTGCCCCTTAGGAACCGACGATTACAGGGCCCAGAAGGTTGCCCGGCTCTCGAACCTGTGAGCTCTACACCAGGCGTATACACCGCACGTATACACACCATGTACAGTGCTCCTCATGTCCATTGGCCACACCCTTCTGGGTCTTCTGGAGTCGGGCCCCCGGCACGGCTACGACCTCAAGCGCGCCTTCGACGAGAAGTTCGGGCACGACAAGCCCCTGCACTACGGGCAGGTCTACTCGACCATGTCCCGCCTGCTGAAGAACGGCCTCGTCGAGGTCGACGGCATAGAGGCGGGCGGCGGTCCCGAACGCAAGCGTTACGCGATCACCGAGGCAGGGATCACGGATGTCCAACGGTGGCTCGCCACCCCGGAGAAGCCGGAGCCCTACCTCCAGTCGACCCTGTACACCAAGGTCGTCCTCGCCCTGCTCACCGGCCGCGACGCCGCCGAACTCCTCGACGTCCAGCGGGCCGAACACCTGCGCCTGATGCGCATACTCACCGACCGCAAGCGCAAGGGCGACCTCGCCGACCAGCTCATCTGCGACCACGCGCTGTTCCACCTCGAAGCCGATCTGCGCTGGCTGGAGCTGGCCGCCGCGCGTCTCGGCAAGCTCGCCCAGGAGGTGCGCTCCGCATGACCCCCGCAGGTTCCCTTCTCACGGCCGACGGACTTCGCAAGACGTACGGCCCGACCACCGCCCTCGACGACGCGGCGTTCTCCATCCACCCCGGCGAGGTCGTCGCCGTCATGGGCCCCTCGGGCTCCGGCAAGTCGACCCTGCTGCACTGCCTCGCCGGGATCGTCCGCCCCGACGAGGGCTCCATCACGTACGGCGGCCGTGAGCTGACCGGCATGTCCGACACCGAGCTCAGCGCCCTGCGGCGCAGCGAGTTCGGCTTCGTCTTCCAGTTCGGCCAGCTGGTGCCGGAGCTGACCTGCGTGGAGAACGTCGCACTTCCGCTGCGGATGAACGGCGTCAAGCGCAAGCAGGCCGAGGCCACCGCGCTGACCTGGATGGAGCGGCTCGACGTGGCCGACGTGCGCGACAAGCGGCCCGGCGAGATCTCCGGCGGCCAGGGCCAGCGCGTCGCCGTGGCCCGCTCCCTCGCCCCGAGCCCGCGCGTGATCTTCGCCGACGAGCCGACCGGCGCCCTGGACTCGCTGAACGGCGAGCGCGTCATGGAGATGCTCACCGACGCCGCCCGCTCCACCAACGCCGCCGTCGTCCTGGTCACGCACGAGACCCGGGTGGCCGCCTACTCGGACCGCGAGATCGTCGTGCGCGACGGCAAGTCCCGCGACATGGAGCGGATCGCATGAGCGACACCAAGGCGCGCCCGCAGCCCCCGATCGCGGCGCCGACCGCCGTGGCACCGACAGGGGCCGCCGCCTGGATACGCGATCTGGGGATGGGCATACGGTTCGCCGCGGGCGGCGGCCGCGAGGGCTGGATCCGCACGATCCTGACCGCCGTCGGCGTCGGCCTCGGCGTCGCCCTGCTGCTCGGCGCCGCCTCGGTGCCGAACATGCTGCAGAACCGTGACGACCGGTCGGTCGCCCGCACACCGCACACCGCCCTCGACGACAAGCCGCTCAAGGCGACCGAGTCGACGCTGATGATGCGCGACACCGGGACCACCTTCCACGGGAAGAGCGCGACCGGAATCTTCCTGCACGCGGACGGGGACAGCCCGGTGCTGCCGCCGGGGCTCGACAAGATCCCCGCGCCCGGCGAGATCGTCGTCTCGCCCGCGCTGCGCGATCTGCTGGACGACCCGGCGAACAAGCTGCTCAAGGAGCGCTTCCACGACTTCCGCGTGACCGGCACCATCGGCGAGGCGGGCCTCGTCTCGCCGGTGGAGCTCTACTACTACGCGGGCTCCGACAAGATCACCAAGTCGGTCGGCGGCTATCGCGTCGAGCGCTTCGGGCAGGACAACTCGCTGCCCCTCGACCCGTTCCTGATGGCGCTCGTCGTCCTGATCTGCGTCGTCCTGCTCACCCCGGTGGCGATCTTCATCGGCACGGCCGTGCGGTTCGGCGGCGACCGGCGCGACCGGCGGCTCGCGGCCCTGCGCCTGGTCGGCGCGGACGCCCGCGCGGTGCGCCGGATCGCGGCAGGAGAGGCGCTGTTCGGCGCGATCCTCGGGCTCGCCGCGGGCGCCGTACTCTTCCTGCTCCTGCGGGAGTTGGTGGGCGTGGTCGACCTGACGAACGTCAGCGCCTACCCGTCCGACATGGTGCCGTCCGCCGGCCTGGTGGCGCTGGTCGCCGTGGCCGTGCCGGTCTGCTCGGTCCTGGTGACGCTGATCTCGCTGCGCTCGGTCGCCATCGAACCGCTCGGCGTGTTCCGGGGCACCAAGCAGCGCAAGCGGCGCCTGTGGTGGCGTCTCGTGCTGCCGGTCCTCGGCATCGGCATCCTGCTCCTCTCCGGCCGCATCGACCGCAACATGGGCAACGAGGCCGTCAACGTGACGGCGATCGCGGTGGGTTCGGCGCTCGCCCTGATCGGGCTCAGCGCGCTCCTTCCCTGGCTCGTCGAGGCCGTCGTGGGACGGCTGCGCGGCGGCCCCGTGCCGTGGCAACTCGCGGTCCGCAGGCTGCAGTTGACGACGGGCACGGCGTCCCGCGCGGTCAGCGGGATCACCGTCGCGGTGGCCGGCGCGGTGGCGCTGCAGATGATGTTCGCGTCCATGCACGACGACTTCACCCAGATCACCGGGCAGGACACCACGCGCGCCCAGCTCACGATCCGCAGCGGAACCGGCAACGGCGCCCTCGCCCAGCGGATGATCGACGACTTCACGAAGACCGAGGGCGTCACGAAGGTCATCGGCACCGTGCAGGCGTACGTCACCCGGCCCGGCGGCAAGAAGGTCGACGACATGACGCCGACCACGGAGCTGACCATCGGCACCTGCGCGACCCTGCGCGAGCTGGCGAACCTCGCCTCCTGCAAGGACGGCGACACCTTCGTCGTCCACACGGGCAGCCGGGAGCAGAACGACTGGGTCGACACGACCGCGCGCCCCGGCAAGCCGGTCAACGTCGGGCCCGACCCCGACTTCAACAAGGGTGCCCCGGAGGTCCTGTGGACGCTGCCGAAGGGCTCCCCCACCGTGCAGGCCAGGACCAACCCGTCCGGCATGAAGATCAACGGCATCTACGCCACGCCCAGCGCCGTCGACATCGAGAAGCTGGACGACGCGTCGACGACCTCCTGGGTCAAGCTCGACGCGAAGACGCCGGACGCCGAGGAGCACGTGCGCAACGCGGCGGCCCGCATCAGTCCGTTCCTCGGCGTGGACTCGCTGAAGTCGGTCGACCGCGACAAGCAGTACGCGTCCATCGCGCGCGGCCTGCAGATCGGCGCGGGCGCCACGATGGCCCTGATCGCCGCGTCCATGCTGGTGTCGATGATCGAGCAACTCCGTGAGCGCAAGCGGCTGTTGGCGGTCCTGACCGCGTTCGGCACGCGCCGTACGTCGATGGGGTGGTCGCTCCTGTGGCAGACGGCGATCCCCGTCGCCCTGGGCCTCGCCCTCGCGATCGGCGGCGGTCTCGGCCTCGGCGTGGTGATGACCCGCATGATCGACAAGAGCGTCACCGACTGGTGGTCGTTCGTGCCGCTGACGGCAGCGGGCGCCGCGATGGTCGCGATCGTCACGCTGCTGAGCCTGCCGCCGCTGCGGCGGATGATGCGGCCGGACGGGCTGCGTACGGAGTAGGTCCGCGCCCCGAAGGGGCGCGGGGCTGTGACAGGTGCGGCTCCGCCGCGTGGGCGCGACCAGCCACGACCGGCCCGCGGAACGCGCACCGGCACGGCACGCCGGTGCGGGTCACACGACCCGCACCGGCAACGGCCGTACCGCCTCCTTGAGGGCCTCGGCCAGCTCCTCGTACTCCGCGGCCCGCGCAGCGCCGGTCCGCATGGCGAGGGCGATCCGCCGCGTCGGCGCGGGGTCGGCGAAGTACCCGGTCAGGAGCTGGTTGCTGCGGCTGGTCTCCACCCGCACCGCCGTACGCGGAAGCAGCGTCACCCCGAGCCCACCCGCCACCAACTGCACCAGCGTGGAGAGCCCGGCCGCGGTCGTGGTGACCGGCGCGTCGGCACGGCCCGCCTCGCGGCAGATGTCCAGCGCCTGATCGCGCAGACAGTGCCCCTCGTCGAGCAGCAGCAGGTTCAGCTCCTTGAGGGCCTCGCGCGGGATGCCCTCGCGGCCGCCGAGCCAGTGGTCGAGCGGCGTGACGAGCACGAAGTCCTCGTCGAAGAGCGGCAGTTCGGTGACTCCGGGCACACCGAGCGGCACCGCGAGCAGCAGCAGGTCGAGCCGTCCCGCCGCGAGCCCCTCCAGGAGCGAGGAGGTCTGCTCCTCGTGCACCTGGAGGTCCAGGTCCGGGTAGCGCTCGTGGACCAGCGCGATCACCGTCGGCAGCAGATACGGCGCCACGGTCGGGATCACCCCCAGCCTCAGGGCCCCGGTGAACGGCGCCTTGACCGCGTCCGCCTCCTCCAGGAGCGCCTCGACCTCGCCGAGGACCGCGCCCACCCGCACGGCCAGGCGCTCACCGGCGGGCGAGAGCAGCACCTTGCGGGTGGTCCGCTCCAGGAGCTGGACACCCAGTGCCTCCTCAAGGGCCGCCACAGCCCCCGACAGCGCGGGCTGGCTCATCCCGATCGCGGCGGCCGCGTCCCGGAAGTGCAGATGCTCGGCCACGGCGGCGAAGGCGCGCAGCTGCGCCAGGCTGGGCTGCTTGCCCCTATTTATGGCTCGCACTGATAACCACCTCCGATCAACATGACCCACTCTAGCTATTTCCCTAATCAATGCACCCTGTGCCACCATCGACACCAGTCCAACCCCACAGGAAACTCCCCAAAAGGGATTTTCTCTGCTGCAAGGAGTACGTGTGCTCACTGTCGGTGACAAGTTCCCCGAGTTCGACCTGACTGCCTGTGTCTCGCTGGAGAAGGGCAAGGAGTTCGAGCAGATCAACCACAAGACCTACGAAGGCAAGTGGAAGATCGTCTTCGCGTGGCCCAAGGACTTCACCTTCGTGTGCCCGACCGAGATCGCGGCCTTCGGCAAGCTGAACGACGAGTTCGCCGACCGTGACGCCCAGATCCTCGGCTTCTCCGGCGACTCCGAGTTCGTGCACCACGCCTGGCGCAAGGACCACCCGGACCTGACCGACCTGCCCTTCCCGATGCTGGCCGACTCGAAGCACGAGCTCATGCGTGACCTCGGCATCGAGGGCGAGGACGGCTTCGCGCAGCGCGCCGTCTTCATCGTCGACCAGAACAACGAGATCCAGTTCACGATGGTGACCGCCGGTTCCGTGGGCCGTAACCCCAAGGAGGTCCTCCGGGTCCTCGACGCCCTGCAGACCGACGAGCTCTGCCCCTGCAACTGGAGCAAGGGCGACGAGACCCTCGACCCGGTCGCGCTGCTCTCGGGCGAGTGAACGGAGCCTTCTGACATGGCACTCGACGAACTGAAGTCCGCCATACCGGACTACGCCAAGGACCTGCGCCTGAACCTGGGCTCGGTCATCGGCAACAGCGACCTGCCGCAGCAGCAGCTGTGGGGCACCGTGCTGGCCTGCGCCATCGCGTCCCGCTCCCCGAAGGTGCTGCGCGAGCTGGAGCCCGAGGCGAAGGCGAACCTCTCTCCCGAGGCGTACACGGCCGCCAAGTCGGCCGCCGCCATCATGGCGATGAACAACGTCTTCTACCGCACGCGTCACCTGCTCTCCGACCCGGAGTACGGGACGATGCGCGCCGGTCTGCGGATGAACGTCATCGGCAACCCGGGTGTCGAGAAGGTCGACTTCGAGCTGTGGTCCCTCGCGGTCTCCGCGATCAACGGCTGCGGCCAGTGCCTGGACTCGCACGAGCAGGTCCTGCGCAAGGCCGGCGTCGAGCGCGAGACGATCCAGGAGGCCGTCAAGGTCGCCTCGGTCATCCAGGCGGTCGGCGTCACGCTGGACTCCGAGGACGTCCTCGCGTAACGCGCACAGACACAGAAGTGGGGGGGGGGCCCCCGCGGGGGGGGGGGCCCGGCGGGGGGGGGGTGGGGGGGGGGGTGGGGGGGGGGGGGCGGGGGGGGGGGTGCGCGGGGGGGGGGGGGCCCCCCCGGGGCCCC
>NZ_JBEZCG010000043.1:0-18968 GCF_040647455.1 Streptomyces sp. NPDC041068
CTACACCTCAGACTGCCATGCGCGACCAGCACGAGCACCTCGGAACAACGTCACGCCAGATCCGTGACCAGCCACTTCACGATGCACACCGCTCAGTGAGCCTTTTCCAACCTACCGTGGTGACCGATGGGTTGGACGGTTCTTCGAAGGAGCGAAGCTCCTGGTGGACGGTGTCACGACCAAGATCCACCGTGCTGCCTGGAGCCTCGCATGCTTGTCCGCCCCTCGCCGATCGCCCTGTCCAGCCGCACACTGCATCACCTGACTGAGCAACTCGCCGCCCGGCAGAAGGAGATCGGCACTCTTTGGCGACGGCTGACGGCCGCACGCCAGGCGTTGCTCGCCCTGGCCCACTTGCGCTGCGGTGCCCTCCACGATCCACTCCGGATCGGCGGCGACTTCGGCTGCCGCCGCCCGGAACTCCTCCAGCGTCAGGGACCCGTTGGGCGTGAACAGGACCTCGCCCAGGCTCGTCACTGGGGCCCCGGTACGCGCGGCGAGCTGGTGAGCGAGGGCGGTCCTCCCAGTCCCGGGGAGCGATCTCCTCAGGTTGGGCTGCCAGTTGGGCGAGGGCCTGGCCGCGGCAATCCGTGAGGTCCTCGATTTTCTGCTCCGACCGGTCGAGCCGTTCCTTGAGTTTGTTGTTCTCTGCCTTAAGCCGGGAGATCAGGGCCTCGCACGGGTCGGGGATCTCGCCGGCATCCTGCATCGCCTGGAGTCGTCGTTCGAACTCGACGCGGAGGTGAGCGTAGGGGCGGGTGCCGTAGAACGCGGTGCGGTCGGGGTCAGACCGGGGACGGGCTCCTCGGGCGGGCGGCGGCAGCCGACCCGCAGTTCCATCAGATCACTCGCCCTCATCCCGGAGACCGCGGCCAGAACGATAATCACGGCCGTGCGGACGATCCCGACCAGCGCGACGACCTGGAGCCGGTGCAGCGGCAGGGTCCAGGACAACGAGGACGTGCCGTCCGCCGTGGCGACCTCGGAAGCCTGACGGGCGAACATCTTCTCCACTCCCACCGAGGCGACCGCGGATTCCAACGGCCCCCGCAGAGCCGGGAACCATCTCGACCAGAACTGGCTGAACCCGGCCTGCCGGGCCAGGACCCACCGGCAACAGGGGATCATCCGCGGACCAGCCATCGGCCCGTCGGTCATCGGCGTAGTTCTCGGCCAGCATCGGCAGCGGTGTGCACGTTCGCGTGTACTCGGCCAGCAGCTTCACGATCTCATCAGCGAAGTCGGGACCGCCGTGTCGCACTCCGGCCGTCTTGCAGGAAATGCTGCTGTCGTTCTCCCGTACTTCCCGGTCCAGTTTGATGGCGTGCGGGCCGAGCGTGGACACGACGTAGAGTGCGGCCGCGAGCATGGGCTGCAGCAAGCTGTCCTTGACCGGCGAGGTCTTGTTCTCCATGCGGCCGCTAGGCATCTCGGCGACAGCTGAGGCTGTGGCCCCGCCCCAGGGCCGCAGGGCCCCGGGGACACGGTCGGCCGTGAACAAGTCGCGGTAGTTGACCAGGTCGACGACCACCTGTGCGGCGGCGCGTCGCGTTGCGGGTCCCTGTTCGCCGACAACCGTGCCGGCCTCGTCGAGCACATCGCGGCGATGGGCCGTGGATGCCTCGTAGATCTGCGTACTGATCTGCTGCAGACTCCCGATGGCCTTCCTGTCCATCCATGCAAAGAGCCTGGTGAGCTCGTCCAGCCGGCCCGCGCAACTGCGCAAGAGCAGGGCCGCGCGATGAGCCCTGAGCAGTAGGACGACGGCTGGATGACGCGGAGCGAACAGAGCCAGCACCAGTTCCTTGGCAACCAGGCGCCACCGGGGGTCGGTGATCGCGGTGAAGTTGAAACGGCGGGTCCAGAGGGCGAGTTGGACGGGCAGCCCGATGACGTCGGTGAAGTCCCCGATGTCGTCCTCGAACAGCGGTCGCTGTGTGCCCTTGGGAAGAAGGAATCCGGCCTCGCGGCGGACATCAGCGCCGGCGAAGATCGCGGACCGGCCGTCGAAGGCGGCAGCAGTGGCAAGGGCGGTAGTCACGCGGTCATCTCCTCGGGACGCAGCGGCAGTTCACCGTCCTGGTCGACGATATGGGCGGCTCCCGCAGCCAGGACGGTGAGGTCGAAGCGGTCCAGGACCTGCTGGGTGCGTGCGGCGTAAGGGCCGAAGACAGCCATGAACCGGGCGGATGGCATCTGCTGCCACTGTCGGGAGAAGAACGCCTTCAGCCGCAGCAGGTTGACCGCGTACCGAGGGGCGAACACCGCCAGCGGGCAGAGCAGACAGACCCAGGGCCGGGCCGGACAGGATTTGCCCTTGGGACCGTGCAGTCCGGACAGCTGGTCACCGCAGGCGACCGTGAACACGTCGCGCTCGCCGCCGACCAGCTCGGCAATCGCCGCATCGTCCAGGTCCATGGCCGCCACCAGCTGCGGATAGCCCTCAGCCAGCGCGGCCGCATCCTCCTCGGTAATCACCGCCGGCGAGTGGGCCCGCCGGAGCATGTCGTGCTGGGCGTCCTCGACAACCGTCTCGATAGCCTGCTGCTGGGCCGGTGTCGCGGCCGAAAGGTAGCGATCGCCTTCGACGGCCGGTGTGTGGTTCGGGTCGATGGTCGCCCGCGAACTGCCTGTCCAGGTGATCTTGTCCCGCACGGCTCCGTGGGTCACGCGGATCCACGACCGGTGGATCTTGAGGGGCTGGCCGTCGTTCCCGACGACTCGAGCTCGGTGCCGCCCGTGCTGCGCACCCTGCCGTCGCTGCCCTCCCCCACCAACAGTCGCACCGTCGTGCTGCGCATGGACGAGGACGGCCGCCCCAACCCGCAGGCGTACATGCACGAGAAGCTGTACGACCACGCACGCATCGACGCCGTCATCCGGCACGGCGCCAGCGAGGTGTGGACGGTCACCAACGCCAACGAGAGGGACCCGCACAACTTCCATATGCACCTGGTGCAGTTCCGGGTCCTGGAGCGCAACGGAGCCGCGCCGGGGCCAGCGGAGTTGGGCCTGAAGGACACGGTGGTGCTGCAGCCCGAGGAGACGGTCAAGCTCCAGGCAACCTTCGACACGTACGCCGGGGAGTTCGTGCACCACTGCCACATGCTCGACCACTCGGCGATGGGCATGACGGCGACTATGAAGATCTGCTGAGCGGCGGGGGCGGCCGCGACTGAGAGCTGGTGCCGTCCGTGAGTTCGCGGTCTCACGGACGGCTGGAGCCACGGGCCACCAGCAGTTGACCTCGGCCGCGCCTGCATGAATCCCGACAGAATCCACCCAAGACCGGCCGCTTGACGCAAGGCCCCTGCGCGGGACTGTTCGGCTGCACTCGACGGTGGGACATTGGGCATCTGGGTCGGCGAGAATGGAGCACGGCCCACGGGGGGATGGGGAACCCATGGAACCTGTGACTCTGGTGCTCACCGCGCTGGCAGCCGGTGCCGTCGCGGGGCTCAAGGACACCGCCGGCGCAGCGGTGAAGGACGCCTACATGGCCTTGAAAGGCCTGGTCTCCCGGCGCATCGCGGATCAGCCGCTCGGCGAGCAGTTGGTGGAGCAGTACGAGAGTGCCGCGGACACGTGGCGGGAACCTCTGCGGGCCGCGCTCCTGTCGGCCGGGGCCGATAAGGATCCGGAAGTGGCCCGCATGGCCGGCGAACTGCTGAAGATGACGGACGCGGAGGCGACTGCCGCCAGCAAGTACACCCTTCATGTGGAGGGGAACGTGCAGGGACTGGCCCAAGGTGATCACCAACGGGTCGACATGACATTCGACCGGCCTCCAGCAGACAACTAGCCGAGCTGTGGAAGGTGCTCATGGCCGGCCAGGACGGGGCATACAACCTGCGGCTCCATGAGGCCCACGGAGTCGTTGTCGGCGAGGGCAACACGGTCATCCAGCAGTTCGTCACCGGAATCGACCAGCTGCCCACCCGCTACGACCGCCGGATCGCCAATTTCCTGACCGAGTACCTGGGCAGACCCGGCCGCCCCACCCCGTTCGGCGGGCGCGCCGCCGATCTCGAGCGGCTCGATACGTGGCTGGCGGACGACGACGCTGCCCCCTATCTACTGCTGTACGGGACCGGCGGACGCGGCAAGTCCACGCTTCTCGTGCACTGGTCGCGCCAGCTGCTGGCGCGCGAGCACATCGACGTGGTCTTCGTACCGGTGAGCGTCCGTTACCGCACAAATCTGCCCGCCGTCTTCTTCCCGGCGCTGGCGGCCCGGCTGGCCGAACTGCACGGCGAGGCCCCGCTGCCCGGTGCGGACCGTCCGCCCGAGGTGTGGGAAGGAGTCGTCGCGGACTATCTGGCACGCACGCCAACCCAGCAGCGTCTCGTCGTCGTGATCGACGGACTGGACGAGGCGGCCGACTGGGAGCTGGGTCCGCACCTGCTGCCGGCCGATCCACCCGCGGGCCTGCGTGTGGTCGTCTCCGCACGCACCACCGCCGAGCGCTCCACCGGAGAGGACTGGCTGGAAGCACTGGGCTGGCAACGCGCCGGACTGGGGATCATGCACCAGCTCGTCGGCATCTCCCGCGAGGGGATACGTGACGTTCTCGTCGGCCTGCCGCCCCACCCGGAGGAACCCGCCGACCTCGACGTTCTGGTCGGTGAGTTGCACCGGCTCACGCTCGGCGACCCCCTCCTGCTCGGCGAGCATGTACGGGATCTGCTGGACGACAAGGGGCGCCTGAAGTGGACCACGGATTCCCTCGGCGAGCTGCCCGCCGGGCTGGACGGCGTCTTCCAGCACTGGTGGAAGGACCAGCAGGAGCTGTGGCGGATCCGGTACGGCGCCCTTGGCACGCATGCTGTCGAGGCACAGGTGAACGCGCTGATGGCGGTGTTCGCCCGGGCGCTCGGACCGTTACGCAAGGACGACCTGACCCAATTGGATCCGGAACTCGTCGGCGCGACCGCCGAGACCGCCCTGGCTGCCCTCGGCCGGTTCCTGGTGGGCGAGGACGCCGAGCACGGCCTGGTGCTCAGCCATGCCCGGCTGGCGGAGTACTGGGCGACCCACCGCATGACCGAGCCGGAACGCCGGCGCACGGACGCCCGCTTCGCGTCCTGGGGGTTGGACGTCGCCCGCGCGCTCCGCGACGGTACACTCGCCGCGCCCGCGGCTCCGCCGTACACCGTGCAGTACCTCGCCGCCCACCTGCACCGCACGGGTGCCTCCGCCGACGACTGGCGCGCCCTGCTGTCCCAGGGGTGGCAGCAGGCCTGGGTGGCGCTGGAGGGCACATACGCCGGATTCCTCACCGATGTGCATGCCTGCCGCCAAGCCCTGCGCCGAGCGAACCAAGAGGGGACGGTCGACGGAGGCGACTTCGCGCAGGTCGCCGACGACATCCTGTGCGCGCTGATCGACAGCAGTATCGGTGACGAGACCCGGGCCATCTCGCCCAGACTGCTCGGCGCGCTGGTGCGCCACGGAATGTGGACCCCTGTGCAGGCACTGGTGTACGCCCGCGGCATGCCGGGCTCGGCACGAGCGGAGGCACTGCTGGCGGTGGCGGCCGAACAGGAAGCGCCCGGGGGGCGCATCACGGCGGTGGAGGCGCTGCAGGCTGCTGCATTGTTCAACGGCCTCGCCGAGACCGCACCCCGGGCAGCTGCGCTGGGAGCGGTGGAGGAAGCCGCCGAACACGCCGCGGCAATCGGGTACTTCAACCGGCGCGCCCTGGTCTGCGGCCGCATCGCCGCCTTCCTCCCCGCAGATCGGAGGCCGGTTTTCAAAGAGCTCGCCCAAGAGGTGCTTCGGATGGTCGAAGTGGCGAGCACCTACGCGGATGAAGGTGACGCGTCATGGCAAGCAACGGCCCTGGCGAGCCTCGCTCCGCTCCTGGATGAGCCCGGCCGCCGTGCCGCCCGGCTCATCCTCGGCAGGCTGCTGCCGCACCTCACGCCCGAAGCGATGGCCGAGGTCGCCGAGGCAGCGGTGGACACGTTTCTTCCCGAGCTTCTGTCCCTGGCCCGGGCGACCCACGACGGGGCGGTCCTGGTAAATCTGGCCGGTGCCGTGGCGCCCAGGCTGCCCGCCGCCCTGCGAACGGAGGTGGTGACGGAGGCCGTGGCCGTGGCGCTCGACGGCGACCGTCGCTCGGGCAACTGGTTGCTCTGGGGGCCGCTGGCGGGCGAACTGGACGAGTTGATCGCCGTGCTGCCCGCGGAGTTGCACGATCGGGTACTGGAGATCGCTCTGTCGGCACCGGACGACGTAGCCCGGGGTGACTGCCTGGCTACCGTTCTCCCCCATTTGGTCGGCGACGCGCACGCTGCCGCGGTCGCCGGGGCCCGAGCACTCCGCCCCGCAGTGCAGCGGGCGTGGGCCCTGGCCACGGCCATCCCCCGAGCATCAGAGGATCACGCGACAGGCCTGGCGAGGGAAGTTCTGAACATCGCGAACGACGTCGGGGACCGGGACACCTGGGCGAATCTGGTGCGCTTCGTCGCGCCCGTGCTGCCGGACGACGAGCTCGTCAATGTGGCGCAGGAGGCCCTGCGGGAGGCGGAAGGGCGGCCGGCGATCATGGCCCTGCGTGGCGTCGGGCGCGAACTCGCCGCGCGCGGGCGGTCCGGTGAGGCGTTGCGGACGACGTGTGCGATCGCGGACGGCCACGATCGCCTCGCCGTGCTCCTTTCGCTGTCCACCGAGGTCGACAGCGAGCATCGCGAGGACCTTGTCCGGGAGTTGGTGCCTACGGCGGACGAGCTCGGTGACGCAGGCCTCGTCCTCACCCTGGAACAGCACACCGGGACCCTGGACGAACAAGCCGCGCGCGCTCTGCTGAGGCGGGCGCTGGCAGTGGACGACCCGCGGCTGCGCACAGTCGGCCTGCGCGTCCTACTGCAGTCGCTGTCCGGACCCTTGACGGACGAGGTGCGGGACGCCGCTCTGCGCTGTGCTGCCGAGGCGAGCGGCAGCGTCAGGCTGTTCGCCGTGGTCGCCGGCCTAGGCCACGCCGATGAGGTCTTCGCGATCTGCGACGCGGGGGAAACGCCACGCTGGTGGTACGAGACCACCCTCGCGAGTCTCGCACCCCATCTGAGCGCAGACCGGGTAGCCGAAGCATTTGCACACGTGACACAGCGTGCTGAAGAAGCCGCCCGGGAGTGGGATCGAGTGCACACCAGTCACTTGGGACGGAGCCGGACCCGGTCCTTGAGAGACGAGCGACCGGTCCCCGGAGCTCGTGTACTCAGGGCCTTGGCCCAACGTGCGGCGAAAACGGGTGCCGTCGGCCTCGCCAGCCGGATCGCGGACGACTGCGAGGACATCTGGGACCCCGGGGACTGGCTGGAGTGGATCCGCGACGTCGTCGCCTTCCTGCCCGAGGCAGACCAGCGCCGCTGGTTGCACCGCCTGCCCGGGCTGATGGCGCGACTCGGCGAGGCCGACGTCCTGCTCGAACAGGCCCTGCGCGCGCTGCCCGACACCCTCCTCCAGGAGATTTACGCGCCACAGGGCTCCGCTGGCCAGGTGGCTGGGAAGTTGTTCGACCTGGAAGCCATGGCCGTACTGGCGCCCCTTCTGCCTGAACCATCGAGATCCGAGGCACTGGAGGAGGTGTGGCGCCGCGCCCGGGCGAAGAGCGACACCGCAGTGCGGGTGCATGCCCTGCGGACGGTGGCCCCCCATCTGCCTCCCGAGCGACGGCTCGAAGCCTGCGCGGAACTGCTCGACCACATGACCGGCAACGAGGTGGTCCCCGCCTCTTTGCGAGGCATCACGCTCAAGATTGCCCCGCTCGCCCCCTACCTCACACAGGAGCAGGTACGGCGCTTTCTCGCGGACGAGTGGGGCGAGGCGCTCGACGGGCCCGACCTGGTGGCCCTCCTGATGCAGCTGTGCATACTCGCCGGCCCGCACGAGGCCCTGGCCCGCGCGGAGACCTTCAAGCGAGAGGAAGTTCTGCAACAGGAGGACGAGCAGGCCCTGCTCGTCCGTATCGCGGACAGCATGACCGGGGACGCCTGGCATGCATACCTGGAACAGGCCCTGACCGGGGCGCGGACGATCGGTGACGACACGGCCGTGCTGCGGTTGATGGCACGTCTCTGCGAACTCACCGCGGCCGAGGAGCGCGAACCGCTCGTGGAGCGCTGCCTTAACGCCTGGCACGGACTCCTGGCCGACGACACCCCGCACGAACTCCACCAGATAGTGGAAGCCCTTCTTCCACTACTGGACGACGCCGGGCAGCGCCGACTGTTCGACGACGTCTCCGCCGCGTACAGCAATATCCTCTTCGATTCACCCGTGGCGGGCCGGATCATGGGCTTGATGGCGTCGACCGGGCACGGCGAAGACGCGTTGCGCACCGCGCGATCCGCGCCGCCCGGCTACTACTGGGACCGCACGACGGTGACTGCGCTCGCCGCCCTCCCGGAAGAGCTCGTGGACCAGGCGGTGGAGCTGGCGCACCACCTGGCCCGGACAGACGCAGAGGGACTGCCGATGCCGTTGCTGTGCGGTCTGGCGGCCCGATACTCCGGCGAGCGCCGGGTGGAACTGGTCCGGCAGGTGCTGGACATGGCGGAGAGCTCAGCCGCGTTCCCCGGCAACCTGGCCAGGCTGCTGCCCATGCTGCCGCCCCTCTCTCCGGACGTGCTGCGTCGAGCGCAGGCTCTGGCGGAACCTGAGGACGCACAGGATCCCGGGCTCCCACCGGCCGCCCTGCTCGCACGCTCGATGACCGAAGCGCAGCTCCTTGACGCCCTGGACGAGATCGGCTCGTACAGCGACCCCTCCAGGAAGACGGAGGCTTTGGCGAGTGTTCTTCCCGAGCTGTGCCGACGCGGATGCGGGGACCGGGCCATGCAAGCCTTCGCCGAACTGGTCGAACCACAAGTGCACATCCACGGGGTGGTGCGCGCACTCACACCCGTCGCTCCGGTGGACGGCCTCTCCGTGCTCATCGAGGCCGTACGTGATTCCCGACGCCGGGCGAACCACGGCTGGTTGCTGGCGCCGCTCGCCCTGCGCGCCCCGGAGACCGCATTGCAGGGACTGGAAGAAGAACTTCCGAAGCTGGCCAAAGTCCACCGCGTGCTCCTGCTGGCATCGCTCAGTCGACGGGCACACGGCCGTGCCGGGGAACTCGCCCGGCGCACCGTGGACGAGGCAGGAAAGGTTCTCGAAGGCACCTGGTCCAATTGGGAAGCCCGCGAGGTCACCGATGCCCTGGCCACGGTCGCGGATCTGCTGCCGCCCCGCCCGCTGGCCGACGCCCTGCTCATGACAGCCCGTCAGCTGCCTTCCCGCGGAGAGGACGACGGCGACGTCCAGCAGGCACTCGACAAGCTGGCGGCAGCAGTGGGCGGCATGCCGCGCAAGGACCAGTCGGAAGTGGTGCACCACTTCCTCGACGGAATGTCAGGCGTCTCCCGCAGAGGTGTGCTGACGGTCCTGCGCGGCCTCGCCCCGGTGGTGACCTCGTCCGGCCGCGCGGGTGCGGCTCGACGCCTGTTCGACATCGCCGCCGACATTCAACGCCGATGGCCCTGAGCGTGCCCCTGCTACCAGCTCATGGTGGCCACCCGCATCACCCGCTCCCAGGTCGCCCGGGGAGTCCGGCACCTGCGAGACGTCGGGGACCCCGCGGACTGGATCGAGTACGAGAAGAAGCAGCTCGCCCAGATCCTGGGACGGCTGACCCGGATGATCACGGGGACGCTCGATCCGCACCTGGCCCGCTACCCCGATGACGAGTGGGCCCACCTGGTCACCGACCAGCTCACCGGCGTCCGCTGTACCCTCGCCCAGCTCTCGAAGCCGTCCCGAACCTGACACGAGTTCCGCCATGCCGACCCCTGACCACCATCGGCCTCGTCGCTATCCCTCCGACGCCACCGTCGCCGAATGGGCCCTGCTGGAAGCCCTGCTCCCGGTCGAAGCATGCCGGGCCAAGACCGGCGGGCACCCCGAGAAGTGGCCCCGCCGGCAGATCGTCGACGCCATCCGCTACCTCGTCGACAACGGGGCGAAGTGGAGGGCCCTGCCGGCGGACTTCCCGCCCTGGCAGACCGTCTACGGGTTCTTCGCGCGATGGAACCGGGCCGGGGTGGTCACCTTCATCCGCGACCAGCTGCGACGACACATCCGCGCCGACGCCAGCCGCTGTCCCTACCCGGTGACACTGATCGTCGACTCCCAGTCGGTGAAGGCGGCCTCCACCGTCGGCCGGGACAGCCGCGGCTACGACGCAGGCAAGAAGATCAACGGCCGCAAGAGACACCTCGTGGTGGACACCCTGGGCCTGCCCGTGATGATCACGGTGACGGCGGGCGACGTCCGCGACGAGATCATCGCCCGCGACCTGCTCTGGCGCCTGCGGCTCACCCACCCGCAGATCACTCAGATCTGGGCGGACTCCGCCTACGCCCGTGACCTGCTGCCCGCCTGGACCGCGGAACACTTGTGGATGTCCATGCGACCGGTACTGCGGCCCGGGGCGCACGCGGGTTCGTCGTCCTACCCCGCAGATGGAAGGTTGAGCGGTCGATCGGCTGGATCATGAACGCCCGCCGAAACTGCCGCGACTACGAACGACTTCCCCAACATGCCGAAGCCCACCTCAACTGGGCGTTCATCACGCTCATGACCCGGCGGCTGACCCGCAGCGGGCCCCGCACCGACTGGTCGAAGACCCCTCGGTGACACGGCGCCTCACAAGGCAGCGAGCTTACGCATCATCAGCAGCCGGAATGAGGATCACGCACACGCAGCCGCGCTTTGGGGTCGGGTCGCCCGGGGGAAACGCATCCCCGGGCGACCCGACTTGTGGTCAGTGGGTTGCCCACGCCGTGGAAGGGAGGAAGCTCACCGGCGCGTCGAGGGCGTGTGCGGGGAGGAACACCGGTCGGGTGAGCAGGCGGTCACCTGCCCGCTGGACACAGATCACCACACCGAGGCTCCGTGATCCGGGCTGGCCGAGGTTCGCGTAGAACAGCTCGGAGAAGGGCTCGCGGATTCCGGCACGGTCGACGATCCACTGTTCGAGGTCCGAGGGCGTCCGGCCGACCAACGCGACGCCGTCCGCGTAGATCTGAGGTCCTTTCAGGGCATCGGCCGCTATTCCCCGCAGCCGCTCTTCCAGTCCGTAATAGAACGTCAGCCCCAGCTCCCAGCACTCCCCCTTGACCGTGCCGTACCGATCCGGCGACAGGGCCGCGCGTGTGTGACGCTGGGGGTTGCGCACGATGCCCTCCAGCTCGGCGGTGACCTCCTCGGGCCGCATCCCGAAACGCAGCGGCCCCACACCTTCGAACGGTTCCAGCGACCAACGCCGCCGCCCGCTGTCCGGAAGCACATCCCACACACCCCACCGGTCGAACATTCACTCAATCCTTCATTCAAGATTCCCGCCCCGCGCTCTGGCTTTCCGCATCCCGCTCCGCGGTAGTACGAGCCGGGCCGGACGCCGTGGTGGGCCTCACCCCCAACAGCAGCGGCACACCCCGTACCAGCAGCCAAAGCCGGCAAAGGCCCTGGCTGTCGGGAGGATCCGGCCGGGAGACGGTCCCTCCCGGTCGTTCACGTCGTCCGCCGGTCAGGAGGTGCGACGGTGGCGCCTTCGGGCGGCGGTTGCCAGCGTTGCCCCCAGGGCGATCGAGGCACCGCCGGCCCCGAGCAGCAAGCCGGTGGCGGAATTGCTGCCCGTCTCGGCCAAGGTGGCGTTCGAGACGGTCCGGTCGGCAGCATGATCGGCTGCGTCGGGTCGCCCGGCGACCGGCCTGACCTCGCCGCCCCCGGCCCCTGAAGCGCCGGGCTTGCCGGTGCTGTTGGCGGTGGGCTCACCGGTGGTCGGAAGCTCCTGCCGGTCGCCGTGCGGAGCAGGCTTGTTGTCCGGGGCCTGCGGCTCGCTGCCCGGCTCGCCCGGGGCCGGCAGCTCGCTCTCCTCGACCACGATGTCGAAGTCGTAGGGCATCGCCTCCGACACGCTGTGGACGTCGTCCTCGTCGAGGTATCCGCCGAGCGCCGAGGCGAAGCCGTCACCCACCGGCATGCCGGCGTCGACCTTCATCCGCAACTTGATGTCGGTGTGCTCACCGGGCGCCAACCCGGCGAGCGTGGTCAGGTAGCCGATGTTGGGGTCGACCGTCTTCCAGACACCTGCGTCCTCGTCGTACCACTGCAGGGTCAGCAGGTGCCACCTGTCGCGACCAGAATGGTCGAGGGCCGCCAGCAGGGTGTAGACGTCGACCGACTTGATCGCCTTGGCAGAGGAATTGATGGCGCGGAAGGCGAAATTCTTCCAGCCGGAGCCGGGCACAACCTTGCTGGGCAGACCATGCAGCGTAGTGCTCAGTGCCGCCTCACCCAACTCCCCGGCACCGGGCGGGTCTTCTCCCGGTTCCCGGGCCGGCCCGGCGGCAGACTGGGCCGAGGTGACGGACTCGGCGGTCCCGGTCGGCTCGATGGTGCCGTCCGGGGCGGTGGCGGAGGAGGACGGCCGGGTTCCGCTGCCCGGCTCCTCTCCTGCGGTCGTGTCCACGGTGCCGGGGGCTCCGGGCTGCGTGGTGGGGGCGCCGGTCGGCACCGACCCGGCAGCGCCCGGCGTCGGCTCGGCAGGAACTCCGGCCGGGGGCGGCGCCGCCGGGCCGGTTCTTGCCTCGGGGGCCGCAGGCGCTTGGGGCGATGCCGCGGTACCGGGGCCGACCGGAGCGCCGGCTGACGGCTCTCTTTGCCCTGTCGGGGGCTCCGGGTTCCCGGGCTCCGGAGCGGGCTCCGGTATGGAGAGGGCCGGCGGGCTGACCTCTGCCGCCGCCGCGGGCGCAGCGGCCAAGAGCGTCGGGGTGGCCATCGAGACGGCAGCCAGGACTGCCATGCGTATGTGCTTCAACGGGAAACCAAATCTGTCGCTATGAGCTGGAGTGACCCATCTTTCGCTGTTGTCAAAGTTTCCACTACCTTGCATAAACTTATGGACTCATAAGCCATGTTTAGGACTATCGGGGTAGGGCACGTGAGGACGCGGCACTGCTGCCCCTGGAGCGGGCGCCGGACGCCGCGGAGCGGTCCGGCGAACCATCCTGACGTTGGCCGTCTGGGCACCGGTTGGAGCAGTACACCGCCGACTCCGCCCACTCCCCCCGTCGTCCACGACCGGCCGCACTGCCTGTTCGCCCCGCTGAGCCCCCTGCCAGCCCCAGGCAACAGATCATCCAGCCGCCAATGCCTCACGGCCAGAGTTCAGAAACACCTCCTGAGCTTGTCTTTTAACCTCTGCTCCTTGAGTTCCTGACCGTCCGTGACAGCATCACAGGCGTCTTTGACATCGTGGATGTCATGAGCGAGCTGGTGGAGCGTGTAGACGAGCAGGACCGAGTACTGGGGATCGTCGACCGAGGCGAGGCGATCCGCGGCAGATTGCTGCACCGGGTGGCGACCATCGTGTGCCGTGATGTGGAGGGCCGGATACTAGTGCACCGCAGACCGGGGAACGTTTCGCGGTTCCCGGGCCAGTACAACTGGCTGCTCGGTGGCGCAGTGGACGTGGGTGAAACCTACGAGGCCGCGGCCGCCCGAGAACTGGCGGAAGAACTCGGCGTTCGTGCCCCAGTCCGGTTCGCCTTCAAGTTCCTCTGCCACGGGGCGATCAGCCCGTACTGGCTCGGTGTGCACGAAGCCGTCATCAAGGAAAACGTGATACCGAACCCGTCGGAGATCGCCTGGCACGACTGGCTTCCCGAAGCCACCCTTCGAGAAGTGCTGCATCAGTGGCCATTCGTCCCTGACTGCCAGGAAGCCTTCACGAAATACACCACCCTGCTCGTACGGCCACTCAATGACCCTGCCCAGGCAGACCTGCATGGTCGAATAATCCCTCGAACTTGGTCATCCGAGCAGTGAACTGCCGGACGTGGGGACGGCCTTCGCCTGATCCTGTGCTCCGTCACAGAGGCACCGGAATCAAGCGAAGGCCGTAGAGGTGAGTCTGCTGGACCACGATGCCCGGTATGAGGCATTCGATTTCACGTCCCACTTTCGGGAGGACCTCTACGGATGCCTGACCCGGCGCGGTGACACGTTGTTCGAAGTCACGGACGCGATGCTCTGTGAGAACGGGCCGGTGACCTCGCCGGTCGATCTGACGCTGCTGGCCGAACACCGGCGTGGGCACGGCGCGTTGTACGACGCGCTCAACCAGGGCTGTATCGACGCGGACAGGCTGCGGAAGGCGCTGGCCGTGCTGCCGCAGCCGAAGGCCGCCGACGGGCGCCTGGTCCTGGCGGTCGATGCCTCGCCGTGGCTGCGTCCGGACGCGCCGACCAGCCCGGACCGTCTGTTCTGCCACGTCTACGGGCGCTCGGGACGGTCCAGTGACCAGTTCATTCCCGGCTGGCCGTACTCGTTCGTCGCTGCGCTGGAGACGGGCCGCACCTCGTGGTGCCAGCTGCTGGACGCGGTCCGCCTCGGCCCCGACGATGATGTCGCCGGGGTCACCGCCCGGCAGGTCCGCCGCGTTGTGAACGACTTGATCGGCCAGGGTCAGTGGGAGGACGGTGACCGGGACATCCTGGTCGTCTTCGACGCCGGCTACGACGCCCCGCGCATGGCTTACCTCCTCGACGGCTTGCCCGTCGAGGTGCTGGGACGGATGCGTTCGGACCGGGTGATGCGCCGTCCGACGCCCTCGCTCAAGGAATACGCCCTGGCCTATCCCCAAGGTGGGCGGCCGCCGAAGCATGGCAAGGAGTTCCGCTTCGCCAGGCCCGAGACCTGGGGCGAGCCCGACGCGGAGACGGTGGAGGTCACCGACCGCTACGGCATCGCCCAGGCCATGGCCTGGGACCGCATCCATCCCAGGCTCACCACCCGCAGCGCGTGGATCGACCACGACGGCGAACTCCCCATCATCGAGGGCACCCTCATCCGCCTGAAGGTGGACCATCTGCCCGGCGGAGGTGACCCGTTGCCGCTCTGGCTGTGGTCCTCCAAGACTGGCATGACCAGCGAGGACGTCGACCTGCGATGGCAAGCGTTCCTCCGCAGATTCGATCTTGAACATACTTTCCGTTTTGTAAAGCAGACGCTTGGCTGGACCCGCCCCAGGCTCCGTACTCCCTAGGCCGCGGACCGGTGGACATGGCTCCTGATCGCGGTACATACACAGCTCCGGCTCACCCGCGAGGCCGCGGCCGATCTCCGCCGCCCCTGGGAGAAGCGGGCCGAGCCCGCCCGGCTCACCCCGGCCCGCGTCCGCCGAGGGTTCCGGAACCTCCGCCCTCACCTGCACAGTCCGGCCCGTGCACCCAAACCCTCAACACCCGGACCAGGACGCCCACTTGGCTCGAAGAACCGGCATCCCGCCACCCGTTATGACGTGGGCAAAACGACCAGACGACCCGAGACCATCGCCAAACGTAATCAACTCAAAGCTCGCAAACCATAAAAAACAAGCTGAGGGGAATCGGGCCCCAGCCTGCGACGGATCTGCTCTCGCGCCCCTAGGCCGGGAGTATCGCCATGTTCAGCGGGCGAGCCAGGTCGCGCCCGCGAGCGGGCCGAGGATGGAAGCGGCGACGGCCAGCAGACGGTACGGCGCCTGCTGGATCGTCATGCGCAAGCCACCGATGCGCAGTTCGAAGAACGGTGAGGCGGGCGGGGGCGTTGTCTTGCCCTTCATCGGGTCTCCTCCGGGGTTTTAGTGCCGCGTACGACGCGGGGGCGGAAAGACGACGAAGCCCCGCCTGCGTGAGGCGGGGCTTCAACTGACGGTGTCGTCGGCTGGGGTCAGCGTTGGTCTGGTCGTTGCCTTGGTAGGCCGGTAGCAGCGTGCCTGCGGACGGCGGGGGCCTTGCGGTGCTCACGGTCGTGAGCCGGTTCATGGGTTCCCCTTGGGGTCGGTGGACTGCACGAACCATCCGCCACGGTTCTGGGCGGGCCGCCAGGCCGACCGCGAAGCGAGTCGGCCTGGCGGGCTGTCCAAGGTTCGTGGCCTGATGGGCGTGCAGGCCACCGACCCCAAGGGGGCCTGTCGGCTCACGCGGGGCGCTCGCGCCGTCAGGGTCGAGCGGAGTGCACAGTGGCCCGTTCCCGGAGCACCTCCAGCAGGTCCTGGGCCAAAGGAGCATTCCGGATCTGCTTACGGAAGCGGTGGAGCCGTCCCTCGAGACCGCGTTCGCTGATGTTCAGGCGGTCGGCTATCTCCCGGTGCTGATATCCGGCGGCCACCAGCATCAGCGTGGCGCGCACCTCGGGCCCTGCTGTCCGCAGCGCCCGTGTGACGACATCGCGTGCCGTGACGCCCAAGGCGGGATCGGCCTGGTGAGTCCTGGAGAGCAAGGCGCTCACGTCGGCGGCAGGGAGCGGGCGCGCGTCGGCGGGGCCCCTGCCATGTGCGGAAGGCCGCCGGGAAGTACAGGACCAGGGCATTGACGAAGTACGTCTCCAGGTTCGCTCCCCCGCGTCTGTCCCAGGTCGACCAGACCTTGTCCTGCTCTTCCAGAACCTTCAGGAGATCGTCCCCCGTCAGCGCGGCACGCTCGTCGCGCGACCGGCTCAGCTCGTCCAGGTCGGCGGGGGTCGGGGAGACGGGGCGTCCCAGGGCGCGACACCGCTCGTAGATCCGCTCTGTGCGGATCAGGTTCTGTAGCGCCGTGTATCCGTAGACCGTGAGACGATCGACAGCTTCTGCTGATGGAGCCTCAGGGGCTTGTGCTGCACGGGCCCGAGACGTCTGACGGCTCCCACAGAGGGACGCCTCAGGCCGGTGAGCTTGGCGTGTTCGACAACACGAGAGGCGGTCTTGCGGCCGCGCTGGTCCCTTTCAGATGCTTCGTTAGGCCCGGGTGGGGGGGAGCTACACCGGGAAGGGGGAGCCCCGTGCCCGGAGCGACCGCGAGAGCCCTCGCCACGGAATTCGCCAGATATCTCGGTACCTTTGTCGCTACCTGCATGCCCCAGGCCCAGATCTCCGACACCGTCTGCCACACCTACAACCAGGCAGGCGTATGCCTGGTACCCATCCACGAGATCGACCAGCTCAACCCCCGCACCGCCACCGGTGCGGAAACGGCCGACCTGCTCAAAGACCCCACCGAACGCATCCGTGCGACATTCGTGTACGCGAGCATCGATGTGACGGGGACGGCATTGTTCTCCGGGGTACTCGGGGCACAACTCGCCGCACATGCTTCTCTGGTGGAATGCGGGGCGTTCCCGGCACGTCGGGGAAGAAACCAACCCTTCTGCGAGCCGATCACGGGAGTGGAAACCGCTCTCGACCTGCGTGCACACCGGGCCGGAACACTCCCCCGCCACGCCACCTGATGGTCACTCCTGATCCGCTCACCGGCGAGGACCTCGCCGAGATCCAGGAACGCGCCGACGCCCCCTCCGGGGCCCTGGCATGTGCGGCATCACGACCCGGACGACACCAACAAGCACCACTGAGAGCCCGTCCTTGGCCCACGGCGAGCGTCTCCGCCGATGCGGGATTGGGATCCTTGGCCTGTCGACTGAGCGAGGGAGAAGGCGTGACTGTCTTGTGCGGCCGATTTGCCCTGCCCGGGCCAGGGCTCGCCCAGAACCCCGCCGGGGCGGCGACAGGGACGAGGTTTCGTCGCATGCGTTGCCTCCGATTCCTCTGCCTTTGTGACGCAGCTAGGTGGTGCCGCTCTGCCATGTCTCCCGTCATGGACGAAGGTGACGAGATCTCCCTGCAAGCCGCCCTACGCAGCAGACTGACCGGTGACGGCCTGTGCGCCGCCGAGACCCGGGGCAACAAGGGAGGGTGCTGCCCCAGCCTCTCGTCCGCGAAGACCTACGCCTACCGCACCGCCTACTTGGAGGACCGCTCGATTGCCGCGCTCCCCCGCGAACACGGCGTCAGCCGCAACGCGAACCGCACGGCTGTTGCCTGCCTCGTGCCCGTGCCCGCCTCCGCCGCCCCTGAGGGCATTCCCGCCCTGGAATCACCGGTCCCCCTCAACATGCCAGGCAGAGTCGCCGTCTTCCTCCGTGATCGATGGGCAACCATTTCAGCGACCTGATGGTCATGTCCGTGCCACCCGCGAACCGGGTGGGCATTGTCAGCTCCGCCTCGGGACGTCCCTGAGGCTCTGGAACACGGGAAAACGTCTTCATGCATCACCGCACCACCGTGGCAGGCTTCGCCGGGGCCCTCGTCCTGTCCGCACTCACGATCCCGGCGGCCGCCCAGGCGGATGACTTCTCGGGTGACATCAAGATCACGAAGGTGGTCGTCAACGGCGGGAAGAACATCGTCCTGGGGACAACGGACGTGAAGACGTTCACCATCGCGGTGACGGCCACGGACGACTCGGGCATCGAGACCGGAAACACCTTCCCGGTCATGTGGCACACGCCCCTCGCCAACGGCGACTATTACGGCCTCGTGATGCCCGACAACATCGCGGGCAAGTGTGTGCGCCAGAGCTTCACCACGACCACCTGCACCTACACGCTGAAGATCAACCCGCGCATCCACCCCCAGGACAACACCACCGCCGGAACCTGGACCGTGAGCGCCCACGCCCTGGCCAACGACGGTGACTACATCACCAAGGACTCCGCGGCCAAGGCGAAGGTCCTGCGCAATGCCAGGCTCACGGTCAACGCCTCGCCGGAACCGGTGAAGAAGAACAAGACGATCACCGTCACGGGCGCCCTGACCCGTGCCAACTGGAAGACCTACAAGTACGGGGGCTACACCAAGCAGCCGGTGAAGCTCCAGTTCAAGAAGCAGGGAACCAGCACCTACAAGACCCTCAAGACCGTCACGACGGACAGCAAGGGCAACCTGAGGACGACGACGAAGGCCACGGCGGACGGCTACTTCCGCTACTCCTTCGCAGGTGTCTCCACCACCTCGGCGGTCGCCTCCGCGGCGGACCACGTCGACGTGAAGTAACCCTCGGGAGAGGCTTCCATCCCCAGTAAGCGCGGAAGGCTCGGACCGAAGTCACTTCGGTCCGAGC
>NZ_JBEZCG010000044.1:0-13144 GCF_040647455.1 Streptomyces sp. NPDC041068
CGGGGCCTGTGGGTGGTGTGGTTCCTGGTCCGGTGGCGGTGGTGTTCTCGGGGCAGGGTAGTCAGCGGGTGGGTATGGGGCGTGAGTTGTATGCCTCGTATCCGGTGTTCGCAGCTGCCTTTGATGAGGCGTGTGCGGTGTTGGACGGTGAGCTGGCCGGGCATGTCGGACGGCCGGTCCGTGAAGTCGTCTTTGGTGAAGGCGCCGACAGTGCGGGTCTGCTGGACCGGACGGTGTTCACGCAGGCGGGGCTGTTCGCCGTGGAGGTGGCGTTGTTCCGTCTGGTGGAGTCGTTCGGTGTGCGGCCGGATTTTGTGGCGGGGCATTCGATCGGTGAGATTGCGGCTGCGCATGTGGCGGGTGTGTTCTCGCTTGAGGATGCGGCGCGTCTGGTGGCCGCGCGTGGTCGTCTGATGGAGGCGCTGCCTGCGGGTGGTGCGATGGTGGCGGTGCAGGCTTCGGAGGAGGAAGTGCGGCCGCTGCTGGCCGAGTTCGACGGCCGGGTCGGGATTGCCGCGATCAACGGGCCGACCTCGGTGGTGGTCTCGGGTGATGAGGATGCCGCATTGTCGGTGGCGGACCGGCTGCGCGGGCTGGGGCGGAAGACGAAGCGGCTGGTGGTTTCGCACGCGTTCCATTCGCCGTGCATGGAGCCGATGCTGGCCGGGTTCCGGGCGGTCGCGGAGACGATGACCTTCGCCGCCCCGGAGATTCCGGTGGTGTCGAACCTGACGGGTTCGGTGGCGTCGGCGGGGGAGTTGGGGTCGGCGGAGTACTGGGTGCGGCACGTGCGTGAGGCGGTGCGTTTCGCGGACGGTGTGGCGTCGCTGACCGCGCAGGGCGTCTCGGTGTTCGTGGAGCTGGGCCCGGACGGCGTACTCAGTGCGATGGGTGCGGAGACGGCCGCCGAGTCGGCGTTCGTGCCGGTGCTGCGCAACGGTCGTCCGGAGGCTGCCTCGTTGGTGACCGGGTTGGCGCGGGCGTGGGTGCACGGCGCCGCCGTGGACTGGTCGGCGTTCTTCGAGGGTGCGGGCGCCACCCGCGTCGAGTTGCCCACGTATGCCTTCCAGCGCCAGCGCTACTGGCTGGGCGAGGTGTCCCGAACGACGGAGGGCACGCAGGGCACGGAGGGCACGCAGGGCACGGCGGCCCTCGCCGCGTCGCCGCTGGGCAGGCGGCTCGCCTCGGCCGCCGATGGTGAGCGGCACCAGGCACTGCTCGACCTGGTGCGCTCGCAGGTGGCGATCGTCCTGGAGTACGGATCGGTCGACGACGTGGACGTGGCGCGCACGTTCAAGGACCTGGGTTTCGGCTCGCTGACCGCCGTGGAGCTGCGGAACCGGCTCAACAGCACGACCGGCCTGCGGCTGCCGTCCTCGCTGCTGTTCGACTACCCGACGCCCACGGCCCTGGTCGCCCACATCGAAGCCGAACTGACCGGCGGCTCGCAGGAGGACGCCGAACCGGTCGCGCCGCCCGCCGCGGCCGATGGAGAGCCGATCGCGATTGTCGGGATGGGGTGTCGGCTGCCCGGTGGAGTGGCCACGCCCGAACAGCTGTGGGACCTCGTTGTCTCCGGTGGTGACGCGATCTCTGCCTTTCCCGTCGATCGCGGGTGGGACCTGGACGCCTTGTACGACGAGGACCCGGAGCGATCCGGCACCTCGTATGTGCGCGAGGGCGGATTCCTCTACGAGGCGGCGGAGTTCGACCCGGCGTTCTTCGGGATATCGCCGCGTGAGGCGCTGGCGATGGACCCGCAGCAGCGGCTGCTCCTCGAGGTCTCGTGGGAGGCCCTGGAGCGGGCCGGCGTCGACCCGGCCACGGTGCGGGGCAGCCGGACGGGTGTCTTCGCCGGAGCCATGTCCCAGGACTACGGAGCGCTGCTGCACGAGGCGACGGACGGGCTGGACGGCTACCTGCTCACCGGAAAGTCCACCAGTGTGATCTCGGGGCGGCTGGCCTACTCCCTCGGTCTGGAGGGCCCGGCGGTCACCGTCGACACGGCGTGCTCTTCGTCGCTGGTGGCCCTGCACCAGGCGGCTCAGGCGCTGCGTAGTGGTGAGTGCTCGTTGGCGTTGGCCGGTGGTGTGACGGTCATGCCGACTCCTGGCATGTTCGTGGAGTTCAGCCGTCAGCGTGGGTTGGCGGCGGATGGCCGGTCGAAGGCGTTCTCGGATGCGGCGGATGGTACGTCGTGGGCTGAGGGCGTCGGCATGCTGGTGCTGGAGAAGTTGTCGGACGCGCGCCGCAACGGCCATCCGGTACTGGCCGTGATCCAGGGGTCCGCCGTCAACCAGGACGGCGCCAGCAACGGCCTGACCGCGCCCAACGGACCTTCTCAACAGCGCGTCATCCGCCAGGCGTTGGCCAACGCGCGGCTCACGTCGGCGGACGTGGACGCGGTGGAGGCGCACGGCACGGGTACGACGCTGGGCGACCCGATCGAGGCCCAGGCACTGTTGGCCACCTACGGCCAGGGGCGGTCGGAGGACCGCCCGCTGTTGCTCGGCTCGCTGAAGTCCAACATCGGGCACGCGCAAGCCGCGGCCGGCGTGGCCGGCGTCATCAAGATGGTGCAGGCGCTGCGCCACGGTGTGCTGCCGCGCACCCTGCACGTCGACCAGCCGACGAGCCATGTGGACTGGTCGGCAGGCGCGGTGGAGCTGCTGACCGAGCAGCGGGACTGGCCGCGGGTGGCGGGGCGGCCGCGCCGCGCGGGCGTCTCCTCTTTCGGAATCAGCGGCACCAACGCGCACCTCATCCTCGAAGACGCACCCGAACCCCTCGCGTCCACGGCCTCCGACGACGGACGCGCCAAGGACGGCGCCCCCGCCCGGTCGTCCGCGGCTTCTCCCCAGCCGTCTGCCGTGCCGTGGGTGTTGTCGGGACGTGGCCAGGAAGCGCTGCGTGGCCAGGCCGCGCGTCTGCTGGCCCACCTCGACGGCGACGAGAGCCCGTCGACGACGGGCACGGGTACGGGCACGGAAACAGGCACGGGCACGGGCACGGGCACGGATCCGGCGGCGACGATCGCGGGGCCCTCCTCCGTCGACGGGCCCTCCCCGCTGGACGTGGGCTGGTCCCTGGCGTCCGGACGTGCGCGTTTCCACGACCGCGCCGTGGTCGTCGGCGCGGACCGGGACCGACTCAGGGCCGGGCTTGTCGCGCTCGCCCGCGGTCAAGAGGCGCCCGGTCTGGTCGCAGGGCCCGCCGACGGCACGACCGACACCGACCGCGTCATCTTCGTCTTCCCCGGTCAGGGCTCGCAGTGGGCCGGCATGGCCGTGGAACTGCTGGACTCCTCACCGGTGTTCGCCGAGCGGCTGCGCGCCTGCGGTGCGGCGCTCGCCGAGTTCGTCGACTGGGATGTGGAGGCCGTGCTGCGGCAGGCCCCCGAAGCCCCTTCGCTGGACCGCGTCGACGTCGTCCAGCCCGCACTGTTCGCCGTGATGGTGTCGCTGGCCGAACTGTGGCGCTCGTACGGCGTGGAACCCGCCGGGGTGGTGGGCCACTCGCAAGGCGAGATCGCGGCCGCCTGCGTCGTGGGGGCGCTGTCCCTTCGGGACGCCGCCCGTGTCGTGGCGCTGCGCAGCCAGGCCATCGCGGCGGAGCTGGCGGGACTCGGCGGCATGGTCTCGCTGTCCCTCACCGCCGAGGAGGCCGCCGAGCACATCGCGGCCTGGGACGGGCGGCTGTCCCTCGCCACGGTCAACGGCCCGGCCTCCGTGGTGGTGGCGGGCGAGACCGGAGCCTTGGACGAACTCATGGCCTTCTGCGCGACCGAGGGCGTGCGAGCCCGCCGGATCGCCGTGGACTACGCCTCGCACTCCGCCGAGGTCGAGCGCATCGAGGACCGGCTGGCGGAGGTGCTCGCGGACATCGCTCCGCGCTCCTCGTCGGTGCCGTTCCACTCCACGGTCACCGCGGGGCCGCTGGACACGGCTGAGCTGGACGCCGGGTACTGGTACCGCAACCTGCGGCAGACCGTACGGTTCGAGGAGACCGTCGGCGCGCTGCTGGAGGACGGCGACGCGGTCCTGATCGAGGTCTCGGCGCACCCGGTCCTCGCGGTCGGCGTCCAGGAAACGATGGAGGCCCGCGGCGCGCAGCAGTCCGCGGTGGTCGGTTCGCTGCGGCGCGACGAAGGCGGCCTCGACCGCTTCCTCACCTCGCTCGCCGAGGCATGGACCCACGGCGCCCGGGTCGACTGGGCCCGCGCCTTCGACGGCACCGGCGCCTCGCGCGTCGAGTTGCCGACGTACGCCTTCCAGCGGCAGCGCTACTGGCTGCGGACGGCCCAGGGCGCCCGACCGGCCGACGTCGCGGGGGCGGCCGCCGACAGCGGCACCGATGAGCTGGAGGCGCGCTTCTGGGCTGCCGTCGAGGCCGAGGACCTCGACTCGCTCGCCGGCGCGCTCGGTCTCCCCGCCCTCCCGGAAGACCAGCCTCTCAGCGCCGTACTCCCCACGTTGTCTGCTTGGCGGCGGCACGGTCAGGAGCGGAGCAGGCTGGACGGCTGGCGGTACGACGTCACCTGGAAGCCCCTGGACCGCACCCCCAACCCGGTGCTGTCCGGCACCTGGCTGGTCGTCCTGCCCACCGGTAGCGCCGACGACCCGTGGGTCGAGGCCGTCGCAGGGACACCCGCCGCCCATGGCGCCGAAGTCATCCGTCTCGTCGTCGAGCAGGACGACGATCGGCAGACGCTGACCCGCCGGATCACCGAGTCCGTCGCCGCAGGCACCGCGCTCACCGGGGTGTTGTCCCTGCTGGCCGTGGACGAGGCGGATCACGCCGCGTACGACGGTGTGCCCACCGGTCTTGCGGGCACGCTGGCGCTGATCCAGGCCCTGGGCGCCGCCGGTATCGAAGCACCGCTGTGGTGCACCACCCGCGGTGCGGTGGCGGTCGGCCGCACCGAGCGCCCGACCGGGGCCCGGCAGTCCCAGATCTGGGGCCTCGGGCGCGTCGCGGCGCTGGAACACCCCGACCGCTGGGGCGGCCTGGTGGACCTGCCCGAGGTGCTCGACCGCCGGGAGCGGGAGCGGCTGGCCGCCGTGCTGGCCGGCGTCGGCGCCGAAGACCAGCTGGCCGTACGGCCGACCGGGGTCTTCGCGCGGCGCCTCGTCCGCGCCGCGCGGCGCGCCACGGCAACCACCGGCGGTGGTTGGGAGCCGCGTGGCACGGTGCTGATCACCGGTGGTACCGGTGCGTTGGGTGGCCATGTGGCGCGTTGGCTGGCGCGGTCAGGGGCCGAGCACTTGGTGTTGACGAGTCGTCGCGGCCTGGACGCGCCGGGTGCGGCCGAGCTGGCGGCGGAGCTGCGTGAGCTGGGCGCCGAGGTGACGGTGGCGGCCTGCGATGTGGCCGACCGGGGCGAACTGGCCGGGCTGCTGGGGTCGTTGACGGAGACGGACGGACGACCGCCGCTGACCGCGGTCGTCCACACCGCGGGTGTGCTGGCCGACGGAGTCATCGAGACGCTGGAGCCCGCACGGCTCGCCCACGTGCTGCGCGCCAAGGTCACAGCGGCCCGGCACCTGGACGAGCTGACGGCCGAACTCGGCCTCGACCTCGATGCCTTCGTGCTCTTCTCCTCCGTCATCGGCGTGTGGGGCAACGGCGGCCAGGCGGCCTACGCGGCCGCCAACGCCTCCCTCGACGCGCTCGCCCGCGACCGGCACGCCCGCGGACTGCCCGCGCTGTCGCTCGCCTGGGGCACCTGGAGCGGCGGTGGCATGGCGGACGAGCAGACCGGCGAGCGGATGCGCCGCCGCGGCCTGACCGCCATGGAGCCCGAACCTGCCGTCGAGGCGCTCGCCCAGGCGGTAGGCAGGGACGAGCCGTTCCTCGCCGTCGCCGACGTCGACTGGTCGCGGTTCGCCGCCCAGTTCACCGCGACCCGGGCCAGCCACCTCTTCGACACGCTGCCCGAAGCCGCACCCGAGTCCCGTTCCACTTCCGGTGCCGCCGGGACCGACGCGGCCGACTCCGGCCCCGCCCTGGCCCAGCAGCTCGCCGGCCTCGCGCCCGGCGAGCAGGAGCGCCTGCTCGTGGAGCTCGTCCGCACCCATGCGGCGGCGGTGCTCGGCCACACCGGGACGGACGCGGTGGCGATCGGCCGCGCGTTCAAGGAGCTCGGCTTCGACTCCATGCGCGTCATGGAGCTGCGCAACCGGCTGAACGCGGCCACCGGACTGCGGCTGGCCACCGGCGCGGTCTTCGACCACCCCACGGTCACGCTGATGGCCCGCCACCTGCGCACCGCACTCGTGGGACCGGACGAACCCGCAGACGCGGGAACCTCCGACCAGACGTCGGCCACCGCCGTCGGCACCGCCACCGTGGCCGACGACGAGGAGCCGATCGCCATCGTCGCCATGGGGTGCCGCCTCCCCGGCGGGGTCCGTACCCCCGAGGAGCTGTGGCAGCTCCTCACCGAAGGGCGCGACGCCGTCGCCGGATTCCCCACCGACCGCGGCTGGGACCTGGCGGGCCTGTACGACGCCGACCCGGACACCCCCGGCAAGAGCTACGCCCGCGAGGGCGGCTTCCTCTACGACGCCGCCGAGTTCGACGCCGCCTTCTTCGGGATATCGCCGCGCGAGGCGCTGGCGATGGACCCGCAGCAGCGACTGCTCCTCGAGACCTCCTGGGAGGCACTGGAGCGGGCCGGGCTCGACCCGTCCGCGCTCAAGGGCAGCATGACCGGCGTCTTCGCCGGAATGACGTACCAGGACTACGGAGCCCGACTGCACGAGGCGCCCGAAGCGGTGGAGGGCTACCTCCTCACCGGAAAGTCGTCCAGCGTCATCTCCGGGCGCATCTCCTATGCCCTGGGGCTCCAGGGACCCGCGATCACGGTGGACACCGCGTGCTCGTCCTCGCTGGTGGCCCTCCACCTGGCGGCTCAGGCGCTGCGTAGTGGTGAGTGCTCGTTGGCGTTGGCCGGTGGTGTGACGGTCATGCCGACTCCTGGCATGTTCGTGGAGTTCAGCCGTCAGCGTGGGTTGGCGGCGGATGGCCGGTCGAAGGCGTTCTCGGATGCGGCGGATGGTACGTCGTGGGCTGAGGGCGTCGGCATGCTGGTGCTGGAGAAGTTGTCGGACGCGCGCCGCAACGGCCATCCGGTACTGGCGGTGTTGCGCGGCAGCGCGGTGAACCAGGACGGTGCAAGCAACGGTCTGACCGCCCCCAACGGCTTGTCGCAACAGCGCGTCATCCGCGCGGCGTTGGCCAATGCGCGGCTGACGTCGGCGGACGTGGACGCGGTGGAGGCGCACGGTACGGGTACGACGCTGGGCGACCCGATCGAGGCCGAGGCACTGCTGTCCACCTACGGCCAGGGACGGTCGGAGGACCGTCCGTTGTGGCTGGGTTCGCTGAAGTCCAACGTCGGTCACACGCAGGCCGCGGCCGGTGCGGCAGGCGTGATGAAGATGATCCTGGCGATGCGGCACGGTGTGCTGCCGCGCACCCTGCATGTCGGCGAGCCGTCGTCGAAGGTGGACTGGTCGGCGGGTGCGGTGGAGTTGCTGACCGAGCAGCGGGAGTGGCCGGAGTCCGAGGGCCGTCCGCGTCGCGCGGGCGTCTCCTCGTTCGGTGTCAGCGGCACCAACGCGCACCTGATACTGGAGCAGGCGCCTCCCATGGAAGAGCAGAGGCCCGCCGAACAGGCGGAGTCGGCGCAGATGCCGGTGGTGCCGTGGGTGGTCTCGGCGCGTGGCGCGGAGGCGCTGCGGGGTCAGGCGGAGCGGCTGCTCTCTCACGTCGAGGGCACCCCTGCGTCGTCGCTGACGGATGTGGGTTGGTCGTTGGTTTCCGAGCGGGCGGTGTTCGAGCACCGTGCCGTTGTCCTGGGCGCCGGTCGGGACGAACTCGCCGACGGTCTGCGGGGGTTGGCCTCCGGTGAGTCGGCCGTGAACGTCACCGCGGGACACGTGTCGGGCACCGGGCGTACGGCGGTGGTGTTCTCGGGGCAGGGTAGTCAGCGGGTGGGTATGGGGCGTGAGTTGTATGCCGCGTATCCGGTGTTTGCGCGGGCCTTTGATGAGGCGTGTGCGGTGTTGGACGGTGAGCTGGCCGGGCATGTCGGACGGCCGGTCCGTGAAGTCGTCTTTGGTGAAGGCGCCGACAGCACGGGTCTGTTGGACCGGACGGTGTTCACGCAGGCGGGGCTGTTCGCCGTCGAGGTGGCGTTGTTCCGTCTGGTGGAGTCGTTCGGTGTGCGGCCGGATTTTGTGGCGGGGCATTCGATCGGTGAGATTGCGGCTGCGCATGTGGCGGGTGTGTTCTCGCTTGAGGATGCGGCCCGTCTGGTGGCCGCGCGTGGCCGTCTGATGGAGGCGCTGCCTGCGGGTGGTGCGATGGTGGCGGTGCAGGCTTCGGAGGAGGAAGTGCGGCCGCTGCTGGCCGAGTTCGAGGGCCGGGTGGGCATTGCCGCGATCAACGGCCCGACCTCGGTGGTGGTGTCGGGTGATGAGGATGCCGCTCTGGCGGTGGCGGACCGGCTGCGGGGGTTGGGGCGGAAGACGAAGCGGCTGGTGGTTTCGCACGCGTTCCACTCGCCGTGCATGGAGCCGATGCTGGCCGGGTTCCGGGCGGTCGCGGAGACGATGACCTTCGCCGCCCCGGAGATTCCGGTCGTCTCGAACCTGACGGGTTCGATCGCCTCGGCGGGGGAGTTGGGGTCGGCGGAGTACTGGGTGCGGCACGTGCGCGAGGCGGTGCGCTTCGCGGACGGCGTGGCGTCGCTGACCGCGCAGGGCGTCTCGGTGTTCGTCGAGCTGGGCCCGGACGGCGTACTCAGTGCGATGGGTGCGGAGACCGCTCCCGAGTCGGCGTTCGTGCCCGTGCTGCGCAGCGGCCGTCCGGAAGCGGAGGCGCTGGTGTCGGGTCTGGCGCGTGCCTGGGTGCACGGCGCCGCCGTGGACTGGTCGGCGATGTTCGAAGGTACGGGTGCCACCCGCGTGGAGTTGCCGACGTATGCCTTCCAACGTCAGCGCTACTGGCTGGACACCTCGGGCGGCGCGACCGGCGCGGCCGCGGTCGCCGGGCTCGGGCTGGCATCGATGGAGCACCCGCTGCTGGGCGCGGCGGTGGAGCTGCCGGAGTCCGGCGAGGTCGTCATCAGCGGTCGGCTCTCCTTGCAGACTCACGCCTGGCTCGCGGACCACGCGGTCGAGGGCGCCGTACTGCTCCCCGGCACCGCCTTCGTCGAGCTGGCCATCCGTGCCGGTGACGAGGTCGGCTGCGACACGGTGGAGGAACTGACGATCCAGGCACCGCTGATCCTGCCCGAGGAGGGCGGCGTGCAGCTGCGGTTGACCGTTGCCGCGCCCGACGACTCCGGTCGCCGTGCCATGGTCGTGTACTCCCGGCCGGACGACACCGGCTACGACGAGGAGTGGACCCGGCACGCCACCGGTGTGCTGGCTCCGTACACCGCCGCCGAGACCGCCGAGCGGAGCGGCGCACCCGATCTCACGGTGTGGCCGCCGGCCGGTGCGGCTCCGGTGTCGACCGACGATCTCTACGCGGACTTCGCCGCCAACGGCTACGACTACGGCCCGGTCTTCCGGGGCGTGCGCGCGGCCTGGCGACGGGGCGAAGAGGTGTTCGTGGAGGCCGCGTTGCCCGAGGACCAGTGGTCCGAGGCGGCGAAGTCCGCCCTGCATCCGGCCCTGCTGGACGCCTCCCTGCACGGGCTGCGACTCGGCGACTTCTACCCCGACCGCACCATCGTCCGGCTGCCCTTCGCCTGGCGCGGTGTGTCCCTCCAGAGGGCGGGCGCGCCTCTGGTACGGGTGGCGCTGAGCCCCGCGGGCACCGATGCCGTGTCCGTGGTGGTCGCGGACGGCGCGGGTCAGCGGGTCGCCGAGATCGACTCCCTGGTCCTGCGTCCGGTCGCCCCTGGTGGGCTCGGCGCGGCGGTGCGAGGACCGCGGGACGGGGACGCGCTGTTCCGCGTCGAGTGGCAGCCGCCGCGCAGCCCCGCTGCCCCGCGCAACACCCTTGCCGCCTCCGGCACCTGGGCCGTGGTCGGTCCGGACGAGTTCAAACTGAGTGTCCTGCCGTGTGACGCCCTTGGCACGGACAGCAGCACGGGGGACACCGGGACGGCCGCCGTCGAGGTCGCCACGTACACCGACCCGGCCGCACTCGACGCCGCCGTCGACACCGGTACCCCGGTACCGGACGTGGTGTTCGTCGCCTGCACCTCCGGTCACGGTGTCGACGCCGCGACGGCGGGGGCGGGTCAGTCGGCCGGTGAAGTGCGTGTGGCCGTCGAGCACGCGCTCGCCGTCGTCCGCTGGTGGCTGGCCGACGACCGGTTCGCCGAGTCCAGGCTGGTCCTGCTCACTCGAGGCGCGGTCGAGGCCCGCTCGGGGGAGCGCCCCGACCTGGTGAACGCGCCGCTGTGGGGCCTGATCCGGTCGGCGCAGGCGGAGCACCCGGACCGGTTCACGCTGGTCGACCTGGACGACGAGGAAGCCTCCCGTGTGGCGCTGCCGCGCGTGCTGGAGTCCGGCGAGCCCCAACTCGCGGTCCGCGATGGTGAGTTGCTGGTACCGCTGCTGGCCAGGGTGTCCCCGACCGGGAGCGAATCCGCCGCCGACGACGGTTCCGCCGGCTCCACCCGCGGCTTCGACCCCAACGGCACGGTGCTGGTCACCGGCGCCACCGGCACGCTCGGCGCCCTGCTCGCCCGACACCTGGTCGCCGAGCGCGGTGTGCGGCATCTGCTGCTCACCAGCCGTCGTGGTCCCGCGGCCGACGGCGCCGCCGAACTGCGTGCCGAACTCGTCGAGCTCGGGGTCGAGGTGACCGTCGCGGCCTGCGACACCTCCGACCGCCAGGCGCTCGCCGGGCTGCTCGCCGACATCCCGGCCGACCGCCCGCTGACCGCGGTCGTGCACGCGGCCGGGGTACTGGACGACGGCGTCATCACGACGATCAACCCCGAGCAGATCGAACGGGTGCTGCGCCCCAAGGTCGACGCCGCCCTGCACCTCCACGAGCTGACGCGGGAGCTGGACCTGTCCGCGTTCATCCTCTTCTCCGGTGCGGCGGGCACGCTCGGCACGGCAGGCCAGGGGGCCTACGCGGCGGCCAACATCTTCCTGGAGGCGCTCGCTCGGCACCGTCGTGCGCAGGGTCTTCCGGCGCAGGCGCTCGGCTGGGGCCTGTGGGCCGAGCGGAGCGGCATGACCGAGCGGCTGGGCGAGGGCGCCGTACAGCGCCTGGCCCGGATGGGCATCGCCGCCATGGCGACCGAGCGCGGTCTGGCGCTCTTCGACGCGGCCGAGGCCGTGGACGAGCCGGTGGTACTGCCGATGCGGCTGGACATGGTCGCCCTGCGCGCCCGTGCGGCGGGCACGGACGGAATCCCCCCGGTGCTCCGAGGGCTGGTACCGACCGCCGCGGCACGCAGGCCGGTGGCGGCGACCGACGGCGGCGGTGCGCAGGATGCCGAGAGCGGCGCCGAGGCGCTCCGGAGCCGCCTGGCGGCGCTCGGTGCCGAGGCGCGGGAGGAGGTCCTCCTGGATCTGGTGCGAACGCATGCGGCCACGGCACTCGGCCATGCCACCCCCAGTGGTATCGAGGCCGGACGTCCCTTCCGGGACCTGGGGTTCGACTCCCTGACCGCCGTCGAACTGCGCAACCTGCTCAACGCGGCCACCGGGCTGCGGCTGCCGGCCACCTTGATCTTCGACTACCCCACACCGGGGGCCCTCGCGGAACAGCTGATGGCGGAGCTCGTGCCGGCGGACAGCACGCCCGCCGAGGCAGGCCTGCGAGAACTGGACGCGCTGGAGTCGCTGTTGGCCGGAGTGGCGGACGACGACCCCTTCCGGGGACGTCTCCAATCACGGCTTCAGGAACTGCTGACCGGGATCGGGGGCACGGGCGCGGCCGACGGGGGCGGCCAGAACTCCGTCACCGACGTGCTCGAATCCGCCAGCGACGACGATCTCTTCAGCTTCATCGACGAACAGTTCTGACACCGGCCGACACCAGGCCGCTTCTGACGCCACATCAGAGGCTGGCTCGGAGGAGGCTGCCACCCGCTGCCAGGCGTGAAATCTTCGAATTGTGAGAGGGAAAGTTCAGGGATGGGTAACGAGGAAAAGCTTCGCGCCTATCTGAAGCGGGTCACGGGGGATCTTCACCAGGCCCGTGAGCGCCTTCAGCAGCTCGAGGAAAGCAGTTCCGAACCGATCGCCATCGTCGGCATGAGCTGCCGCTACCCAGGCGGCGTGGCATCCCCCGCCGAGCTGTGGGACCTGGTTGCCGCCGGCGGCGACGCGGTTTCCGGCTTTCCCGTCAACCGCGGTTGGGAGATCGAGAACCTCTACGACCCGGACCCCGAGCGCAAGGGCAAGAGCTACACCCGCGAGGGCGGCTTCCTGCACGACGCGGATCAGTTCGACCCCGACTTCTTCGGCATATCGCCGCGCGAGGCCCTCACCATTGACCCGCAGCAGCGTCTGCTCCTGGAGACGAGCTGGGAGGCGCTGGAGCGTGCCGGGATCGACCCGGAGACCGTACGCGGCAGCCGTACCGGCGTGTTCGCCGGAGTCATGTACGACGACTACGGCGCGGCGCGGATCTACGGCGGCACCCGTGACGAGTTCGAGGGCTACCTGATCAACGGCAGCGCCTCCAGCATCGCGTCGGGCCGTGTGGCGTACACGCTGGGCCTGGAGGGTCCGGCGGTGACGGTGGACACCGCGTGCTCGTCGTCGCTGGTCTCACTGCACCTCGCGGTCCAGGCCCTGCGTTCCGGGGAGTGCACCCTGGCGCTCGCGGGCGGTGTCACCGTGTTGTCCACGCCGTCGGTGTTCGTGGAGTTCAGCCGTCAGCGAGGCCTTGCCGTCGACGGCCGTTGCAAGGCGTTCTCCGATGCCGCGGACGGTACGGGCTGGGGTGAGGGCGCGGGCATGCTGCTGTTGGAGCGGCTGTCGGACGCGCGGCGCAACGGTCACCCGGTGTTGGCGGTGGTGCGCGGCTCGGCGGTGAACCAGGACGGTGCGAGCAACGGTCTGACGGCGCCGAACGGTCCGTCGCAGCAGCGGGTGATTCGCGCGGCGTTGGCGAATGCGGGTGTTTCTGCCGCTGAGGTGGATGTGGTGGAGGC
>NZ_JBEZCG010000045.1:0-12616 GCF_040647455.1 Streptomyces sp. NPDC041068
GCCCCGCACAGTCACTGTGCGGGGCCCCTCCACGTACGCGGGCAGGAGCAGGGAGTTTCAAAGGCTCAATGGCCTTGTGCGGCAAGCTCCTTGGCGGCCTCGGTGAGGTCCTTCGCGGTGTCGATCGCCCGCCAGTACGCGCCCTGGGGGAGCGGGAAGCCCGCCAGGCGCTTCTCGCGTGCCAGGCGCGGGAACGTGGTGCGCTCGTGGTCGCCGAGGTCCGGCAGGAGCGCGGTGAAGGAGGCCGAGAAGACGTACACGCCCGCGTTGATGAGGTACGGGGACGGCGGGGCCTCGATGAAGTCCGTGATGTGGCCGAACGTGTCGGTCTCGACGGCGCCCCACGGGATGCGGGGGCGGGCCAGGGCGAGGGTCGCGGTGGCGTCGCGCTCGGCGTGGAAGGCCGCCATGTCGCGCAGCGAGAAGCGGGTCCAGATGTCGCCGTTGGTCGCGTACCAGGGCTGGTCCACGTGCGGGAGGTGGCGGGCGGCGTACTTGAGGCCGCCGCCGCGGCCCAGGGGCTCCTTCTCGACGACCGTGGTGACGTTCAGCGGGAGGTCGGCGGAGTCGAGCCACTCCTGGAGGACCTCGGCGAGGTGGCCGCAGGAGACGACGGCGTCCGTGACGCCCTCCTCGGCGAGCCAGGCAAGCTGATGGCCGATGATCGGGGTCCCCGTGCCGGGGATCTCGACCATCGGCTTGGGCCGGTCGTCGGTGTACGGGCGGAGGCGCGAACCCTGGCCTCCGGCCAGGACGACAGCCTGCGTGGGCTTCAGCGTGGTCATGCCCGAAACCCTACGCGGCGGTACGGGCAGGGCCGCTCAGCCGTTCTGGTGGGCGGCCACGCCCGTCGCGAAGGACGTGTCGCAGACGGGGCGTGCGTACGACTGGGCGCGGCTGGGGCCGTAGGCCTGGACGGCGGCGCGGCCGAGGGCGCGGGCGATCGCGACGCAGTGGCGGGCGAGCGACGGGTGGCGGTTCACCTCCTGCTGGAGGTGCGTGAGCGCGACGCCCGGGTTCTTCTCCTGGAGCTCCATGAGAAGGCGGTCGCGCAGGACGTCCTGCGGGGCGCGGGACTTGGCGGGCTTGGAGAGGTCGTCGGCGGATGCGGTGAGCATCGAATCCGAGGAATTCCCCGACCAGTTGACGCTGGTGACCGCGAGGGTCCCGGAAAGCACCAGCATCACGGGCAGGACGAGGGCGAGCGTGCGGCCGATGCGGCGGGCGGGGCCCCGGTGGGCTCGGCGCGGCTTCTGGGTGTAGTTGGCGGAGTGCGTCACGCGTGTGAGCGTAGCGCTCGGTGATGATTTGGCGACATTTAGTCACTCGGTCGAGCGACAGAGAAGAAGGTTTCCCCTGTGCGGTGTTGACGCCGGAGGGGCGAAATGACCGCTGTGCCGGGGTATTTGTCGACAACCCGGGGTTGCCCTTGAACGTACGCAAAAACGTGCGCGGCAACGCATGCAAAGGGCCCCGCACCGAAGCGCGGGGCCCTTCAAGGGAGTTGTGCGGCCCTCGGCCGTCGACTCGGCCGTCGACTCGGCCGTCGACTCGGCCGTCGACTCGGCCGTCGACTCGGCCGTCGACTCGGCCGTCGATCAGCGTCGACTCGGCCGTCGGCGATCAGTCGCTGAGGCGCTCGCCCGTCGACGTGGAGAACACGTGGGTCTCGCCCGGACGCGGCACGACGTGCAGCTGGGCGCCCTTGTCCGGGACCTGGCGGCCGTTCACGCGGACGACGAGGTCCTTCTTCTCGCCGCCGACCTCGGCGGTGCCGTAGACGTAGCCGTCGGCGCCGAGCTCCTCGACGACGTTGACCGAGACGGCGAGGCCGGCCGGGGCGTCCTCGGTCTCCTTGGAGAGGGACTTCGCGGCGGCGCCGTTCTGCTCGACGACGTCGAAGTGCTCCGGGCGGACGCCGACGGTGACGGTGCGGTCGCCGCGGTCGGCGGCGGCGGACAGCGCCTCGCGGTTGACCGGCACGACCGAGTTGCCGAACTTCACGCCGCCGTCGGTGATCGGGACCTCGACGAGGTTCATGGCGGGGGAGCCGATGAAGCCCGCGACGAAGAGGTTCGCCGGGCGGTCGTACATGTTGCGGGGCGAGTCGACCTGCTGGAGGAGACCGTCCTTGAGCACGGCCACGCGGTCGCCCATGGTCATGGCCTCGACCTGGTCGTGGGTGACGTACACGGTGGTGATGCCGAGGCGGCGCTGGAGGCTCGCGATCTGCGTACGGGTCGAGACGCGGAGCTTGGCGTCGAGGTTCGACAGCGGCTCGTCCATGAGGAAGACCTGCGGCTCACGGACGATGGCGCGGCCCATGGCGACTCGCTGGCGCTGACCGCCGGAGAGCGCCTTGGGCTTGCGGCCCAGGTACTCGGTGAGGTCCAGGATCTTGGCCGCGTCCTCGACCTTCTGGCGGATCTCGGCCTTGTTGACGCCGGCGATCTTCAGGGCGAAGCCCATGTTGTCGGCGACGGTCATGTGCGGGTAGAGCGCGTAGTTCTGGAACACCATGGCGATGTCCCGGTCCTTGGGCGGCAGGTGCGTGACGTCGCGGTCACCGATGCGGATGGCGCCGGCGTTCACGTCCTCGAGCCCCGCGAGCATGCGGAGCGAGGTGGACTTGCCGCAGCCGGACGGGCCGACGAGTACGAGGAATTCGCCGTCCTCGATCTCGATGTCGAGGCCGTCGACGGCGGGCTTCTCGGAACCCGGGTAGATCCGGGTCGCCTTGTCGAACGTAACAGTGGCCATGGTGAGGGCCCCCTTCACCGGCAGGAACGTGCCGGACGATCCGAGTAGAGGGAGTGGTGTAGTCCACCTGGGTGAACTGCTCGTGACCGTACCCCGGAGCCCCGCGGTCTGTCAGTAGTCGGCGTCCTGTGACCTTCGAGGAAATTTTCGACGGCTGTCCGGGCGGTGTTGGTTACACTGCACGGGCGCGTCCGTACGGGGCCGCGCATGCCTCCTTAGCTCAGATGGCCAGAGCAACGCACTTGTAATGCGTAGGTCGTCGGTTCGAATCCGACAGGGGGCTCGGTGCGGCGAAGGCCCAGGTCACCTCTTTGGTGACCTGGGCCTTCGCGTTCTCGGGGCTGTTCGTGGCTAGCCGGTCGGGGGGGGCGGTGGTGTTGCGCGGTTCCGGCTCGGTGACGGTGAAGGAGCCGTGGGAGAACTCCCAGCCGCCCGCGATGACGCTGACGTGCCGGGTCCCTGCGGGGACCTCCGTCAGGTCGAGCGTGGCCTTCAGCGTGGCGCGGTAGGACGTGGCGGAGGCCTTCTCCGGGAGGCCGAGGCCGAGGCCGAGGCCGAGGACGGAGGGCTTGGCCGGCTCCGAGGGCGATTCGTTCACGCCGCAGACGTGGCCGCCCGGGATGGTCGGGGCGCAGCCATTGGTCCACGAGCTGTGCGCCGTGCGTCTCGCAAAAGGGCATGGTTCAGGCAGCGGGCCCCCCAGGCCGAACAATGATCGGGTGACCGTGGCACGAGGGTGTGACGACGGGCCTGGAGGGGCTACTGATTTCAGACGGGTACGAGTACAGGCACGAACACGGGTACGGAAGCGGCGCGCGAGGCCTCAGCTCCGCCCCGCCACCTTGTCCGCCCACTGGGCCAGCCGCGACGACTCCGCGGTGTGCGTGGTGAGTTCGCGGCGGTCGGCCGCGTGGTACGTGGCGTACATGCCGTGGACGCCCAGCCAGCGGAAGGGTTCGGGTTCCCACTTGCGGACCTTGTGGCCGACCCAGGGGAGTGTCGTCAGGTCCGTGGGGCCCGACTGGCCCGAGTCCTGTTGGACCAGGTCGCGCAGGGTGCGGGCGGCGAGGTTGGCGGTGGCGACGCCCGAGCCGACGTAGCCGCCCGCCCAGCCGAGGCCCGTGGCGCGGTCCAGGGTGACCGTGGCGCACCAGTCGCGGGGGACGCCGAGGACGCCGGACCAGGCGTGGGCCACCCGGACGCCCGCGAGCTGGGGGAAGAAGCGGGTCAGGATCGAGTGGAGGGACTCGATCGTGGTGGGGTGGGTGCGGCCGTCGTTGTCCGTCTTCGAGCCGTAGCGGTACGGGACGCCTCGGCCGCCCAGCGCGATGCGGTCGTCCGCCGTGCGCTGCGCGTACATGTACGCGTGGGCCATGTCGCCGAGGGTTTCGCGGCCCTCCCAGCCGATCGACTCCCATTGGGCGGGCGACAGAGGTTCCGTCGCGATCATCGAGGAGTTCATCGGGAGCCAGGTGCGGCGCTGGCCCTTCAGGGACGCCGTGAAGCCCTCCGTGCAGCGCAGGATGTAGGGGGCGCGGACTGTTCCGTAGGGAGTCGTCGCGTGCTTCGGCCTGATCTCCGTGACCGGCGTCGACTCGTGGATCGTGACGCCGAGCGACTCGACGGTGTCCGCCAGGCCCTTGACCAGCTTCACCGGGTGCAGGCGGGCGCCGTGCGGGGTCCAGGTCGAGCCGACCGCTCCCGCCACGCGCACGCGCTCGGCCGTCTCGCGGGCGCCGTGCAGGGTGCGGTCCTTCTCGCCGTACGAGAGCTCCGTGTGGTGGAAGGCCTTCAGGCGCGCCAACTGGGCGGGGGTGTAGGCGACTTCGAGGACGCCTCCGTGGTGGATGTCCGCCTCGATGCCTTCCGCCTTCGCCGCGCCGATCACCTCGGTGACCGTGTCGTTCATGGCTTGTTGGAGGCGGACCGCGGCCTCGTGGCCGTGCAGCTCGGCGTAGCGGTCGCGGCCCGCGATGCCGTTGTAGAGCCAGCCGCCGTTGCGGCCCGATGCGCCGTATCCGCAGAACTTCTGCTCAAGGACGGTGATGCGGAGGAAGGGGGCGGCCTTCTTCAGGTAGTACGCGGTCCACAGGCCGGTGTAGCCGCCGCCGACGATGCAGACGTCCGCCGTGGCGTCCGAGGTCAGGGGCTCGCGGGCCGTGGGGATGCCCTGGTCCGCGTACCAGAACGATATGCCGCCGTTGATCGTGCCGACCGTGCCGCCGGTCGCGTCGCTCGTGCTGCTCATGGGCGGACGTTACTGCGCAGGTGGGGGCCGTGGGCAGGGGGTGGTGGCGGGCGGTGGGGCCTTGGTCCCGAGGGGTGGGTCGTTCGCCGGTCGGGGCGCGGGATAGATTCCGATACTTTGAGCGTTACGTGTCGAAATCCTGGAGGGCTCTACTCATGGCCGTACACAAGGCCGGACGCAAGGCCGGACGCGTCGCCGCGGCGGTGGCAGCGGTGACGCTGATCGGGGTGGCCGCGTCCGCCTGTGGTCCCGACGAGGACAAGGGCGGCGGCACCGTCAGCGAGAAGCCCGCCGCGAAGTCCCCCGGTTCCGATGCCCCGGAGGCCGAGGCGCCGCCGGCGTCCAGTGCCCAACTCGCCGATGTGCCCGCCTCGGTGAAGGGTGGCGTGATCACGGTCGGCGACCCGAAGGCCAAGCATACGGTCAAGGTGTACGAGGACCCGCGCTGCCCCTTCTGCAAGAAGTTCGAGGAGGGCGGGGCCCAGGCACTGGTGAAGCCGGTGGCCGACGGCAAGGTCAAGGTCGAGTACACGCTCGCCTCGTTCCTCGACAAGAACCTCGGCGGCAGCGGCTCGGTGAACGCGGTCAACGCGCTGCGGGCGGCCGCGGAGGCCGGCAAGTTCCCGCAGTTCCACGCCTCGGTCTTCGCCAATCAGCCGGAGCACGAGACGGACGACGCCTACACGCCCGCCTTCCTGCTGAAGATCGCCGACAAGGTCGACGGGCTGCGCGGCGGCGCCTTCGACAAGGCGGTGACCAACGGGACGTACAAGAAGTGGGTCGGCGAGGCGATGACCTCCTTCACCGACGACGGCATCCAGGGCACGCCGAGCGTCTTCATCGACGGCAAGAAGCCGGACGGCAACTCCCTGTACGAGCAGGCCGCCTTCGCGAAGGAGCTCAAGAGCGCCGGGATCTCCTGAGCGCCCACGGAGCGGTGGGTACGGCATCCCGCGTCAGCGGGAAGCAGGCCAGGCCGATCAGGACCGACGTGAAGTGGCCCAGATCGGTGAAGGTCCTGCCGGTGACCAACGGGGTGCCGTACACCGCGAGGACGATGAGCACGTACCCGTACCGCCACGGCTTCGGCACCCAGTAGGTGAGCACCGCGACCACGCCCGCCAGTGCGTAACTCACGCCCACATCAAGGGTGTTGACGGACGACCGCGGCGCGGCCCCGTGGTGGATCGCGAGCGCGAGGACGCCCTCGCTGATGAGCGTGGCGAGGACGTGCGCGAGTGCCGCCACCGCCAGCCAGCGCCAGGTGCCGAGCCAGCGCTCGGCGGTGGCGTGGAAGAGCGAGTACAGCACGGCGTACGGCAGCCAGCTGCTGCCGTCGATCCAGAACGCGCTGGAGATCAGCACCCGCACCGGGTTGCGGGACAGCTCGTGGATGTTCGTGGAGCGCTGGCGCAGGAACTCGTCCTCGAACTCCGGCGACATGTGGTGCATCGCGACGGTCGTGACGAAGAGCGCCGCCAGCCAGAGGTAGGTTCCCGGGGCGCTGCGGACGTAGGACCGGATCGCCTGGGACGCGCGCAGGAAAGGCGCACGCAGGGAAGGCGCGCGCCGGAAAAATGACATGTGCCGATTCACGCACGCGGTTAGGGTCGCGAGTGTGATCGACATTCGCATTCCGGACGAGCTGGTCGAGTCGCAGCACATGTACGCGGGGGAGCCCGGCCGGGCCTTCATCGCCGCGCTGCCCGACCGCGTGAACGAGATCGTCGAGCGCTGGGACCTCACGCTCGACGGCGGCCCCATGCACGGCATGGCCGCGCTGGTGCTGCCCGTGGTGCGCCGCGACGGCACGCCCGCCGCGGTCAAGTTCCAGCTCCTGGACGAGGAGACCGAGGGCGAGCCGGTCGCGCTGCGGGTGTGGGGCGGGGACGGGGCCGTGCGCCTCCTGGACTACGACGACGGCACCGGCACGATGCTGCTCGAACGCCTCGACTCCGGGCGGATGTTGTCGACGATGGCCGACACCCGCAAGGCCGTCCTCGTCGTCGCCGAGCTCCTCGCCAGGCTCACCGCCGGGCCCGCCCCGGACGGCATGCGGACGCTCGGTGACATCGCCGCCGAGATGATCGACGATCTGCCCGGCACCCTGAAGGCGATCGCCGACCCGGCCGAGCGCGCGCTCGTCGAGCGGTGCGGCGGAGCGGTTCGCGAGGTCATGGGCGAGCCCGGCGACCGGATGCTGCACTGGGACCTGCACTTCGAGAACGTCCTGGCGAGCGACCGCGAGCCATGGCTCGCCATCGACCCCAAGCCGCTCGCCGGCGACCCCGGCTTCGACCTCTGGCCCGCCATCGACAACCGCTTCGAGCCGGACGAGGTGCTGTGGCGCTTCGACGCCATGACGGAGGTCCTCGGGCTCGACCGCGAGCGGGCGCGCGCCTGGACGCTGGGCCGCGTCCTGCAGAACGCGATCTGGGAGGCCGAGGACGGGCGGCCGATGGAGCCGGACGACATGGAGATCGCCCGGCGGCTCCTGGGGCGGTGAGCGGTCCGCATACCCTGCGGCCATGATTCGTACCGCAACGCCTGCCGACGTCCCCGTCATCCACGCCCTGGTCCGTGACCTCGCCGCGTACGAGAAGGCGCCCGACGAGGCGAAGGCCACCGAGGAACAGCTGCGCGAGGCGCTCTTCGGGGAGCGGCCCGCCGCCTTCGCACACATCGCGCAGGACGACGCCTCCGGCGAGGTCGTCGGCTTCGCGCTGTGGTTCCTGAACTTCTCCACCTGGCGCGGGGTCCACGGGATCTACCTGGAGGACCTCTATGTGCGCCCCGAGGCGCGCGGCGGCGGGCACGGCAAGGCGCTCCTCACCGAGCTCGCACGGATCTGCGTGGAGCGCGGCTACGAGCGCCTGGAGTGGTCCGTGCTCGACTGGAACGAGCCGTCGATCAACTTCTACCGGTCGCTCGGGGCGCTGCCCCAGGACGAGTGGACCGTGTATCGGCTGACCGCCGGCGCGCTCGCGGAGCTCGGCGGCCGTTCTTAGTCCTCAGGTGCCTCTCGGCTCCCGGAAGTTCCTAGAACTCGTCCACGGTGTGCGGCAGTTGAACCGTCCGCAGGGCCCCGTCCAGTGCCGCCGCCGCGCCCGGCGTGTGCTCCGTCGCCAAGCCGGCGCGCACGAAGGCGTCGATCTTCGTGCCGCCCAAGTAGCCCGCCGCCAGGTCGCGTACGTCGATGGTGAGGTCCGCGGGGGCCTCCGTGGCCTCGTACGCGCAACCGTCCGGGGAGGCCGTCAGGCGGTGGCGGCCCGCGTTGGCCGGGAGGCGGTCGTCGACCACGTCGAGGACGACGTCCACCGGGGCCGCCCATGAGCGGGACTCCAGCGCCTTGCGTACGTCGACGAGGCGGACCCACAGGGCCGGGAACTCGCCCGTGACGCGCACCTGGTCGCGGTCGGCGGCGAAGAGGTGCAGCGGATCGTCGAGGGGGCGGCCCCAGGCGCGGATCAGGCCCGTCAGGTCGATCGACGCGAGATAGCGCCAGAGCGCGGCGGCCGCGGCCGGGGTGTCCGCCTCCAGCTCGTCCAGGCGGACCAGACCGGGGGCGTCGTCGCGGGTCTTGGTGCGGTAGATCGCGTAACCGGCGACGGGGCCCGCGTGGTCGCCGAGGACGACCACGCGGGGCGGCGACAGCTCGTCGTCCTCCTCGTCCTCCTCCACCAGCCACTCCTCGCGCCACCACGCCTCGCCGCGCGCGAGGCGGCCCGCGCGGTCGGTGCGGGTGCGGTCGTAGTACTCACCGAGGAGGTCGGGGGCGTCGGACGGGTCGACCAGGCGCAGCGGGCGGTCGTCCGGGGTGATGCGCAGGGCCAGCGGGCGGCGGGAGTCGATCTCCACGGTGTGGCCGAGGGTGGCGGGGCCGAAGCCGAACCTGCCGTAAATCGCGTCCTCCGACGCCCACAGCGAGGCGATCGGGGCGCCGTCCGCGGCCGACCTCGCGAAGAGCTCCGCGAGCATCCCGGAGAGCACGCCCCGGCGCCGGTGGGTCGGCGCCACGGAGACGAACGTCAGGCAGGGGCAGGGGAGTTCGCCTCCGGGGACGGAGACCGTGAAGGGGAACGCGGCGAGGAAGCCGACGAGTTCGTCGCCGTCGTACGCCCCGATGCGGGTGCAGCCGAGCAGCAGGTCGTGGTGGTGCTTGCGCTTCTCCTCCTCCGGGCTCTCGTGGAAGACGAGGTACGCGAGGGAGAGGGCGCGGTCGATGCCCGCTTCGGGGATGTCGCGGAACTGGATGCGGGGCGGGACAGGGGGGTGGACAGGTTCCATATCCATATAACGGACGGTAGTTCCCGCATGTCGTGAGGGCACCTGGATTTCGGGGTCAGGTGTTCAGGGCCACGGTCACGGGATCAGGACCACCTTGCCCATCGTGCCCCGCGTCTCCAGCGCGCGGTGTGCCGCCGCCGCCTCCGCGAGGGGGTAGCGCTGCACGGCCGGGGTGAAGTGGCCCGTCGCCGCCTCGGCGAGCGCGGCCAGCTCCAGGGTGCGGACGGGGTTGTCGCCGCCCGCCCTGGCCATCATCGCCGGGCCGAGGACATTGACCTGTGTGATGCCGCGCTCGGCCAGCTCCTCCTCGGTGAACGTCAGCGCCTCGCCGTCGTGCAGGCCCTTGCCGGACCAGCCGAAGACGACGTGGGTGCCGCCGGGGCCGAGCAGGTCGACGGCGGCGAGCCCCGCGTCGCCGCCCACGCCGTCGAAGACGACGCTGGCACGGCGGTCGTCGTGCTGTTCCTTCAGGTACGCGCGCACCTCGTCCGGCCATGCCGGGTTCTTGTAGTCCACGGCGAGGTCCGCGCCGTTCGCGCGCACGCGGGCCGTCTTCTCCGGGCCGCCCGCGAGGCCGATCACCGTGGCGCCGCGGTGCTTGGCGTACTGCGTGAGGAGCGTGCCGATGCCGCCCGCTGCCGCGGGGACGAGGACCACGGATTCCGGCGTGAGGTCGGTGAACTGGAGGATGCCCATCGTCGTACGGCCCGTGCCGATCAGGGCGACCGCCTCCGCGAAGTCCAGGTCGTCGGGGAGCTCGTGCAGGCGGGACGCCTCGGTGACGGTCTGCTCGGCGTAACCGCCGGGGGCGAAGCCGATGTGGGCGACGACGCGCTTGCCGAGCCAGTGGGCGGGGACTCCCTCGCCGAGCTCGTCGACGGTGCCGGCGATCTCGCGGCCGGGAACCGTGGGCAGGGAGGGGAGTTGGGGCAGCGGGCCCTGCACGCCCTCGCGGATCGCGGTGTCCAGGAGGTGCACGCCTGCCGCGGCCACGGTGACGCGGACCTGGCCCGCGGTGGGCTCGGGGGTCGCCGTCTCCTCGTACGTCAGGTTCTCGGCGGGACCGAAGGCGTGGAGGCGGATGGCGTGCATGGTGGACTCCTCGGATGTGCTCTCGGCCTTGCGGCCGGGCTGTTGTCCTGACACTCCTCAGCTTTCAACCTGAAGTGGACTTGAGGTCAAGCCTCGCCCTGGTCAGTGCCAGCGACACGGCCTCGACCGCGCTGTTGAACGACACCTCGGAGAGCAGTCCCGGCGCCGCCACCTGGTCGCCCGCCAGGTACACGTCGTTGCCGCGGTCGATCGCGGGGCGGTCGCGCCAGGTGGTTCCGGGGCGGTCGAGCGCGCCGGTGCGGCCGTTCGCGACGGAGGCGCGGCGCCAGGTGAGGCGGTCGCGCCAGCCGGGGCAGCCGAGGTCGAGGAGGTGCTCGGCGCGGGCCACGCCGTCCGCCTTGGTCTCGTCGGGGGAGAGGGGGATCTGGGCCTGGACGAGCTGTTCGCCGGCGGGGGCGAGGGTGCGGTCCTGGGCGGTGAAGCGCTCGACCCAGCCCGTGCGGTCCAGGTCGGAGACGGCGAAGGCGTCGCCCCTGCGGGTGCGGAACGCCACGTCGACGAGCGTGGTGCGGCCGCTCTCCCACTGCAGGGAGTCGTCGCCGAGGATGCGGCGGGCCGACGCGAGGGAGGTGGCGATGACCACCGGGCCGTCGTGGGGGAGGTCGGCCAGGCTGTCGACGCGGGTCAGCGTCTCCGTGCGGACGCCCAGGTTCCAGGCGAGGGCGGCCATGCGGTCGACGACGGAGCCCCAGCCGCCGCGCGGGTAGTGCGCTTCTGGGGGCAGCTTGGCCGCGCGGCGCAGGCGCTCGTGCACGAAGCGGGCGGAGAGCGAGCCGGGGTCGTGGTGGAACGTGGCCACGGCGACGTAGTGCGCGGCGGCGCGGGCGCCCTCCTCGCCGACCTGGCCCGTCGCCCAGGTCATGAAGTCCTGCTCCACCGGCGCCTGTTCGGTCTTGCGGCGCAGCAGCTTGAGCATGGCCAGGGGCGGGGTGCGGCGCAGGGTGCCGTGGTGGTGGAGGCGCAGGCGGGTGCCTTCGAGGGGCGGGATCGGGGCGAGCGGGCCGATGAGGTCGCGCTGCTTGAGCCAGGTCCAGTGGGGGCCGCCGTTGTAGAGGGCGTGGGGGCCCTCGTTCGTCTTGTACGTGCCTTCGGCGGTGCGGGCGCGGCCGCCGAGGGTGTGGTGCGCCTCGTGGAGGGTGACGCGGGCGCCTGTCTCGGCGGCGGTGATCGCGGCGGTGAGGCCGGCGAAGCCGCCGCCGACGACGGTGATGCGGGGGGCCGTGGGCCTGGGCCCGCCGGTCCTCCTGCGGGTGGTGTCGCGCATGGTTCGGGCTCCCTGAGGTCGGTGTTGGGGGGCTCGTTCCTTGGACGGTCCGGAGGGCGGCGGATGTGACATCGGGTGGATGCGACATCGGGGCGTTGTCAGTGGGGGCGTGCAGGATGGGGGGATGGCGGAGAAGGCGAATACAGCGAGGGCGCCGAGGGCGCCGAGGGGTGCGCAGGTGGTCAAGGCGGCTCGGCGGACCGAGGTGCGGTTGCCTCCGCTCCGGCCCTTCGGGGGAGGGGAGTTGGAGCCGGACGGGGACTATGACGGGGTGGAGTTCCGGGGGCTCGACCTCGGCGGGCAGGACGGCGGCGGGGCGCTGTTCATGGACTCCGCGCTGGTGGGGTGCGGGGTCGACGAGACCCGGCTGACGCGTGCGCGGTTCATGGACTCCGTCCTCACGGAGCTGCGAGGGGTGGGGACGGATCTCGTGGAGGCGTCGCTGCGGGACGTCGAGGTGGTGGACGCCCGGCTCGGTGGCGTGCAGTTGCACGGGGGCGTGCTGGAGCGGGTGGTGGTGCGGGGCGGCAAGATCGACTACCTGAACGTGCGGAAGGCGCGGCTGCGGGACGTGATCTTCGAGGGGTGCGTGCTGGTGGAGCCGGACTTCGGCCTCGCGTCCCTGGAGCGGGTGGAGTTCCGGGACTGCGCGCTGCGCGGGGTCGACTTCACCGGGACACGCATGAAGGACGTGGACCTGCGGGCCGCGGGGGAGCTGGAGGTGGCCCGCGGCATCGACTGCCTGTCCGGCGCGGTGATCAGCCCCGGCCAACTGATCGACCTGGCACCGGCGTTCGCGGCGCAGGTGGGGGTGCGGGTGGCTGAGGCGGGGTTCTGAGCGGGGTTCTGAGAGGTCGTTTTCTTCTGGAGTGCGTTGGTATCTCCGCAATTTGGCCCGCTGATGAACTGGTGTGGGTGGGGCTCACGAGCTGGTCATGCTTGTT
>NZ_JBEZCG010000046.1:0-11104 GCF_040647455.1 Streptomyces sp. NPDC041068
ACCAACGCGCACGTGATTCTGGAGCAGGCGCCGGAGCCGGAGCTGGTGGAGGCGGCTGAGCCTGCCGAGGTGACCGCTCCGGTGGAGCCGGCGGCACTGCCGTGGGCGTTGTCCGGCCGTGGTGCGGAGGCGCTGCGCGACCAGGCGGCGCGGCTGCTGTCCCGTGTGGAGTCGGATGCCGAGCTCTCCCCGATCGACGTGGGTTGGTCGTTGGCGGCGGGGCGTGCGGAGTTCGAGGACCGCGCGGCGGTGGTCGCCGCCGATCGGACCGGTCTCGTGTCCGGGCTCGCCGCGCTGGCGCGAGGTGAAGAGGCCCCCGGCCTGGTCATAGGCCCGCAGCAGGGCGCCGACTCCTTCGCCGGTGGCCGGGTGGTGTTTGTGTTCCCGGGTCAGGGTGCGCAGTGGGCGGGCATGGGCGTGGAACTCCTGGACGCTTCCCCGGTGTTCGCCGAGCGGCTCGGTGAGTGTGCGGCGGCTCTGTCGGAGTTTGTGGACTGGTCGTTGGTGGATGTGCTGCGTGGGGTGGCGGGTGCGCCGTCGTTGGAGCGGGTGGATGTGGTCCAGCCCGTCTCGTGGGCGGTGATGGTCTCGCTGGCCGAGGTGTGGCGCTCCATGGGCGTGGAACCCTCGGCCGTGGTGGGGCATTCGCAGGGTGAGATCGCTGCCGCGTGTGTGGCGGGTGGTCTGTCGTTGCGTGATGGTGCGCGGGTGGTGGCGTTGCGCTCGCAGGCCATCGCTGAGCATCTTGCGGGTCGTGGCGGGATGATGTCGGTGGCGTTGCCGCTGGCCGAGGTGGAGTCCCGGCTGGAGCGCTGGCCAGACCGGTTGGAGATCGCGGCGGTCAACGGCCCGTCCTCCACGGTGGTGGCCGGTGAGCCGGACGCCCTGGACGAACTCCTCGCCGCGTGTGAGGCCGAGGGTGTCCGCGCTCGCAGGGTGCCGGTGGACTACGCCTCGCACACCTCCCACGTGGAGCTGATCGAGGACGAACTGGCCCGTGTCCTGGGCGACATCACTCCCCAGCCCGCTCGGGTGCCGTTCTATTCGGCGGTGACCGGACAGCCGATCGAGACGACGGGGCTGGACGCGGGCTACTGGTACCGCAACCTGCGCCAGACGGTCCGCTTCGAGGAGACCATCGGCGCGCTGGTGGCCGCCAAGGGCGCGGTCTTCATCGAGGTTTCCGCCCACCCGGTGCTGGTGGCCGCGGTGCAGGACACGGTGGAGGAGCGTGGCGCTGAGCAGACCGCGGCTGTCGGTTCGCTGCGGCGCGACGAGGGCGGCCTGGACCGCTTCCTGACCTCGGTCGCCGAGGCATGGACGCACGGCGTGCGCGTCGACTGGACGCGGGCCTTCACCGGAACCGGCGCCACCGGTGTCGAACTGCCCACGTATGCCTTCCAACGCCGGCGCTACTGGCTCGACGTCAGCCCCACCGCGGGTGGTGACATGGGTTCGGTCGGTCTACTGCCCGCCGCGCACCCCCTGTTGGGCGCCGCGATGGACCTCCCGGACTCCGACGGGGTCGTCTTCACCGGTCGGCTGTCGCTGCGTACGCATGCTTGGTTGGCGGATCACGCGGTGGCGGGCACTGTCCTGCTGCCTGGTACGGCTTTCGTGGAGCTGGCGATCCGTGCGGGCGACGAGGTCGGCTGCGACACGGTGGAGGAGCTGACGCTCCAGGCGCCGCTGATCCTGCCCGAGGAGGGCGGCGTGCAGCTGCGGTTGACGGTCGCAGCGCCCGACGACTCCGGCCGTCGCACGCTGACCTTCCACTCCCGTCCGGAGACCGGCCTGTCGCACGAGCCGTGGACCTGCCACGCCACGGGCACGTTGGTGGACGGCGTGACGCGCCCCGTGGGTTCGGAGCCGTCGGGAGCCGAGGACCTGGCCGTATGGCCCCCGGCCGGGGCGGTCGCGGTGGACACGGAGAACTTGTACGAGACGCTGGGCGCCGCGGGACACGGGTACGGACCGGTGTTCCAGGGGCTGCGGGCGGCGTGGCGGCGCGGCGACGCGATCTTCGCCGAGGTGGCTCTGCCGGAGGACGGGCAGGGCGAGGCGGCGGGCTTCGGGCTCCACCCGGCGCTCCTGGACGCGGCGCTGCACGGCATGCGGGCGGGTGACTTCTTCGCCGACGACCAGGCGCGGTTGCCGTTCGCCTGGCGTGGGGTGACCCTGCGGGCCGCGGGTGCCGCGGCGCTGCGCGTGAGGCTGGCCCCGGTCGGCCAGGACGCGGTGTCCGTGCTGGCGGCGGATGCCGCCGGTAGGCTCGTCGCCTCCGTCGACTCCCTCGTCGTCCGCCCCGTCGACCCCGAGCGGCTCGCCGCCGCGCCCGGCGGCCCCGACGCACTGTTCCGGGTCCGATGGGCGTCCGTCCCGGTCCCCGGCCCGGCCCGGGAGGCGGCCCCAACTCCCGCGCGCTTGACGGCGATCGGCACAGAGGAAGACCTGGCGGCCCTGGCGGAGCTGGGATTCGGCGGCGTCCGCGGCGACAAGGGCCTCGTCACGTACGAGGGTCTCGTCACGTACGCGGATCTCACCGCGCTGACCGATGCGGTGGCGTCCGGCGCGGCCGAGGTGCCCGACGCGGTGCTCGTACCGTGGCCCGCCGCGGCTGCCGAGCCCCGTACGGCGAGCACCGCCGAGACGGCCGCGGTGCCCGACCTCGCGCACACCGCGCTCCGAAGCGCCCTCGCGCTGGCCCAGGCATGGCTGGCCGACGAACGCCTCGCCGCGTCCCGCCTTGTGCTGGTCACGCGCGGCGCGGTGGCGACCGAGGCGGACGGTGCCGCGCCGGATCAGGTGTCGGCCGCCGTATGGGGGCTGCTGCGTACGGCGCAGACGGAGAACCCCGGGCGGTTCGTGCTGCTCGACACCGACGGCTCCGAGCTGTCGGGCGACGAGACGGCGGGCCTCCTGGCCACGGACGAACCACAGCTCGCCGTGCGGTCCGGTGCGGCGTACGCGCCGCGGCTCGTGCCCGCGGCCGTGGGCACCGCGGGCGACGCGCCCGCATGGAGCCACGCCGGGAACGGCACGGTGCTGATCACGGGCGCGACGGGGACGTTGGGCGGCCTGGTCGCGCGGCACCTGGTCGCCGAGCACGGAGTGCGGCACCTGCTGCTGGTGAGTCGTCGTGGCGAGCAGGCCGATGGTGCCAGCGAGTTGGTGGCGGAGTTGGCCGAACTGGGTGCTTCGGCGCGGGCGGTGGCGTGTGACGTGGCGGACCGTGAGGCGTTGGCCGCGCTGCTGGCGGACATCCCCGCCGAGCACCCGCTGACCGCCGTGGTGCACGCCGCCGGTGTCCTCGACGACGGGCTCGTCGCCGGGCTGACCCCCGAGCGCCTGTCCCGCGTACTGCGCCCCAAGGCGGATGCGGCCTGGAACCTGCACGAGCTGACCCGCGATCTGGACCTGTCCGCGTTCGTGCTCTTCTCCTCCGGGGCCGGCGTGCTCGGCAGCGCCGGGCAGGGCAACTACGCCGCGGCCAATGCCTTCCTGGACGCGCTGGCACAGCACCGCAGGGCGCTCGGGCTGCCCGCCGTCTCGCTCGGCTGGGGCTTCTGGGAACAGCGCTCGAGCATGACCGGGGAGGTCGGCGAGGCGGACCTCGCCCGCATGGCCCGCTCGGGCCTGGTCCCGCTCTCCTCCGACGAGGGCCTGGCGCTCTTCGACGCCGCGCTGTCGACCTCGGCGGATGAGCCCGTCCTGCTGCCCATGCGGCTCGACCTCGGCGCACTGCGGGGCGCCGACGCCCCCGCCCCGGCGCTGCTCCGCGAACTGGTCCGCGGTCCGGTGCGGCGGGCACGCGCGGCGGCGGGTGGCCCGGCCGCCCCCGGGGGGCTCGCCCAGCGGCTCGCCGGGCTGTCCGAGAGCGAGCGACTCCGCACCCTTGCGGAGCTCGTCCGCGGCCATGTCGCGACCGTCCTCGGGCACGGCTCGGCGGGCGCCGTCGACGAGAACCGGGCCTTCCGCGAGTTGGGCTTCGACTCGCTGACCTCGGTGGAGCTGCGGAACCGGCTGAACGCGGCCACCGGGCTTCGGCTGCCCGCGACGCTGGTCTTCGACCACCCGACCCCCGCCGCGCTCGCCCGGCACCTGCTCGCCGAACTGCTGGGCGTGGGCATCGGCACCGCCGACTCCGCCCCCATGCCGACGGGCGTCGCAGACACCGACGACCCCATCGTCGTCACCGCCATGAGCTGCCGCTTCCCGGGCGGCGTGCGGAGCGCCGAGGAGCTCTGGGACCTGGTCCTCTCCGGTACCGACGCGATCTCGCCCTTCCCGGTGGACCGCGGCTGGGGCGAGGACCTGTACGACCCGGACCCGGAGCGGCAGGGCAAGAGCTATGTGCGGGAAGGCGGCTTCCTGCACGACGCGGCCGAGTTCGACCCGGCGTTCTTCGGTATCTCGCCGCGTGAGGCGCTGGCGATGGACCCGCAGCAGCGGCTGCTCCTGGAGACGAGCTGGGAGGCGCTGGAGCGTGCCGGGATCGACCCGGAGACCGTGCGCGGCAGCCGTACCGGCGTGTTCGCGGGCGTGATGTACAACGACTACGGCTCGCGGCTGCGGACCGCTCCGGAAGGCTTCGAGGGCTACCTCGGCAGCGGCAGCGCCGGAAGCGTCGCGTCGGGGCGCGTGGCGTACACGCTGGGCCTGGAGGGTCCGGCGGTGACGGTGGACACCGCGTGCTCGTCGTCTCTGGTCTCACTGCACCTCGCGGTCCAGGCGCTGCGTAACGGCGAGTGCTCGCTGGCCCTGGCGGGCGGTGTCACCGTGATGTCCACGCCGTCGGTCTTCGTGGAGTTCAGCCGCCAGCGCGGCCTTGCCGCCGACGGACGCAGCAAGTCCTTCTCCGACGCCGCGGACGGCGCCGCATGGGCCGAGGGCGTGGGCATGCTGCTGTTGGAGCGGCTGTCGGACGCGCGGCGCAACGGTCACCCGGTGCTGGCCGTGATCAAGGGTTCGGCCGTGAACCAGGACGGTGCGAGCAATGGTCTGACGGCGCCCAACGGCCCCTCGCAGCAGCGTGTCATCCGGGCCGCTCTGGCGAATGCCGGTGTTTCTGCCGCTGAGGTGGACGCGGTGGAGGCGCATGGCACGGGTACGACGCTGGGTGACCCGATCGAGGCGCAGGCGCTGTTGGCGACGTACGGCCAAGGACGGTCGGAGGAGCGTCCGTTGTGGCTGGGCTCTCTGAAGTCCAACATCGGCCACGCCCAGGCCGCCGCCGGTGTCGCTGGTGTCATGAAGATGGTGCTCGCGATGCGGCACGGTGTGCTCCCCAAGACCCTTCACGTCGATGAGCCGTCGTCGAAGGTGGATTGGTCGGCGGGTGCGGTGGAGTTGCTGACGGAGTCGCGTGAGTGGGCGGAGGTCGAGGGGCGTCCGCGCCGCGCGGGTGTGTCGTCCTTCGGTGTCAGTGGGACCAACGCGCACGTGATTCTGGAGCAGGCGCCGGAGTTGGCGGAGGTCGTTGAGCCTGCCGAGGCGGCCGCTCCGGTGGAGCCGGTGGCGGTTCCGTGGTTGCTTTCGGCGCGTGGTGCGGAGGCGCTGCGCGACCAGGCGGCGCGGCTGCTGTCCCGTGTGGAGTCGGATGCCGAGCTCTCCCCGATCGACGTGGGTTGGTCGTTGGCGGCGGGGCGTGCGGAGTTCGAGGACCGTGCGGTGCTGGTCGCCGCCGATCGGACCGGTCTGGTGTCCGGGCTCGCCGCGCTGGCGCGTGGCGAGGAGGCGCCCGGTGTGATTGCGGGCGTGTCCGAGGGCGTGGGCGATCGGGTGGTGTTTGTGTTCCCGGGTCAGGGTGCGCAGTGGGCGGGCATGGGCGTGGAACTCCTCGATGCTTCCCCGGTGTTCGCCGAGCGGCTCGGTGAGTGTGCGGCGGCTCTGTCGGAGTTTGTGGACTGGTCGTTGGTGGATGTGCTGCGTGGGGTGGTGGGTGCGCCGTCGTTGGAGCGGGTGGATGTGGTCCAGCCCGTTTCGTGGGCGGTGATGGTCTCGCTGGCCGAGGTGTGGCGTTCCATGGGCGTGGAACCCTCGGCCGTGGTGGGGCATTCGCAGGGTGAGATCGCTGCCGCGTGTGTGGCGGGTGGTCTGTCGTTGCGTGATGGTGCGCGGGTGGTGGCGTTGCGCTCGCAGGCCATCGCGGAGCATCTTGCGGGTCGTGGTGGGATGATGTCGGTGGCGTTGCCGCTGGCCGAGGTGGAGTCCCGGCTGGAGCGCTGGGCAGACCGGTTGGAGATCGCTGCGGTCAACGGCCCGTCCTCCACGGTGGTGGCCGGTGAGCCGGAGGCCCTGGACGAGCTCCTCGCCGCGTGTGAGGCCGAGGGTGTCCGTGCGCGCAGGGTGCCGGTGGACTACGCCTCGCACACCTCCCATGTGGAGCTGATCGAGGACGAACTCGCCCGCGTTCTCAGGGACATCCGCCCCCAGGCGGCTCGCATTCCGTTCTTCTCCTCGGTGGAGGGGGACTGGCTGGGTGAGGGCCTGGTGGATGCGGGCTACTGGTACCGCAACCTGCGTCGGACGGTGCGTTTCGAGGAGTCGATCGGTGCGCTGTCGGGTCAGGGCTATGGTGCGTTCGTCGAGGTGAGCGCGCACCCGGTGCTGGTGGCCGCGGTGCAGGACACGGTGGAGGAGCGCGGCGCTGAGCAGGCCGTGGCGGTGGGTTCGCTGCGGCGCGACGAGGGTGGCCTGGACCGGTTCCTGACCTCGGTCGCCGAGGCGTGGACGCACGGTGTACGCGTCGACTGGACGCAGGTGTTCGCCGGAACCGGCGCCACCCGCGTGGAGTTGCCCACGTACGCCTTCCAGCGTCGGCGCTACTGGCTGGAGAACACGGCAGAGACGGAAGCGGCGCCCGTCGACCAGGTCGAGGCCGGTTTCTGGGACGCGGTCGAGAGCGCGGATCTGGAGTCGCTGACCTCGACGCTCGACATCTCCGCCGACCAGCCCTTCAGCGCGGTGCTGCCCGCCCTGACCACCTGGCGGCGGAAGCGGCGCGAGCAGTCGGGCCTTGACGCCTGGCAGTACCGCATCGGATGGCATCCGGTGTCCGATGACTCCGCGGCCGTGCTGTCCGGGACCTGGCTCCTGGCGGTGCCGTCCACCCTCTCCGGCGACCCGCTGACCCCGCTGACCGCGTCGGTGGAGACCGCGCTGACGGCCAGGGGAGCGAAGGTCGTCCGCGTCACCGTGGACGGCGACCCGGATCTCGGTTCCGGCTCCGGTGCCGACCGCAAGCAGTGGGTGCGGGCGCTGTCCGAGGCGGCCGAGGACGGGTCCCCGATCGGGGGTGTCCTGTCGCTGCTGGCGATGGATGCCGCGCCCCAACACCCCGCGTACGAAGGTGTATCCGCCGGTCTCGCCGCGACGCTGGCCCTCGTACAGGCTCTCGGCGAGGCGGCGATCGACGCCCGGCTGTGGTGCGCGACGCGCGGCGCGGTCGCGGCGGCCGACGGCGAGGTGCTTGCTGATCCGGTGCAGGCGCAGGTCTGGGGCCTGGGCCGGGTGGTGGCGCTGGAGCACCCCGAGCGCTGGGGCGGCCTGATCGACCTCCCGGAGACCGTGGACCGGCGGGCGCAGGAGCGGCTGGGTGCCGTGCTGGCCGGTACGAGCGGAGAGGACCAGGTGGCCGTACGGCCCAGCGGGGTCTTCGGGCGGCGGCTGCTGCGTACCGCCGGCGGTCCGGCCACCGATGGCGGACTCGCACTCGGCGCAACCGCCGCGCTCGACGACGACACCTCCGCACCCGGCGTCAACTCCGCAGTCGCCAATGGCAGTTGGGGGCCTCGTGGCACCGTGCTGATCACTGGCGGTACGGGGGCGTTGGGTGCTCATGTGGCGCGCTGGCTGGCGCGGTCAGGTGCCGAGCATGTGGTGCTGACGAGCCGTCGTGGCCCGGACGCGCCCGGCGCGGCTGAACTGGCGGCAGAACTGCGCGAGTTGGGTGCCGAAGTGACGGTGGCGGCCTGTGATGTGGCCGACCGTGGCGAACTGGCCGGGCTGCTGGGGTCGTTGACGGAGACGGACGGGCAGCGGCCGCTGACCGCGGTGGTGCACGCGGCCGGGGTGCTGGACGACGGCGTGGTGGACGCGCTGTCTCCCGAGCGGTTCCCGGACGTGCTCGGCCCGAAGGCCGGCGCGGCGGCCCACCTCGATGAGCTGACCCGCGACCTCGACCTGTCCGCGTTCGTGATGTTCTCGTCGATGGCCGGTGCGGTCGGCGGCGCGGGGCAGGGTAACTACGCCGCGGCCAACGCGTTCCTGGACGCGCTCGTCCAGCGCCGCCGCGCGCTCGGCCTCCCGGGCACCTCGGTGGCCTGGGGAGCGTGGGCGGACGGCGGCCTGGCAACCGAGGGAGTCGGCGAGGAGCGGCTGCAGCGCGGCGGCATCGTGCCGATGGCGCCCGAGGACGCGGTGGCGCTGCTCAGTCGGGCGTTGGACCGCGACGAGGGCTGCGTCGCCGTCGCGGACGTGGACTGGACGCGCTTCGCGCCCCGGCTGGCCACGGGCCGCCCGGCACCCCTGATCGAGGCGATCCCGGAGGCCCGCCGGGCCCTGGAGCCGGCCGGTGGCCGGGCCGGCGCGGACCAGCGCGAGGAGACCGGTGTGCCGCTCCGGGAGGAGCTGGCCGGGCTCACCGCCGCCGAACGGCACCGCAGGCTGCTGGAGTTGGTGCGGCAGCAGGTCGCCGGGGTGCTCGGCCACACCACCACGGAGACGGTCACCGCCGACCGGCCCTTCAAGGATCTGGGCTTCGACTCGCTGACCGCCGTCGAACTCCGTAAGCGTCTGAACAACGCGACCGGGCTGCGGCTCGCCGCCACGCTCGCGTTCGACTATCCGACGCCCCAGGCCCTCGCCGACCACCTGCGCTCCGAGTTGGGCCAGGACGGCGAAGGACCCAAGCGCTTCGATGCCCTGCTGGGCGAGCTGGACAGGCTGGAATCGGACATCGCCGGCGTGCTGGGCGAAGAGACGGCGCGCGGGGAGACAGCGCGTGAAGAGACAGCGCGCGGGGAGATCGCGCTCCGGTTGAAGACGCTGCTGCGACTGTGCAGCGAACCGGAGGAATCCCCCGCCGAGACGGACGCCGGCGAGAAGTTCGACTCGGCCTCCGACGACGAGGTCTTCGACTTCATCAGCAACGAGCTCGGCATCTCCTGAGTCGTCCGCCGGGCGCGGCCATCCGCGCCCGGTGACGGACGACGGCTCGAACCTCTCGAACTCAACGAACTTCTTGAAACCCTGGAGTGGTACCGCGTGACGAACAGCGGCGAGGACAAGCTTCGCTACTTCCTGAAGCGAGTGACGGGCGAGCTTCACGAGGCGCGGCAACGACTGCAGGAAGTCGAGTCGGGAGAGCACGAGCCGGTCGCCATCATCGGCATGAGCTGCCGGTACCCCGGCGGGGTCGATTCGCCGGAGGCGCTGTGGGAGCTCCTCTCCGACGGCCGTGACGCCTTCTCGGAGTTCCCCGCCGACCGTGGCTGGGACGTCGAGGAGCTGTACGACCCGGAGCTGAGCCGCCCCGGTACCTCGTACGTCCGCGAGGGCGGTTTCCTGGAGCGGGTCGGCGAGTTCGACCCGGCGTTCTTCGGGATATCGCCGCGCGAGGCGCTGGCGCTCGACCCGCAGCAGCGGCTGCTCCTCGAAACCTCCTGGGAGGCGATCGAGCGCGCGGGCATCGACCCGACGTCCCTGAAGGGCAGCCGTACCGGTGTCTTCGCGGGCACCAACGGCCAGGACTACGCGGCGCTGCTGCGCCGGTCGCCCAAGCAGTCGGAGGGCTACCTGGCCACAGGCATCGCCGCCAGCGTGGTCTCCGGCCGTCTCTCCTACACCTTCGGCCTCGAAGGGCCCGCGGTCACCGTCGACACGGCGTGTTCGTCGTCGCTGGTGACCCTGCACCTGGCGGCTCAGGCGCTGCGCAACGGCGAGTGCTCGCTGGCGCTGGCCGGCGGCGTCACCGTGATGGCCACTCCGGAGACGTTCGTGGAGTTCAGCCGCCAGGGGGCGCTGTCCCGCACCGGACGCTGCCGCCCCTTCGCGGCCGACGCGGACGGTACGGCCTGGGGCGAGGGCGTCGGCATGCTGATGCTGGAGAAGCTGTCGGACGCGCGCCGCAACGGTCACCCGGTGCTGGCCGTGATCAAGGGCTCGGCCGTGAACCAGGACGGTGCCAGCAACGGCCTGACCGCGCCCAACGGCCCCTCGCAGCAGCGCGTCATCCGGGCCGCTCTGGCGAGCGCCGGTCTGTCGTCGTCCCAGGTGGACGCGGTGGAGGCGCACGGCACGGGTACGACGCTGGGCGACCCGATCGAGGCCCAGGCGCTGTTGGCGACGTACGGCCAGGGGCGGCCTGAGGACCGCCCGCTGTGGTTGGGCTCTCTGAAGGCCAACATCGGCCACACCGCGGCCGCCGCCGGTGTCGCGGGCGTCATCAAGATGGTCATGGCGATGCGGCACGGCACCCTGCCCCAGTCGCTGTACGTGGATGAGCCCACTCCGCAGGTCGACTGGACGGCGGGCGCGGTCGAGGTGCTCACGGAGCAGCGGGCCTGGCCGGAGGTCGAGGGCCGTCCGCGTCGCGCGGGTGTGTCGTCCTTCGGCGTCAGCGGCACCAACGCGCACGTGATCCTGGAGCAGGCGCCGGAACCGGCCGCGGGCGAGGCCACCGAAGCGGAGCCCGGGAAGGGCACCGAGTCCGCGGCACGGCCGCCCCTGGTGCCGTGGGTGGTCTCGGGCCGTGGCGTGGAGGCGTTGCGCGGTCAGGCGGCGCAGCTGCTGTCCGGTGTCTCGGGCGCTGCGGGTGTCGCGGGGTTGTCGCCGGTGGATGTGGGTTGGTCGTTGGCTTCGGGGCGGGCCGCTTTTGAGAACCGCGCCGTGGTGGTGGCGGGTGAGCGGGATGCTCTGCTCTCTGGTCTGGGTGCGCTGGCGCGGGGTGAGGATGCGTCAGGTGTGGTGACCGGTCCGGCGGAGGGCGTGGTCACCGCTGGTCCTCTGGCGGTGGTGTTCTCGGGTCAGGGTAGTCAGCGGGTGGGTATGGGGCGTGAGTTGTATGCCGCGTATCCGGTGTTCGCAGCTGCCTTTGATGAGG
>NZ_JBEZCG010000047.1:0-10099 GCF_040647455.1 Streptomyces sp. NPDC041068
GCCGCACCCGCCTTCCACACAGCCAGCAACGCCACCACCAGATCCGCCGAACGCGGCAACCGCACGGCCACCACCGACTCGACACCCACACCCCGCGCCACCAACTGCCGCGCCAGCTGCTCCGCGCGCGCGTCCAACTCCGCGTACGTGTACGCCACATCACCGCATACGACAGCCAACTCATCCGGCACAGCGGCCACCTGACGCGCCACCAACTCCGGAACCGTCACCTCCGGCACCGCCACCGCCGTGTCGTCGACCGCGACGATCAGCTCCGCACGCTCCTGCGCAGTCAACACCTCCACCGCGCCCACGTGCGTCTGCGGGGCCGCGGTCACCTGTCGGACCACGCGTGCGAAGCGGGCGGCAATCTGCTCGGCGGTGTGCCGGTCGAACAGGTCCGTCGCGTACTCGAGCCGGATCTGCGCACCGCCGGCCGCGTCGGGGATCAGGTTGAAGAAGAGGTCGAACTTCGCCGAGTCCGTCGACAAGGGCTCGAACGTCACCCGCAGGTCGGGCAGGTCGAGTGCGGGCCACGGAATCTGCCAGGCGCACATGACCTGGAACAGCGGCTGGTAGGCGGTGGAGCGCTCCGGGTTGATGAGTTCCACGAGCCGCTCGAACGGCATGTCCTGGTTGTCGTACGCCGCCAGGGCCTTGCCCTGCACGCGCTCCAGCACCTCGCCGAAGGTGGGGTTGCCGGACAGGTCGGCGCGGAGCACCCAGGTGTTGGCGAAGAAGCCGACCAGGTCCGCGAGCGCCTCGTCGGTGCGGCCCGCGATGGGGGCACCGACGGGGATGTCGTCCCCGCTGCCCAGCTGGTGCAGGAGGACCGCGAGCGCGGACTGGAAGACCATGGACACGGTGACGCCACGACTGCGCGCCAATGCCTCGACGCCCGCGAGGAGTTCGGGGTCGATGGAGTACTCGACGAGATCGCCGCGGCGGCTCGCCACGGGCGGGCGCGGGCGGTCGGTGGGCAGCGCCAGAGGCGCGGGCACGCCGGCCAGCTCCTTGCGCCAGTACTCCAACTGCGCGGCCGCGAGACTGTCGGGGTCCGATACGTCGCCGAGCAGCTCGCGCTGCCACATCGTGTAGTCGCCGTACTGCACCGGCAGCGGCTCCCACCTCGGGGCCTGCTTGTCGCGGCGCGCGGTGTAGGCGGCGATCAGGTCGCGGGCGAACGGCGCGGCGGACTCGCCGTCGCAGACGATGTGGTGGGCGACCAGGACCAGGACGTGGTCGTCCGGCGCGACGCACAACACCCGCGCACGCACCGGGACTTCGTCGGCCAGGTCGAATCCTGTGGTGACCTCCCGGGTGACCGCGTCGGCGAGACCGTCCGTCGTCACGTCCGTGACGGGCACGTCCAGGGACACCTCGGCCAAGGGCAGGACCCGCTGGAACGGCACCCCGTCCGCGTCCTCGACGAAGAGGGTACGCAGGCTCTCGTGGCGGGCCACCACGTCGCGGACCGCCGCCGCCATCGCCTCCGTGTCGAGGGTTCCGTGGAGCCGCAGGACAAAGGGGACGTTGTACGTCGCAGACGCACCCTCGAACCGGTGAATGAACCACAGCCGGCTCTGCGCGAACGACAACGGAATCATTTCGCCTCTACTCCTCGGTCATCCGTCCAGCTGCGACGGGGCAGCACCGGAACTTACCCAACACTCAAATGGCGGCAGAAGACTTCCATGACGGCAGAACTTCCAGATCACGGAAATCAGAGATTCACCCGTGCTGGACAGACAGCACGGGGAGCATTCCCCCTAGGCGATCGCACGGCCCCAAGTGATCGCACAGGGACACACCATAGGCGGCCACCCAAACCGATACACAGGATTTGCGGCCCCGTTCAGGACACCCGCAGCCGTACGGCGTGACTTCTGAAGGAAAGGCCAGGTCAGAGACGCTGGGACCGTCCCGCCGGCGGGACGGTCCCAGCCACGCCGGCGCCTCGCCGGGGTCCAGGAGCCGCCTGCCCACTCCTTCGGATCCCCTCCATTTCGCCATGGCGATGATTGCCGAAATGGCGTTCGCCTTGCGATGCTGCGAAACATGCTAGTGATGGTCGCGCCCGGACAAGGCGCCCAGACTCCGGGGTTCCTTACCCCTTGGCTCGAAGATTCTCAATATGCCGACCAACTCCATTGGCTTTCGACGGTGTGCGGCATCGACTTGGAGCATTACGGAACCAAAGCGGATGCCGACACGATCAGGGACACCGCGATCGCGCAGCCGCTGATTGTCGCCTCCGGAATTCTCGCTGCCACCGCCCTCTTCCCCGATCTCGTACGCGACTCCCGCCGGATCGACCTCGCGGCAGGCCACAGCCTCGGCGAGCTCACCATCGCGGCGGGTGTCGGCATGATCACCGCCGAGCAGGCGATGGTCCTCGTACGCGAGCGCGGCAAGGCGATGGCCGAGACCGCCGCGAAGACCGAGTCGGGCATGATCGCCATCCTCGGCGGCGACCGCGAGGACGTCCTGGCGACGATCGCCCGGCACGGCCTGGTCACGGTCAACGACAACGGACCGGGTCAACTCGTCGCCGCTGGAGCGAAAGAGGACATCCGCCGCCTGCTCGACGCGCCGCCGGACCGGACCCGCCTGCGGCCGCTGGAGATAGCCGGCGCCTTCCACACCAAGGAAGTCGAGCATGTGGCCGACCTCCTGGGCCGCTGCGCTCGCGCCATCTCGCCACGGGACCCCGGAGCCGGGATGATCTCGAACCGGGACGGCCACGTAGTGCGCGACGGGCGGGAGATGCTGGACCTGATCGTGCGGCAGGTGAGCCTGCCCGTGTACTGGAACCGGTGCCTGGACACCATGGCCGAGCGCGGAGTGACCGGCCTGCTGGAGCTCGCTCCCGCCAAGACCCTGAGTCGCATCACATGGCGGGCCATGCCGGACGTGGAGACCTTCACCCTCAATACGCCCGACGAACTCGACGGTGCCCGCGCGTTCGTCGACAAGCACAGCACGGCCTCCCCTGCCTGACCGTGCGTATCCGACCGCGCGTATCCAACCGTGCATACCTGACCGCGCATATCTGACCGCGCGTACCTGACCGCGCCCCAACGAGACAACGAAGGAGCCCCTTCATGGCCACACTTGAGGAAATCCACGCCGAACTCCCCCAGATCATCAACAAGATCGCCGGGACCCCGGTCGAAGAGGTCCTGCCGGACAAGGCCTTGGTGAACGACCTGAGGATCGACTCCCTCTCGATGGTGGAGATCATGCTGGTGGCCGAGGAGACGTTCGACGTGAAGATTCCCGACGAGGATCTGAAGGACCTCGTCACGCTCGCCGATGTGGCGGAGTACATAGAGCGCGAGCAGGCATGACGCCGGACGGAAGACCGGGGTACGGACCGTGCCGCCCTCTGGTCCCGACGAGCAAGGAGCGCAGTTGAGCACAGAGGTTGTCGTCACAGGGCTCGGTGCCGTCACCCCGCTCGGCGGTGACGTCGCGTCGACCTGGCAGGGGCTGCTCGACGGGCGCTCCGGCATCACGACTCTCGACGATCCGCAGTACGAGGACTTCCCCGTACGCCTCGCCTCTCCCGCGGCGGTCGACCCCGCCGAACTCCTGCCCAAGGCCACGGCACGGAAGCTGGACCGTACCCAGCAGTTCGCGCTGGTCGCGGCGCGGGAGGCCTGGAACGACTCCGGCCTGGCCGGAGTCGAGGGCACCGATGCGGCAGTACCGGGTGAGCGGCTCGGTGTGTCGATCGGCTCCTGTCTGAGCGGCGCGGCCAGCCTGTTCCAGACCTGGGACACACTGCGCGCGAAGGGACCTCGATACGTGTCGCCGTTCACGGCGGGGCGGATCCTTCCCGACGCGGCCGCCTCATGGGTGGGGCTGGAGTTCGGTGCCAAGGCGGTGCTGGAGACACCGGAGGCAGCGTGCGCGACCGGCAATGACGCTCTGCGGCGCGGTGCCGAACTGATCCGCGCGGGCAAGGCGGACGTGGTGATCGCCGGCGGCACCGACGCCATGGTGCACCCCTTCGTCGTGGCGGCCTTCGTCTCGATGCGGGCCCTGTCCCGCCGCAACGACGAACCCGAGTTCGCCGCACGGCCGTTCACCAGGACCCGGGACGGTTTCGTGCTCGGCGAGGGCGCCACGATCATGGTGCTCGAGTCCGCGGCGCACGCGGCCAAGCGGGGAGCGCGGGTGTACGCGCGTCTGGCGGGCGTCGGGTACAGCGCCGACTCGCACGACTTCGCCCAGCCGGACCCGACCGGTGCCGGACAGGCCGCCGCGATCCGCGAGGCCATGACTGACGCGGGCCTCGAATCGCAGCAGATCACGCACATCAACGCGCACGCGGCGTCGACGCCACAGGGCGACCTCACCGAATCGATCGCGATCCGATCCGTGCTCGGAGCTCATACGGACAAGGTCGTCGTCACCGCGCCGAAGTCGAACATGGGCCATCTCATGGCCGCGGCAGGGGCGGCGGAGTCAATGGCCGCGGTGCTCGCCCTGTATCACCGCGTCGTACCGCCGACGCTCAATCAGGACGACTACGACGACGAAATCGCGCTGGACATCGCGGTGAAGCCGCGAGAACTTCCGGAGGACGGCGAACTCGCCGCGCTCAGCAACTCGTTCGGGCTCGGCGGACACAATGTCGTCCTCGCGTTCCGCACGGCCTGACCCGGCACCTCTCCGGCCGACGGCCGCCGAGGCCGACGCTCCACGAGAACCGCCCGCTTGATCCGACCGGACAGTTCCGGGGCGGATCAAGCGGGCGCTGTTGTCGGTCAGGGGCTCTGTTGTCGGTTGCGGGCGCCGTTGTCGGTTGCGGGCGCCGTTGCCGATTGCGGGCACTGCCGGTTCGGGCGGATCCCCGATTCCTCAGGAGGCGATGAGAGCGCAGGCCGTGGACAATTCCTCGCTCTCCACATCGCGTAACGCAGCCTGCAGCACCTCGATCGCCCATCCGCTCAGACTCAGACCCTGAGCAGTGGCCAACTGCTCGCAACGCTTCAACTGCTCAGCGGTGATGGTGATGTGAAGCGACGTCAGTTGCGAAACCGACTCCGTCACCGTCCCCCGGTCACGCTCGGCGGCGGTCACCACCCCGGCAGAAGCACTGTCGGTCTGCTCTTCCCCCTGGCGCTCGGCGAGGCTGGACCGTATCTCCTTGCGGAGTCGATTGCGTGACCATTGCTGCTGCTCGGCCCAGCGGAGCCAGTAGTCCTGCTCCGGCTGTTCCAGCGAGGCGACCTCCGCGTGGTGCGCGAAGCTGAGGGCATCCCGCCGACGGGACAACTCGAATCGGCGTGCGACCCAGGCGTAGTTGCGGAGGGTCTGATAGCCGAGTCCCGTGCTTTCGATGACCTGTCGATATCGGCCGGTGTAGGCAGTCTCCCCGTAGAGCACCCAGTCGGCGAGCCACCACGTCGATGACTCGGAAATGGTCGCGAGCTCCGTCCCGATCTTCTGCCATACGCTGAGCGAGAGTCTGCCCGGCATGATGAGGCCGGTCTTGCGCAGAGTTACCGGACCTGCAGCATTGATCAACATCGGATAGCGGACATGAGATGTTGATCTGCGGTCTATATCCACAAGTTCTCCCCGGGTTCTTGCAGTTCGAGCTGCCGCGTCCTATTTGATTCGCCGGCCCCGTGAACAGTCATGCGCTGCCTCGGAACCCTCATGTGCCTCAAATAGCCGGATCTCCCGTTCCGGTCACAACAGTGGCCACTGTGACACGAGAGGGCTTGACCTAGCCACCGTTACGACAGGATCAAGCCCTTGGCTCAAGCATGTCGGCGCCGCTGACCTCGTGTAATGCAGCCCGCCAAGCAGTGGGCATCAATTCTGCGTTAAAGTTCCCTACGGAGTGGAGCCGACACAATCTGTCACCCTCCACGAACGGAACGGTCACGACTGCCTTGAAGCGGACTGCCACATTCAATTAAGACCGCGACAGTGAAAAGGTCGACGATCAGGCCACAGCATGAAGTTAGCGATTGCCTGAGCCCCTGGGATAACCTGCTCTCACGCCATTTCGAGTCGGTGTGAAGATGGCGCCACCCGAGCAGATGTTATTCACCGAAAGGGCGTGACCATCTTGTTCGTTCCCGATAATTACCGCGAGCCGGACACTTCTTGGGCCGTAAACCTGGTGCGCGACAATCCACTGGCCACACTCGTGACAAACGGCGACTCGGATGATGTGCCGTACGCGACGCATTTGCCCATCATCTTCGCCCCGCACCCGACCGCGGCAGAGCCGAAGGAGCTGGCCGGGACGACACTTCTCGGCCACCTGAACCGAGCCAATCCGCACTGGCAGGCACTGCGGGACGGCATGCCGGTCCTCGCACTCTTCACCGGCGCGCACGCCTACATCTCACCGTCCGTGTACGAGGAGAAGACCGCAGCGCCGACCTGGAACTTCACCTCGGTGCACGTGCACGGAACCCTGCGCAAGCTGGAGCCGGACGAGTCGGCGGAGCAGACACTGGAAGTCGTCAAGGCCACGGTTCGGGCCTTCGAGGGTCGATTCGGCGACGACTGGGACATGTCCGACTCCATCGAGCACTTCCGCAAGATCCAGCCCGCCGTGGGCGCCTTCCGGATCGAGGTGTCCCGGGCGGAGAGCATGTTCAAGCTGAGCCAGGAGAAGCAGCCGGAAGTCCGTGACCGCGTCCGGTGCTCCCTGGCCCGGAGCGACTCCAGCCGCCATCGCGAAGTGGCCGCGCTCATGGGCAGGCTGCCGCAGGCGAACGAGGCCGAGAAGTCCTCGGTTTCGTAGCCGCATTCGGGTTTGAGGGGCACCGGGTCGGCATTGTCCCGCCGGCGGGACGGCACCGGCTTCCCCTCCCCCGAGCATTCCGAAAAGCCGTGCACCGTCACCCTGATTTCCCTCCCTGAGCGCCGAAAACAACGGCCAGGATTTCTTTTACCGCATGACGAGTCGAACTCATCCTCACACATTCGACGATGCGGCCCGATTCTCATTGGAAAAGGTGAGTCGCTCCTTGTCTGCAATGACCGCATCCACCGCGCAAATGAGCATGTGGCTGGCCCAGAAATTGTCACCCGGCGTCTCGAACAACATTGCCGGTGTCTGGGAGATCAGCGGTGACGTCGATGTGGCGGTACTCGAGCATGCCTTCCACACCGTGATGAGCGAAACCGGAAGCGCCCTTATCAATTTCCGGGAGTCGCCGGACGGCCTGGACGTGGTCCCCAGGGACACAGGAGCATGGCGCCCCTTCTTCGACGATGTGAGCAGCGCCGACGACCCCGAGGCCGCGGCCTACTCGCTCATCGTGGAACGCGTGGGGGCACCCTTCGACCTGGAGAAAGAGCTGCTGTTCCGGCTCGGCGCGATCAAGCTGAGCGCCTCCAGGTTCTTCATGCCGGTCATCGCCCATCACATCGTGACCGACGGCTTCGGGGTGTTCTCCGTGGCGCGTCGTATCGGCGCGGTCTATTCGGCGCTCAAGCACGGCACCCCCCTGCCTGAGTGGTCCGGCGGCGACCCGATCCCCATGTATGAGGACGATCTCCGTTACCGCAATTCTTCACGGTTCGCCAAGGACGCACAGTACTGGCGTGAATATCTGACCGATGCGCCTGACGCGGCACGGCTGCCGGGCGGCAGGGGCGCGGGGGAATCCTTCTCGGCGCCCTCCGAGCCGTCCGCTGAAACATCGCATTCAGATCGTTGGGCACAGGTCGCAGCTTCTGTCGGAACGCTCAACCGTACGGTCACCATTTCCCGTACGGAAGCCGATGAATGGGCACGGGCCGCCGAGGCGAACGGCATGACGATGCCGACGCTTCTCACCGCTGCCGCAGCTGCCTTCTTCCGTCACACGTGCGACCTGCCTGAGCCGGTCTTCTCCCTGGTGGTCAACAACCGCCGCGGTCGCACCAGGGACATTCCCGGGCTCATGGCGAACTTCGTTCCCCTACGCGTGAAGGTCCCGCTGTCCACGCGTTTCGTCGACCTCGCCGACGCCGTCACCGTCGCGAAGTCCGGCGTACTCCGCCACTCCTCGTACCTGATAGCCGACGTCAAACGCGAGATGGGCATGACCGGCTCCACGCGCAGCCCGCTCGGCGTCATCCTCAACATCATCACGCTGCCGCGGGAGAGCCTCGACTTCGCGGGCTGTCCGGGCTCATTCCTCGGCGGCTCGTTCCCCACCCTCGACGAGCTGATGATCTCCCTCATCGACGGCGGAGGCGAGGACAGCGGCCTGCAGATCCGTTTCGACGCGCCGGCCAACCAGTACGACGCGGCACAGGTGCGGGAGCTCTCGGAGCAGCTCGTCGCGATGCTGCGCGCCTTCGTGGCAGCCCCCGAGGCACCCGTGGGCTCGGTGGCCACACCTCAGGCCACCGAACACGCGCGACGGCAGGCCGAGTTGAACAACACGACGGTGCCCGTGCCGGACCTGACCGTGACCGAGCTGTTCGAGCAGCAGGTGACGGCCACTCCTGACGCCGTGGCCCTGGTGACCGACGGCCTCTCCTGGACCTACACGGAGCTGAACACTCGGGCGAACCGCCTGGCCCGCGAACTCGTTCGGCACGGTGCCGGGCCGGAAGCGGTGGTGGGCATCGCGCTGCCTCGCTCGCCCGACCTCGTCGTCGCGATCCTCGCCGTGCTGAAGTGCGGCGCGGCCTACCTGCCGATCGACCCGAACCACCCTGCCGACCGGATGGAGTTCATCCACCAGGAGGCCCATACGACGCTCCTGGTGACGACCTCGCAACTGGGTCCTGACCTGTATCTCGGAGGCCGCCCGTGCGTGGTCCTCGACGACCCTGCCACCGCGTCGGCCGTGACGGAGCAGTCCGCCGACAACCTGCGGCACCGCCTTGCGCACGGAGAGCAGGCCGCGTACGTCATGTACACCTCGGGCTCGTCCGGCGTGCCCAAGGGCATCGCGGTGACCCATCGCGGCATCGTCGGCCTCGCCCGCGACCGGCGCTGGGAGAGCGGCGCCCAGGACCGGATGCTTCTGCACTCACCGCAGACCTTCGACCTGTGGACCTTCGAGATGTGGGTGCCACTGCTGCGCGGCGGCCTGGTGGTCCTTGCTCCCCCGCAGGAACTGGACTCCGAGGTCCTGGCAGACCTCCTGAAGAAGTACGAGGTCACTTCGGCATGGCTGACCGCGGGCCTGTTCGGCGTGATCGCCGAGGAGCGCCCGGACAGTTTCGCCGGCGTGCGGGAAGTCTGGGCGGGCGGTGACGTGGTACCGCCGTCCGGCGTGGCAAGCGTCCTGCGAGCCTGCCCGGGCATTTCGGTGGTCAACGGGTACGGCCCCACGGAAGCCACCGTGTTCGGCACCTGCCACCAAGTCGACGACACCCACGAGATCGGCGACGTCGTACCGATCGGCCGTCCCATGGACAACATGCGCGCCTACGTTCTGGACGGCGCCCTGCGCCCAGTGGGTCCCGGCACGGTGGGCGAGCTGTACCTTGCGGGGTCCGGCCTCGCCCGTGGCTATCTGGGCCCGAAGGGCCTGACGGCGACCCGCTTCGTGGCCGATCCGTTCGGTCCGGCCGGCGAGCGCATGTACCGCACCGGTGACCTGGTCCGGTGGACCGAAGAGGGCGTACTCAAGTTCGTGGGACGCGTCGACTTCCAGGTGAAGGTGCGTGGTTTCCGTATCGAGCCTGCCGAGATCGAGGCGACTCTCTCCTCGCACCCCGCGATCGCCCAGGCCTTGGTGGTCCCGCGATCCGACCGGGGCGAAGGCACACGACTGGTGGCATACGTGGTGCCGGTGGAGGCGGGCATCAGCGTCACCGACGGCGACTTCGACGTGCGTGTGGGTGTGTCGGTGGCGGAGTTGCGTCGGTTTGTGGCGGGGCGGTTGCCGGAGTTCATGGTGCCGTCGGCGTTGGTGATGCTGGAGCGGTTGCCGTTGACGGCGAACGGGAAGCTGGACCGGGCGGCGTTGCCGGAGCCGGAGTTGGCCGAGGGGGTTTACCGGGCTCCGTCGGGTCCGGTGGAGGAGGCTTTGGCGGGGGTGTTCGCCGAGGTGTTGGGTCTGGAGCGGGTGGGGGTGGACGACGACTTCTTCGCGGTCGGCGGTGACAGCATCCG
>NZ_JBEZCG010000048.1:0-9700 GCF_040647455.1 Streptomyces sp. NPDC041068
CTGGAGGACCGCTACTCCAAAGCCGCGGGCGCGATCAGCAAGGAGCTCGACAAGGCCGGCGACATCGCCCCCGACGAGCCCGGCTTCTGGGACAAACTGGGCAAGGGAATCGCCGACGCGTGGGACGCCACCGGCGAATGGTTCAAGGAGCACGCCGACCTGATCAAGGAGATCGGCGACGTGCTGAGCCTGATCAGCAACGCCCTGGGCGTCCTTGCCATCATCACTGCCCCCTTCGAGCCCCTCGGCGCCATCTTCGCCGCCGGCGCCATGGCGACCAGCGGGGCGGCGCTGCTGGCCCATCTCACGGCCAAGGCAGCCGGGGCGGACGTCAGTTGGACCTCCATGACGTTCGACGCCCTCGGCGTCCTGCCGGGCATCAAGGGGCTCACCGGAGGCGCCGCCCTCGCCAAGGGCACCGGCGCCGCGGCACGCGCCTCCCAGCTCGGTTCCGGCTACCGCGGGGTGACGAGCATCGGCAAGGCGTACAAACTCTTCGGACCGCTGAAGGCCACGCCCGTCGTCAAACTCGGCGAGGGCGGCAGCCGTCTGCGGCTCGCCGCGGAGAGCGGTCTGCAGAACTTCCGCGGTGGACAGCTGGCCGGCACGAAGACGCTCAACGCGCTCGGCTCCAAGGTCCCGTTCGTCAAGAGCGACGAACTGCTCGCCCCCATGAGCAACGGCGGCCGCGCCCTGGACGCCGCCATCAAGACCGGCCTGACCGGCTACAAGGGCTACACCATCGCGCACACCGACTACGGAAACTGAGGACCGGTTCCATGAACGTGGATTCGGCCTCGCTGCCGCCCATGACGTTCGACCTTCCCGAGGGCATGCACGCGATCGAGGTCTCCCTCGACGCCGCCGAACGCGCAATGGCCGTAAGGGAATTCGTGCGCGACGTGTACCCGCGGGGCGACGAGCCGCTCCGGGAGGCGCTTGGCGCGCTGTACGGCCGGACGGCGGACGACATGCCGGCGGCCGGCGTCGCGTTCTTCGGCATCGGTCTGTACGAGATCGAGGGCGGCGGCGTCGCGCACTGCTCCCTCACCTTGTCGGTCTTCGAATCCGGCTCCGTCGACCAGGAAGTGGCGGCCCAGGGAATCCGGGCCGCGCTCGGCAGCAATCCCCTGCACGACGTGACCTGGCTCGACCTGCCCTGCGGCCCCGCCGTGTCGGCGATCTCCAGGCGGCGCCTCGTCATCGACGGCCGTTTCACACAGAGCGGCGAGGACGAGGAACTGGTGATGGGCCAGTTCCAGGTGCACATCCCCTTCGGCAACGGCCCGTACACGGCGGTTTTCACGTTGAATACGGCTTCCGTGGAACAGTGGGAGGAATTCACCCATGCCGTCGCGGGCATCGTCGGCTCCGTGGCATTTCCCGCGACCACCGATTTTCCCGTGACCACCGATGTGGCATTTCCCGCTGCCACCGATTCCGACGACGGACGAAGCGGCAGCGGAGAACCGCGGAGAGAGGCGATGCGCTGATGGACTGGTACCCGAACGCCGATGAGCAGTTGCTCCTGCGCACGACGGCCGGGTTCGCCACCGGCATGGCGCCCGCGGTCTCCGGCTCACGGTGGTTCAGGGACCTGGAACGCCGCGACATCCAGGGCGAGTTGGAGCTCGCCGGATGGCCGGAAGGACCCACGTACGAGCTGCGCTCCGCGGGTGACAGAGCGGCCCGCCGTACCGGCCGCGCGCTCCTCGTCGGCATCCCGCTGGTCGCGAACCTCATCGCGAACCTCGGAGGCGCCGCGGGCACTCCCCTGGGGGACGTGCCGGGCCGAGGCAGGCCCGATGAGCCCGAGAACGAGGTGGCCGACTTCCCCGTCATGTGGGCCGCGCCCGGCGCGCTCGCCCGGACCGTCCCCTGGCAGCTGGATCCGGGACGGCGCCCCGACGACCGCATGACCGATCTGGTCCTGACGGACCGGCGTCTGCTCTTCCTCGCGACCCGCCGGGGCAGCATCGGAAAGGCCGACGTCCTCGGCGAGTTCACGCGCGATTCCGTCGCCGAGGTCCGCCGCATGAAGTTCAGCGAGCTCAACGCGGATGTGCGCGTGACGTTCGCCGACGGCTCCTGGGTGCGGCTCGCCCTCGGCAATCCGGACGACGCCGAGCGGCTCGGCCAGGTCCTCGGCGGCACCGTCCGCATGCTCACGGAGAGCGAGCTGTCCGAGGGCCAGTCGGACCGGGTTCGGCGCTTCATGGCCGACCTCCCCAAGACGGCTCACCCGCCGACGTACAGCCGACTGCCCAGTGGCGTCACACTGGTCGAATCGCGCGTCCCGGTGAAGGCGGGCTCCGGCCTCTTCGAGACCCACTCGATCCTGATGGACGGCTCGGGACGGCCCGCACAGGCGGCTCCCGGCGAAGTGTGAGACGAACGATCTCCGGCAGCCATGGCCCCGGTTCCGTCGCGGAAGTAAAGTGCGCCGAATGGATGAGGGGGACTTCGGGACCATGGAGGCACGGAACGCAAGGGCTGCCACCGTTCACAGACGGTCCCGGCGCGGAATTCGCAGTTTGCCCCTCTTTGCCGTCTACGCCTGCCTGTTCCTCCTCGCGGCAACACTCACCACGGCCGCCACCAGCGCCCCGGCCCACGCCGCGGACACCGGCCGCGACAGCGCCGACACCCAAGCCACCGCCCTCGCCGCCCACCTCCGCAAGAACCCCGTCTACCTCACCGACCAGCTCCCCCGCGCCGTCCCCCGTTCCACCGCCCCCGACTTCGCCGAGATCGCCGAGGGGATCAAGAAGCGGACGGGCGTGCGGGCGTACGTACTCGTACTGCCCGACTCCGGTACCACCATGGCGAACAAGGCCCTGCTCGGCGCCGTGCACGATCGGCTCGGGCGGGACGGGCTGTTCGTGCTCATCGACGGGCACTCCGTCGCGCAGGCCGTCGCCTTCGGGGTGCGCGCGCCCGCCGACGCCGCCTGGACGGCCCAGCTCTATGAACTTCCGTACGACGCAGGGCCGTTGCTCAGCTTCGAGCGGTTCGCCGACGTCGTCTCGCTGGGCCCGGAGAAGGCCTCGCAGCGGGCCGAGGCCGCCCGTGAGAAGTACGGGTCGGACGGTGCGAACGGCGGTGGCGGCGAGGAGCCGGAGCAGCTGCACATCAGCCCCACCGACCGCCGCAACCAGTCCTTCCTGACCGGCATCGCGCTCACCGGACTGCCTCTGCTCGTCCTGCTGATCTCCCCGTACGTACGCAGGTGGTGGCGACGGCGACCGGCCGCCCAAGCCGCAGCCGCAGCCGTGTCTCTGGACAAGACCGACGAGGCGACGCCCCGCCCCCGCCCCCGCCGACTCCACTGGTTCGAAGCCGCCGTCGCCCTCGCCCTCGCCGCCGCCGTCGCGCTCACCGCCACCGCCCTCTTCGACCAGACCACCTCCAGCGCCGCGCCCCCGCCCACCGCCGCCGACCTGGCATCCCGCGTCGACCGCGTCACGGACGGGCTGCGCCGCGACCCGGTCTACAGCGACCCCGAGAGTCCTCGCCCCCTCACGGCCCGGCAGCTCTCCGACCTCCGCTCCCGCATGAAGGACGCCGACTACGGGCCCGTGTACGTCGCCCTAGTGCCCCAGGTGACCGAGGACGAGTCCGGCGGCGACCCCGAAGTCTTCGCCGACGCGCTCCACCGCGGACTCGGCAAGGCCGGCGTGTACGTCGTCGCCGATCCGCTCTCGGGCGACATCGACGTCGTCACGCACGGCGTACGCATCGACGCGAACCGCGTCGCCTTCGACCTGCCCGACGGCATCAGCTACGACGACGCGGAGAGCCGTTCCGACGACCACCGGCTCGGCGAACGCCTCGGCAAACTCCTGACGTTCCTCGACGACGCGCCCCGCACGGACGCCCCCGAGACCTCGTCGATCGGCTCCGACGCGCCCGACGCCGCCGAGGACACCGCCCTGCCCCGCCTCTTCAGCACGGACTTCTGGCCCGGCCTCATGGTGGGCGCGATCGGCGCCGTGCTCGTCTTCGCGCTGGTCGCCGCCGTCCTCGGGATTCTGCGGCGTACGGTGCCCGGGCTGCGGCCCGCCGCTCCCGGAATCCGCGTCATCCGCTCTCCCGCGGGGCCCGAGGACGGCACCCTCGTCGGTTTCGACGCCCCCACCGCCCCCTCCCCCGCCTACCTCCGCCGCACCGCGCGCGACGAACTCGACTCTCTGGCCCGGGAGTTCGACCCGGACGCCGCGCTGCCCTCCGGTCTGCGCACCCGCGTATGGGACTGCCTCGACACCGCCACGCTGCTCGCCGACCGCGACGCGGGCGGCCCCGACGGCCGCGTGGACGACGACGCGCCGGCCGCCGACCTCGCCGCCGCCGTCACGCTCGCCCGCATGGGCCGCGCCGCGCTCGCGAGCCGCGACACCACCAAGCCCTGCTGCGCGCTCAACCCGCTGCACGGCCCCGCCACCGGCTGGCGCGACGCCCAGTACGCGCCCGAGGACGGCAGGCTCCGCACCATCCCCGTCTGCGACGCCTGCCGCGCCTTCGTCACCGAGCGGCCGGGCCTCGCCCACACGCGCCGCCTCACGCTGCCGTCGCCCGCGGGCGGGCGCGGCGCCGAACGCGTCCTGTACGAGGACGCCGCGGGCCCACTGCCCGCCGCCCGCAAGGGAGTTCCCCAACTCATCCGCCAGGTACGGGAGTACGCCGGTGTCCAGTGACCCGAAGACCCCACATGTCGCGAAGAGCCGTCGTCACCCGGCGGCATCACTCGCCGCCGCTGCCGCCCTGGTCGCCGCCGCAGTCCTGGCCCTGCTGACATCCACCGCGCCCACCCCCGCGCTCGCCGCTCCGCCGAGCCCCGGCACGAAGATCGCGGAGGCGCTGACCAAATCTCCCGTGTACGTCGATCCTTCGTACGCCGCATCGGCCGTGACTCCCGCCCGGCAGAAGGAACTTGTCCGGCAGATCGACGCGACCGGCCTGCCCATCAAGGTCGTCCTCGTACCGCTGGCCAAGGGCGACGCGTACAACGGCGACGCGGACACGCTGGCGGCGGTCGTCCGCGACCGCCTGAAGGACCGCAGCCCGGAGGCGGGCGGCGGCTCCCAGACGGGCGACGACCTCATCCTCCTCACCACCGACGGCGAGTTCCACGACTCGATCCGCGGCCACGAGTGGCCCGGCGACGCGCACCAGGCCGAGGACGCCGCGAACGCCGTGGACCTCATGGACGAACTGGACGACGCGAGCCTCGCGGAGCGCACCGCCGAGGCCATCACCGTGATCGAGCGGGGCAACGGCACGGCGGAGTACGAGAAGCAGACGAAGAAGCTGGACGAGGACCTGGCCCGCAACCGCGGCTCGGCGAAGGGCGGGGGCGCGGGCGCGGATTCCGGCGACAGCCGGGGCGACGCTCCCTCCTGGGCGCTCATCGCAGCGATCGCAGTGCCCGCGACGCTCGCCCTGGCCCTCCTCGCAACCTTCCTCGTACGCTCCGCGCGCCGCCGCAACCGCCCCGGCAGCGGACACCCCTCGGCCCCCTTCGCCTTCCCCCAGGCCGTCTTCGCCGCGGCACACGCCGCCGACGAGGCCGAGCTGCGGCGCCGCGCGGAGGCGGAGGTCCTCGCGCTCGGCGAGGCGGCACGGGCGGCGGACACCGCGGCGACGCCCGGCCTCCAGCGGGCCCTGGACGCGTACGCCGCCGCGGGCACGGTGCTCGACGGGGCGCGCGGCATGCCGGACCTGGCCGGGGTCCTCGCCCTGGTGACGGAGGGCCGCGACGCCCTGGACGGCACCCCCGACCCGCTCCCCCTCTGCTTCTTCAACCCCCTGCACGGCCGCGCGACCCGCACCGTCCGCTGGCGCCCACTGGGCCGCCGCGACCACCTCAGGGTCTCCCCCTGCGAGACGTGCGCCGAAGCGGTCCGCACCCGCCGCGCCCCCGAGGTCCTCACGGACACGGCAACCCCGGACGACCGCCCGATCCCCTACTTCGAGGCGGCCGCGGAGTCGAGCGTGTGGGCGGCGACGGGGTACGGGTCCTTGCTGGGCGATCCGGCGGAGGACGGGCTTGCTCGGCGGGTGGGGCGGGGGGACTTCTCGCAGGGGCGGGGCTGAGTCCCAGCTCCGCCAACCGCCCCTCGCCAACCGCCCCTCGCCATCCGCCCGTCAGCCGCCCCCGGCGGCCACGCTGATCCGTCCCGCGAACGCGTCCAGGTCGTCCATGGCGCCGAGCACCCGCCGCGGGTCCGGCGCCGCGACGATGACGACGACGTCGCACCCGGCCGCCTCGTGCCGCCAGGCGTACCGCACCCCCGCGACGATCATGCGGCCCCCGTCCTCGTCCCCGTCGGTCTGCGTATAGCGCAGGGAACGCAGGCCCGTGCCGAGTGCCTCGGTCGTGAAGTCCTCCACGATCGGCTTCTCCACGAGGCCCGGGTCGTCCGTCGTGACCAGCTCCCGCAGGGTCTCCTCGCGGTCGCCGTCCGCCTCGATGGAGGCGACGTACACGGGAAGCGGCATGAAGCGCGGGTCGGGCAGCTGGAGATAGACGTCGAAGCCGGGCTGAGCCCGCGGAAGCTGTTCCGCGCAGACGCGCAGCGTGGCGGCCAGGCCCTTCAGGTCCTTGCGGGTCGGTTCGAGGCCGCTGTCGCCCCACCACGCCTCGGACATGTAACGGCCCCATTCCTTGGGGCCCTTCCACGGGGTGCCCTCCCAGGAGTTCGGGATCTGCATCCACGTATCGATGTCGTAGTCCACATGCGGCCAGCTCATGCTCGGCTCCATCGGAAGGTGCTCATCATCGCGTCGAACAGTTCCACGAAGAGGTCGGCGAGCTCGTCGTCGGGGTCGCCCGCGCCGAGGGTGGAGAAGACCACGCCGAGCCAGCGGCCGGGGTCGCCCGGGACGGGGACGACGTACTCGACGCGGCGTGAGGCGAGTTCGCCGCCGCCCGGCGCGTCGGCAGCGACCGTTCGTTCCGTACGGACCGCTCGTACGCCGTCGATCTCCGCGGCAGTCGTCTCGCCCTCCCGGCCCGGCGCTTCGAGGAGGCGGCGCGAGACGGCCGTGGGGTCGACGGCGACCTCGTCCGGGAACTTCATCTCCGAGACCACGATCGACGCAGGGACGGCGATGCCGTGCATCCGCTCCAGCGGAAGGTAGAGGTCGAGCGCCTCGGCCTTGCCTGCTTCCTTGACGGCGTCCTTCAGCCGTCGCTCCAACTCGCGCCGGTACGGCCCGATCCTGTCGCGCGGCGCGTCCGCGGGAAGCGTGGCGAAGGCGTCGTCGACGATGGCGCGTATCGCCTCGTCCGTGCCCGCTCTCATGGGGATGCGGACCCACTCGGGCGGGAGGACCAGCTGATAGCCGTGGGGGGCGGTTGTGGTGTGGTCAGTCACGGTGGGCCTTCGTGCGGGTGCGGAACTTGGGCAGCGCCCACTGAGTGAGCGGCGCCGCCAGCGGAATCAGTACGTAGACGATCGAACCGGTGGCGAATCCAGTCAGCCCGTTCAGGAGGGCACTGGCGAAGACCACCACCCGCACTCCGAAGTCGCGCTGTGGTGAGCCCTCGTACTTCAGGATCAGCCCGATCACCGCGGCCGTGGCCCCGGCACCCGCGGGCCCCAGCACATTCCGCAGGACGAACATCGCGACGTCGTCGGATGCGGCGCCCGCGATCATGGCCGCGCAGAACAGAAGTGGGGGCACGAGGGAGATCACGCGCACGACGCCGACGTCCTTGGCGTAGCGGCGCTCCGCCTCGTCCGCCGCCCGTTCCTTGTCCCTTCGGCTCCGTTCCAGCGCGGCGAAGTAGCGCTCGCCGGGCTCGCGGCGGTTGCCCGGGCTCACCAGCGGGACCCGACTTCGGCGGTGTACTCGTTCTTGTAGTCCTGGAACGGCGCGAAGTACGGCTTGTCCGTCACGGTGTCGCTGGACCCGAGGGCCTTGCCGCCCAGGTCGATGCCCTGTCCGGAGAGGAAGACCTGCTGGTTGTGGCGCAGATAGCTCTCGGCGCCCTGGCCGGCCGTGTGGACGGCGTCGTCGCCCGCGTAGGCGGCCCGCGTCTTCACGATGTCCTTGTAGGCCACGGCCGCGTCCTTGTCGCCACCCGCCTTGAGGATGTCCATCTTGCTGACCTTGGGCAGCGGCGCCTTGGTGGCCACCTTCTCGGCGCCCGCGCCCGCCTTGGCGGCCAGTGCGTCGGCCTGCTCGATGGCTTCGCGGGCGGCCCGCTTCTGCGCCTTGGACGCGCCCTTGTCGGCGAGGGTGCGCCCTGCCTGCCCGTACACCTTGTTCATGCTGTTCTTCGCGGCGCCGGCGGCGGCCTTCCTGGCACCCTGCCCGGCGGCGAGCCGAGTGGCGGCCTGGCCCGCCTTCAGGCCGGACACGGCGCCGCGGCCGAGCCCCATGGTCGCCAGCGCGAACACGTCGAGGGCGACGTCGGCCCAGGAGCCCTGCCCGGCTGCGGCCATCACCACTCTCGCCACAAGGACCGCGATTCCCGCGGCGAGGACCACCCCGATCCCGATGCCTGAGACGAAGATCGCGGCGATGGCGAGGGCGGTGGCGACATAGCTGGCGACCTCGATGACGACCTTCAGCCAGCCGGCGTTCTTGTCGATCCAGTCCTTGACGTTGTCCCACCAGCTGTCGGTGAGGGGGTCGTCGTCGATGGCGTTCTCGATCAGCGTGGCGTAGTGATCGGCCCGGCCCTCGTACCGCTTGGTGGCCTTCTCCAGGTCTTCCTTGGCCTGCTTCTTGTCGCTCTTGGCGAGGTCGAGCGCCGCGTCGGCGGCGGACTGGATGCCGCGCAGGTCGTCGGCCCAGCCGGACAGATGCGTCTTGACGCCCTCGTACCGCTCCGCGGTCTGGTCGAGCTTCTTGCCGAGCTCGGCAGCCCCCTCGGTCAGCTTGTCCGAGTACTTGCCCTTGAGCCCTTCCTTCTTGGCGATCTTGTGCAGCTTCTCGGCCTGGTCACGCAGCTTCTTGGCCACGCGCTTCATGTGCTCGACTTCGTCGTCGATGTCCTTGACGGACCCGGGCACCGGGTCGCTGTCGGCGAGAGGGTGCCAGTCCACAGGGCGAGCCATGACGTTCCCTACTTCCCCTTGTTCTTCTCGCGCTTCGCCTTGTTGGCCGCGTCCGCAAGGTCCTTGTCGGCTTTCTCGAAGGTCTTCCTGGTGGTCTCGACCCAGCCGCCGATCTTGTCGATCTCCTCGACGAGCCCCTTGCGGTGCCTGTCCCAGTTGTCCACGAAGGTCGACATGGCCTTGGCCATGCGCTCCGCGCCGACGACGGCCCGGAGCTCCTTCTTCCAGTCGTCGATCCCCTCGAACTCGCCCTTGATGGAGGTGAGTTGCTTTTCGGTTGTCTTGAGCAGAGTGATGTCGACCGACAGGTCTGGAGTGCTCACCTGAATCCCCCGTTCACCGGCCCGGCGGACTCGCCGCACCCGACCGTGCGCAGCCACGCAAACCTGCGCGTTTCTCTGTATTCCGACTGCTGTACTGCGACTGCTGTACTGCGACTGCTGTATTCCTCTACTTCCCTGCACATTCCTGCGCAGGGAAGCGCCTCCCTGAGCATTCCCGCGCATTCCTCAGCGGCCGAGCGGCTTCCGTCGCGGACCCGCGCCCCGCTCAAGACGGGCGGGAAAGGTCTCGCACAGCAGCTTCGCCCCGGTGGCCGCGGCGACCCGCCCCGCGGCCGCGAGCCCGGCGCC
>NZ_JBEZCG010000049.1:1674-3014 GCF_040647455.1 Streptomyces sp. NPDC041068
GCTGTGATGGGTGGTTGGTCGTTGTTTGAGAACTGCACAGTGGACGCGAGCATCTGTGGCCAAGTTTTTAAGGGCGCACGGTGGATGCCTTGGCACCAGGAACCGATGAAGGACGTGGGAGGCCACGATAGTCCCCGGGGAGTCGTCAACCAGGCTTTGATCCGGGGGTTTCCGAATGGGGAAACCCGGCAGTCGTCATGGGCTGTCACCCGCTGCTGAACACATAGGCAGTGTGGAGGGAACGCGGGGAAGTGAAACATCTCAGTACCCGCAGGAAGAGAAAACAACCGTGATTCCGGGAGTAGTGGCGAGCGAAACTGGATGAGGCCAAACCTACGACGTGTGAGACCCGGCAGGGGTTGCGTCGTGGGGGTTGTGGGATCTCTCTTCTGTTGTCTGCCGGCAACAGGACGAGTCAGAAACCGTTGATGTAGGCGAAGGACATGCGAAAGGTCCGGCGTAGAGGGTAAGACCCCCGTAGTCGAAACGTCAGCGGCTCGTTTGAGAGACACCCAAGTAGCACGGGGCCCGAGAAATCCCGTGTGAATCTGGCGGGACCACCCGTTAAGCCTAAATATTCCCTGGTGACCGATAGCGGATAGTACCGTGAGGGAATGGTGAAAAGTACCGCGGGAGCGGAGTGAAATAGTACCTGAAACCGTGTGCCTACAAGCCGTGGGAGCGTCGGACGGAGAGCTTGCTCTTCGTCTCGTGACTGCGTGCCTTTTGAAGAATGAGCCTGCGAGTTTGCGGTGTGTTGCGAGGTTAACCCGTGTGGGGAAGCCGTAGCGAAAGCGAGTCCGAATAGGGCGATTCAGTAGCGCGCTCAAGACCCGAAGCGGAGTGATCTAGCCATGGGCAGGTTGAAGCGGAGGTAAGACTTCGTGGAGGACCGAACCCACCAGGGTTGAAAACCTGGGGGATGACCTGTGGTTAGGGGTGAAAGGCCAATCAAACTCCGTGATAGCTGGTTCTCCCCGAAATGCATTTAGGTGCAGCGTCGTGTGTTTCTTGCCGGAGGTAGAGCACTGGATAGGCGATGGGCCCTACCGGGTTACTGACCTTAGCCAAACTCCGAATGCCGGTAAGTGAGAGCGCGGCAGTGAGACTGTGGGGGATAAGCTCCATGGTCGAGAGGGAAACAGCCCAGAGCATCGACTAAGGCCCCTAAGCGTACGCTAAGTGGGAAAGGATGTGGAGTCGCAGAGACAACCAGGAGGTTGGCTTAGAAGCAGCCACCCTTGAAAGAGTGCGTAATAGCTCACTGGTCTAGTGATTCCGCGCCGACAATGTAGCGGGGCTCAAGCGTACCGCCGAAGTCGTGTCATTCCAGCAATAAG
>NZ_JBEZCG010000049.1:3108-4647 GCF_040647455.1 Streptomyces sp. NPDC041068
ACTTGTAGTAGGTGAGTGATGGGGTGACGCAGGAAGGTAGTCCAGCCCGGGCGGTGGTTGTCCCGGGGTAAGGGTGTAGCCCGAGTGGTAGGCAAATCCGCCACTCATCAAGGGTGAGACCTGATGCCGAGCCGATTGTGGTGAAGTGGATGATCCTATGCTGTCGAGAAAAGCCTCTAGCGAGTTTCATGGCGGCCCGTACCCTAAACCGACTCAGGTGGTCAGGTAGAGAATACCGAGGCGTTCGGGTGAACTATGGTTAAGGAACTCGGCAAAATGCCCCCGTAACTTCGGGAGAAGGGGGGCCATCACCGGTGATGACATTTACTGTCTGAGCTGGGGGTGGCCGCAGAGACCAGCGAGAAGCGACTGTTTACTAAAAACACAGGTCCGTGCGAAGCCGTAAGGCGATGTATACGGACTGACGCCTGCCCGGTGCTGGAACGTTAAGGGGACCGGTTAGTGCGCTTTCGGGCGTGCGAAGCTGAGAACTTAAGCGCCAGTAAACGGCGGTGGTAACTATAACCATCCTAAGGTAGCGAAATTCCTTGTCGGGTAAGTTCCGACCTGCACGAATGGCGTAACGACTTCTCGACTGTCTCAACCATAGGCCCGGTGAAATTGCACTACGAGTAAAGATGCTCGTTTCGCGCAGAAGGACGGAAAGACCCCGGGACCTTTACTACAGTTTGATATTGGTGTTCGGTTCGGCTTGTGTAGGATAGGTGGGAGACTTTGAAGCGGGCACGCCAGTGTTCGTGGAGTCGTCGTTGAAATACCACTCTGGTCGTGCTGGATGTCTAACCTCGGTCCGTGATCCGGATCAGGGACAGTGTCTGATGGGTAGTTTAACTGGGGCGGTTGCCTCCCAAAGGGTAACGGAGGCGCCCAAAGGTTCCCTCAGCCTGGTTGGTAATCAGGTGTTGAGTGTAAGTGCACAAGGGAGCTTGACTGTGAGACCGACGGGTCGAGCAGGGACGAAAGTCGGGACTAGTGATCCGGCGGTGGCTTGTGGAAGCGCCGTCGCTCAACGGATAAAAGGTACCCCGGGGATAACAGGCTGATCTTCCCCAAGAGTCCATATCGACGGGATGGTTTGGCACCTCGATGTCGGCTCGTCGCATCCTGGGGCTGGAGTCGGTCCCAAGGGTTGGGCTGTTCGCCCATTAAAGCGGTACGCGAGCTGGGTTTAGAACGTCGTGAGACAGTTCGGTCCCTATCCTCTGTGCGCGTAGGAATATTGAGAAGGGCTGTCCCTAGTACGAGAGGACCGGGACGGACGAACCTCTGGTGTGCCAGTTGTCCTGCCAAGGGCATGGCTGGTTGGCTACGTTCGGAAAGGATAACCGCTGAAAGCATCTAAGCGGGAAGCCTGCTTCGAGATGAGTATTCCCACCCCCTTTGAGGGGTTAAGGCTCCCAGTAGACGACTGGGTTGATAGGCCAGATCTGGAAGCCCGGTAACGGGTGGAGGTGACTGGTACTAATAGGCCGAGGGCTTGTCCTCAGTTGCTCGCGTCCACTGTGTTGGTTCTGAAAC
>NZ_JBEZCG010000050.1:0-3573 GCF_040647455.1 Streptomyces sp. NPDC041068
GGTCGGGTACGTGGTGGGTGTGGACGGGGCGGAGGTGGTCCCGGAGGAGATGCGCGCGTACGTGGGGGAGCGGTTGCCGGAGTACATGGTTCCGGTGGCGGTCCTGGTTCTCGACGCGCTGCCGTTGACCGTGAACGGCAAGGTGGACCGGGCGGCCCTGCCCGCTCCCGACTTCGCCGCCCGCGTGTCGGGCCGGGAGCCGCGTACGGAGGCCGAGCGCGTCCTGTGCGAGGTGTTCGCCGAGGTCCTCGGTCTGGAGCGGGTCGGCGTCGAGGACGGCTTCTTCGCGCTCGGCGGCGACTCGATCAGCTCGATGCAACTGGTGTCCCGGGCGCGCAGGGAGGGCCTGGTGGTGACGCCCCGGCAGATCTTCGAGGAGAAGACCCCGGAGCGGCTTGCGCAGGTCGCGGCGGCGGTGGGGCAGGAGACCGCGGCGGTCGTCGACGTCGGTGTGGGCGAGGTGCCCTGGACGCCGGTGATGCGGGCCCTGGGGGAGCGCGCCGCACGGCCGGGATTCGCGCAGTGGGTGGTGGTCGGCGCCCCGGCGGGGCTCGGCCTCGACGTGCTGGCCGCCGGGCTCGGCGCCGTCCTCGACGCGCACGACATGCTGCGGGCCCGCGCGGTCCCCGGCGAGCCGAAGCTGATCGTCGGCGAGCGCGGCGCCGTGGACGCCGGGGCCCTGGTCCTGCGGGTGGACGCGGCGGAGCTCGGGGCCGGTGGCGTGGACGCGGTCGCGCGCGAGGCCGCGGGGCGGCTCGATCCGGCCTCCGGAGCGATGGCCCGGTTGGTGTGGGTGGACGCGGGCCCGGGGCGGGACGGCCAACTGATCCTCGTCGCCCATCACTTGGTGGTGGACGGCGTGTCCTGGCGGATCCTCCTCCCCGACCTGCAAGCCGCGTGCGAGGCGGTGGCCGCCGGGCGTGTGCCGGAGCTGGACCCGGTGGGCACGTCGTTCCGCCGCTGGGCCGGGCTGCTGGCCGCGGAGGCGACCACCGAGCGGCGAGTCGCCGAAATGGACGGCTGGCTGGCCCTGCTCGGCGAGGATCGATCCCCTCTGGGGCAAAGGATGCTCGACCCGGCCGTGGACACCGTACGGAGTCTGCGTCGTCGCTCGTGGGCCGTACCACCGGAGCAGGCCGAGACGCTGCTGACGCGCACGCCGACCGCGTTCCACTGCGGCGTGGACGATGTGCTGCTGGCCGGTCTCGCCGCCGCGGTCGCGCACTGGCGGCCGAGCACGGCGTCCGGTCTCCTGGTCGACGTCGAGGGGCATGGTCGCGAGCCCCTGGACGGCGCGGAACTGGACCTGTCGCGCACAGTGGGCTGGTTCACCAGCGCCCACCCGGTACGGCTGACGTCGACGGACGTGGATCTCGCCGAGGTCCTCGCCGGTGGCCCCGCGGCGGGTGCGCTGGTGAAGGCCGTCAAGGAGCAGCTGCGCGCGGTACCCGGCGACGGGCTCGGCCATGAACTCCTGCGCCACCTCAACCCGAACACGGGCCCGGCCCTGCGCGACCGGCCGTCCCCGCAGATCAGCTTCACGTACATGGGGCGGTTCGCCGGTGACGCGGCGGAGGGTCAGGTCGACGGCCCCTGGCGGATGGCCGGCGGGAACGCGATCGGCGGCTCGTCCCACCCGGACACGCCCCTGCGGCACCTGCTGGACGTGGGCGCGATGGTCCGGGACACCCCGGGCGGCCCCGAGTTGACGCTCAGCCTGAACTGGCCCGCCCACCTGGTGGCGGAGCCCGAGGCCGAACTCCTGGGCCGCACCTGGGCGGAGACGCTCGGCGGCCTCGCGGCCCACACCGCCGTGCCCGCATCCGGCGGGCACAGCCCCTCCGACTTCCCGCTCCTCGACCTCGCCCAGGACGAAGTCGATGAATTCGACCAACTGGACTGACGCGCCCGGCTCGACCGAGGTGTCCGGCTCCGCCGATTCGATCACCCCGATGGCACGCCCCGCCGAGGTGCGCCGCCGCCATGAGGAGACAGAACGATGACCCGATCCCTTGTCGAGGACGTCTGGCCGCTGTCGCCGTTGCAGGAGGGCCTGCTCTTCCACGCCGCCTTCGACGACCGGGGCCCGGACGTCTACCAGGGGCAGCGGACGCTGGAGCTGGCAGGTCCCGTGGACACGGGACGGTTGCGGAGGTCCTGGGAGGCGCTCCTGGCCCGGCACGGCGCACTGCGGGCGGGCTTCCGCGGCCGCAAGTCCGGTGAGGCGGTGCAGGTCATCGCGCGCGAGGCGGTACTGCCCTGGCGTACGGAGGACGTCTCGGGGCTCGCCGAGGCCGACGCCCGAGCCGAGGCCGACCGGCTGGCCGCGCACGAACGGGCGCAGCGCCTCGACCCCGCGGTCCCGCCGCTGCTGCGCGTGCTGCTGATCCGGACGGGCGCCGACCGGCACCGCCTTGTCCTCACCAGCCACCATGTCGTGATGGACGGCTGGTCCATGGCGGTCCTGTTCAACGAACTGCCCGCCGTGTACGCGGCGGACGGCGACACCCGCGCGCTTCCCAGGACGACCTCCTACCGCGACTACCTGGTGTGGCTGAGCCGGCAGGACAAGGAGGCGGCACGCGCCGCATGGCGCACCGAGCTCGCCGGGGCCGAGGAACCGACTCTCGTGGCCCCGGCCGATCCGGCGCGGACACCCGTGGCGCCCGAGAGCCTGATCACCCGCCTCTCCCCTGAACTGACCGCTGCCATAGGCCAGTTGGCCCGGACCCATGGTCTGACGGTGAACACGGTGGTGCAGGGTGCGTGGGCGTTGGTCCTCGCGCGTCTCGCGGGGCGTACAGATGTGGTGTTCGGCGCGACCGTCGCGGGGCGGCCCGCCGAACTGCCCGGCGTGGAGTCGATGGTCGGCCTCTTCATCAACACCGTTCCGGTACGCGTGCCGCTCGACGGCGCGCAGACCGTCGCGCACATGCTCACCGCCCTGCAGGGCCGCCGGGCCTCGCTCATGGCGCACGAGCACCTCGGACTCTCCGAGGTGCAGAAACTGGCCGGTCCGGGCGCCGTCTTCGACACGATCGTCGTGTACGAGAACTACCCCCGCCCCCCTCAGGAGGAGCCCGCCCCGGACGCCTTCACCATGCGTCCCCTCGGCGAGGAGGAGGCGGCCCACTACCCGCTCACCCTCGTCGCCGCCCCCGAGGGCGACCGGATGGCCGTCAAGCTCGACCACCGTCCCGATCTGTTCGACCACGCCGCCGCGCAGGCGGTCGTCGAGCGTCTGGTGCGGGTGCTGGAGCGGATGGCCGAGGATCCGTCGGCGCCGGTGGCCCGGATCGACGTGGCGGGCCCGGCGGAACGCGAGCTCGTCGTCTCGGAATGGAACGCCACCGAGCAACCGGTACCGGGCACCTCGGTGCCGGAACTCATCGCGGCACAGGTGGCCCGGCGACCCGACGCACCGGCGGTGAGCGACGCCGAACGGGCCCTGACATACGGGGAGTTGTGCAACGAGTCCGGTCGCCTCGCGGCGTACCTCGGGGACTTGGGTGTGGGCCGCGGCGACCGTGTCGCGGTGGCGATGGAGCGGTCGGTCGATCTGCTGGTGGCGTT
>NZ_JBEZCG010000051.1:0-3437 GCF_040647455.1 Streptomyces sp. NPDC041068
AACGGCAACCGCTCCAGCATCACCAACGCCGACGGCACCATGAACTCCGGCAACCGCCCCGCCACAAACCGACGCAACTCCGCCACCGACACACCGGCGGTCACGTCGATGTCGAGTTCGCCCGAGGCGCTGATGTCCACGGCGGTGTCCACGGGAACGACGTATCCGACCAGACGGGTGGAGCCGGCACGGCCCTCGCGGGCCACGACGGCGACCTGGGCCACTGCCGGGTGGGCCGCCAACGCCGCCTCGACCTCGGCCGGTTCGATGCGGAAGCCGTGCACCTTCACCTGTACGTCGCTGCGCCCCGCATACTCCAGAACGCCATCCGCGTTCCAGCGCGCCAGGTCACCCGTGCGGTACATGCGCTCACCGGCCGCCCCGAACGGATCGGCCACGAACCGCTCAGCCGTCAGTCCCGCCCGGCCGTGGTAGCCACGGGCGACCGAACCCGCCACGTACAGCTCGCCGACCACGCCGCGCGGCACGGGAGCCAGACCGGAGCCCAGCACGTACGCCCGCATGTTCGCCAGCGGCACACCGATCGGCGCGCCGCCGCCCCGCCAGTCCTCCGGCAGTACGCACGTCGACGCGTAGAAGCTCTCCGTCTGCCCATAGGCGTTCACCACCCGTGTGCCGGGCAGCACCTCACGGACCTTCTCCACCAGCGCGCCCGAGAGACCCTCCCCGGCGAACACGAGCGTGCCGATGTCGACCTTGCCCGCCAGCCCTTCGAGCAGCTCGGCGAAGACCGACGGCACCGTGTGCACAAGTCCGGTCCGCACGGCGTCGCGCTCCCCGAGTTCCAGCACGTCGCGGACCACCTCGACGGTGGCGCCTCGGCTCAGGCCCGTGAACACCTCGAACACGGAGACGTCGAAGTTGATCGAGGTCGTCGCCCACAGCCGCGACCCGGCCTCGATCCCCAGGACCGCGCCCAGCGCACGCACTCCGTTCACCACGTTCGCGTGGGTCACCGCGACACCCTTCGGCACGCCGGACGAGCCCGAGGTGTACATCACGTACGCGGCGTTCTCCGGGCGCACCCGCACCCCGCACCCGGACCCGTCGCCCGCGGCGAGGTCGACGTCGTCGAGGAACACCCGCGGCACGTCGCCCAGCGGCAGCCGGGTCGACTCCACCGTCGCCCGGTCCGACAGGACGGCGTCCGCGCCCGCGTCCCCCAGCATGTATCCCAGCCGCTCACTGGGGTAGCGCGGGTCCACGGGCACGTACGCGGCCCCGGACTTCAGTACGCCAAGGAGGCTCACGGCCAGGTCGGCCGAGCGCGGCAGTGCCACCGCGACCGTCGACTCGACGCCCACGCCGCAAGCGGCCAGGTGCCGGGCGAGCCGGTTGGCGCGCGCGTCCAACTCGGCGTACGTGTACGCCACTTCGCCACTGACGATGGCCACCGAGTCCGGTGCGGCCGCGACCTGTCGCTCGACCAGCTCCGCGACCGACACCGCGGGCACGGGCACGGCCGTACCGCTGCCGCCGCCGAGCACCTCGGCGCGCTCCCGCGGCGTCAGCACCTCGACCGCGCCCACTCGGGTCCGCGGGTCCGCGACGACCTGCCGCACGACCCGGGCGAAGCGTGCCGCGATCTCCTCCACGGTCTCCCGGTCGAACAGGTCCGTCGCGTACTCGAGGTCGCCCTGCACCGCCCGCCCCTCAGGCCCGTCGAGGACGGCGAGGTTGAGGGACAGGTCGAACTTCGCGGTGCCGGTCGCGACCGGCTCGACGGCCACGCTCAGGCCGGGCAGGTCGAGTGCGGGCCTGAGGTCGCTCTGCCAGGCGCACATGACCTGGAACAGCGGCTGGTAGGCGGTGGAACGCTCCGGGTTGAGCAGCTCGACGAGCCGCTCGAACGGCACGTCCTGGTTGTCGTACGCCGCCAGCGCCTTGACACGCACCCGGTCGAGGAGCTCATCGAACGTGGGGTTGCCCGTCAGGTCGGCGCGCAGCACCCAGGTGTTGACGAAGAAGCCGACCAGATCCGCGAGCGCCTCGTCGGTACGGCCCGCGATCGGCGAGCCGATCGGGATGTCGTCCCCGCTGCCCAGCTGGTGCAGGAGCACCGCGAGCGCCGACTGGAAGACCATCGACACAGTGGCGCCGCGCGCGCCCGCGAGCTGCTCCACCTCGTCCAGGAGGCCGGGCTCGAGGGTGAAGGCGACGGTGTCGCCGCGGTGGCTCGCCGCGGGCGGCCGCGGCCGGTCGGCCGGCAGCGCGATCGGGGCGGGCACGCCTGCCAACTCGTCCTTCCAGTAGGAGAGTTGGGTGGCCGCGATACTGTCGGGTGCGGACTCGTCGCCGAGCATCTCGCGCTGCCACAGGGCGTAGTCGCCGTACTGCACCGGCAGCGGCTGCCACTCGGGGGCGCGCCCTTCGCGGCGCGCCGAGTACGCGGCGACCAGGTCACGGGCGAGCGGCGCCGCGGACCCGCCGTCGCCGGCGATGTGGTGGACGACCAGGACCAGGACGTGCTCGTCCGCGGCGACCCGCACCACCCGCGCCCGCACCGGGACTTCGGCGGCGAGGTCGAATGCGCACGTCACGGCCTCGGCGACGGCGTCCGTGAGCCCCTCGGCTTCGACGTCCACGACGGGCACGTCGAGGGTCGCCTCCCCCACCGGCAGAACCCGCTGGAACGGCACCCCGTCCGCGTCCTCGGCGAAGAGGGTGCGCAGGCTCTCGTGCCGGGCCACCAGGTCCTGGACGGCCGCCGTGAGGGCCGCCTCGTCGAGGGCGCCGGAGAGCCGCAGCACGGCCGGGATGTTGTACGTCGCCGAAGGGCCCTCGAAGCGGTGGATGAACCACAGGCGGCGCTGCGCGTACGACAGCGGCAGCCGGTCCGGGCGTGCCTCGGCGGGCCGCAGCCGGGGCCTGGCCCGCGGGCCGTCCGGCAGATGCGTGAGCAGCTCGGCGGGGGTGGAGGACGTGAACACGGCACGGATCGGTATCTCGGCGCCCAGCTCGCCGCGGATCCGGCCGACCAGGCGGACCGCGAGCAGCGAGTCGCCGCCCAGGTCGAAGAACCGGTCGTCCATGCCGACCCGCTCCAGGCCGAGGACCTCGGCGAACACGGCGGCCATGGCCTCCTCGGCCGGCGTCGACGGCGCCCGGTGGACGCCCTCGGAGAACTCCGGTTCGGGCAGCGCGGCGCGGTCCAGCTTGCCGTTCGCCATCAACGGCAGCCGCTCCAGCGGCACGAACGCCGACGGCACCATGAACTCGGGCAGCCGCCCGGCCACGAACGTGCGCAGCTCCTGGACCGGCACGGCGGGGGTGTCTGTCGGGCCGACCGCGGGGACGACGTAGCCGACGAGGCGCGGCTCGCCGCCTCGGGCTTCATGGGTGGTGACGACGGCCTGGGCCACGGCCGGGTGCGCGGTCAAAGCCGCCTCGACCTCACCCGGCTCGATACGGAAACC
>NZ_JBEZCG010000052.1:0-3333 GCF_040647455.1 Streptomyces sp. NPDC041068
GCCCCCCCGCGGGGCGCGGGGCCCGGGCGCCCGGGGGCCGCGCGCGCCGGCTGCCTCCCCGGCGGGTGCGGGGGCGGGCGGCCGGCCCCGCGCCGGGCTGAGCGCGTTACGCCGCGGGCTGCGCCAGCCACTCCGGCAGCGAGGCCAACTCGTCCTGGCCGAGCGCCAGCAACATGGCATCGGCCGGCGTCGGCTCGAACGGCTGCCGAAGCAACGGCATCCCCGCCTCCTCCGGAGTCCGGTCCGCCTTGCGGTGGTTGTCCGTCGCGCACGAAGCGACCGTGTTCAGCCAGGAGTCCGCACCCCCGTGCGACCGCGGCACCACGTGGTCCACCGTCGTCGCACGCCTGCCGCAGTACGCGCACCGGTGCCGGTCCCGCACCAGCACACCCCGCCTGGACCATGGAGCCTGTCTTCGGAACGGCACGCGTACGAACCTGCACAGTCTGATCACCCGAGGCACAGGGATGTCGATCGCGGCCGCGCGCACACGGAGTCCGGGGTGCGACTGCTCCACCACGGCCTTGTCCTGGAGCACCAGGACGACGGCTCGGTTGAGCGTCACCGTCGAGAGCGGCTCGAAGCTCGCGTTCAGCACCAGCGTGTCCCGCATCAACCTGCCCACCTCCCGTTATGCACCGGCCCACCGCCTGGCGGGCTGGGATCAACTCTGGCCGGGCACGCCGAGATGGACAACGCAATAAAAAATGCCCGCCCCTGATCACTTCCATGACCAGAGGCGGGCAAACAATCGGTGAACCCTCAGTTCACGACGGTCGCTCAGCTCTCGGGGAGAGCGGCGTACTCGGCGATCACCTGCGCCCGACCGAGCGTGTGGAACCGGAGGTTGAAGCCCACGACCGCGGGAGAGGCGTCCGAGTCCGGACCCAGCTTCTCCTGGTCCACCGCGTACACGGTGAACACATAGCGGTGCGCCGGGTCGCCGGGCGGCGGCGCGGCACCCCCGAAGTCCTTCGTCCCGTAGTCGTTGCGCACCTGCACCGCGCCCTCGGGCAGCCCCTCGAACTTGCCGCTGCCCGCACCACCCGGCAGCTCGGTGACCGAGACCGGGATGTCGAAGACGGTCCAGTGCCAGAACCCGCTGCCCGTGGGGGCGTCCGGGTCGAAGCACGTCACGGCGAAGCTCTTGGTCCCGGCGGGGAAGCCCTCCCACCGCAGCTGCGGCGAGGTGTTCCCGGCCGCGTAGACCTGAGCGTCCTTGAGGACCGCCCCCGGCTCGAAGTCCTCGCTCACGACCGTGAACGACGGCACGGGCGGGTGGAAGTCATGGGGAAGCGGCGGCCTCTTGAGCTCGCTCACGTCGGCACCTCCTGGTTGATTGCTGGTCCTCGCTGATCCTCTCCGAGCCTAGAACCAGTTGCGCTTGCTGCCGACCTGGGACAGCCACTCGTTGAGGTACGCCGCCCAGTCCGTGCCCTGGAAGTCGTTCAGCCCCACCTTGAAGGACCGGAACGAGTCGCTGCCCTCGCTGAACAGACCCGGCTTCTTGTCCATCTCCAGGACGACGTCCATCTCGCGGTCGTCCGCGACGAAGCTCAACTCGACCTGGTTCAGGCCGCGGTACTGCTGCGGCGGGTAGAACTCGATCTCCTGGTAGAACGGCAGCTTCTGCCGCGTACCGCGGATGTGACCGCGCTCCATGTCGGCGCTCTTGAAGCGGAAGCCCAGCTGGATGAAGGCGTCCAGGATGGCTTGCTGCGCCGGCAGCGGGTGCACGTTGATCGGGTCCAGGTCGCTCGAGTCCACGGCGCGCGCGATCTCCAGCTCGGTGGTCACACCGATGTTCATGCCGCGAAGCTGCTGTCCGTCGATGCTCGTGACCGGCGTCTCCCAGGGGATCTCGAGACCGAACGGCACCGCGTGCACCTGACCGGCCTGCAGCGTGAAGGCGCCCCCGAGCCGCAGCTTGGTGAACTCGATGTCCTGCTTGGTCTCCTGGTCGTTGCCCTCGACCTCGACACGGGCCTGCAGACCGACGGAGAGCCCCTCGATCTGCTGGTCCACCGACCCGCCCTGGATCCGCACCTCACCCTGGACGACGCCACCCGGGACCACGTTGACCTCGGTCAGCACGGTCTCGACCGAGGCACCGCCGGCCCCCAGGCTCGCGAGCAGCTTCTTGAACCCCATGACTCTCCATCCCCAGGCCGCCGCCTGTGGCTCGTCTCGACTTGAATCCTTGATCGGTACAAACGCGAGTTGACCGTGCCCGGTTCCGCGCCATCACCCTGGCAACGGAGCGGCCCGATGGCCACCCGCGCGCGTAGAACCAGGTGCACTACGCTCGTACGGCATGATCGCGGCCCCTGACCGTACGCCCCTCACCCGTGACTTCTTCGACCGGCCCGTCCTGGAGGTCGCCCCCGATCTCCTCGGCCGCGTCCTCGTACGCGACTCGGAGGACGGTCCGATCGAACTCCGCCTGACAGAGGTGGAGGCGTACGCGGGAGAAGCCGACCCCGGCTCGCACGCGTATCGCGGCCGGACGCCCCGCAACAGCGTGATGTTCGGCCCGCCCGGACATGTGTACGTCTACTTCACCTACGGCATGTGGCACTGCATGAACCTGGTGTGCGGCCCGGAGGGCATGGCGGGCGCGGTCCTGCTCCGCGCGGGAGAGGTCACGGCAGGCGCCGAACTGGCCCGCAAACGTCGACTATCGGCCCGCAGCGACAAGGAACTGGCCAAAGGGCCCGCTCGCCTGGCCACCGCCCTTGACGTGGACCGAAGCCTCGACGGCAGCGACGTGTGCGGGGAGAAGGCGGACCCCTTCATGGTCCTGACGGGCACTCCGCCCCGCCCCGACCAGGTCAGCAGTGGTCCCCGCACAGGAGTCGCGGGGGAGGGCGGCGTCCACCCGTGGCGCTTCTGGACGGCCAACGACCCTACGGTGAGCCCTTATCGGGCCCATACGCCCCGACGCCGCCGAACTTGACGCGCCCTTGGGGCATCCGTAATGTAGTCCGAGCCGCTGAACCGGGTACGACAATCTGTCGGAAGCCGGAAGCGGCCAACCACTACCTACGACTTCCCCTCGGCGGGGTCCTATTTCGCATGCCCGCATGTCGAAATTCGAACTCGCGGAACTCGATTATGAGTTGCGGAGGGAATCCGCTAACGTAGTGAACACGCCGAAAGGCAAAGGCCCTCCAACGGCCACCGGAAATGAAATCCGAACCGGGAACGGAACGGAAAACGGATCTGGTAAGGTTGGAAGCACGAAATACCGAAGGGAAGCGCCCGGAGGAAAGCCCGAGAGGGTGAGTACAAAGGAAGCGTCCGTTCCTTGAGAACTCAACAGCGTGCCAAAAG
>NZ_JBEZCG010000053.1:0-2953 GCF_040647455.1 Streptomyces sp. NPDC041068
ACGGGAACGGAATACACCGCACCACCGTCACACGCTGGGTCCGCGAAGTCGTCCATCTGCTGGCCGCCCGCGCCCCGCGCCTGGACCGGGCGTTGAAGAAGATCGCCCGAAAGGGCGGCGGCATCGTCCTGCTGGACGGCTCCCTCATCCGCACCCGGCGGCGCACCGGAAGCGAGAACCGGAAGAACTACTCGGGCAAGAGCAAGTGCCATGGCCTGCTCGTCATCGCCCTCACCGACGAGAACGGCCGACTGCTCTGGGTCTCCGCGGCACGGCCCGGACGCACGTCGGAGATCACCGCCTGCCGCCACGACAAACTCACCACCCGCCTGCGGGCAGCCGGACTCGGCGCCATCGCCGACCTCGGGTTTACCGGCCTCGACGACAGCGATCCGGACACCGACCCGGCGGTGATCACAGGCTACAAGGCCACCCGGAACCACCCCCTGACACGTGGTCAGAAGCTGTCCAACACCGCGCTCGCCGCAGTACGGGCGCCCGTCGAGCACGGCTTCGCCCACCTGAAGAACTGGAGGGTGCTCGGCAAGGTCCGCACCGCCCCGAAGTGGGCGGCTGCCCTGGTCAGGGTCCTGCTGGTCCTGACGAACCGCGAGGTCTCCCGCTGACCGACGATCTTCACCGAAGTCATCCGTCCATGACCAGGGCGAGTACCCGAAACCCCACGCACACCAGAGCCAACACCAGCAACTTCACGATGCACACCGCTCACTGGGCCATGGCCCCACCTGCTCATACCGGTTCGGGTCGCTGGGCACCGCTCACCACTGCCTCGGGCCTCGCTTGACCAGCCGGTAGCGGGGGCCATTCCAGAGCGGGTCTCGGGGTAGCGCCAGCCACTTGCACCTCGCGGTACCGCTTCTCGCGCGGCCCCTTCCCGGTCATGGGGTCGGTGTAGCTCAAGTGGATCTCATCGGCCTTCACACGCCAGTCCCTTCGGTCCCTCGATGCTGGGCATGATGCCGGGCGGCACCGACACCGCCCGGCTACGAGATCAGCCTCGATCCACCGCGTGATCTCTGATTACGCGGTGGATCGAGGCTCAGCGCCAGACGTGCACGTAGTCGGCGGAATAGCCGATCTCACCTTTGTCCTTGGGCTGGGGCTGTCGGCCGTAGCAGTTGCCGCTTACGGACAGGTTCAGGATCAGGTACGCCTTCCAGCCCTCGGGCACGCCTTCCTTGTCGGAGAAGACCTTGACGTCGTTGACGTACCAGTCGACCGAATCCCTGCCGTAGTACGTACCGATCTTCACCCACTTGCCCGGGGCGATGTCCCGAGTGTCGGTGTAGTGAGCCGTCGGGTTGGGCTTCCGTACGCGGTTGGTGAGCTCCAGCAGGTGCGGGTTGCCCATGCCCGGGTCCGGGCCGGGGTGGTACTCGAAGGAGTCGACCTCACCTTTGTCGCCTTCCCATTTCCCGGGATCCTCGGGGAGCTTTTCCGGATTGCGGGCACCCCACGTCCACAGAGCTGGCCAGGCACCTGTCGGCCAGGAATCTTTCTGGGTGGGCAGCTCGACGTGGGTCTCCACATAGTCGCCAGGCTGGACCGTGAAGCCGCCTCTGAACTTGGGATCCCGGGAATCCTGGGTCGTCAGCAGCCCGGTATTCCAGCTCTTAGTTACGTTCTCCTTGTTGTCCGGGTTGCCCTTGTCCAGCTTCTTTTCCGGGTTCTTTTCCGGGTTCTTGTCCTTGCCGCAGCTCTCGGGCAGAGGGTCACCCGTATTCGGGTCCTTCACCGGCGGCAGAGATGGGCCGTCCGGTTTGGCGGTGAACCTCGCCTGCCCGTTCGCTACCGTCACCCGGCCAGGAGTGATCCGGTCCAGCTTGTTGTCCTTCGGGTTGATGGTGCCGAACTTGTCGTTCGGCCCCAGCAGCTTGTCGTTCCATTCGTAGGCACCGCTCTTGGTGTTGTTCCACCTTTTCTGGCTGGCCTCCGGGTCTCTGAAATCCTCGTCAAAGACGTGCTCGCGGCCAGTCGTGAAGTCCGGCTTGGGGGTTACGGTCACGGGGACCTCTTTGGTGAGGCTGTGCCACTCTGCTTTCCCGTACTTGTCGCGGGTCAGGTAGTAGCCGTAGTACGTCGCTCCCGGCGGAAGCGTTTTGGGCTCGGTGGTGAAGACCTTGTGGGCGCCGGAGCAGATTTCTGTCTTCTCGTTGATTGAGGGGGAGTAGTCCGACCCCTGTCCGCCAGGGCGCACCGCCACCCCCACCTGCCACACATCGAGGCAGTTCTGCCCCCCGTCCTTCTTCCTGGGGACGTACACGCTCAGGGTCGCCCGGATGCCGGGGGAGCGGTCGTCCTTGTGGGCGGTGAGACTGTCCGATTTCAAAGTCGCAGGCGGGTCCTGCGCTCCGGCGCTGGCCGGTGCTGCGGGCGCTACGGCGAGCGCGAGGAAGAAGGCCAGGAAAAGCGTGGCCGGACGATGGGGGACGGACACCGAGATTCACCGCCTGTCAGGGGACGACTGTTTGCCCTCCCACAGTGGACAGACCGTCGCACCTCCACCACTTAGCGGGCCCATTCGGTGAAAGTGCCTGATGAACATCGACGGCACCCCGGCACACGCCGACAGCCACCCCGCCACCACCTGCAAACTGCTGGTACCGCAACAAACCGAGCATCGCAACGTAGATCGAAGGTTGAGACACCGGCACTCACACGGCTGGCACCGTATGCAGCCGACGCCCGACATCCCTGAGCGTCGCACCCGGTTTCCCGTCCTCCAACGCTGCGAGGACCTGGCCCGCGTAGTCCGCCGCCGCGTGCGTATAGATCCACGTGACCTTGCCACCCCGCTCGTGCCCGAGGATCTCCTGAGTGATGGCTTCCGGAACGCCGAGCGCGTGCAGCCTGGACGCGTAGGCGTCACGGGTGTCGGAGAAGACGGGCCACCACCAGCGTGTGACGGTGGTGCGGTGTATTCCGTTCCCGC
>NZ_JBEZCG010000054.1:0-2542 GCF_040647455.1 Streptomyces sp. NPDC041068
AGGTCGGCAGGCCCGGAGCCCCTCTCGGCCCGGTCCAGATCTTCGGAAGGCAGCTCGGCCCACGCAGCGGCGTCCGCCCGCACGTCCACCACCGGGACGTCCGGGACAGCAAGACCCTCGGGCAGTCCGCCGTCCACGACCAGCACGCGCGGGGCGCTGTCCCGTACCACGTGGTCGAGTCGCTCGACGGGCGCGGCCGGGTCCATCGGCACATAGCCGCCGCCCGCCTTCAGGACCGCGAGCACGCACACGACGATCCACTCGCTGCGCGGCAGGCACAGTCCGACCCGGACGTCGGGCCCCACACCCAGGTCACGCAGGTGGCGCGCCAGACGGTTGGCGCGGGCGTTCAGCTCACCGTACGACAGCGCACGACCCTCGAACTCCACCGCCACCGCGTCCGGCGAACCCGCCACCACGCCCTCGAACCACTCATGCACACACCGCTCCTCCGCCACCAGATCGGACGGAGCCTCGTTCCACTCCTCCACCACACGCCGACGCTCGGCGGCGGGCAGGACGTCGATGTCGAGGGCCCTGGTGGCGGCGCCGTCGTCCGCGGCGAGCGCGGAGACGATGCCGGACAGCGCCGTCTCGACGTATCCGACGAGCGCCTCGCACTCCACGGAGTCGTCCACGCGTACGTGCAGGGCGAGTTCGCTGCCGAAGTCGTCGAGCGAGACCACCAGCGGGTAGTTGATCGCGTCGGCCTCCGCCAGCCAGTGGATGCCCTGGCCCGCGACGGCGGACCCGGTCGTGTCGCCGTGGCCCGGCTCGAAGTGCCGAACGTTGATCACCGCGCTGAACAGCGGGGTGTCGGCGTCCAGGCCGCTGCAGCGCTGCGCCAGGCTCAGCGCGCTCTGCTCGCGAGCGATCAGCTCCTTGAGACCGGTGTCGACGTCCGCGACGAGGTCCTGGACGGAACGGTCCGCGAGGCGTACCCGCAGCGGCAGGGTGTTGATGAAGTTGCCGAGCATGCCCTCCACACCGGGCACGCCCTGCAGACGTCCCGACATCACGGTGCCGAACACGACGTCGTCGCTCCCGGCGGCCGCGGCCGTGACGCACGCCCACGCGGCGTGGAACAGGGTGGCGGGGCTGATGTGCAGCCGCTTGGCCTGGGCGCGCACCTCGGCGGTGAGGTCGGCCGGCAGGGCGCGGCGCAGCTGCGGGTACCGGTGGCCGTCGCCGTGCACGTCCGTCAGGCCGAACGGCGTGGTCGGCTCGGTGACGTCGGCGAGCATGGCCCGGAAGTGGGCCTCCCCGTCGTCCGCCGTCGTCTGGCGCAGGGTGTGGGCGACGAAGTCGCGGTACGGGGCGGGCGCCTTGAGCAGCGCGGCCCGGCCCGCCATGTGGGTCGCCAGCTCCTGCAGGACGAGGCGCAGGGTCGTGGCGTCCTCGATGAGGTGATGGGCGCTCAGGAGCAGATAGCGGCGCTCGGAGTGCGGGTCCTCGGCGATGAGCAGCCGCAGCAGGGGTGCGCCGTCGACCCGCATGCGCCGGGGGCTGTCCAGCAGGGCACGCGCCTGCTCCTCGGCGTCCGTACCGGCGTCGAGGCGCGTCCGCTCGACCGTCAGACGGGCGGTGCGGTGCACGACCTGCACGGGCTCGGGCAGGTCGGCGGTGAGCACGGCGGTGCGCAGCACGTCGTGCCGGTCGATCAGCGCCTGCAGCGCCTCCGTGAACGAGACGCACACCTTCTCGTCGTCGGCGGCGAGGAGGACGGAGACCAGATAGGGGTCGTTGTCCGGGTCGAGGAGGTGGTGGAAGAGGATGCCCTCCTGCGCGGGCGCCAGCGGGTAGACGTCCTGGACGTTGGGCGCGCCGCCGGGCACGGTGGCGACGACCGTGTCGATCTGCTCCTGGGTCAGCTCGACCAGCGGCAGCATGTCCGGGGTGACGCGCGGGCAGCCCAGCGGAATCAGGTTCGGCGGCACGCCTTCGTCCGTGACGTCGGCGTGCGTCCCGTCGATCTCCTCCGCGAGGCGGGCCAGCGTCGGGCTGCTGAACACGCTGCGCACCGAGACCTCGTGGCCCAGCTCCTTCAGCTTGGCCACCAGGACCGTGATGAGCAGTGAATGGCCGCCGAGCTCGAAGAAGTTGTCGTCGGCGCCGACGCGGGCCTCGTCGAAGCCGAGGAGCTCGGCCCAGACCGAGGCGAGCGCCCGCTCGGTGGGGGTGCTCGGCGCCACGTACGCGTGCTGGGCGTAGGCGTCGATGCCGGGGGCCGGCAGTGCCTTGCGGTCGAGCTTGCCGTTGGTGGTCAACGGCAGGGAGTCCAGGGCGAGGTAGGCGCTGGGGACCATGTACTCGGGGAGCATGCGCTCGACGTGCCGCCCGAGTTCGGCGCGGAAGTCCGTCTGCGCGTGCCCGTCCTCCAGGACGACGTACGCCACGAGCTGCTTGTTGCCCGGCTGGTCCTCGCGGGCCATGACCACGCAGGAGCGGACTGCTTCGTGTCCGGCGAGGGCGGCTTCGATCTCCCCGAGCTCGATACGGAAACCGCGGATCTTGACCTGGTCGTCATTGCGGCCCAGGTACT
>NZ_JBEZCG010000055.1:0-2435 GCF_040647455.1 Streptomyces sp. NPDC041068
CATGCCCTCGGGCAGTGCGTCGTCGGGCAGGACCGCCAGTGCCGCCGGGGGCAGCGTGGCGTGCGTGACGCCGTGCCGGGCCAGGGTCTCGGCCAGGCCGTCACCCGGCAGCAGCCGCTCCGGAGACGCGAGCACCAGCGTGGCGCCCGCCAGCAGAGCCATGCACATCTCCGACGTCGCGGCGTCGAAGCTGGGCGAGGCGAACTGCAGCACCCGGCTGTCGGGACCGACCCCGAAGGCCGCGATCTGGCCCTCGGCGAGGCTGGAGATGCCCGCGTGGGTGACGACGACGCCCTTGGGGCGGCCGGTCGAACCGGACGTGTAGATGACGTACGCCGCGTTCCGCAGGCCGACGGGCCGCAGCGGGTCGTGCCCCGGCCGCCCGGCGAGAGCGGCGGTCAGCCCGGCGTCGTCGAGGAGCAGGGTGCGCGGTCCTTCGGCCGGGAGGCCGGACGTGGCCGCCGACGTGGTGATCACGCACAGCGGGTCGGCGTCCTCCAGCATGTAGGCGATGCGGTCGGCCGGGTACTCGGGGTCGACCGGCAGGTAGGCGCCGCCCGCCTTCACCACGGCGAGCTGGGCCACCACCAGGTCGATGGACTTCGGCAGGGCGACGGCGACGATGCGCTCCGGCCCGACGCCGAGGTCGACGAGGTGGTGGGCGAGGCGGTTGGCGCGCTCGTCGAGCTCGGCGTACGTCAGCTCGGTGGTGTCGTACACCGCGGCCACGGCCTGCGGGGTGCGGGCCACCTGGGCACGGAACAGCTCGGGCAGGGTGCCCTCGGCGACGTCGCGTGCGGAGTCGTTCCACTCCACCAGGGTCCGCTCGCGGTCCTCGGCGGAGAGGATCTCCAACTCGCCTACCGGACGCGCCGGTTCGGCGGCGGCCGCCGCGAGCAGGCGCACGAGCTGCGCCGCCATCCGCTCGACCGTTTCGGCCGTGAACAGGTCGGTGGCGAAGACGACGCTGCCGTCGATGCCCGAGGGCGTTCCGTCGGCGTCGTGGCGGTCGCGGAGGCTGAACGACAGGTCGAACTTCGCGGCCCCGGCGTCCAGGCCCTCCACCCGGGTCTCCAGGCCGGGCAGCTCGATCGCTGCCGCCGCCTGGCTCTGCATGGTCAACATGACCTGGAACAGCGGGTGGTGGGCGAGCGTACGCGGGGAGTCGACGAGGTCGACGAGGCGCTCGAAGGGGATGTCCTGGTGCGCGTAGGCGGCCAGATCGGTGTCCCGTACGCGGGCCAGGAGCTCCTCGAAGGTCGGGTCGCCCGAGACGTCGGTGCGCAGGACCAGGGTGTTGACGAAGAAGCCGACGAGGTCGTCGAGCGCCTCGTCCGTGCGGCCCGCGATCGCCGTGCCGACGGGGATGTCGGTGCCCGCGCCCAGACGGCTCAACAGCGCGCCCAGGGCGGCCTGGACGACCATGAAGGAGGTCGTACCGGTACGCCGCGCGAGGGCGGCCAGCGACTGGTGGACGTCCTCCCCGACGGTGAAGTCGACCTGGCCGCCCCGGTAGGAGGCGACGGCCGGGCGGACGTGGTCCGTGGGGAGTTCGAGGATCTCGGGCATGCCCTTGAGCTGCTCGGCCCAGTAGCGGGACTGCCGCGCGGCGACGCTGTCCGCGTCCGCCTCGTCGCCGAGGACGTCGCGCTGCCAGAGCGCGTAGTCGGCGTACTGCACCGCCAGCGGCTCCCAGTTCGGGGCCGTACCGTCCAGGCGGGCGGTGTAGGCGGCCGTCAGGTCGCCCAGGAGGGGCGCCGCGGACCAGCCGTCGGCCGCGATGTGGTGCATCAGGACAAGCAGCACGGACCGCCGCTCGTCGACGCGGAACAGCGTTGCCTTGAAGGGTAGTTCGGTCTCCAGGGCGAACGTGTGGCCCGCCGCGACCTGCAGGGCCGTCTCCAGCTCGTCCTCCGCGACGGTGACCGTGGTCAGTCCCGCGGAGCCCGCCGTCATGGGCAGGATGTGCTGGCGCGGGACGCCGTCCACCTCGGGGAAGACGGTGCGCAGGCTCTCGTGGCGGGCGACGACGTCGGCAAGGGCGGCGCGCAGGGCGTCCTCGTCGACGGTGCCGGTCAGGCGCAGTGCCAGCGGCACGTTGTACGTGGAGCTCGGGCCCTCGACGTGGTCGAACACCCACAGTCGGCGCTGGGCGAAGGACAGCGGCAGCTCCTCGGGACGGTCCTGTCCTGCGGTGGGCCGGCTGCGGGCGCCCTCGGCGCGGTCGACACGCTCGGCGAGCCGCTCCACGGTCGGGGCCTCGAAGAGGTCCCGGATGGCCAGTTCCGCGCCGAAGACGGTGCGGATGCGGCTGATGAGGCGGGTGGCCATCAGGGAGTGGCCGCCGAGTTCGAAGAAGTTGTCGTCGATACCGGCGCTCTCGATGCCCAGGACCTCGGCGAAGAGCCCGCAGAGGATCTCTTCGCGCGGGGTGC
>NZ_JBEZCG010000056.1:0-2019 GCF_040647455.1 Streptomyces sp. NPDC041068
AGGCGGGTGAGGAGCGCTGCCATGCCTGCCTGGAGGACCATGAACACGGTGCTGCCCGACTGCTGCGCCAACTCCACCATGCGCCGATGGAGTTCGCCATCGACCGTGAGCTTGACGGTTGTCCCTTCGTACGAGGCGACCGCAGGCCGCGCCCGGTCGGTGGGGAAGCTCACCAGCTCCGGCATGCCGTGCAGCTGCTGCGTCCAGTAGTCGACCTGCCGCCGGAAGAGGCTCTCGGGGTCGCTCTCCTCTCCGAGCAGGTCGCGCTGCCACAGGGTGTAGTCCGCGTACTGGACGGGGAGTTCTGTCCACTTGGGGGCGGCTGCCTGGGACCGGGCGGCGTATGCCGTGACCACGTCGCGGGCCAGCGGGCCCATCGACCAGCCGTCGGCCGCGATGTGGTGCAGCAACAGCAGCAGGACGCTCTCGCCGTCACTCACGTCGAAGAGCCAAGCGCGCACGGGTACTTCGGTGGAGAGATCGAAGCCGTAGCGGGCCGTCTCCTCCAGAGTCGGTGCGAGGTGCGACTCGACGATCGTGCGGTGCTCCCAGCCGAAGTCAGCCTCCGCGACGTCGAGCACCCGCTGATACGGCCGTCCTTCGACCTCCGGGAAGACCGTGCGCAGCGACTCGTGCCGACCGAGCACGTCGCGCAGGGCGCTGTGCAGCGCCTGGGAGTCCACGGCCCCCGTCAGACGGAAGGCCAAAGGCATGTTGTACGTGGCCGAGCGGCCCTCCAGTTTGTGGAGGAACCAGAGACGGCGCTGCGCGAACGAGAGGGGGATCAGGTCCGGGCGCTCCACCGCGGTGAGTGCCGCGCGGGTGCGACTTCCCTGGTTCACCCGCTGAGCGAGCCCCGCCACGGTGGGCGTCTCGAAGACGTCCCTGACCTGAAGCTCAGCGCCGAGAACGCTCCGGACGCGGCTGGTGAGCCGAGTGGCGAGGAGGGAGTGCCCGCCGAGGTCGAAGAAGCTGTCGCCGATGCCGATCCGGTCGATGCCGAGGACTTCCGCGAAGAGCGTGCACAGAACCTGTTCCTCGGCGGTGCGCGGGCCGCGGCTGTCACTGCCGACCGCGTGGTCGGGCATCGGCAGTGCCCCGCGGTCGAGCTTTCCGTTCGGGGTGCGCGGCAGACGGCCCAGTGCCACAACCGCCGAGGGCACCATGTAGTCGGGCAGCTGCTCGATCAGACGTCGGCGTGCCGCGTCCACGACCGCGCCGATGCCGCGTGCGGTGCGCGGGCTGTTCGTCCGGGGGCCGGCCGCGGCCTGCGGCAGGTACGTCCCGGACAGCACACCATGATCGGTGTCCGACGGGAGGACCACGGCATCGAAGAGCTCCACCGCCTGCGGCGACCAGGTGGTCACGATCCGCAGGCCGAGGTCGGCTCCGAGCGCCACCACAGCCGCCGGATCCACGCCGGAGCTCATATGGCCGTGCTCAAGACCGTCGAGCCGGCGCTCTGCGGCGATGTCGGCCATCAGACGTGCGTTGGGGATCCCCGATATGCGCAAGGGCCCGTCCACGCTCCTCAACAGCTCGGTGAGGTCTGTTTCCGGGTTCCAGGGGATGTGGCTTGCGTTGGTGACGTCGAGGGTGTGGGGGGTGTTCTTGTGGAGGACGGCTTCGTAGCGGTGGCGGGTGAGTTCGTTGTGGTGGGTGCCTTGTTTGAGCTGGATGTCGACTGCGTTGATCCGGTGGTCTTGTGTGGCCAGGTCGGTGAAGTAGTCGGGGGCGACGACGAGTTCTTTTTCGAGCATGACGGCGCGGTCGACGGTGGTGGGGGTTGCTGTGCCGCGGTGTTGGTGGACGGCTGCGTGTAGTGCGCGCAGTGTTCGGGCGTTGCGGACGTCGCCGATGATGATGCGGCCGCCGGGGGTGAGTAGGTCGAGGGCGTGGTCGATCACGCGCGAGAGGTAGTGGTTGTCGGGGAAGTACTGGATGACTGAGTTGATGAGGATGGTGTCGAAGTGGTCGGCGGGTAGTCCGTCGAAGGAGTCGGCGGGCTGGCAGTGCAGG
>NZ_JBEZCG010000057.1:0-1957 GCF_040647455.1 Streptomyces sp. NPDC041068
TAGGAGCTGTCCCAGCCGGAGAAGTCCTCGCCGAACGCGGACGACCCTGCGGCCTCCGCGTACACGGAGTCGTAGAGCTCCTGCCACTCCTCTACTTGCGAGTCCTGAGAGTCTCCGGTGTTGTGGGTGTCTGCTGCGGCGGCTGTTTCCAGGTCGGGGACGATGTAGGCGACCAGGCGCTGGTCGCCGGGTGTGTCCTCGCGTACGACGACGGCTGCCTGTCGTACTCCGTCGCATTCGGTCAGGCGGGATTCGACCTCGCCGGGTTCGATGCGGAAGCCTCGGAGTTTGACCTGGTCGTCGGCGCGGCCGACGAACTCAAGTTGGCCGTCGCCACGCCAGCGCACCAGGTCGCCGGTGCGGTACATGCGCTCACCCGCCGCGAACGGACAGGCGACGAACCGCTCCGCCGTCAGCGCCTGATGCCCCACATACCCCCGAGCCACCTGGGTGCCGGCGACGTACAGTTCGCCGGCCACGCCCACGGGTACCGGTTCGAGCGCCGAATCCAACACGTACACCTGCGTGTTCCAGGTGGGTCGGCCGATGGGGACCGTCGAGCCCGTGCCACTGTCCGCGCCTCGCCGGCAGGGGAAGGACGCCACCTGGATGGTCATCTCGGTCGGGCCGTACAGATTGGAGAGTTCGCTGCCCCAGGCGTCCGCGATGTCCGCCGCGAGATCTGCGCGGAGTGCCTCGCCGCTGGCCCAGATGCGGCTGACGGCGTGCGTCGCGGGCGGGTGGGGCAGATTCGCGAGGAGGGACGGAGGGAACTGGGCGACGGTGACGCCGTTCTCCGCGATGTACGAGGTCAGCCGTTGCGGATCGCGGATGACGTCGCCGGGGGCCACGCAGATCGCGGCGCCGGAAAGCAGCGGGTACCAGATCTCCAGGCCCACGGAGTCGAATCGCACCGAGGTCCGGAACAGCACCACGTCGTCGGCGCCCACCGGATGGGCCGACTGCATCCACTGAAGGTTGTTGGCCAGGCCGCGGTGCTCGACCATGACGCCCTTGGGTCGGCCCGAGGACCCCGAGGTGTAGATGACGTAGAGCGCGTTGGCCGACGTCAAGGCAGTCGTGCGCTCGTCCGCCGAGAGATCGGCCGTGGGCTGCCCGGCGATGACGGCGCTGGTCTCGTCGTCATCGATGATCACGCACGGCACGCCCTGGCCGGAGGCGATCAGACGGCTCCCGGCCGAGACGATGGCCACCACCGGGCGTGCGTCGAGCACCATGGAGTGCAGGCGCTCGCTCGGGTCGTCGGGGTCCAGCGGAAGATATGCGCCGCCTGCCTTGACCACCGCGAGCAACGCGACGATCGTGTCGGCCGAGCGCGGCAGTGCCACTGCCACCACGCTCTCCGGTCCGACGCCCAAGTCGACCAGGTGGCGGCCCAGTTGGTTAGCCCGTGCGTGCAGTTCGGCGTACGTGAGCGTGGTGTTCGCGAAGCGTACGGCGGGCGCGTCGGGAGTGCGCCGGGCCTGCGCTTCGAGCAGGCCGACCATCGTGTCCGGGTGCACGTCGGTCTCGGCGCCGTTCCACTCCGTCAGCACCTGCTGCCGCTCGGCAGCCGTCAGCAGGCCGAGCCGGCCGATCGGCTGGTCCGGAGCGCTCAGCACTTGGTCGATGAGACGTATCCACCGGTCGAAGATCTGCTCGATGCTGGACCGGTCGAAGAGGTCGGTGGAGTACTCGACCACACTGTCGATGCCGGCAGGGTCTCCGGCTGCCGTGAAGCGCTCGGTGAGGGAGAAGAGCATGTCGAAGCGTGATGTGCCGGTCTCCGCCTCGGCTGTGCGAACCGTCAGGCCGGGGAGGTCGAAGTCGCCTTGGGTGGTGTTCTGGAGGACGAGGGCGATTTGGAAGAGGGGGTGGTGGCTGGTGGTGCGGTGGGGGTTGAGGAGTTCGACGAGGTGGTCGAAGGGGATGTCTTGGTGTGTGTAGGCGGTGAGGC
>NZ_JBEZCG010000058.1:0-1535 GCF_040647455.1 Streptomyces sp. NPDC041068
CCTCGGAGTTTGACCTGGTCGTCGGCGCGGCCGACGAACTCCAGTTGGCCGTCGCCACGCCAGCGCACCAGGTCGCCGGTGCGGTACATGCGCTCGCCCGCCGCGAACGGACAGGCCACGAACTGCTCCGCCGTCAGCGCCTGACGCCCCACATACCCCCGAGCCAAGCCCGAGCCCGACACATACAGTTCGCCGGCCACGCCCACGGGTACCGGCTCAAGCGCCGAATCCAGCACGAACACCCTGGTGTTCGCCACCGCGGTGCCGATCGGGAACGTGCCGTCCGTCGACTCCCCGCTCATCGTGACGCACACGGTGGACTCGGTCGGGCCGTACCCGTTCACCACGCGCCGGCCCGCCACCGACCACCGGGTCACCAATTCGGAGGGCGCCGCCTCGGCGCCCAACATGAGGCACTCCAAATCCGTGATCTTCTCTGCGGAGTTGGCCGGAATGGTGGCAACCACCGATGGCGGGATCAGCGCGTGCGTCACGCCTTCGACGGCCAGGAAGTCCCCGAGTGCGTCGCCGAACAGGCCTTTCCCATCGGGTACGACGAGCGTGGCGCCGTTCGAGAAGGCCATCACCAGCTCCCACACCACCACGTCGAAACTCGGCGATGCGAACTGCAGCACACGGCTTGCGGAACTCACCCCGAGGCGCTCCCTCTGGGTGTGCGCCAGACTCGCCACTCCGCTGTGGGAGACCACAACTCCCTTGGGCACTCCTGTGGAGCCGGACGTGTACGTCACGTACGCCGGGCAGCCCGTGCCGACCGTCACGTTCAGGTCTTCGTCCGAGAAGCCGGACAAGTTCCGGGCGAGAGTCTCCTCGTCCACGACCACGACAGGTGAGGCATCCGCCAGCAGGTAGTTCCTGCGCTCCGCCGGGTACTCCGGGTCCACCGGAACGAACGCCCCGCCTGCCTTGAGCGCGGCGAGAAACGCGACCACCATCTCCACGGAACGCGGGAGGACGACGCCCACCAGCTTCTCCGGTCCCACTCCCTGGGAAACCAGCCACCGGGCCAGGCGGTTGGCGCGACCGTTCAACTCCCCATAGGAGACCGACCGCCCTCCACACACCACGGCGACCGACTCCGCAGCCTCCCGCACAGACCTCTCGAAGAGATCAACGAGACTCAGTTCCTGCACTCCGACGACCGGGCCGCTCCATGCCCCGAGAATCCGCTCACGCTCGGCCTCTGAGATCACCTTCACGTCGCCGATCGACAATGACGGATCCGCGACCACCTGCTCCAACAGCCCGATCCAACGGGCGAGATGACCCTCGATCGACGCGCGGTCGAAGAGATCGGTCGAGTACTCGACGGTTCCGGCGATCCCGTGGTCGTCGTCCCGCTCGGCCAGGCTGAACAGCATGTCGAAACGGGACCTGCCGATTCCGACTTCCTTGGGCCGCACGCGGAGGCCGGGGAGATCGAAGTCGCCTTGGGTGGTGTTCTGGAGGACGAGGGCGATTTGGAAGAGGGGGTGGTGGCTGGTGGTGCGGTGGGGGTTGAGGAGTTCGACGAG
>NZ_JBEZCG010000059.1:0-1462 GCF_040647455.1 Streptomyces sp. NPDC041068
GCCTCACCGCCTACACACACCAAGACATCCCCTTCGACCACCTCGTCGAACTCCTCAACCCCCACCGCACCACCAGCCACCACCCCCTCTTCCAAGTGGCGATGGTGCTGCAGAACGTCCCCCGGGAGGAGTTCCGCCTGCCTGAGCTCCAGGTACGGAGCGAGTTCATCGGCACCGGCACCTCGCGGTTCGATGTACTGATCGAAATGTATGAGCGTCACGGGGCATCCGGTGCCCCGGACGGCATCCGGATCCATGCCGAGTTCTCGACCGATCTCTTCGACCGTGCGTCGATCGAGGGACTTCTGGCCCGCTGGATCGGGTTGTTGGAGCAGGTCGTGGTGGATCCGCTCGTGCCGGTCGGCCGTCTGGAGGTGGTGACCGGGGCCGAGCGTGAACGGCTTCTCGGGGCGTGGGGTGATTCGCCTGCCGCGGTCCCGGACGCGGGTCTTGCCGAGCTGTTCGAACAATCGGTACGGAGGTCTGCGGGGTCGGTTGCCGTGGAGTGCGGACACCGATCGCTCACCTACGGGGAGCTGAACGGTCGCGCCAACCGCCTGGCCCGGTGGCTGGTTTCCCAGGGAGTGGGCCCGGAGAAGCTGGTGGGCGTCGTCCTCCCGCGTTCCGTGGAGATGGTGGTCGCGGTTCTCGCCGTACTCAAGGCGCGGGGTGCGTTCGTCCCGGTGGACCCGGATTATCCGGCGGAGCGCCGGGACTTCATGCTGGCGGAGGCGTCTCCCGTGGTCGTGCTCGACGAGGCAGCTCTCGTCCAGGACCTGTCCGGCTTCTCGGATGGGGACTTGGGCACGACGACGGATCCGGGGTCTCCGGCATATGTGATCTACACGTCGGGATCCACCGGAATTCCCAAGGGCGTGGTGGTCTCGCATCGGGGCGTGGCGAGTCTGGCGCACACCCAGAGGGAACGGCTCGGAGTGTCCGCCGCAAGCCGTGTGCTGCAGTTCGCGTCGCCCAGTTTCGACGCGGCGGTGTGGGAGCTAGTGATGGCTTTCTCGAACGGCGCCACGCTCGTCGTCCCGGAAGACGCACATCTGGCCGGTGAGGCCCTGCAAGGAACGCTGGAGGGACGGCGCATCACGCACGTGACGCTGCCGCCTTCGGTGCTCGGCACACTGCCTCCGGACGCCGATTCCTCGTTGTCGCTCCTGGAATCGGTGGTGCTGGCGGGCGAAGCCGTCTCGATCGGGCTGGTGACCCGGTGGTCGGCAACGGGCCGTCAGGTGGTGAACGCGTACGGCCCGACCGAATCGACTGTGTGCGTGTCGATGGGCGAAGGAACCACGGGCACGGTGGTTCCGATCGGCCGTGCGGTGGCCAACTCCCGGGTGTTCGTGCTGGATTCCGGTCTTGAGCCGGTCCCGGTGGGTGTGGTGGGTGAGCTGTATGTGGCGGGAGCCGGTCTGGCACGCGGCTATGCGGGCCGTGCCGCCCTGACCGCCGA
>NZ_JBEZCG010000060.1:0-1127 GCF_040647455.1 Streptomyces sp. NPDC041068
TTAGAGGTCGTTTTCTCCCGGTGTTTCATCCCGTGATGCGGATTTGGTCCGGTGATGTCGGGTCGCGCCAGGAGACCGTGTTCTCACCGGTGAGACGGCGGGCCATGAGGTCGGTCATGGCGAGGTGGATCATGGCTTCGGAGCGGGCCGGGAGGGTCTCGTAGTCGCGGGCCAGGCGGCGGTGCAGCATCAGCCAGCCGTAGGTCCGCTCGACCGCCCACCTCTTCGGGATCGGGGTGAAACCCCTGACCCCGGGGGCACGTTGGACGATCTCGAGGTCGATGCCGAGGGTGGCGGCGTGATCGATGAAGTGCTTGCGGTAGCCGCCGTCGACCCAGACCTTGCGCAGGCCGGGGTGGTCAACGGCGGCCTGGTCAAGGAGCACGCGGCCGGCGGTGGAGTCCTGGACGCCGGCTGCGGTGACCAGCACGGCCAGCAGCAGGCCGAGGGTGTCGGTGAGGATGCTGCGCTTGCGGCCCACGATCTTCTTGCCCGCGTCGATGCCCTGACTCGCGGTGGGGACGCTGGTGGAGGTCTTGACGCTCTGTGCGTCGATCACGCAGGCCGACGGCTGGTCGTTCCGCCCCTCCTGCAGCCGGATCAGCTCTCGCAGCAGGCCGTTGAGCTGGGCGAAGATGCCGTCCTTCTGCCACTTGGCGAAGTAGCCGTACACCGTCTGGTGGGGCGGGAAGTCGTGCGGGAGATAGGCCCACTGGACCCCGGTGCGGTCCACGTACAGGATCGCGTTCATGATCTCGCGCAGGTCGTGCTGGGCCGGGCGGCCGAAGGCCAGGGCCCGGCCGTGGCGCTCGTAGCGCCACGCGGACAGCACTGGCTCGATCAACTCCCAGCGGGCATCGGACAGATCACTCGGATACGCACGGCGGCCAGTCATGACCTGGACGTACCGCCGATCGGGGGCGTGCGCCCAGGCGTGTGTTCCGCCCCGCGGAAGCACGGCACAGACCCGGGTGTCTTGGGATGAGACAGGCTCAGGCCGCCTCCTGCCCCAGACGTCGCACCATTCGCCTCAACAAGCATGACCAGCTCGTGAGCCCCACCCACACCAGTTCATCAGCGGGCCAAATTGCGGAGATACCAACGCACTCCAGAAGAAAACGACCTCT
>NZ_JBEZCG010000061.1:0-1072 GCF_040647455.1 Streptomyces sp. NPDC041068
ACGCCGCTGCCCAGGGGGATGTCGGTGCCGGCGCCGAGGCGGGTGAGGAGCGCTGCCATGCCTGCCTGGAGGACCATGAACACGGTGCTGCCCGAGCGCTGCGCCAACTGTTTGAGCCCTTGGTGGAGCTCGGCGCTCAGCTCGAATTCGAGATGGGTGCCCTCGTAGGTGGCGACGGTCGGTCGAGGACGGTCCGTGGGGAAGCTCACCAACTCCGGCAGAGCTGTCAACTGCTGCTGCCAGTACTCGAGTTGCCGGGCGTATGGGCTTTCCGGCTCGGATTCGTCCCCCAGCAGCTCGCGCTGCCACAGGGTGTAGTCGGCGTACTGGACCGGCAGGGCGGACCATTGCGGAACGCTGCTCTGCGCACGCGCCGTGTAGGCGGCCACCAGGTCGCGGGCCAGCGGGGCCATCGACCAGCCGTCGGCCGCGATGTGGTGCAGCAACAGCAGCAGGACGCTATCGCCGTCATTCACCTCGAAGAGCCAAGCGCGCACGGGCACTTCGGTGGCGAGATCGAAGCCATAGCGCGCCGCTTCCTCCAGCGCCGTCGACAGCCCGTGCGTGGACACCGCACGGTGCTCCCACCCGAAGTCCGCCTCAGCACTGTCCAGTACCGACTGGCGTGGCTCGCCTCCGACGTCGGGGAAGACGGTGCGCAGCGACTCGTGGCGTTCCACCACATCGCGCAGGGCCGCGTGCAGTGCCTCGGCATCCACCGAGCCAGTGAGGTGAAACGCCAGGGGCATGTTGTACGTCGCTGTCCGGCCCTCCAGCTTGTGCAGGAACCAGAGTCGCCGCTGGGCGAACGAAAGGGGGACCACCTCGGGGCGTGGCATCGGCGCCAAGGCCTTCCGGGCCCCGCTGCCTTCCGCGAGGTGAGTCGCCAGTTCCGCCACAGTGGGCGCCTCGAACACCGCGGCAATCGGCACTTCCACCCCGAGGGTGCTGCGGATCCGACTCACCAAGCGTGTGATGAGGAGGGAGTGTCCGCCGAGGTGGAAGAAGTTGTCGTCGATGCTGATGTGGTCGGTGCCGAGGGTTTCTGCGAAGAGGGTGGTGAGGGTTTGTT
>NZ_JBEZCG010000062.1:0-1020 GCF_040647455.1 Streptomyces sp. NPDC041068
GGTTTCCGTATCGAGCCGGGTGAGGTCGAGGCGGCTTTGACCGCGCACCCGGCCGTGGCCCAGGCCGTCGTCACCACCCATGAAGCCCGAGGCGGAGCACAGCAGTTGGTGGCATACGTCGTCCCGATGGACGGCGGCCTCGGTGTGGGTGACTCCGGCGAACTCGACTTCGACGTGCGTGTGGGTGTGTCGGTGGCGGAGCTGCGTCGGTTTGTGGCGGGGCGGTTGCCGGAGTTCATGGTGCCGTCGGCGTTGGTGATGCTGGAGCGGCTGCCGTTGATGGCGAACGGCAAGCTGGACCGCGCCGCGCTGCCCGAACCGGAGTTCTCCGGTGGGGAGTACTGCGCGCCGCGTACGCCCGTCGAGGAGGCTTTGGCGGGGGTGTTCGCCGAGGTGTTGGGTCTGGAGCGGGTGGGGGTGGACGACGACTTCTTCGCGGTCGGCGGTGACAGCATCCGTTCGATCCAGGTGGTGGCGCGGGCACGGGCGCGGGGTGTGGAGGTCACGCCGCGGCAGATCTTCGAGTCACGTACGGTCGCCGAACTCGCCCAGACCGTAGCGGCGGTGGGCTCTGGCACCGCTGCGGATGCGGTGGTGCTGGAGGAGTTCGAGGGGGGCGGCACCGGGTGGGCGCCCCTGCCGCCCGTGGGCCAGTACTTGTTGGAGCTCGGCGGCGGCTATGGCCGTTACAACATGTCGGTCGCCCTTGAACTGCCGGACGGTATTGGTGAGTCGGGGTTGGTGGCGACGCTGGCTGCGGTGGTTGATCGTCATGATGTGCTGCGTTCGCGTCTGGTGAGGGGGGTGGATGGTGTTTCGGGGCTGGAGGTGGCGGCTCCGGGGGCGGTGGATGTGGCTTCGCTGGTGCGTCGGGTCGAGTGTGATGGCCGGTGGGACGGTGGTTGGGGGGAGTTGGCGGCCGCGGAGCTGGATGCGGCGGCGGGGCGGCTGGATCCGGGGGCGGGGGTGATGGCGCAGTTCGTGTGGTTCGCGCCGTCCGGCGGGCAGGCGCAGGACGCG